>NZ_MJGS01000023.1:27004-64117 GCF_001864945.1 Frigoribacterium sp. MCBA15_019 | reverse complement strand
GGAGGCGCGGGTCGCGTCGTTCGTGGAGGTGCCGGTCAGCTCACCCAGCAGCGGTACGCCGACCCGGTCACGGCACGCTCGCTGGTCACGAGAGAGGTCGTGTAGGTCTGGGTGAACGTGTCGACGGCGGGCAGGTCGACGACCTTCCACCCGACCACCGCGCGGTTCTCGTTCAGCGCCTGCACCGCGCAGGCGACGTCGGTGCCGCCCGCGACGTTGATCGTGTACTGCACCTCGACCGCGTCGTCGCCGGCGACCGTGAAGCCGTAGTGACTCACCTCGAGCTCGGCCGAGTCGCCGTCGAAGGCGACGAGCACGACCCAGGCCGCCACCACGGCGGCCACGACGCCGCCCGCGACGAGGGCGATCAGCCGCGAGCGCCGGGCTCGGCCGGGGCGTCGGCCGTAGCGGTCGTCGAGCCGTGAGGCCGGGCTGACGCGCGCCGGGTCGAGGGTCTGCATGGCGTCAAGGGTAGGAGGCGCCGGCTCGGAACCACATGGACGTCGCGTCCCTGCGGGGTCAGGCCGCGTCGGCCTCGAAGAGCATCGACAGGTCGAGGGGCTCGGTGGGGGCGAGTTCGACGTACGTCAGGTCGTCGTTCACAGGAAGAGCCCGTTGCTGAGGAAGAGGGCGGCGACGAGGCTGGCGCTGGCGCCGACGGCCGCCGTGGCGATGACGAAGAGGGTCGCCTGGCGTTCGGTCTCGCGGACCTCGGAGAAAGAGTTGCGACCCGCGTCGGAGCGGCGACGCGAAGGCGTGAGGAGTGTCATGGTGTGTCCGTTCTCGGCAGCCCTGTGCTGCCTGCCCGTGATGCTGGTGTCGAGGGGGCCGCGACTCGGTCGCGGCCCGCACCGCCCGTGAAGTCGGTACACACGAATGAAACCATGGGGTAGTTAGTCCATCTAGCTACTCGACGAGGCTGTTCGCAATGCGGACAGCGCGCTCCTCGCGCAGCCTTTTCCATGGCCCCTCTTTCGCCTCTCTTCGGCCCCTCCCGGCCCGGAATCCCGCCACTGCGCGCCGCTCCTCCCCCAACGGGGGCCTGTCCTCCTTTCGGGGGACCGGCAGACTGGCCCAGGTCTCAGGACGAGACCGGCGGAGGCCGCGCCTCCTGCACTGCACGGATTGCGAACACACATGCCCCTGGTCGAGACCCCGACCCCCCGCCGACACGGCCGCCTGATCGCGGCGGTGGTGCGGGCCACCAAGCCCCTCTTCCACCTGCACCTCGCGCTCTACCGACGCGAGGTGGCTCGCGCGCCCTTCCCCCGCGACGCCCGCCGCATGACCGTCGACGGCCCCGACCCCGACCGTCTGCTCTTCGTCGGCAGCATCGCCGTCGAGGGGTTCGGCGTGCTCGCCCACGACCTGACCTGTGCCAGCCAGACCGCACGGCTGGTCGGGTCGGCCCGGGGCCGTGGCGTCACGTGGCACGAGGTCTCGGCACCCGTGCTGACGGCTGCCGAGGCGGCCCGGGTCGAGCTGCCGGCCGGACGCGCCGACGCGGCCGTGGTGCTGCTCGGCATCTGCGACGTGCTGCTCGCCACGAGCGGCACCTCGTGGGAGGCCTCGCTCCGTCGCCTCGCCGTCCGGGTGCGCGAGACGGCCGGCCCGGACTGCCGCATCGTCTACGTCGGCATCCCGCCGATGGCGGAGTTCCGACCGATCCCTCCGGTCGCGAAGCGCCTGCTGACGCGGCAGATCGAACGACTCAACGCCCTGACGGCACGGGTCGCCCTCACCACGCCCGGCGCCTCCTGGGTGCCGTTCCCCGAATGGCGCTCGGAGGGGCTCTTCCACCAGGAGCTGCTGTCGTGGGCCACCATGCACCGGCGGTGGGGGCAGGCGATCGCGCCGACCGTGGTGACGTCGCTGGTCGGCGCCGATGCCGCCGACACGCACTGCGAGAGCGACGCCGGGCCCGGCGTCCCGGCCTAGACGCCCGAGTCCGCCAGGCTGCCGACGCGGCTCGTGCCGTAGGTGTACACGTAGCAGACGACCGAGCGCTCGCCGTCGTCCCAGCCCTTCTCGGTCGGAGCGAGCACGCCGTAGTCGGCGAGGGACTCGTCGTACGAGGCCCCGACGTAGTCGTCGAAGGCCGCGTCGCAGAGGGCGGCCGCCTCGTCGAGGACCTCGACGCCGCCGGGGAACGCGCCGCCGTCCAGCTCGCTCACCAGGTAGGCCTCCTCGTCGTGGGCCTCGTCGCAGGAGGTCGTCTCGACGTCACCGGTGCCCTCACGGCCGAGGTCGCCGACGGTGAAGCAGGTGCCGACGTCGAGCCCGTCCACGCTGGTCACCCCCGAGAAGTCGAGCGGGTAGAGGTAGTCGCCGTAGACCGCGTCAGAGCCGAAGTAGGTCGTGGGATCCTCGTCGCCGGAGGAGTAGCCGTCGTCGTAGCCGGCCGAACCGCCGGCGAGCGTCATCCCGCCGAGCAGGCCGGCCCCGCCGCCGACGATCAGGGCGACGACGGCCGTCCCGACGATCGCGAGGACCCACGGCGTCTTCGAGGGCTGCACCGGCAGGGCGGGGAGGAACGCAGGAGGCGCGGCGTAGGGGTCCTGCGTCGGCCACGGCTGCCAGGGCGCCTGGGCCTGCGGCTGCGGCTGCGGCTGGGAGTGGGAGTGGGACTGCCAGCCGGACGGCTGCTGCTCGGGCTGCGGCCACCCCTGCTGTTGCGGCTGCTGCTCGGGCTGCTGCCACCCCTGCGGTTGCGGCTGCTGGTCGGGCACGCCCGGCTCGATCGGTGTGCTCACGGTCGTTCCCCTTCGTCGACCGGGCCGTCGGATGGCCGGGTCACGCCGGATCATATCCAGCGCCGGGCACCCCGTTCGACCCCCTGTCCGGGAAGACGACCGTGATCTGGTTGCCCACCCCTCAGGCCTGACCTACACTCGATCCGTTCGAACACACGTTCGAACGTGCAGGAGGACGACATGAGCACCCAGACCACCCACGAGCCCGTCGCGCTGTGGTTCGAGCGCGACCTGCCGGCGCGGCTGGTCTGGTCGTGCCGACGCTGGCGGGTGAGCGACACCCCGACCGAGCTGCGGGTCGAACCGGCGGTCACGCCCGCCTTCATCACGCACCCGCCCCGTCGCTTCGTCGGCTGGCGCTTCCAGGCCACCGACGACGACGGCACGACCCACATGTTCGAGGTCGTCCTCGGCACCGACGGCGGTTGGGTGCTCGGCCGCGTCTACGACTGACCCCGACGAAGAACGGCGTGGGCGTCCGGGCAGTCGTGGACGGGCTTTCCTCGGCCCCCACGAGAGGTGTCGAGGTCGTGGCGCACGGGTTGCGTCAGGATGTCGGGCCGAAGCGTTCAGATGTCGCAAGGGACTCCGTCTCGCGAGGCCGGGCCGCTTAGGACTGTCTCATGCACTCATCGCCGGCCACCCTCGACACGACCTGCGACCGCCGCGTCGCGCGTGAGGTCCGTTCATGACCCTCACGGACATCCTTCCCTCGATGCGACGGGTGATCGCCGACCCGTTCGTCCCCGACGCCTGGCCGGAACGGACTCGTCCGACCCTGGACGACGTCGTCATCGGCGGGGTGTCCCTCGTCCGTCTGGCGAGCATCTGCGAGACGCCGTGCGTCCACACGGGCGCTGCCCTCGTGCCCCGCTCCGGTGGCCGGGTGTCGACCGTCGACGACGCCACGGCGATCGTCGTCACCGTCAGCAACGTCTGCCGTCACAGCTCCGGCGCGATCGTCGTCCAGGTGGACGCCCGACTCGGTGCGGTGCCCGTCGCCATCCGGGAGCTCCGTCTGATCGGGCGCATCTCGACGGCCCACGACGTGGCCATGGTGATCGGCCTCCAGGACGAGGGGCCCGATCTCGCCGTGGCCGATCTGCCCGGAGACCTGCGCATCGGCGACCTCCTGGCGGTCCCGTGCCCGGGCGACATCACGGTCGGGCGTCTGCGCCGGCACCCGAGCCGACGATGACGGCCCCTGGCGCCCTCCCGACGATGCGTCACGCCGTGCACGACGTCGTGGACGGTGCTCATTCGTGGGGCTCGCTGGACCAGGCTCCGGCTCGGTCGACGGTCGTGCAGCAGATCACGCTCCGGGTGTTCCGACCGGGAACGAGCCTCCGCGAGAGGAGGCTCCTTCATCTCCGGCAGATCTGGCCCGTCGCCGGGGCGATCTGCTCGGCCGTGTCGCTCCTCGTCCTGGCATCCCGGGTCCCGGCTCCGGTGGCGGCCTCGATCGCTCTGGCCCTCTACGGTCTCGGGTTCCTGTGCCTCGACGTCATGACGACACGGCTCCGGGCCACGGTGCGTGAGCTGGCGGCGTCGTCGACGTGCACCCCGGGCGGTCTGGTCGTGCTCGGTGACGCCGCCTGCGTCCGCGCGACGGCTGCGCGGCTCGTCGCCCTCGAGCGGGAATTCGCGGCAGGCCACCTCTCGCTCGAGCGGTACCTCGCACGCTGGGACGAGGTCTACACCGCGTTGCCGACGGAGACGAACCGGACATGACGTCGACAACGTCGGTCACCGTCGCCACCCGGTTCTACGGAACCGGGCCGCAGTTCGATGCCCTCGCCCTGGAGGTCGACGATTCTTCGGAACCCGACGTGCTCGACCTCGGGCTCCGAGGTCATCTGCTCGGCTCGTCGGGCATGAAGCGGTAGCCCATGCCCTGCACCGTCTGCAGGTAGCGAGGCTGAGCCGGGACCGCTTCGAGCTTCTTCCGGAGTTGGGAGACGTACAGCCGCAGGTACCCGCCGTCAGTGGTGTGTGCCGGACCCCAGATCCGGGTGAGGATGTCCTCCCGTGTGACGAGACGCCCCGGGTTCCTGACCAGGATCTCGAGGATGCGCCATTCGGTGGGAGTCAGGCGGATCGCCTCGTCCGGTTCGCGGACGACGCTCTTGGCGACGAAGTCGATCCGGATGCCCCCGAACGTCTCGGACGGTTGATCGGGGGTCGGAGTCGTGCGTCGCGTCAGCGCCCGGAGGCGGGCCAACAGCTCGTCCATGGCGAACGGCTTGGTGATGTAGTCGTCGGCTCCGGCATCGAGTGCCTCGACCTTGTCGGCGGCGCCGGCTCGGCCCGAGACGACGAGGACCGGGACGTTGCTCCAGCCGCGGAGGCCTTCGATCACGCCGAGCCCGTCGACGCGTGGCATGCCGAGGTCGACCATGACGACGTCGGGATGTTCTTCGACGACGGCGCGGAGCGCCTCGGCGCCGTCGGCGGCGGTGGCGATGTCGTAGCCGACCGCCCCGAGGGTCAGGGTGAGGGCCCGGACGAGCTGCGGATCGTCGTCGGCGACGAGGATCTTCATGCGTGGTCCGTCCCGGTCGTCCGATGAGCCACAGGAAGGGAGACGACCATGCTGAGCCCGCCTCCCGGGGTCTCCTCGGCTCGCAGGGTGCCCCCCATCCCCTCGGTGAAGCCCTTGGAGATGGCGAGTCCCAGCCCGAGGCCGGCGGTGTTGTCGGTGTCTCCGAGGCGCTGGAAGGGAACGAAGACCAGGTCCAGGCGTTCGGGACTGATCCCCGGCCCCTGATCGGTGACGCGGATCTCCACGGCGTCTCCGAAGCTGCTGCTGGAGAGACGCACCGGCGTCCCTCCGGGGGCGTACTTCAGGGCGTTGTCGAGCAGGTTCACCAGGACGCGCTGGAGCAGGACCGGGTCGGCGTCGGCCTGGGGAACGTCCTCTCCCCTCTGCAGCTCGATGCGTCCGGGCTCGACCTGGAGTTCGTCCACGGAGGCGAACAGGACGTCGTCGACGTCGACGGGCTGGCGTGACACCGCGAGGGCTCCCGCCTGGACGCGGCTGACGTCCAGGAGGTTCGTGACGAGGGCCGACAGCGCGTCGAGGCTCTCGTGGGCCGTGGCGAGGAGTTCGTCGCGGTCGCGGTCCGCCCAGACGACGTCGCCTTGTCGAAGGCCCGTCACGGCCGCCGTGGCCGAGGCCAGCGGCCGCCGCAGGTCGTGTCCGACGGCAGCGAGCAGTGCCGTGCGGACCTGGTCCACCTGCGCCAGCGGCCCGGCGGAGTCGGCGGTCGCCGACAGGGCCTTGTGTTCCAGGGCCGTCTCGACCTGGGCCGCGATGACCGCGAGGAGGCGCCTCTCGGACGCCGCCATCGGCGGTCCGGTCATCTCGAGGCGCGCACGGGTGCCGACGGGGACGACCGTCGTCTCGTCTCCGGCCCGGGGTGAGCCGAGGGAGTCGACGACGTCACCGTCGACGTCGATGACGGAGACCGTCCGCAGGCGGAAGGCGTCCTGGGTGCGGGACAGGAGCGCGTGGAGCGCGTCCTGGCCGCGGATGACGCCCCCGGCGACGGCCGCGAGCAGTTCGGACTCGGCGACGGCACGCGCCGCCGCCCGGGATCGGCGGGCCGCCTGGTCGACCACGTAGCTGACGAGCAGGGCGATGACCACGTAGAGGACGAGGGTCAGGAGGTGCAGCGGCCGACCGACGGTGATGCTGTCGTAGGGCTCGACGAAGAAGAAGTCCAGCGTCACTCCCGAGAGCACCGCCGCGAAGAGGGCCGGCCAGATCCCCCCGACGAGCGCGACGACCACGACGAGCAGCTGGTAGACGAGCACATCGCTCGTGAGCGATTCGTCGCTGCGGAACATCACGAGCAGCCAGGTCACGATCGGGCCGAGCACCACGGCGAGGCCGCCCCCCAGCAGCCGACGACGCAACGTCAGCGCGCCTCCGGCCCGGGGGAGGGTGAACCGGCCGCCGGCCGCGGAGTGGGTCACGATGTGCACGTCGATGTCACCCGATTCGCGGATGACGGTGGCACCGATCCCCGGGCCCGTCAGGGCGGCGGCGACCCGGCTCCGGCGGCTGACGCCGATGACGAGTTGCGAGGCGTTCATCGCCTTCGCGAACTGGACCAGGGCGACGGGGACGTCACCGCCGACGACCTGGTGATGGGTGCCGCCGAGTTTCTCCGTCAGGGCGCGCTGCGCGGAGAGAGCACCCGGGTGCGCATCGCGGAGGCCGTCCTGGGCGATGACGTGCACGGTGACGAGCTCTCCCCCGGACGACCGGGCGGCGATGCGGGCACCACGACGGATGAGGGTCTCGCCCTCCGGCCCGCCGGTGAGGGCGACCACGACCCGCTCCCGCGCCTCCCACTTGCTGTCGATGCCGTTCTCGACCCGGTAGGCCTTGAGGGCGCTGTCGACCTCGTCGGCCAGCCACAGCAGCGCCAGCTCCCGCAACGCCGTCAGGTTGCCGAGGCGGAAGTAGTTCGACAGCGCGGCGTCGATGCGGGCCGCCGGGTAGACGTTCCCCTCGGCGAGACGGTCGCGGAGCGCCTGGGGGGCGAGGTCGACGACCTCGATCTGGTCGGCGCTCCGGAGCATGCTGTCGGGGACGGTCTCGCGCTGTGCGGCCCCGGTGATCTTCTCCACCACGTCGTTGAGGGACTCGATGTGTTGCACGTTGACGGTCGAGATGACGTCGACGCCCGCGTCGAGGAGGACCTGGACGTCCTGCCACCGCTTCTGCCGGACGGAGCCCGGTGCGTTGGTGTGGGCGAGCTCGTCGATCAGGGCGAGGTCGGGCCTCCGGGCGAGGACCGCGTCGACGTCCATCTCCGTCAGCTCGACGCCGCGGTGCAGGGTCGTCGTCCGCGGGACGACCTCGAGATCGCCGAGCATGGACGCCGTCGCCTCGCGGCCGTGGGTCTCGACGACGGCGACGACGACGTCCTTGCCCTCTCGGGCGAGCCGTGCTCCTTCTTCGAGCATGGTGTAGGTCTTGCCGACGCCGGGGGCGGCGCCGAGCAGCACCCGGAGCCGCCCCCGTCTCACGGTCTCAGCGTCCCGTCTCGGCCAGGGCCGCGTTGAGCTCGAGCACGTTCACGGTGGGCTCGCCCAGGTAGCCGAGGTCGCGGCCCTGGGTGTGCTCCTCCACGAGCGCCTCGACGTCCGCGACCGGCAGGTCACGTGCCGCGGCGACCCGCTCGACCTGGATGCGCGCGTACTCGGGGCTGATGTGCGGGTCGAGCCCGGACGCGGAGGCGGTGAGCGCGTCGACGGGGACGTCCTCCGGGGCGACGCCGTCGCTCTCGGCGATCGCCGCCCGTCGCTCCTCGACGGCGGCGATGAGATCCTCGTTCTCGGGCCCGTAGTTGCTGCCGCTCGAGGCGGAGGCGTCGTAGCCGTCACCGGCAGCCGAGGGCCGCGACTGGAACCACTCGGGCAGGGCGACACCGTCGGCGTCGGTGAACGACTGCCCGATCAGTGACGAGCCGACGGTCTGGCCGTCGACGCGGACGGCGGAACCGTCCGCCTTGCCGCCCAGGACGAGCTGGCCGACCCCAGTGACGACGGCCGTGTAAGCCACGCCGAGGACGACGGTGAAGACGAGCATCGCGCGGAAGGCGACACCGTACTGGCGGAGCAGGGTGCGGGTGTTCATGGTCTCTCTCTCGTTCGTCGTCTGCGTCGGCTCAGAAGCCGGGGAGCAGGCTGACGATCAGGTCGATGATCTTGATGCCGACGAACGGGGCGACGACGCCGCCGAGTCCGTAGACGAGGAGGTTGCGCGACAGGATCGACGACGCCGACGCGGCGCGGTACTTCACACCCCGCAGGGCGAGCGGGATGAGCACGACGATCACCAGGGCGTTGAAGACGATCGCCGAGAGGATCGCCGACGCCGGCGAGGACAGCTGCATGACGTTCAGCAGCCCGAGCCCCGGGAACACCCCGGCGAACATGGCCGGGATGATCGCGAAGTACTTCGCGATGTCGTTGGCGATCGAGAACGTCGTGAGCGCGCCACGGGTGATGAGCAGCTGCTTGCCGATGCGGACGATGTCGATCAGCTTCGTCGGGTCGCTGTCGAGGTCGACCATGTTGCCGGCCTCTTTCGCGGCCGAGGTGCCCGTGTTCATCGCGACGCCGACGTCTGCCTGTGCCAGCGCGGGGGCGTCGTTGGTGCCGTCGCCGGTCATCGCGACGAGCGCGCCTCCTTCTTGCTCTCGGCGGATGAGGGCGAGCTTGTCCTCCGGGGTGGCCTCGGCGAGGTAGTCGTCGACGCCGGCCTCGGCCGCGATCGCCTTGGCGGTGAGGGGGTTGTCGCCGGTGATCATGACCGTGCGGATGCCCATGCTTCGCAGTTCGGCGAAGCGTTCGCGCAGGCCGGTCTTGACGACGTCCTTGAGGTACACGACGCCGAGGACGCGAGCTTCGGCGGACGTCGTCTTGATCGCGACGACCAAGGGGGTCCCTCCGGCGTTCGAGATCTCGTCGATGCGGGTCTGCAGTTCGTCGTGCTCGGTGCTGGCGAGACGACGGTCCTCCTCGACCCAGGCGATGACGGAGTTGCCGGCACCCTTGCGGATCTGCGTGCCGTCGGGCAGGTCGAGGCCCGACATGCGGGTCTGGGCGGTGAAAGGCACGATCTCACCCGGCTGACCGTCGGCGTCGTGCCACCCCGTCGTCAGGGCGAGGTCGACGATGGACTTGCCCTCGGGGGTCGGGTCGCTGAGCGACGACCGGGCGGCGGCGTCGACGAGTTCGGCCCGGGCGATGCCGTCGAGCGGCGTGAACTCGGCCGCCTGCCGGTTGCCGTAGGTGATGGTGCCGGTCTTGTCGAGCAGCAGCGTGGTGACGTCACCGGCGGCCTCGACCGCGCGGCCCGACATGGCGAGCACGTTGCGCTGCACCAGGCGGTCCATGCCGGCGATGCCGATGGCGCTGAGCAGCGCCCCGATCGTCGTGGGGATGAGGCAGACCAGCAGGGCGATGAGCACGGGGATGCTCACCGACGCGTCGCTGTAGGCCGCGATGGGGTTCAGCGTCAGGGTCACGACGACGAAGACGATCGACAGGCTCGCGAGAAGGATGTTCAGCGCGATCTCGTTCGGGGTCTTCTGGCGGGAGGCGCCCTCGACGAGTCGGATCATGCGGTCGACGAAGGTCTCGCCGGGCTTGCTCGTGATGCGCACGACGACGCGGTCGGAGAGCACGCGGGTGCCGCCGGTGACGGCGCTGCGGTCGCCGCCCGACTCGCGGATCACCGGGGCGGATTCGCCCGTGATGGCCGACTCGTCGACGCTGGCGATGCCCCAGACGATGTCGCCGTCGCCGGGGATCAGCTCGCCGGCGGTCACGACGACCGTGTCGCCGAGCGTGAGGTCGGCCGAGGACACCGACTCCGAGGAGGCGCGCTCGGCACCGGCGTCGGAGGTCGCGTCGTACGAGACCACGCGCTGGGCGGTGGTGCTGGTGCGGGTCGCCTTGAGGGTCTCGGCCTGTGCCTTGCCGCGGCCCTCGGCGACGGACTCGGCGAGGTTGGCGAAGACGACGGTGAGCCAGAGCCAGACGGCGATGGCCCAGGTGAACGAGCCGGGGACGGGCGAGCCGCCCGAGGTCTCGGGACCGGTGAAGAGGCCGGCGATCGCGAGGATCGTCGTGTAGGCGGCGCCGACCTCGACGATGAACATGACGGGGTTGTGCCACATCTCGCGCGGGTCGAGTTTGCGGAGCGCGCCGGGCAGGGCCGCGACGAGCTGGGCGGCGCCGAACGCGCCTCCTCGGTTCGTCGGGGCGTGGTCGCCCTCGCGCTCGTGGTCGGTGGTCGGTGTGTCGGTGGTGATGGACATGGTCACTTCAGCCCTTCGGCGAGCGGTCCCAGTGCGAGGACGGGGAAGTAGGTCAGCGCGGTGATGATCACCGAGACGCCGGTGAGCAGGCCCACGAACTGCGGGCGGTGGGTGGGCAGGGTCCCGGCGGTGGCGGGGACCTTGTCCTGAGCGGCGAAGGAGCCGGCGAGGGCGAGCACGAGCACGATCGGGAGGAACCGGCCGAGCAGCATCGCGACGCCGAGGGTGGTGTTGAACCAGGGCGTGTTCGCCGTGATGCCGGCGAAGGCGGAGCCGTTGTTGTTCGCGGCGGAGGTGAAGGCGTAGAGCACCTCGCCGAAGCCGTGGAGGCCCGGGTTCCAGATCGACGTGCCCTCGACGTCGGCGCGCACCGCGGGGATCGCGAAGCTCAGCGCCGTGAAGGCGAGCACGATGGTCGGCGTGACCAGGATGTAGAGGCTGGCGAGCTTGATCTCGCGCGGCCCGATCTTCTTGCCGAGGTACTCGGGCGTGCGGCCGACGAGCAGGCCGGCGATGAACACCGTGATGACGGCCAGGACGAGCATCCCGTAGAGGCCCGATCCGACGCCGCCGGGGGCGATCTCGCCGAGCATCATGTTCAGCATCGCCATCATGCCGCCGAGGGCGGTGTACGAGTCGTGCATCGAGTTCACCGCACCCGTCGACGTCAGGGTCGAGGTGGAACCGAACAGGGTCGATCCCCAGATGCCGAACCGCGCCTCCTTGCCTTCCATCGCGCCTCCGGCGAGCTGGGTGGCGGTGCCGGCACCGCGGAGCTCGAACCAGGTCATGGCGGTGAGCGAGACGGCGAAGATCGTCGTCATGACCGCGGCGATCGCGACGCCCTGCTTCGTGGAGCCGACCATGCGGCCGAAGGTGCGCGGCAGCGAGAACGGGATGACGAGCATGAGGAGGATCTGGAAGACGTTCGTCCAGGCGGTCGGGTTCTCGAACGGGTGCGCGCTGTTGGCGTTGAAGAAGCCGCCGCCGTTCGTGCCGAGCAGCTTGATCGCCTCCTGCGAGGCGGTGGGGCCGCCGGGGATCGTCGCGGTGCCGCCGGTGAGCGTCGTGACGTCGGTGAACCCCGCGAGGTTCTGGATGACGCCGCCGGCGATGAGGACGACGGCCGAGAGGACGGCCAGGGGAAGGAGCAGACGCGTGATCGACCGGGTCAGGTCGACCCAGAAGTTGCCGAGCGTGCCGCTCTTCGCCCGGGCGAGCCCGCGGATCAGGGCGACGGCGACGGCGATGCCGACGGCCGCGGAGACGAAGTTCTGCACGACGAGGCCGAGCACCTGCACGGCGTAGCCCATCGTCACGTCGGGCGAGTAGGACTGCCAGTTCGTGTTGGCCACGAAGGAGGCGGCGGTGTTGAACGAGAGCCCCTCGGGCACGGCCGGGAAGCCGAGCGAGTACGGCAGGAAGGCCTGGAGGCGCTGGATCGCGTAGACGAAGAGGACGCCGATGACCGAGAACGTCAGGACGCCTCGGAGGTAGGCCGGCCACGTCTGTTCCGACGTCGAGTCGACGCCGATGAGGCGGTAGAAGCCGCGCTCGACGCGGGCGTCCTTCGCCGTCGTGAACATCCGCGCCATGTGGTCGCCGAGGGGGCGGTACACGACGACGAGGACGACGACGACCGTGAGGATCTGGAGGATGCCGAACAGCGCGTCCATCAGAAGCGCTCGGGCTTCACGAGGGCGTACACGAGGTACGCCAGGGCGGCCACGGCGAGGACGGCGGCCCCGATGCTGAAGACGATCACAGCTTCTCGACCCCCTTCGCGACGAGGGACACCACTGCGAACACAGCGATGACGGCGAGCACGTACACGATGTCGAGCACTACGACTCCAAGAGGAACGAACGACGGGCCGGACGGCCCGATGCCCGTGGTGGGCACAGCGAGTCAGTAGACACCGCGCCACACCGCCGATCGCGGGCCCTTACGACTTCCCTACGCCGAACGCCGTCTTCCTCACGGACACCACACGCTCACCGAGGCTTCGGCCGGCGGGACGAGGGAAGGTCATCGCAGATCGAGGCAGAAGGCCATGACTGCTTGCCGGACCGGGAGGAGGGATGCCTCGAAGGCGTGGTGGACGAAGGCGTGGCGGACGAAGGCGGGGTGCGCGATGGCGTCGGCACTCGACGGCAAGGCGTGGAGTGCGTGGCGGGCGGGAGCGGCGTCAGCTCTGTTTTCACCGTCCGACCTGCGTACGTAGCCCTGCTCGAACGCGATAATGACGGGGTGACGATGGTCCAGCCCGTGATCGGGCGCATGCGGGAGAGCGAGGCCCTCCGGGACGCCGTCCGCGACGTCGCCAGCGGTGGTTCTGCGTTCGTGATCGACGGCGAAGCGGGGATCGGCAAGTCATCGCTGGTCACCGACCTGCTCGAGTACGCGAACACCCGTGGCATGCGAACGATCACGACCACCGGCGTCCTGGCAGAGTCAGCGGAACCGTACGCCGCGCTGCACATGCTCCTGTACCCGTTGCGGAGCGGCATCGCAGACCTGCCGGCGCCGCAGCGACGTGCGCTGGACGTCGCGTTCGGTGTCGCGACGGATGTTCAGCCCTCGCCGTTGCTCGCCGGCCTCGCCGCGCTGACGCTGCTGTCCGACGCCGCCGCCGAACGTCCGGTCCTGGTCGTCGCCGAGGACCTGCACTGGATGGATGCGCCCTCCGAGTGGGCGCTCCGCATGATAGCCCGTCGTGTCGGCGAGGACCGTGTCGTCATCGTCATGACGACACGGAACAGCGACACGGAGACCACGGGCATACGACGCCTGCATCTGGGTCCGCTCGACGAATCGGATGCCGACGAACTCCTCGACGGGATCTCCGAAGCGCCCACGGGGCAGGCTCGACGCGACCTGCTCCGTCGCGCCGAGGGCAACCCATTGGCGCTGCACGAGCTCGGGCGGTCGGCCGCCGCGGCAGACCACACCCGGGAGCGCCCCGTGGTGGGGCGGGTCGAGCAGGAGTTCGCCGCACGGTACGCGGAGCTGGATCAGTCCGTCAGGTTGGCCATCCTCGCCGTGGCGCTGACCGGCGGTACCAGCGCCGAGGAGGCCGCTCGCGTCGCTGCCCGTGCCATCGGCAGGTTCCCGACGCCGACCTGGACGGAGCAGGCCTCGGCGTCATCGCTCCTCGAATGGGTTCCACCGCGTGCCATCCGGTTCCGGCACCCACTCGTGCAGTCGGCCGTCCTCCTGGTGGCATCGCCGTCGGAACGCGCCGCGGTCCTGCGGTCGCTCGTGCTCGAACACCAGGACGATCCGGTACGGACGATCTGGTGGCGCGCCGAGCTCGCCACCGGACACGAAGACGCACTCGCCGAGGAGCTCGCCGCGCTCGGCGAGGGACGGAGCGCGATGTCCGACACCTTCGGGGCGAGCAAGGCCTACGAGCGCGCCGCCGAACTGACCTCGGACGTGGCCGGACGTGTCGAGCGGCGCATCGTCGCCGCGGAACTCGCCGGGCTGTCAGGCAGGACCTCCGAAGCGTCGCTGCTGGTGCAGAGAGCCCGCGACGAGGCGCCCGACCAGCTGCGCGCAGCACGCGCGGCCTGGGTCGCGGAGACCCTGCCCACCGGTCGGACGGGTCTGGCCGTCGGCGACCTCGGACCGGCGCTCCACGCCATCTCCGAGATGCAGGCAGCAGGCGGTGTCGAGCACGCCACCGACGCGTTGCTCCACCTCGCCGCGATCGCGTGGGACCACACCTCCGACGCGGACCCGGGCGACCCGATGCTCGCCGTCGTCGAAGCCCTCGCGCTGCCCGAGGACGACCCGCGGTCACTCCTGCTCGCAGCACGGACCGAGCCGGTGGTCCGCGGCGATCGCGTCCTGGAACTCGCGCGGGCAGCCGCGCCGACGGCCCAGGACGAGGAGTCGGCGTGGTTCCTCGGCTACGCACTGAACCTCGTGGGCGAGATCGACACGGCTCGAGTCCTGCTCGATCGTGCCCTGGCGAGCATGCGAGCGCGCGGCGAGCTGCGGACGTTCCCGCAGGCGCTCATGGGGACCTCGATGACCACCTACCTCGCCGGCGACGTCGCCAGGGCACGAGCCCTCGCCGAACAGGCCGCAGCTCTCGGCCGTGACCTCGGCGACGAGGGCTTCTCGGCAGCCGCGCGGTGCGCGCTCGCCTGGTTCGACGCACTCGAGGGCGAGTACCCCGACGCCGAGCAGATCGCCGGTGGGACCGCGGCCGGCGCGCAGGTGCTCCGGTCGAGCGCGATGCGCGCGACCCTCCTCGGCGCAACAGGGTTGGCGCATCTGATGTCCGGCCGGGCCACGGATGCGCTCGAACCTCTCCGACGCTTGTTCGACCCCGAGGACGATTCGTTCAATCCCTCCTTCGCCGTCCTGACCTCCCATGACTACGTCGACGCCGCACTGGAAACCGGCAACCGACGGGACGCCGAGCAGCGGCTGGGGGACCTCGAGCGGCTCCACGCCCGCTGGCACGCCCCCATGGTGCGCGCTGCCGTCGGCTACGCCCGGACCGCGCTGCTTCCCGACGACGACCTCGAGGCAGCCTCGGCGACCCTGCCGTACGAGCGTTGGCCCATCCCCTACTTCCAGGCCCGAGCGTTGCTTCGACTCGGTCGCCGCCTGCGCCGCCTGAACCGCAGCGCCACCGCTCGCGCCGTCCTCCACGCCGCCCTGGAACTCTTCGAAGCGATGCCCGCACCGTCCTGGGAGGAGCGGACGCGGGACGCCATCCGCGCCACGGGCGAGCGTTTACCGACGACGCGTCAGCGCAGCATCGAGCTGCTCACCCCACAAGAGCTGCGCGTCTGCACGCTGGCAGCCCAGGGCCTGAGCAACCGCGCCATCGGCGAACACCTCTTCGTCTCGCCCCGGACGGTGGGAGCCCACCTGTACGCGGCGTTCCAGAAGCTCGGCGTCTCGGCCCGGCAGCAGCTGCCGTCGGTCCTGACGCCCAAGCCGACAGCGACGGCCGACGACCGGTCGATGACCGACTGACGGTGCGGTCGGCGACCGACTAAGTCGCACCACGGCGCATCTCAGTCATCGCGACCGATGTGGAGCACCGGTCCCCGCTCCTAGCGTCTCGGACGGAAGCACACGCTTCCCCCGCCGACACGGGTTCGCGGCACCAGCTGCGGACCAGGAAGGACCGCACCGTGCCCGTAGCCCCGACCATCGTCCTCGTCCACGGAGCCTTCGCCGACGCCGCCAGCTGGGCGCCCGTCACGAAGCTCCTCCTCGACGAGGGCCACGACGTCCTCGTCCCACCCGTGTTCAACCGCAGCTTGTCCGGCGACGCGGCCTACATCAAGTCCTTCGTCGAGCAGATCGACGGACCGGTCCTCCTCGTCGGGCATTCCTACGGCGGCGCGATCCTCACCGTCGCCGGCGTCGCCGCGAACGTCGTCGGCCTCGTCTTCGTCGCCGCGTACGCACTCGAAGAAGGCGAGAGCCTCGGAGCCCTCCAGGGCGGGTTCCCGGACAGCGACCTCGCCGCGAACCTCGTGTACGCGCCCTACCCCGTCGACGGCGCCGAGCCCGGCACCGACGTCTCCGTGGACATCGACGCCTTCCCCGCCGTCTTCGCCGGCGGCCTCGACCTCGAGACGGCAAGGGTCCTCGCGGTCTCGCAGCGTCCGCTGTCCGCCGTCGCTTTCGGCGAGCCTGCATCCGTCGCGGCGTGGAAGACCAAGCCGTCCTGGGGCATCGTCTCCAGCGCCGACCACACCATCAACCCGGACGTCGAGCGCTTCGGCTACCAGCGCGCCGGCGTCCGCAAGGTGATCGAGATCGACGGACCGCATCTGGTGATGCAGACGCATCCGACCGAGGTCGCGGCGTTCATCACCGACGCCGTCGCCGAACTCGACTGACCACCCATCGACCGACCACCACAACCGCACGACAGCACAGGAGAGCAAACATGGGTTACGTGACCACCGACGACGGTGCAGAGATCTACTTCAAGGACTGGGGCAACGCCGACGCGCAGCCGATCGTCTTCCACCACGGCTGGCCGCTGTCCTCGGACGACTGGGACGCGCAGATGCTGTACTTCCTGGCCGAGGGCTTCCGCGTCATCGCGACCGATCGACGCGGCCACGGCCGCTCGTCGCAGATCGGAACCGGCCACGACATGGACCACTACGCCAGCGACGTCTCGGCAGTCGTCGAGCACCTTGACCTGCACGACGCCATCCACGTCGGCCACTCCACCGGCGGCGGCCAGGTCGCCCGCTACGTGGCCGAGTACGGCCAGCCCCAAGGTCGCGTCGCGAAGGCGGTCCTCGTGTCCGCCGTCCCGCCGCTGATGGTGAAGACCGACGCGAACCCCGACGGCACCGACATCTCGGTCTTCGACGGGTTCCGCCAGGCACTCGCCGCCAACCGTGCCGAGTTCTTCCAGGCCGTCGCGTCCGGCCCGTTCTACGGCTTCGACCGTGACGGCGCGACCCCGTCGGAGCCGGTCATCGCGAACTGGTGGCGTCAGGGCATGACGGGCAGCGCCGTCGCGCACTACGAGGGCATCAAGGCGTTCTCGGAGACGGACCAGACCGACGACCTGCGAGCCATCACCGTGCCCGTCCTCGTCCTGCAGGGCGACGACGACCAGGTCGTGCCGTACCAGGACGCCGCCCTGAAGCAGGCCGAGCTCCTCAGCGACTCGACCCTGAAGATCTACGAGGGCTACCCGCACGGCATGCTGACGACCCACGCGGACGTCATCAACCCCGACATCCTCGCGTTCATCCGAGCCTGACCCGAGCGATGGCGTGATCGCAGCGCGTCCTGACGAGGGTGCGGCCCAGAACCCGAACCGGGCCGCACCCTTCCCACACCCCGGAAGGCACCATGGATCACCTCCCCACCGCAGCCGAATCCGCAGCTCGTCTCCCGGACCGTCCGACCGCATTCCTCAACGCACTGCTGACGGAAGAGTTCATCTTGCAATCGGCGAGGAGCTCGACGGTTGCCGAGTCCGGCACCCGAGCATCGATCTACCTCACCACCCTCTCCAGCGCCCTGGTCGCCTTCGGGTTCCTCGCCGACACCGCCTACGCCACCGTGTTCCTCGCCGCGGTCCTCCCGGTCGTGTTCATCCTCGGTGTCTTCACGTACGTCCGGCTCGTCCACACCTCCCTCGAGGACGTCGCCGCACTCGCAGCTCTACAACAGATCCGCCGCTACTACCGCACGCTCCTGCCCGGCGCCGAACGGTACTTCCCCCTGACGACCGGCCCACACGCGCCGAACGAGATGCTCGACATCGGCAATCGAGCCTCCTGGCGCGGCGTCTTCTTCACACTCTCGTCGGCAATCGGTGCCGTCAACTCCATCGTCGCCGGCATCGGCATCTCAGCGATGCTGCTCCCGAGCGGCTCCACCAGGCTCAGCGTCACGGCAGGTGTCGCTACCGCCCTCGTTCTCATGGCACTGCACGGCATCTACCAGGAGCGGCGCTACGCCCGACTACCTGAGGTCATCAGAGCCTCCCGACACGGCGACGACGCAACTCGAGACGACAGCTGACGGTCGCCGGGCACTCGAGGGCGGCGGGCACCGGCAGCAGCCGGTGTATCGTGCACATCACTGAGGTAAAAGGCGTCGCGCTCTGCGACGCACCCGCACGCGGCATCGAACGAGTCGCCACTTCTTCCCAGAAGGAGTGCGCCACGTGTCCCCCAGTACCTCTCTCACCCGCGGTCGACTGCGCGCCGGCGACGCGCCTCCCCGGCTGTCCGACGCGTGGATCGCCCTGGCCGGGTTGTCCGCGGTGTTCCTGTTCGAGATGCTCGACACCTCGGTCCTGAACGTCGCCCTGCCGACGATCGGCCGCGAGCTGGGCTCCTCGACGACGGGCCTGCAGTGGGTGTCGGGCGCCTACGCGGTCGCCTTCGGCGGGCTCATGCTGCTCTTCGGCGCCGTCGCCGACCGGGTGGGGCGCCGCCGCGTCATGCTCGCGGGCCTCGGCCTGCTGGCCGTGGCGAGCCTCGCCACCGTGGCGGTCACGACCACCGAGCAGCTCGTCACCGTCCGTGTGCTGACGGGCGTCGCCGCGGCGATGACCACCCCCGGGTCGATGGCGTTGGCGTTCCGGCTGTTCGACGACGAGGGCCTCCGCGTCCGGGCCCTGACGGTGATCTCGACCGCGGGGCTCGTCGGCCTCGCCGTCGGCCCGACGGTCGGCGGGTTCGTGCTCGCCGTCGCTCCGTGGCAGGTGCTGCTGCTGGCCGACGTGCCGATCGCCGTGCTGGCGTTCGTCGGCATCCGGTGCGGTGTCGCTCGGGACGACGCCGCGGGGCTGCGGCCGGACCCCGTCGACGTGGGCGGCGCGCTGCTGGGCACCGCGACCGTGACCGGGCTGCTCGTGACGCCGACCGTCCTCGTCGGGCCGGCCACCGCCTCCTCGTGGGGGTGGGCCGCCGTCGTGCTGACCGTCGCGTGCGGTGCCGGGTTCGTCGTGCGCCTGCGGACGGCGCGGCACCCGGTGCTCGACCTGCACCTGCTCGCCCGCCCCCTGGTGTCGAGCGGCCTCGCCTTCAAGGCCGCGTCGGGCCTCGCCGTCGCCGGGCTGTCGTACCTCGTGACGCTGCAGCTGCAGTTCGCCTGGGGCTGGCCGCCGGCCCTCGCCGCCGTCGGCACGCTGCCGCAGGTCGTCGTGCTCCTGGCCGGGGGTCGCCTCGTGGGGCCGTTCGCGCAGCGGGTCGGCCTCGGCCGGGCCGCGTGGGTCAGCGCCGCCGCGGTCGTGTCCGGCCTCGCCGTCTTCGGCGCCCTGAGCCGTCACGGGTACGTCTGGGTGCTCGTCGCTCTCGTGCTCGTCGCCGCCGGCATGCGCGTCGTCGGCGTCGTGGCCGGAGCCTCCGTGCTCACGGGCCTCCCCGCCGACCGCACCTCGGTCGGCGCGGCCCTCGTCGACACCTCGAGCGAGCTCGCGGGAGCAGCCGCGGTCGCCGCCGCGGGCACGATCGTCGCGGCGTTCGTCACCGGCAGCATCACGACCACCCCGTGGACGGCCACGCGGCTCGCCCACTTCGAGGACGCCCTCACCGTCGCCGGGCTCGGCCTCGCCGCCGTCGCCGCCGTGCTCGTCGTGGTCGGGATGCTCCGGGCACGAACCGCCGCCCCCTCCCCCGGCACCACTGCACCTGCCCCCTCGACCACTCTCACCCCCACCACCCAGGAGCCCTCTCGTGCCTGACACCACCGCCCTGCCCCGCCCGCCGTTCGACCCCGAGTTCGTGCCCTTCCTGGAGGCGATGGACGCGCGCGGCCGCTTCCGCCTCGAGACCGCGATGCTGCCGCAGATGCGACAGCTGGACATGAAGGAGGCGCAGCTTGACGAAGGACTGGAGGCCCGCGGTCTCGAGAGGCGCAGCATCACCGTCCCCGGGCACCTCGGCGACCCGATCGCCCTCGCGGTCGTCCAGCGCATCGGCCGCACCGGGACGGCGGCCTGCGCCTTCGCGATCCACGGCGGCGGCATGATGTTCGGCCACCACCTCGGCAACCTCGACTCGTACGACGACTGGCTGCTCGTGCACGACGTCGTCCTCGTCAGCCCCGACTACCGTCTCGCCCCGGAGCACCCCGACCCGTACCCGGTCGAGGACTGCTACGCCGGCCTGGTCTGGGTCGCCGAGCACGCCGACGAGCTCGGCGTCGACCCGGCTCGCATCGTCCTGGTCGGCCAGAGCGCCGGGGCCGGGCTCGCGGCGGGCACGGCGCTCCTCGCCCGGGATCGGCAGGGGCCTGCCGTCGTCGGCCAGGTGCTGGTCAGCCCCATGCTCGACGACCGCGACGCGACCGTCTCCGCCCGTCAGTTCGACGGGGTGGGTGTCGCCGACCGCGAGATGACCCGGTTCGGCTGGGACGCCTACCTCGGCGACCAATGCGGCGGTGACGACGTGTCGATCTACGCGGCACCGGGCCGAGCGACCGACCTCTCGGGCCTGCCGGCGGCGTACGTCGACTGCGGCAGCGCCGAGGTGTTCCGTGACGAGACCGTCGCCTACGCCAGCGCGCTCTGGGCGGCCGGCGTGCAGGCGGAGCTGCACGTGTGGCCGGGGGCGTTCCACGGGTCGTCGAGCATGATGCCGGGAGCGACCCTGTCGCGCCGGGCCGTCACCGCCCTGCGCGACTGGACCGGGCGCCTCCTCGACCCCACGCCCTGACGGCGTCCCGGGGCGGGCAGGTGGGATCGCCCGCTCCGGGCCTGCCCCTGGAGGACTCGCCCCAAGGCCGCCCGACTGCGATGCCGATGGCCGATCGCCTATCGGACGCGACCGCCGCTAGGTTCAGGGCGTGGAAATTCACGACGTGATGGCCGAAGTCACTCGGCGATTCGACGCGCACCCCTCGGGCGGCACGCGGTGGGACGACCCTCACGAGCACCGGGACATCGCTGACGAGGAGTACTCCCGAGTCAGCGAACCAGAGCGCTACGCCGTCGTGGGCGCCAGGGCCAGGTCGTGGATCGACGCTCTGGAGGGCCTGAAGCTTGCGACGGCCCAGAACGTCGAAGCGCCGCCATGGGCGTACGGACCCACCGACGGGCGGGCCGTTCTCGTCACTCCCGTGAAAGCGGATGCCCTGTCGATCTTGGTTGTCATGGGGTCGACGGAGGGCATCGAGGACGCCGTCGCGCTCGGCGTCGGTGATCCTGCAGTCCTGATCGGGATGGAGCCCTTCTGCGGCTGCGACGCGTGCGACAGTGGGAGCGACAACCTGCTGACGGCAATCGATGACCTGTTCATCGGGATCATTGACGGAGAGTTCCTCTACGCCGAGGGCAAGGACTGGAAGCTGACTGTCGGCGTGAATGGTTGGTCCGCGTCAGGCTCGCAGGACTTCGATTCGCTCATCGACAAGGCTCGGTCAGGAACGAGCATCGGCCGCCTCATGATCACGGGAGGCCCCTGGTTCACCTGACCCCAGGGTCCGTATTCGCAACCGAGCCCGGACACCGATCGTCTATCGGGCAGAAGCGGGTTGCCAGCTAACGACGCGGTCGCTGAACCCGGTCGTGCCAAGGAAAACCGCGCAAGAGGCGGTCGAGTGGGCGAAGGCGGACCGGTTCAGGCCGGTGCTCGGTTCGGGGAGCATCTCCACGATGATCCACATCGTTCACCGAGTCGGCGGGCCTAAGCGCTCTCGCGTCAGCCTCAGCGAACCACCCGCGTTCTTCGAACATGACGACCTCCGTCGGTTCCAGGAAGCATCTCAGCGGGATGGGTCGCGGTCAACGATCCCTGGCCGGGCAGCACGCCTCAATCGCGAACGAACCACCTGAATGGCCACCGAGCTGAGCGAGTACTCCGCCGCGCGCGTCGAACCGCGTCCTGCTGTGCCGCTGCATGAGCTCGTCGAGCTCGAGCCATGATCTCATCGCCACGAGTCAGCCGTGCTGCTGCCCGCGTCGGGTGAGTGAAAAGACCGACACCTAACCACGCGAACAGCCCACCAGTCGTGACGACGAAGAGTGGGTGACCTCGGCCCGTGGATACGAGATCACCTGAGAGCCAAGTATCCGTAAGCCAAAAGCCCACCACCAGCGTGGCGATCCCCAGAACGACGACGCAGCCACCCGACACACGCCACGTCCACATGCCCCCAACACCTCTCTCCGCACCCGTTCAACGGGCAGGTCTCAAGCATCCAAGCGGAGCTGACCCTGCGCCCATGACGCCACGCATAATCATCTACCGAAACCGAGCCGCGGAAGTGCCTCGTCGACGGGATGGTCGTGACCATCGAACTAGCCGGCCCGCTTCAGCCGTCACGACGCCCCCGAGGCGAGCCGCGCCCTGTGGCCCATCCCCTACCGGAACGGCATGGGCGTCTTCCCTAGAGTCGCCCTCATGGTGGATGCGCCTAACGGCCATGGGCCCTTAGCTAGAGCGATGCGCCGCTTGTTCATGTCCTATCCCTTCCAGGGCTTGGCCGGCGCCGCACTCATCGCCGCGTCGGGAGCGCTCTTCCTCGCTGTCCGGCTGCTCTACGTCTACAAAGGCGCAACCTACAAGTGCGCCGTCGAGGGCCCGTACCTCGAAGCTTCACAGTTCCAAACCCAGCTGGTTTCGGGGTCCTTCTCCGCCTGGCCGCTCGCTCGCGAGTGCACCTACGCCACTGACTCCGTCATTGAGACCACCCGCGGCACAGCTGACACCTGGCTGCTCACCGGGTTCACCTACGCCCCGGCACTCCTCGGCCTGACCCTCCTCGTCATCGCCATAGTCAGAACTGTCCGCACCTCGCGCCCTGGCGGCCATTCGAACCACTGAACGCGGACGGAAGACGATCCCCTATCGGGCGGCCGTCGAAATGCAGCCCATATGAATTGAACGTAATTGTGTTCTGTGCGGGATGGATGAGGCTAGCTGTAGGCGAGGAAGTGGAGACGTTGGGGCCGGAATGGCAGCCTCGGCCCCGGAATCGGCCCTGAGAAGTAGTCACCGTGTTCGTCGAGCAAGGTGACGCCTCGCCACGTGCGTCTGATGCTGCCGCCGTAGAGCACGACCTGTTCGATCAGGTCCTTCGCTGCCGCCATGCCGTCATCGTCGCTGCGTCCGGCACCGAAGGTCCACCAGTGAAGCTGTGAGCCCTCGACCACGACATTGCCGTCATGCCGCACGTGAACGTAGAAGGGCAAAGCGGAACCCCGATCAGGAGCCACCCGCACCTCCAGGTCGAACTCAGCGACGGGAGCGTGGACCGTCACCCGGCCGTGAGTACCGACGAGTGCCTCGATCCAGCCTGGCAGGCCCTCTGAGGCGGTCTTGTCGATGGTCATCCTCAACTGCCGCCGTTCGAGCAGACTGAATGCGCGGTCGACACCAGCTGCGGTCCAGTCGAGCTCTGATCTTCGGCCGCCGGCAAATTCGACGACGATCCATTGCTCACCGATGAATGACAGTCCGGGGACTTCCAAGAACGGCAGGCGATCCGTGTCGGGATCGAGCAGGGTCGCAGAGACATGGTCCGTCCCGAACGTCCGCCTGGCTGCGTCGGTCAGCCGCCCGAATGTGGCTTCGTGATGGGGCGGGATCGGCACGACCTCAGTATGCCGATCCCCGATGGAGACGGCGAGGGCGCTTGACCGAAACTCCAAGTAGAGAGCATGACCCTACGTTTGCTCCGCTCCCAGTGAACGATCCCCTGTCGGAACATCGTGTTCAGGGCGGACGTGGCAGGGACATCGAGCCGCGAACTGGGCACTGTCGGGTAGATGTCGCCTGCTTGTCGGGGCCCTGACATGGACCCGTTCAAGCGCCCTTCATACTGTGGACAGCATGAGCGAGACACGGATACTTGAACTACGAACTCAACGAGGGTGGACTCAGGAGCGCCTTGCAGAGGTCAGCGGGGTGACCGTTCGCACTCTCCAACGACTCGAGGCGGGGAACGACGTCAGCCTCGACACGCTCTCCCGGCTGGGTAAGGCATTGGGTGTGCCGGTGCGAGACCTCTTCATGGAAGCCCCCGAGAGCGAGTATGGACAAGCCGTGTCCGCACTGAGCGAGACCGAGGCGAGAAGCTTCTCGGATGCGGCGCGAATCGCCTGGCGCCATATAGCCCTCGCCGTGGCACTGTTCGTCACGTCACCCATCCCCGTGGTGCTGCTGATCGCCGGGGCAGACGCAGGCGTCATCCCGACGAGTGTGGAAGTCGCCATAGCTATCGGCATGTGTGCTCTTTTTTTGGTCGCCGCAGCCGGGGCAGTCCAGCTCGTTCGGGCGTCGAGCACGTTCTCGCCATTTCCGCTGATCCGCCAGAAGCGTCTGAGTTCCAGTTTCGGAGCCCAGCAGTGGGCAGAAAGCCTCGAAGAGACCAACGGACGTCAGCGAGGCACCTCTCTAGCCGTGGCCGTGGGACTCTGGCTGATATCGCCGCTCCCGGTCATCGTCGCAGCGCTCCTCGAACCGTCGCAGTGGCAAGGGCTCTGGATAGCAGGCGGCGTAACCTTCTTCCTCCTCGTCGTCGCCGCAGGGACGTTCGCCGTTCTGCAGGCGGCATGGTCCCGTTACGCCGCAGAGAAGCTGACCGCATCCGCGGCGTAGCGTCCTGCCCTCTGGACGATCCCCAAACTGAACGGCTCGGGCGTGCTCGCTTCGGTTGCGTAGGCGGCCGTGAGGGTCGATAAGCCCGATTGGTACTCGGGCGCCATGCTGGTCATCACCGGGGAGGACGCGTCTACGAGGAGGCGGTGTGAGGGTAGTGGGATGCGAGCCGTCCGAGTTCCCCGCCTTCGATTCCTGCCCTGGTCCGTACTCGTGGTGGCGTGGATCGGTTCGATCGTTGTCGAACAAGTGCTGTTCGGCGACTCGATTGGCTGCGAGCTCTCTCCAGGTACATCGGTCTTCGGAGACGCTGGATGGAGCTGGTTTCCCCTCGGGCGCACCTGCACTTGGCTGATCGACGGCGTCACTGTGATCGACCATCCGTCGCTGATAGAACTGCTCATCCCTGCGACGCTGCTCGTCTGGTTGGTCGTTCTTTTGCGGGCACCGGGTACCCCGCGAGTGTCCGCGTAAGCCATCCCCTATCGGGCACCACGATCGAGGTCCGCGTCGCTTCGTCGACGGACGATTCGGAGCGTGAGGCGCCAGCAGACGAGGTACACGAGGAGCCCGGCAGGCATGGCGATCCACTGTGGAACACCCACGAGGACGAGCAGGGCGACCACAACGACCGCCGCGATCAGCGATCCGATCAGGACAAGACTCTGCGCATTCCCAAGACGCTTTTCCTGCCTGGCGATCCCCGTGGGAGCAGGTTAGGCAGGGTACCCAGTAGCGATCCCCATCTGGGACAGTTCCTGAATCGATCAACGATTCATCTCATGACAAGATCTGCACCGTGACCCTCGCGCTCGTGTGCCTCACCGCAGGACTCATCGGTCTCTGTGCCGGCGTGTTCCTCATTCGCAATCGAGAGGTCGTCAGCGCGAAATTCAGCGTCGCGGCCGGCGTAGTGATCATCGTCGGCTCGCTGGTACCGCTGTTGATCGGTGCCGTGGTGCTGCTGGTGACGGTGGCGCCGGGCATCTCCATCTCGTAGCCAGCCATCGACGCTCTCGAAAAGACCCCTGTGGCGTTCTCCTTGACCTTGATCATCGTCGGCGCCCTCGGCGTCGTCGGCGGCATCTGGCTGGCGATGGACAAGCGCGCAGCGAGCGTCGTCGGTGGCGTGATCATCGCGCTGCTGTCCCTGGTGCCGGTCCTCGTCGGGGTGGTCTTCCTCACCTGGGACACCACCGGCTGACGAGTCATCCGCAGGGCGCACCCCTTTCCGGCGCCAGGCGGACGCGTCCGTGGACGCAGTCGCCGAGGATGGGCAGATGGACGAGTACGCCCCGCCCCGCCTCGGCCGGCAGCTGCTCCTGCTCGCCGGCCTGTTCCTGGTCATCGGGCTCATCGTCGCGGGTGTCGTGGCGGCGCCGATCGTCGCGGTGAACACGAAGCTGGACGAGCCGGGCGAGTACGGCGTCTGCAACCCCTTCTCCACGCGCTGCCACGACGTACCGCTCGAGACCATCAGCGCCGCGACAGGGGTGGACTTCCCCGAGGGCGCCAAGGTCGTCACCTCGGAGGCCGTGGAGCACTCGATGCTGGGCATGGGCATCGAGTACGTCGAGGGCGCCGTCGAGGTGCCCGACGGCTGGGTCATCGAGCAACTGCCGGACAACCCCGGGAACTCCACGATGGTCGTGCAGGAGCTCGTGGACCTCGGGGCCGACTCGATCGTCGTCTCCTCAGAGAGGACGGGCTACCTGCAGTACGGCCAGGGACAGGTCGACGGCCGGAACGTCGTCGCGGTCTGGACGCGCACCAACCGCTGAGACGAACCGGCTCGCTCGACGCCCCGCGAGCTGCGGCACGCATCGGGATCGTCTATCCGAACCGGTGGCTGGTCCAAGAACGTGCCCGCTCGAACTGCACCCGTAGCCTCATCTCCTGTGGAGCCCAACGTGAACGAACACAAGAGCAGAGACGACGCCTCAGCCCGAGCGCGCGCGCTTCCTCGACGACGTCGACAGGGCCGCGTCGCCCTCTCGGCCGCCGCAGTCGCCCTCACGTTGCTCGTCATCGCCGCACTTCTCTTCACGGGCACGCTCTGGCCCACTCGCACAGCGGCCCTCCGGTACCCGGTGCAGGGCGTCGACGTGTCCGCGTACCAGGGCACGATCAACTGGGACGTCCTGGCGTCGCAGGACATCGACTTCGCGTGGATCAAAGCGACGGAAGGCTCGAGCTACCAAGACCCCCGGTTCGCCGGCAACTGGGCCGAAGCCCACGACACCGAGCTGCTCGTCGGCGCTTACCACTTCCTCAGCGTCGACAGCCCGGGAACCGACCAAGCCGCCAACGTCATAGCCACCGTCTCCCGGAACCGGGGCGACCTGCCCGTCGTGGTCGACGTCGAGTGCTACGGCGAGTACTGCGACACCCCTCCCCCGGCAGCCACAGTCAAGGAAGCGCTGGACCCGCTCCTGCTCGCCATCGAACAGCACTACGGCCGACCGGCCGTGCTGTACGCGACCCGCGACTGGTACGAGCGATACCTCGCCGGGAGCTACCCCGACAACCCCGTCTGGTTCCGCTCGGTCGCCACCTCCCCGCATCTCGCCGACGACCGCGACTGGGCCTTTTGGCAGTGGTCGGCACGCGAGCAGCTCGACGGGTACGACGGCGACGAAAAATTCATCGATATGAACGCCTTCAGAGGCAACCGCGAAGAACTGGAGTCGTTGCTGCTGCCCTGACACCCCGCCGTCGCGGCCGCCCTGATGCCCGGAGCAGGATCCCCTATCGGGCGCGTCGATTCCCTCGATTATGGTTTGGTTACTGAGGGCGCCTCATCCCTATCGCGCCCCTTACCGTCGACCGAAGGACGATCTCACGTGCTGCCTTTCGTATTCGTCGTGCTTGGTTTTGCAGGCTTCGGCAGTGGCGTGATCTACGAACTCGTCCACCACCGCCGAGAGGGCGGCCCGATCTACCAGGGCCGTAAACACATCGTCTTCCCTTGGATCATCGCCTCCTGGCTTGTCTTCGGCATCGGATTCGTGATGCTCGCGATCGAACGAGGTTGGAACCCCTCGTGACCCCTGAGGACAACACAAGACGTGAGGCTCCGGGCGGACTTCTTGGAGCCTGGTTCAACGTAATCGTGTGCACAGGCATCGTTGTTGGAGCCGCGATCTACACGATCACCCAGGGGCTCACCGGACCCGACGCCCTCATCGGGGCAGGCGTCGTCGTCGTCGGTGTCGTCCTCGACATCTCATTCGTCCGGACACTCCGCCGCCACGGCACTCGCACTTAGTCGTGAGAGCTATGGCCCCGCGATCTCATTTGACACTTTTGCCAGCGTCCGAGACCTGTAGGGCAATCCGGTAGCCGATCGGCTATCGGACACCGCTCTTTACCGCGGGTCGCGGCGAAGGATCGGTCGCGTTCCCATCTGGCAGTGCCCCAGAATCGCTACATGGATGACGCTGCACCTTTGGGACAGTTTCAGGGCGAGTATCAAGTGGGCACCGTGAGATGGTTCAACCGCGAGCTGGGGTGGGGATTCATCGTCGCTGACGGCAACGGCCAGGAGCTCTTTGCCGACAAGCTCTTCACTTTGCCGAAGCGCACACTGCTGCACACCGGGCAGCGCGTGAGCTTTCGCGTGCACACCTTCAGAACCGGCCCGGCAGCCGTCGACATCGTTCCCGCTCCCCAAAGCGAGACTTGAGCGGCGGAGGAAGCCCGACCGACGAGTCAAGTCGCACGGTGACCTCGCCCGCCCGCCCGCCTGTCTTGCCCGCGGATCGGCGATCGAATTGGCGGAGTCATGGGGGCTGCATCCCCAGCACACGATGTTCACGCTCGGGTTGGCCGAGTTATTCTCGTGCGTGCGAACACGTCGACTTCTGACTTCCTCGGCCCTCTTCTTGGCTACCAGCGCAGCCGTGGCGGGGTGCACCTCATCGTCGGGGATCGAACAGCAGTGGGGTGACGGCAAGGGATACATCTCCGCCGACCAGCTCGTGACCGAGATCGCTCCCGGGGACCGCGGCGACCCGATCGAGTTCGACTCGGAGCTCAGCGACGGCACGAAGATCACGGCGGCTGACTACCAGGGCAAGGTCGCCGTTTTGAACTTCTGGTTCGCAGGGTGCGTCCCATGCCGAATGGAAGCGACCGACCTCCAAGCTGTGAGCGAGGAAATAGCCGACGATGCTGCTTTCCTGGGCGTCAACGTCAAAGACCAGCCCGACACTGCCGACGCATTCACGCGACGATTCGACGTCACGTACCCGACCGCCATCGACGCGAACACCGGAAGCGTCCAGCTCGCCTTCGCCGGCAAGACGGCCCCCAATGCGACCCCGGCGACCTTCGTCTTAGACCCCGGGGGGCGTGTCAGCGCTCGAGTCCTCGGGTCGGTCGACCCATCGATCCTGCGCGCACTCGTCAAGACCGCGGCCGCAACGCCCGAGCCGTCGCATGGCGGTTGACCCTGCTTCCGGGGCTGCTAGCTTCCGACCGTGACGACCACCCCGGTATGGCCTGGCCAAGCGAACGAACCGCGCGACGACCCACAGGCTTATAGCCCCTTTGCGGTCGCGTCGAGCATCGTGACGCTCGTTGCTCTCGTCACCTACGCCGGTCTCTACGCCACGATGTGGGCCCCGGTCGCTCTCTGGCACAACGAAGGGTGGCTGTTCCTGTACCCGATCTTCCTCGCGGCCTGGGTACCCGTCGGCATCCTCTCCGCCACGTCCATCGGCCTCTCGATCGCCAGTTCGGTACGACACGAAGCACGGCGATCTCTGGCAGTCGTGAGCCTAGGCGTGGCTGCGCTATTGCTCACTGCGTCTCTGCCGGCCCTCTGGTTCGGGCCTGGCCCGCTCTAAGCACGGCAGATCGACCCGCGGCGCGCAGCACCTACAGTCCGAGACCGAACACGTGCTCATTGGTGTCTCGTCAGACGATCCCCTACCGGGCACCTGATTCAGGGACGAGCGCCTCTAAGGAGCCGGATGATGCCCACCCCGATTGCACCGGCGCCGCTGATCCACAGAAGTCCGACAAGAGCCCAGCCCGGGAGTCCTACCCGGCCCATCGGCTCACCGAGGTCGTGACTCGTGAACCTCATGAAAAGGCCGATGCCGATGAAGAAAACGCCCAAGCAGATGGCGATGATCGCTTCCTCATACGGCGTCGCCTGCGGAGCCTTTGACACGCGTCCTCCTCGTTCGTGAGCCAGAGCCTAACCGGGCTCGTTTCCAGACGCGCGACTCCGAGGGGTGACGTGGGAACTGTAGATCGTCATAGAGCAGGCCTTGGACCGACTCTCACTCCGAGTCAGTAAGCGATCCCCTACCGGACACCCTGCTGCGTGGACAACGGCCGCATTTCAGTTTCTTAGTCCAACCCCACATTCGTGCGGTTCGCATCTTCCGCCGCGCACAACTCGCGGTCATCTGCTCGGCGATCAACTGCACCTGATTGAGAGCGATCTCCGGCCAGAGGTTGATCACACGACACCCGCAGGTTACTTACGCTCAGATTATGAGAACAGCCCCGGTACCCTTCAAGGCCGCAGAGCTCAGCTCGACGCAAGACTCGCTGATACCCGTGGTGATCGACGGTGGACGGGTGGCCGCATGACCATCGGACGCCGACGTCTGTGCTTCGTGGCAGGTGTTGCTCTGATCGTCGCCGGGTCGGCCGCTTACGTGGCGCGTCCCTGGCTGCAACTCAACGCCCCATTCATGGACGAGCACCGCGGCATCTTCCTTCTCGGGTGGGCTTTCATCGCGTCAGGCGTTTCATTGGTCGTGTATGCCCGCACCCGGCCTGAGGACGGCGACGACGCGGATCCCCCGAGCGCTTGACATACAAAATTTGCTGACGCCCCGACGACGATCGTCTATCGGAACATCAAGCCGGGACACTCGGCGGCGCTAACCATGCAGCGCGAACAGTCAGGGTCTGTCCGCACGACGGCGCTTGATTGAAGCCCAAATCGCTTGCCCGCCGTAGAGAGCAATCAAGACCACCCCGATCACGATTCCGCCGAAGCTGCTCAAGTCAGTGGTCGCGCCGAGAACGACAGCTCCTACGATCAGGAGTAGGCCCACGCCAACGCCGATCAGTCCCACGCGGAGCTGTGCGCGGAGCAAGTTCGGCTCACGACGGGGACTCATGCCTGAAGTATGCCTCTGCTAGATACCTTTCGGCGGTCGCATGTTGAGAGCTGCCCGGTCCCCACCTATACCTGCTCTGCGCGTTCGACAGCTCGGTAGACGGTCGAGCGAGCGACGCCGAAGAGCTCGGCGATGTCGCTGGTCGTGTGGGCGCCGGTGCGGTGCAGCTGCACGAGGTGCTTCTCCTGAGAGGGGGTGAGCTTGGGCTTGCGGCCGCGGAGTTTGCCGGCGGCCTTGGCGATCGCCATGCCCTCCCGCGTGCGCGCACGGATGAGGTCGGCTTCGAACTCTGCGACCATGCCGAGGACATTGAACAGGAGCCGGCCTACCGGGTCGGTGGGGTCATAGACCGCTCCCCCAAGATTCAGGGCAACACCCTTCTTCGTCAGCTCGTCCGCGATGTCAGTCGCGTCGCGCAGCGATCGAGCAAGACGGTCGAGCTTTGTCACGACCAGAACGTCGCCGGCACGGCACGCAGCGAGGGCCTCGCGGAGGCCCGGCCTGGCTCGGGTTGTACCCGACAGGCCGTGGTCAACATGCACGTGTTGATCGTCAACACCTAGCGCTGCAAGACCGTCGCGCTGTGTTGCGAGATCCTGTCCGGACGTTGAGACGCGGGCGTATCCGATGAGCATGCGAAGACTGTAGCGTTTAGACCCCCGTCACCGGGCATTTTTGCGGGACAGGCATACGCGAATCCGCAGGCCAGACGCTACTTGACTCGAGCGGATTGAAATGGGCCCGAGAAGGTGTCCCGATGAACGACCGTCTTCCGGACGGGAACGACGCGGGGAGCGGGGATCGCGAGGTGCCCGGTGTCGCGAGCAGCGCCTCCTGCTGATGTCGAACCGGGGCCACGAAGGTCGCCGAACCGGAGGCCACGCCGCCGAGTCCGCGTCGAGGGCGGCCGTAGCCCGCACGGGCCTAAGGCGTCGCCTGCCCGCCGTCTCGGCTGCGGCGACGGCGGAGCAGGCCGCGGCCGGTGAGGAACGCCGCGTAGCCGAGCAGGCCGACTCCCACCGCCGGCACGAGCCACGCGCGGGCTCCCGCCGAGACACCCGTGTTGAGGCGTCCCAGCCATGGCACCGCGTACCAGACCTCGCCCATGACCTGCCCCTCGACCACGGCGTCGCGGTCGGGCTCGGCGTTGGCATCACCCTTCAGCGTGAAGGTGCGCCCCGCCGCGCCGACCGTGATGCCCACCACACGGTGCGAGATGACCCCGGGCACCCCCGAGCGGATCTGGTAGGTCACGACGTCGCCGACCCGGATGTCCGCCGGGTCGACCGGACGCACCACGACGAGCGTGCCGGGCGGCAGACCGGGCTCCATCGAACCGGTCAGGATCGTCAGGGGCACACCGCCCACCAACCGCGGCACGATGACGGCGAGCAGCCCGACGGCGACGACGGCGATCAGCACGACCACCGCGACGGCCTGCGCGAGCATCGACCCGAGGCCCCGTCCCTGCCGATCCGTCCTGCTACGCGAACGCGACGGTGATCCCGACCGTGACCGCAGCGACTCCCGCGCCGGCGAACGAGACCCCGACGACGCCCGCGACCCCGACCGCGAGCGCGACCCCGACGGCGGTGCCGCGTGCGTCACGACGACGCCCCCAGCGTGAACAGCTGCGCCTCCGACGTCGTGCACGCCGACACCTGCATCTGCGTCGTGACGCCCGACCCCGTGCTGGTCAGGCAATTCGAGTTGCGGTCGCGGAACTGGAAGTGACCCGACCCGGGGGCGACCGGCACGGCGGTCCACCGCTGGGCGCTGATCGCGTTGTCGCTGCGCAGCACGGAGCGGTGGTCGCTCGCGCTGTCCCAGTAGAGCCCGGGGACCACGGGCGACGTGATCTTGAGGTACTGCCCCTCGGCGACGAACTGCCACAGCTGCGTCGTGGTGCCCCGGCAGCCGCTCGACCAGAGCGGCGAGCCGCTGGTCGAGCCCCCGACCGTGACGCATCGGTCCGACGCCAGGTCCCTGACGACGTAGAGCGAGCTGTTGTCGAGCCAGCTGGTGGAGTGCTGCACCGCAGGGGACGCCGGGGAGGCACGGGCGGGGTTCGACGCGTCGAGCGCGCGGATCTCGTAGGCGTAGTACCGATAGACCCCGAGCCCGGTGTCGGTGAAGCTACGCGTCGACGAGGGCACGGTGCCGACGAGCACGCCCTCGCGGTAGATGCCGTAACGCGACACCGCGGACGAGTCCGTCGGTGCGGCCCACGTCAGCGAGATGCTCGTGTCCGTCTCGGAGGTCTTGGTGGGCGCCCCGGGGGTGAGGGTGTCGGCGACGGTCTGCACGGACGTCGCCGTGGCGGCGCTGCTCCACGCACCGAGCCGGGCCGTGAGCGCGGCCGTGATCGTCGCCGACCCACCCGCCGCGTCGAACCGGTCGGCCTGGGTGATCGACGTCTGGACGCACCAGGACGAGGAGGCGCCGGCCGGCAATGTGCCGGAGGGCGCGTCGATCGTCGCCCACGTCCCCGACGAGACGCCGCCGGGTCGGGTGCCGCAGCGACCCGAGGTCGCAGGCCAGACGGCGACACGGGTCGTCGAGTCAAGGCCCGAGCCGCTCGCGGCGGTCAGCCCGAGACTCCACGGCGCGGGCACCGTGCCGGTGTTGGCGACGGTGACGGTGGCCGTGTGCGAGAGGGCGGACGACGAATACGTCGCCGCCAGCGTGTCGACGCCGGTCAGCGCGACGGCCAGGCGTCCCGTCGAGGTCGTCGCCGAGGCGGTCTGCACGGGAGCCGTCCACGTGGCCTCGGCCGGCACGGCGACCGCCGTCAGGAGTGCCGCGACGGCGACGACGGCGCCCCACAGGGGGAGGCGACGCGACCGACGGCGGGGTGTGGCTTCGGTGGGCACGATCAGACCTGCGTTCCGGTGAGTCGCAGGGTGAGGCCGAGGTCGCCGAGGCCCTGCGAGGTGCTCCGGCCGTCGTCACCCATCGCAACGGAGACGCAGAGCGTGCGGGACTGCCCCGCGGTGAGGACGACGCTCGTCGGCGCCGCCACGGCCGGGGTCGGGTCCGACGCGGTGCCCGTCCAAACGGGGACGGCACCTCCCGCGCGGCAGTCGGTCGCCGAGGACGCCGTGCCGAGCCCGAGCACGAGGGCGGGCACGGACCGGGTGTCGGCCTGGGCGCTCGTCACCGTCGCCGCGGCCACGCCGAGCGTGAGGGCGACCGTGCCGGTGTTCGTCGCGGTGACGGGACCGCTCAGGGTGAGGCCGGGGTAGAGCGGGTCGGTCGGCAGGGCGAGCGCGCCGAGTGTCAGCGACGCCGACCCCGACGTCACGACGACCGGTCCGTCCGACGTGCTCGCCGAGTCGCTCAGCCGGGCGGAGGAACCGCCGACCTCGCCGAGCGACACGACGGCCACCACGACGGTCGCGACGACCCCCACGACGAGCCACGTGCCGCGGGCACCCACTAGATCTGGGTGAGGGTCACGGCGACGGCCCCGAGGTCGACCGAGCCGAGCTGGGTGGCGTTCTCGAAGCCGACGGTCGTGCTCTTCGGGAACTCGATCGTGACCGCGACGGTGACGTCCTCCTCGAGGCCGTCCCGACCGGTGACCGTCACGGCGGTGGGGGTCGTCGTGATGCCGTCACCCGTGGCGGTGAGCTGCGCGGTCGACGAGAGGTAGTCGGCGAGTGCGACGTCCGACGCCGAGCTCGAGCTGGGCTCGATCGACGAGGGGTCGAGACTGAAGCTGGCGTTCAGGCCGTCACCGTGGGCGGTGACGGTCATGTCGCGCGAGTAGACGACCACGTCGCCCGGCACGATCGGGTAGCCGGCGATCGATTCCTGCGGTGCGCCTCCGTTGACGGTCCAGGTCGCGGCCCGGGCGCTCGGTTCGACCTCGAGCCCGCCCGAGACGATGGTGCCGCCGGCCGTCTCGGCGCTGGTGTTCCAGAGCGCGAACGTGCCCGCGCCTCCGAGGAGGAGGGTGACGCCGGCGGCGGTGGCGATGGTGCCCTTGACGATGGTCTTCATGACGCGGTCCTTCCGGGCGACCCGTGGGTCGTCGGCTGGTGTCCCGGCTCCTGAGCGCGAGGGCCGTCGACCTCGGCATGCATGCAGGGGGACGACCGTCGGGAGGAGGCACTTGAGATGCCGCGAGAGGCGGCACAGGCAGGGGACGGTATCTGCATGCAGGGCCGGTGGAGCCACCGGGATGTCTGCTTGTCTAAACCATCTCACCCTTCTCGCCTCCACGGGGGAATGCGTCGAAAGGGCAGGTCGATTGCCAGTTTGACCCCTCCACCGGGGCGGCGGATCGACGGGGTGCGTGTACCGGGGACCGCAGGAGGCGCGGTGCCGGAAGTCCGACACCGCGCCTCCTGGGGTGGGTCGGCTACGGGACGATGACGGCGCGGCCGCGGACGGTGCCGGCGGCGAGCGCCTCGTAGGCCTTCGGGCCGTCGTCGAGCGAGTAGCGCTGCGTCGCGACCTCGACCTGACCGGCACGGGCGAGGTCGAGGACCTCGATCAGTTCGCTGCGGCTGCCCCAGTAGGGGATGCGCACGGCGACGTCGTAGCCGATCGTGCCGAAGCCGAGCTCGACGGTGCCGCCACCGATGCCGACGATGGTCACGTCGGCGTCCGCCGCGGCGACCGCGACCGCCGTGGCCATGGTCGGCTTCGCCCCGACGAAGTCGAAGACGGCCTGGACGCCGAGGCCTCCGGTGATCTCGCGGATCGCGTCGGCGGCGTGCTCGTCGCTGATCACCGTGTGGTGCGCACCGACGTGCTTCGCCAGCTCGAGCTTCTCGTCGGTGACGTCGAGCGCGATGATCTGCGCACCCGAGAGCGCCCGCAGGATCTGGATGCCGACGTGCCCGAGGCCTCCGGTGCCGATGACGACGGCGTAGGTGCCGGCGCCGAGCTTCGGCAGCGAGGTCTTGATCGCGTGGTACGGCGTGAGGCCGGCGTCGGTGAGCGACACGTTCTCGACCGGGTCGAGGTCGCCGAGCGGCACGAGGTGGCGGGGGTCGTCGACGATCATGTACTCGGCCATCGACCCGGGGGCGCCGAGTCCGGGAGGCTTGATGCCCTCGGCGGCGGCGTTGACGCAGTAGTTCTCCTTGCCCTGGGCGCACTGGTGGCAGCGGCCACAGCCCCACGGGCCGTAGACGGCGACGGCGTCACCGACCTGCAGGTGCTCGACCCCCTCGCCGAGCTCGGCCACGACGCCGGCTCCCTCGTGCCCGAGCGTGAGCGGCAGCGGATAGCCCTGCGCCGTGTAGTCCTCCTCGCTGAGGCTCATGACGTACTCGTCGGAGTGGCAGACGCCCGCCGCCGTGACCTTCAGCAGCACCTGCCCGGGGCCGGGCGAGGGCTTCTCGATCTCGACGACTTCGGGGTGCTGACCGACCTGGGTGTACTGGAGTGCCTTCATGGGCGCAGGCTACGCCCGGGGGCTGGACGGTGGGCGACAGGTGTCGCCTGGCTGCCGTGGGCCCGCGCGTGGGGCGACCGTGGCAGCGGCGGGGCGGCGGGACGGCGGCGGGGCGGCGGGACGGCGGCGAGCGGCGGTGACGGCGGCGACGGCGGCGACGGCGGCGGTGACGGCGGGCGGCCCTACGATCGACGGCATGGCACACCTGCACCGGGCCGGAATGAGCCCCTCCAAGATCGACCTGCTCGACGCCTGGGTGCCCACCCAGCCGTGGTTCGAGGGCCCGCCCCGGTCCGAGGGCACCGACGACGAGGGCCTGCGCAGCGTCGCCGCCTTCCGCTTCGACGACCCGGCGGGCGAGGTCGGCGTCGAGACGATCATCGTCGCCACCGCCGACGGCGTGCAGCTGCAGGTGCCCCTCACCTACCGCGACGCTCCCCTGGCCGGAGCGGAGGCGCACCTCGTCGGAACGACGGAGCACTCGGTGCTCGGCACGCGCTGGGTCTACGACGGCACGGCCGACCCGGTCTGGGCCGCGGCCCTCGCGACCGCCGTGCTGACCGGCGGCATGCAGGCCGAGGCCTGGTTCGAGGTCGACGGCGAGCGGCAGGTCCGCGAGCCGAACTCGACCGTCGTCGGCAGCGGCAGCCCGGGCACCCCCGTGCCCGACGTCGACCGCCTCACCGTCGACCAGGTCGAGGGTCGGACGGTCGTCACCGGCGCGGCGGTCCGCATCGTCGTCGCCCGCGTGCTCGGTCGGCACGACGCCGGCGCCCTCGCCTCGACCGGCGGCCACACCGGCGACCACGGTGTCGAGGTGCTCACCGGCACGTGGACCGGGCACGACCAGCCCGAGACGCTCGCGGTCGTGCTCACGGCGTAGCGACCTGCAGGAGGCGCGGG
>NZ_MJGS01000023.1:24052-26442 GCF_001864945.1 Frigoribacterium sp. MCBA15_019 | reverse complement strand
CAGGAGGCGCGGGTGGCGTCCTCGAGGAGGGGGCCCGCGCCTCCTGGTCTCGTCACCGAGCCTCGTCGTCTCGTCCCCAGGCGCTCGTCGGGTGACGGGACGGTGAACGATCGTGCACGGAGCTTCGTCGGGAGGCACGCTGGCGCTACGGTGGCCCGATGACGGCGATCGACACCTCCCCGACGACCGCGGCCCCCGCGCCCGGCACGCCCCTCTGGGGCACGACCCTGACGAGCAGCGACCTCTCGGGCTCGCCCCTCTCGGGTCCGCCCCTCTCGGCCACCGTGCTCGCGACGCCGCCGACGGCCGAGCTGCACCTGCACGTCGAGGGAACGCTCGAACCCGAGCTCGTCTTCGTCCTCGCCGACCGCAACGACGTCGACCTGCCCTTCGCCTCGGTCGACGAGCTGCGTGCCGCGTACTCGTTCGGCTCGCTGCAGGAGTTCCTCGACCTGTACTACGCGTGCACGGCCGTGCTGCAGACCGCCCAGGACTTCCGCGACCTCGCGTGGGCCTACCTCGAACGCGCCCACGCCCAGGGGCTGCGTCACGTCGAGATGTTCTTCGACCCCCAGGCGCACACCTCACGCGACGTCGACGTCGACGAGGTGATCGACGGGCTCACGCAGGCGCTCGACGAGGCCCGCGAGCGGTTCGGCATCACGGGTGGGCTCATCCTCTGCTTCCTGCGGCACCTGCCGGTGGGCGACGCGGCCGCGACGCTCGAGTCCGTCGCGCACCGCGCCTCCGATCTGATCGGGGTGGGGCTCGACTCGTCCGAGGTGGGGTTCCCGCCGGCCGCGTTCGCCCGCGTCTTCGACCGCGCCCGCGCGCTCGGGCTGCACGTCGTCGCCCACGCCGGCGAAGAGGGGCCGCCGTCGAACGTCACCGACGCCCTCGACCTGCTGCACGTCGAACGCGTCGACCACGGGGTGCGCAGCCTCGAGGACGACACCCTCGTCGCACGACTGGTCGCCGACCGGGTGCCGCTCACGGTCTGCCCCTTGTCGAACCTGCGGCTCGCGGTCGTGTCCGACCTGGCCGAGCACCCGTTGCCGCGCATGCTCGAGGCCGGGCTGCTCGTCACGGTCAACAGCGACGACCCCGCCTACTTCGGCGGCTACGTGGGCGACAACTACCAGGCGCTGCGCGACGTGCTCGGGCTGGACGACGACGCGCTGGCCCTGCTGGCGACGAACTCGGTCGAGGCGTCGTTCGCCGACGCGGGCCGCAAGGCCGAGCTGACCGCCGAGGTGCGGGCCTGGCGCGAGGCGCGTCGCACGGCCTGAGGCCCGGGTGGCGGGTGCTGCCGCACGCGAAGGCCGGCGAGTTCGTGCCGGTCGGTCCGGCGCCGAGGGCTAGAGGGTGCGGCCGGCGTTCGCGTCGAGCCAGGCCTTGGGGTCGACCTGGGTCGAGCCGCCCAGCAGCACCTCGAAGTGCAGGTGCTCGCCGGTCGCGACTCCGCTGCGGCCGACCTTGCCGACCAGCTCGCCCACCTGGACCGTCTGACCGGCGACGAGCGGGCTCGACCCGATCTGCATGTGCGCGTACAGGGTGCTGACGCGCTGGCCGTCGATCACGTGGTCGATCACGGCGTACTGACCGAACTGGCCGTGCATGCCCGAGGTCCGCACCACACCCGACGCCGCGGCGCCGATCGGGGTCCCGCCGCCGGGCGTCATGTCGAGGCCCATGTGCATGCTCGAGCACGCGGCGCACGGTGCCGAGCGCGGTCCGAAGCCCGAGCTGAGCACGACCGAACCGGGGAACGGCCAACGGATGTCGCCGGTGCCCGAGTTGACGATGGTGCCGGCCCCCGAGGAGGCGCGGTTCGAGTTGGTCGACCCCGTGAGGTTCTTCGAGGTGACGACGGGTTCGGGCTCGGGCGGCGGAGGCGGCGGCGGCGGTGCGTCGGTCACTCCGAAGGCGTCGCGGTCGGACACGGTCAGGACGACGAGCGACGCCGCGAGGGTCTGCGTCGGCATCGGAGCGGCACCGGCGGTCGGGATGTTCGACCCGCCCAGGTCGCTGGCCGAGGCCGGGGTGAGGTTCGAGGTGAAGAAGAGCATGACGGCGCAGACGCCGAGCACGGGCAAGGTCGCCGCGCGGACGCGCGACGAGACGGCGCGCAACCGCGACCGGCCCGACGTGCCCCGCGGGCTCTGGCTCGGGCGGCCGGCGTCGCGGGTCCGACGCACGAGAGCCGGCACAGCCGGCCGCGAACGACGCGCGACGCGCGTCGCGGGCTCGGCCACCAGGCCCTCGGGCGCCGTTGCACCCACTTCCGAACCATGAACCCTGTTGCTCGTGGGTGCATCGTTCGAAACCGGGTTCATCGCCGAGTCAGCCGTCGCGGGGTCGGCCGCCACACCCTCGGGCGCCGTTGCACC
>NZ_MJGS01000023.1:15594-23456 GCF_001864945.1 Frigoribacterium sp. MCBA15_019 | reverse complement strand
TTCGAAACCGGGTTCATCGCTGAGCCAGCGGCCGCGGCAGCCGCGCGCTCGAGGGCGCGGGCCTCGCGGCGCGTCAGCGGTAGGCCGGCGGGGGGCGTCTGCTCGGCCGACATCGCGGGCTCGGGGGTGTTCGAGGGGTCGGTCATGAGCGCTTCCTGGGACGGACGGCGCATCGACTCACGGTTCTCCTCGTTCGGGCGGACCGACCCACCTTACGATCGGAGCCGCCCGCTGACCAGGGGTGGAGGCGAACTTTCAGGAGCTGTACCCTTCGTGGCCGACCGGCACCGCGCCTCCTGACGGGGGTCGCTCGCCGTGATGCCGGTGACGCCACCGACCACCCGACGGGCGCGTCACACCCGGAACGCGGGACGGGCGGCCCCCGGTCACCCCACCTCGCGGGGGTTCCGTCCGGCGGGCGGCACCCCCTACCCTCGGGCCGTGACCTTCGTCCTGGCTGCCCTGCCCCTGCTGCTGATCGTGGGGGCGCTCGTCGACATCGTCACGCGCCCCGAAGGCGACGTGCGCCACCTGCCCAAGGGCCTGTGGATCATGATCGTGCTGTTCCTGCCGCTGATCGGCAGCATCGTCTGGTTCGCCGCCGGCCGCGAGTACGGCCGACGCGTCGAGCAGATCGGCCCGCGCGACCAGAGCCGGTACCACGAGGCCGCGGCCCGCACGCTCGACCACCGCGTCCGCAGCACCGAGCAGCAGCTCGCCGACCTCGACCGCGAGGCCGAGCACTACGAACGGCTGGCGCGCCTGGCGAAGCTCGAGGCCGAGGTCGAGCAGCGCCGGTCGACGGCCGGCAACGACGTCCCTGCCTGACCACCGGCGCGCCTCCCGACCGTCGCTCCGTGCCCTGACCCGGGGACGAGATCTGCGCGGCGCGAGGGTGCGGGCCCCGGCCGAGCGTGATCCGGTACGTACCGGATCGTGCCGAGAACAGGAGCGCGGCGTCGAGTGGCTGATCCGGTACGTACCGGATCAGCGGGTGAGCACGACACCCCCAGGAGGCGCGGGGCGGGCAGCGAGGACAGAACGCGCCTTCCGGGCAGTCGCGACACACGAGAACGGGCGGGTCCGCGGCGGGCGGGCGTCCGGGGACACCCGCCGACCACGAACCCGCCAGCTCAGCACCCAGGAGGCGCGGGTCACCGCCCCGAGACGGCCGACGTCAGCCGCGCAGCCAGACCGACGTCGGCCACCCCGGGGACGGCCGGAGCCAGCCCCGCAGCCAGACCGACCTCAGCCGCGCAGCCAGGCCGCCGTCTCGCCCGGCAGCTGCCCGGCGTCGGTCAGCGGCCCGCTCGCGACCAGCACCTCGCCCGAGCCCAACCCGAGCGCGGACAGGTCGACGGGCTCGGTGCCGAACACGCACACGACGTGCCATCCGCCGGGACGGACGAAGTGCAGCACGTCGTCGCGACCCTCGACCGGCAGCCACTCGAGCGTCTCGTCGGTCTGCAGGTCGCGCCGCGCGGCGAGGGCCGCACGGTAGAGCGCGAGCGTCGAGGTCGCGTCGGCTTCCTCGGCCTCGACCGAGTACTCGCCGAACCAGCTCGGCTGAGGCAGGTGGGCCTCGCCCGGGCCGAAGCCGAACGACGATCCCGACCGGGTCCAGGGCAGCGGCACGCGGCAGCCGTCGCGGCCGATGTCGACGCCGGGGTTGCGGAAGAACGAGGGGTCCTGGCGCTCGTCGGCGGGGATGTCGGCGACCTCGGGCAGCCCGAGCTCCTCACCCTGGTAGACGTAGGCCGACCCGGGCAGACCGAGCATGAACAGCGACGCCGCTCGGGCCCGACGCAGGCCGGTCTCGACGTCGACCTCGGGCGAGGTGCCGCCCGAGAGCAGCCACTCGGCACCCTGCTTGACGTCGCGACCGTCGAGGGCGGGCAGGCCGTAACGGGTCGCGTGGCGGACGACGTCGTGGTTCGAGAACACCCACGTCGTCGACGAGCCCGAGGCCTCGGCGGCGTCGAGGTTGTAGGTGATGATGTCGTGGAACTGCGTGGCGTCGAAGTCGGCCTCGAGCAGGTCGAAGTTGAACGCCTGGCCCAGCCCCTCGGCGCTGGCGTAGCGGGCACGACGCGACGGCTCGACCCAGGCCTCGGCCACGGCGATGCGCGGCGGGTCGTACTCGTCGAACACCTCACGCCACGTGGCGTAGATCTCGTGCACCTCGTCGCGGTCCCACAGCGGGTGGTCGCCGTCGGCCTTCGGCAGCGCCTCGAGCTCGGCCCTGGACGGCAGCACCTCGGGCAGGCTCTTCGCCAGCCCGTGCGCCACGTCGACGCGGAAGCCGTCGACGCCCCGGTCCGACCAGAAGCGCAACGTGGTCAGGAAGTCCTCGCGCACCTCCGGGTTGTCCCAGTCCCAGTCGGGCTGCTCGCTGGCGAACGAGTGCAGGTACCACTGGCCGTCGGCGACGCGGGTCCAGGCCGGGCCGCCGAAGATCGACGTCCAGTCCGAGGGCGGCAGCTCTCCGGACTCGCCGAGGCCGTCACGGAAGATGTAGCGCGCCCGGGCGGGCGATCCCGCGGGGGCGGCCAGAGCCTCCTGGAACCAGACGTGCCGGTCGGACGAGTGGTTCGGCACGAGGTCGGCGATCACGCGGATGCCGGCGGTGTGCAGCGCGTCGATCATCTCGTCGAACTGCGCCAGAGTGCCGATCTTGGGGTCGACGTCGCGGTAGTCGTCGACGTCGTAGCCGCCGTCGGCGAGGGCCGACGGATAGAACGGGCTCAGCCAGACCGCGTCGACGCCCAACTGCTGCAGGTAGGGCACCGCCGCCGTGATGCCGGGCAGGTCACCGATGCCGTCGCCGTTCGAGTCGGCGAAGCTGCGGGGATAGATCTGGTAGACCGCCGCCTGGCGCCACCAGGTCGGGTCGTCGGTCAGCAGCTCGGTCGAGGGTTCGGTGCGGAGCGTCTCGGTCATCGTGGAGCGGGGTCCTCTCGGTGGTGGGTTGCCTGGAAGGTCAGGAGGCGCGGGTCGCGCCCCCGACGGACGCCTACTTGATCGCGCCCTGCGTCACGCCCGCCATCACCCAGCGCTGGGTGAAGAGGTAGACGACGATCGCGGGGGCCATCGCCATGAGGTACGAGGCGAAGGCGACGTTGTAGTCGTTGCTGAACTGCGTCTGGAAGATCTGTTGCAACACGGGCAGGGTCTGGAGCGACGGGTCGGCCGTGATCAGCGACGGCATGGCGAAGTCGTTCCACGAGGCCAGGAAGGCGAAGATGCCGACCGTGGCGCTCATCGGTGCGAGCAGCGGGAAGACCAGGCGCCAGAAGACCTGCCACGTGGTGGCGCCGTCGAGCCGCGCGCTCTCTTCGAGCTCTTCGGGCAACGACCTCAGGAACGCCGTGAACAGCAGGATCGAGAACGACAGCTGGAACATGACGTGCAGCAGGGCGACGCCGGCGGGGTTGTCGAGGCCGACGATGCCGGTCAGCTTGATCTGCGACAGCGCGACCACCGGGAACGGCAGGAACATCGCGGCGAGCAGGTAGAAGAACGAGAAGCGGAACAGCTTGCGGTCCCAGTTGCGCGAGATCGCGTACGACGCCATCGACGCGAGCACCACCGTGCCGACGACGGTCGCCGCCGTGACCAGGGTCGAGATGCCGAACGCCCGCGGGAAGTCGGTCAGCTGCCAGGCGGTCGCGAAGTTCGAGAAGTCGATCGGTGCCGGCAGGCTGAACGCGTTGCCGTCGACGGCCTGCGCCGTCGTCTTGAGCGACATCGTGATGGTGACGTAGATCGGGATCAGCACGGTGATCGTGCCGAGCACGAGCAGCGCGGTGACGAGACGGTTCGGACGTTCCCGACCGACGCGACCGCGTCGACGACGGGTGACGGCGTCGGCGTCGCGACCCGCGCCTCCTGGGGTGGGGGCCGGCGAAGCGGCAGGGGTGACGAGTGCGGTGTTCGCCATCAGACGGCCGCCTTTCCGCGGGTGATCCGGAGTTGGACGAGCGCGATCGCGACGGCGATCACGAAGAAGATGGTCGCGTTGGCCATCTGGTAGGCGTAGTCGCCACCGGTGAAGCCCGTGAAGATCGTCATCGCGATGCTGCGGGTCGACGTGCCGGGGCCGCCGTTCGTCAGGCCGACGATGATGTCGTACGAGTTCAGGAAGTTCTTGAAGCCGATGATCGTGTTGATCAGGACGTAGCCCGCGATGAGCGGCAGCGTGATCGACCGCAGCTGCTTCCAACCCGAGGCGCCGTCGAGGCTGCTCGCCTCGTACACCTCGCCGGGGATGGCGAGCAGGCCCGCGATGTAGATCAGCAACGTGCTCGGGATCGCCTGCCACGCGGTCACGACGACGATGCCGATCCAGGCGGTGTCGGCGTTCGCGAGGATGCTGTCCTGCAGCCCCGGGATGCCGAGCGAGGCGCCGAGGGCGGGCAGCGAGTTCGAGAAGAGGAACTGGAAGACGAACGCGATGATGATGCCCGAGATGACCATCGGGATCACGAACACGGCCCGCAGCGCCGTCTTGGCCTTGATCTGCGAGGTGAGGCCGATCGCCAGCAGCAGCGCGACGACGTTGACGGCGATCACCGTGACCAGCGCGAAGCCCATCGTGAAGCCGTACGAGCCGAGGATCGCCGGGTCGGTCGCCATCGCGAGGTAGTTCGTGATGCCGACCATGTCGAACTCGCCGAAGCCGATCGAGTTCGTGAAGCTGTAGAACACGCCCATCACGGCCGGCAGGGTGATCGCCAGCGAGAACAGGACGAGCGTCGGCACGAGGAAGAAGTAGAAGACCGGGTCGACGCGCTTGCCGCGACGCCGGGGGTTGCCGGCCGTGCTGCCGCTCAGCGAGGCGCGGGCGCCTCGCGCGGCCGTGGGGGTGGTGGTGGCCATCGGGTCTCCTTCGACTCGGGCGGTGGTCGGGGTGGCGGAGCCCGCGGTGCGGCCCGCGGTGCGGCCCGCGGTGCGGCCTACGGTGCGGCCCGCGCCGTCGAGCGCGCTCATGCGCGGAGCGCCAGACGGCGCCAGTCGGCGTCCATGGTGCGCAGGGTGCCCTCGACGCTGGCGCCCGTGACGATGCCCTGCACGTAGTTCTCGGCGGGGATCGTCAGCGGGATCGCCTTGGAGGCCCCCTGGTAGAACCGCGCGTCGTCGTAGTAGCTCTGCATGCCAACGATGCGCTCGTCGGTCACGGCGGGGGCCGACCTCGTGGTGCCGAACGCCAGGAAGTCCCGGTTGTAGGCGTCCTGGATCTCGGGCTGCATGAGATAGGTCAGGAACTCGCGGGCGGCGTCCTGCTTGCGCGACTGCTCGGGCACCCACAGGGCCAGGTCGAGGTTGACCCGCACCTTGCGGTCGGCGGGGTCGTCGGTCATCGGCAGAGGGAACGTGCCGACCTTCGCCTCGGGGTTCGCCTTCGTGATCTCGCCGAGTGCCCACGGCCCCTGCATGAGCATCGCCGCCTCGCCCTGGGCCATGGCGAGATTTCCGTCGCCGTAGCCGCGACTGTTGCGGTTGTCGTTCGACAGCCGGCCGAGCTGCACCATGCGCTCGACGGGTTCGCGGAAGTCCTTCTCGAACGAGACCGAGCCGCCCTGGCCGACGCTCGTGCGCTCGGCGTTCATCTTCTCGTAGAAGGCCGCGACGTCGAGCGAGCCGCCGGTCGTGTAGTCGAACAGGCCCTGCGCGACGGTCCACGGTTCGCGGAAGGTGCTGTAGATCGGCGTGACGCCGGCCGCCGTGAAGGTGTCGCACGCGGCGAGGAACTCGTCCCACGTGGTCGGAACCTCGACGCCCAGGTCGGCGAAGATCTGCTGGTTGTAGATCACCGACGCCGCCGTGATCGAGTACGGCAGCACGCTCGTCCGGCCGGGGTAGGTCGCCTACTGGTCGACGAGGCTCTGCACCTCGGGGCGGATCGTGCCCGCCTCGGGCAGGTCGCCCAGGTCGCTCAGCGCCCCGCGCTCCATGAAGCGGGCCATCTCGAGGTTGTACGTGAAGGCCGCGACGTCGGGCGGGTTGCCGCGGACGAAGCCGGCCGAGATGCCCGAGGTCGAGTCGTGGATCACCCGGACCGCCGACTGGGACTCGTTGAACCGCGAGACCAGGTCGGAGAAGTACGGGATCGCCTCGGGCTTGGTCGCGTAGAAGGTGATCTCGGTGCGCCCGCGGCCCGAGCCGGACGGAGCGCAGCCGGCGAGGAGGAGCGCCGCCCCGGCGGCACCGATCCCGCCGAGGAGGGTGCGTCGGCTGAGGCCGGCACCGGAGGGCAGTGGGGGTGTGGGCACGTCGTCGTCTCCCGGGTCGCGACCCCGACGACAGCGTCGGGACCGAGTTGATCTGGTGTGTAGATTTAGACCCTAGATCAATTCGTGGCGTGGCACCATGGGTCGTCGTCGAAAAGATCCGCCGTGTCGCGAGAGACCGGCCACAGCACGAGGAGGCGCGGGTGGCGCTGAGCACCGGGGTGTCGTCGCCGAGCCTGCTACGCCGCATGAACGCGGCCGAGGTGCTGCGGCACGCGTGGTCCGTCGACGCCGTCACGGCGAGCGACCTGATCGCCCTCACCGGACTGACCCGGTCGACCGTGCTCGGGGTCTGCGACGACCTCATCGACCGCGGCTGGATGGTGTCGCTCGCCGACGCCCGCTCGACCGGCGAGTACCGCAAGGGCCGCCCCGCGCGGCGCTACGCCCTGGCGCGTTCCGCCGGGCACGTCGTCGGGGTCGACGCCGGCCAGCACCAGCTCACCGCCGTCGTGGCCGACCTGCGGGGCGACGTGCTCGCGCGGGCCGTCCGCCGCATCGACCCCTGCGGCTCGGCCGACGATCGCCGACGCATCGTGTCGGCCCTGGTCGACGACGCCCTCGCCTTGGCCTCGCTCGCCGACGACGACGTGCTCGCCGTGACCGTCGGCGTCCCGGCCCCCACCGACGCCGAGGGCCGGTCACCGGTCGAGGCCGGCGCCGACTTCTGGGACCTGATGAACCCGGACTACGTCGGCCTGTTCGCCCCGCGCGGCTGGGCCGTCGTCGTCGAGAACGACGCGAACCTCGCGGCGGTCGCCGAGGCCGCGGCGCGCGAGGTCGGCGGCGTGCGGCGCGCTGGCGCGGCGGGCGACGCGGGCGACGCCGGCGTCGGCGTCGGCGGGCGCGGCGACGGCGGGGCGGGGCCCTCGTTCGTGACCCTGCTGGCCGGCGAGCGATTCGGCGCCGGGTTCGTGCTCGACGGAGCCCTCGTGCGGGGCAACCGCGGTGCCGCGGGCGAGATGCGCCTCCTCGACCTGGTCGACGGCGTCGGTTCGGCGGACGGCATCGGTGCCGTGCTGCGGGACTGGGCCCGGGCCGCCCGGGCACTCGGCACGGTGCCCGAGTCGTCTCCGTTGTGGGCGGTGCCGATCGACCGGCTCGACGCGGCGGACGTGCTCGCCGCCGCCGACGCGGGCGACCCGGCCGCACTGCGCCTGGTCGAGCGCATGGCCGAACGGTTCGGACGCGTCTGCGCCGTGCTCAGCGGCATGCTCGACGTCGACCGCATCGTCGTCGCCGGGGCCGTGGCACCCTCGATCGGCCTGCTGCTCGAGCGGACGACGCCGTGGCTCAGCAGGTTCACGCACCGGGCCGCGCCCGAGGTCGTCGCCTCGACGCTGGGCGACGCGGTCGTGACCACCGGCGCCGTCGAGCGTGCCCTGGCGCACGTGCGCGGCCACGCACTCGAGCTGACGCTGCCGGGTGCGGCGGACGCGACCCGCGCCTCCTGAGGGCTGCTCGGCTCGGGCTCGGGCTCGGGCTCGGGCTCGGGCTCGGACGGCGATGAACCCGGTTTCGAACGATGCACCCGGTTGCTTCCGGGTTCATCGTTCGGAACCGGGTTCATCG
>NZ_MJGS01000023.1:0-14833 GCF_001864945.1 Frigoribacterium sp. MCBA15_019 | reverse complement strand
GGCCCGGGGCGGGGCGGGAGGCGCGGGGCGGGACGGGGGGCGCGGGGCGGCCCGGCGCACGCCGCTAGGCTCGCGGGATGGTCACCGTCGTGCTCCCCTGGCGTCCGCAACCCAGTCGCGTGGCGGCGTTCGAGGTCGTCCGCGACTGGTACGCCGACGCCCTGCCCGAGGCCGAGATCCGCACGATCGACTCCCCCGACCCGGTGTTCAACCTCGCCCAGTGCCGCAACCTCGGCGTGGCCGGCCTGGCCGACGACGAGGTCGCCGTGATCGGCGACGCCGACACCCTGCCGCAACGCGAGCCCCTGCTCGCGGCGATCGAGGCGGCGCGCACGAGCGGCCGGGTGCACCTCCCCTACACCGAGTACCGCTGGCTGGGACGCGACGGCACCGCGCAGGCGGCCGCGGGCACCCCCCTCGAGCGGTGCGACTTCGAGCTCGTCCGCGGGGCCTGCTCGGGGGTCTACGTGACCCGCGCCTCCTCGTGGCGCAGTCACGGCGGGCAGGACGAACGCTTCCGGGGCTGGGGCTTCGAGGACGCCGCCTGGTACCTCGCCCACACCACCCTGCTCGGCGAGGCCCCGCGCCGACACGAGGGCATGGTCTTCGCCCTCCACCACCAGGCCGAGGTGCGCGAAGGGCCGCAGTACGACGCCAACGCCGCGCTGATGCAGCGGTACCGCGACGCGTCGGTCGGTGCCGACGCGATGCGCGCGGTCGTCTTCGGCGGCTAGGCCGGACCCGATCCGGCCCGGCCACCCGTCCCGCGTCAGTCGCGGCGGACCGTGTGCAACGGGCCGAGCGCGTGGTCGAGTGCGGCCTCGAGCGGCCACCCCGCCCGCTCGGACTGGCTGAGCAGCAGCCCGCCCTGGATCGCGGCGATGATCGCCGTCGCCACGCGCACCGGATCGGCCGAGGCATCGACCGACCCTGCGGCCTGCAGCCGCCGGATGCCGGTGGCCAGCTGCTCGCGCCAGGCGTCCCATGCCTCCTTGACGGTGCGCTCGACCTCGGCGTCGGTGGCGGCGACCTGGGCCGCGAGCGTGCCGATCGGGCAAGCCCAGCGGCCGAGGCTGATGTAGTACTCGACCAGGGCGGCGCGCCAGCGCTCCCACGACTCCCAGGTGCCGAGGTCGTGGATCTCGGGCTCCTGCGCCTCGAGCAGCTGCCGCCCCTCCCACTGGGCGACCTCGTGGATCAGCTCGGTCTTGCCCCCGGGGAAGTAGTGGAACAGCTGGCTCTTGCTGGTCAGCGTCGCGGCCCGCACGGTGTCGAGCGTCGTCCCGCCGATGCCCGCGGCGAGGATCTGCCGACCGGTCTCGTCGATGATCCGCTGGCGGGTGAGCCGCCCGCGCTCGGTGATCTTCGTGTCGTCCACGAGGAGAGCCTAGCCCGGCTGGACCCTCTGGTCCAGAAAGACTGGACTCGATGGTCCAGTCCGTGCTAGCAATGGACCATGCAGTCCAATCAAGAAGTCCTCGACTCCCTGCCCACCGACGACCGCCTGGCCGGTCGCACCGCCGTCGTGACCGGCTCGACCAGCGGCATCGGCGAGGCGATCGCCCACGTGCTCGCCGCCTCCGGCGCCACCGTCGTCGTCAGCGGCCGCGACGCCGCCCGTGCCCGGCGCGTGGTCGACGCGATCGCCGCCCGAGGGGGCTCGGCCCACGCCGTGCCCGCCGACCTCGCCGGCCCGTACGCCGATCTCCGCACGTTCGCCGCCACGGCGACCGAGGCCCTCGGCGGCCGTGTCGACATCCTGGTCAACAACGCCGGCGTCTATCCGACGATGCCGACCGACGCCCTCGACGACGCCGACCTGGATGCGATCCTGGCGACCAACGTCCGCGCGCCGCACGTGCTCGTCGGCTCCCTCGCCCCGGCGATGGCCGAACGCGGATCGGGGTCGATCGTCAACATCGGTTCGTGGATGACCCGGGTCGGGGTGCCGTTCGGCGCCATGTACACCGCGTCGAAGGCCGCGATCGAACAGATGACCCGTACCTGGGCGGCCGAGTTCGGCCCTCGCGGCGTGCGCGTCAACAGCGTCGCGCCCGGTGCGACGTCCACGCCGGGCAACGCCGAGTCGGCGGCGATCCTCGACGCCCTGACCGCGGCCACTCCGGCCGGCCGCCCCGTGCGTCCCGTCGACATCGCGTACGCGGTGCGCTACCTGGCGTCGGACGAGGCGACCTTCGTGCACGGGGCCCTGCTCGACGTCGACGGCGGCATCCTGAACACCCGGACGATGTAGGCCGACCCGCGCCTCCTGCCGTCCGGGCCTCGGACGGACCGTCGGGACGTCACGACGTGCCGCTCACCTTCGAGGTGAGCGGCACGTCGTGGCACGACGACAGAGCGGGACGAGGAGGCGCGGGCCGGGGCGGTCAGTCGCGCCCGGTCAGTGCCGCGTGGGCTCGTGCCCGTCCGGGCGTCTCTCGCAGGGACGCCGCCAGACCGGCCAGGCGCCCGGCCGCACCGGGGTCGCGCGTCGGCAGGTCGAGCACGTGCCGCAGCGCCTCCGCCAGTTCGTCGACGGTCGCCGTGTTCGGGGCGAGCGCGACGCCCACCCCGGTGCGCTCGAGGGCCGCGGCCCCGGCGAACTGGTCGGTCGAGAACGGCAGGACGACGACGGGCACGCCCGCGGTCATCGCCTCGGTCACGCTGTTGTTGCCGCCGTGCGTGACGGCCGCGGTCGCCGCCTCGAGCAGGGTCACCTGCGGCAGGAACTCCCGCACCAGCCAGTCGGCCGGCACCTCGCCGAGGTCGGCCCGGTCTCCCGAGCCGAGCGCGATCGCGGCCCGCACCCCGACGCGCCGCAGGGCCTCGGCCACGCGCCCGAGCACGTCCGACCGCACCGACAGGAAGCTGCCGAAGCTGACGTAGACGAACGGGGCGGCGGGTGCGGGTGCGGCCTGGTCGCCGGCGGCCAGCCAGGCGGCGACCTCGGCGTCCACGGGCTCGGCCCGCACCGCCGAGCCGAGCCAGACGTGCGGCGGCAGCAAGGCCTCGCGCGCGGGATCGGCGAGCTCGCCGGGGTAGTTGTAGAGCAGCAGGTCGCCGTGCTCGCCGAACGCGCTCGTCGACGGCGGCAGGTGCGGAGCGAGCTCGGCCAGCGCGGCATTCCACTCGCCGGTGAACGAGGCGTCGACCCGCTCGCACAACTCGCGCAGCCCCGCGATGTCCTCGGGCTCGGCCCCGGACCCGGGCCGCACCACCGATGTGCTGTCGAACCACGCATGTGGGTGGTTCGACACCACATCGGTGGTGCGTCCTGCATCGCCGACGGGCCGTGCAGCACCCGCGCCGAACGCCGCGGGCCACTCGGGCGGGCACCCGTAGACCTCGTCGCCCACGGGCAGCGCGGTCGGGTGCCCCAGCACGACGTCGGCGAACGGCACGCCGCCGGCCACGAGCGCGAGCCGGGCGCTGAACGCGAGGTGGTCCACGACGATCTGGTCGGGCCGGACCGCGGCGACCACGTCGAGCACGGCGCGGGCCGTCGCGACCGGCTGCCACATGAGGTCGGTGAGGCGTTCGCGCGCCTGGTACGAGAGCGTCTCGACCATGCCGAGCCGGGTGGCGTCGAAGAAGCCGCGCAGCGAGGCGTCCTCTTCGGCCACTTGCTCCTCGGCGCGGATCACCCCGGGGTTCGAGCCGCGCCCGAGCTGCAGGTGCACGCGCTCGAAGCCGAACGACTCGACGATGGCGGCGGTGGCCGGTCCGGTCGCGACGACGACGCGCTCGCCCCGGTTGCGCCACTCGGTGGCCAGGGTCGCGAGCGGCAGCAGGTGCGACGCGTAGTCCGGGCTGATGACGAGCAGGGTCATCGTGCGCTCACGCTCCACTCGCGCTGTTCGAGTTCGTCGTGGTGCACCGTGTCGTAGACGCCCGACAGCGACCGCGCCATGGCCTGGATCGTGAATGACCGCTCGACGGTGTCGCGTGACCGGGTCGCGCGCGCCTCCGTGGTCTCGATCGACGCCGCGGTGAGCGCCTCGCCCATCGCCTGGCGCAGGGCGTCGACGTCCCACGTGCGGGTGAGCCAGCCGGTGTCCCCCTGGCGGACGTAGGTCGAGGGCCCGCCGCCCTGCGGCGCGACGACGAGCAGACCCGAGCCCATCGCCTCGAGGAGGGCGATGCCGAACTCCTCCTTCAGGCTGCCGCAGACGTAGACGCCGCGCGGCGCCGCGAGCCCGGGCAGGCCGAAGCGGGCCGCGGCGACCCAGCGGGCGACCGTGTCGTTCGGCCGGTGGCCGGGCAGCAGCAGTCCGGAGGCGCGGTGCCGGTCCGCGGGGACGATCGCGTCGATCAGGTCGAGCTGTTCGCGCTCGTCGGCGCTCGGGTGCTCGAGGTCGCCGCCGATCAGCAGCAGGTTCGCACGGTCGCGCAGCGGCACCGCGTCGGCCCCGGCCGCGTCGGCCCCGGCCCACGCCTCGACGATCGTCGCCATGCCCTTCACCCGGTGCAGTCGTCCGACGCTGACCAGCAGCGGCAAGCCCCGGCGCTCGGGCGGCAGGGTCTCGAGCAGCGCGCGCAGCTCGGCGAGCGGCGGGGTCGCGGGCAGGCCCGCGGCGTGCTCGGCGGCCTCGGCGACCGAGCGGTCGACCACGTCGAGGTCGATGCCCTCGGGCACGATCGTGTGGCGCTCGGGGTGCGAGGTGACGTCGATGCCGACCAGCTCGCGCATGTCGCGCTCGAGCTCGGGCCGGGGGAACAGCACGGTGTGCGACGCGTTCGAGGCGAGCTGCTGCACGAGCCGCGTGCGGAACCAGAAGTGCTCGACCTCGTCGACGTCGCCGAACGTCTCGCGGGTCAGCGCACCCGACAGGTCGAGCGACTGGATGACGGCGTGCGGGTCGGGGGCGACCGTGAACACGACGGGGATGTCGAGCTCGCGGGCGACGTCGGCCGCCGCGAGGCTGCCCACGTCGGCCATCCGCAGGTGCAGCAGGTCGACGCCACCCGCGGCGCGCAGCACCCGCCGGATGCCGCGCCGGGCCGCGACCCGCAGCGGCCACGCGGTCGCCGACGAGACGGGGTCGCTGAGCAGCGGCACACGCCCGTAGACGTGTCCGGAGGCGCGGGTCGCCAGGTCGTGGACGCTCGCGACCGCCGCGTCCGCCGACCCGCGCGAGAGGGTGACGACGCGGGCGACGCGGGGGTCGTCGAGGACGTGCGCCGCGCCTCCTGCAGGGAGCACGCCGCCTGCGGCGAGCGCGTCGCCGAGCCGGACGAGGAGCGTCGCGATGCCTCCGTTGTCGCCGCTGCCGGCGTGGGTGAGGCCGGCGTCGATGTCGGCGTGCAGGAAGAGCTGGGCGATCGTGAGGCCGTCGCGCCCGGCCGGGTGGTCGCCGTCGGGTCCGTCGTCGACCCCGCGGTCGCGCACGCGGTCGCCGTCGGGCACCTCGTCGGGGGCCGAGAGGTCGATCGCCGAGAGGCGCGCGACGTCGCCGAGGTAGCCGTCGTGGCGGGCGAGCTCGTGCACGACGGAGGCGACGGCCTGGTCGCCACGACGCTGGCCGAGGGCCGAGACGGCGGCGACGCGGACGTGCTCGTCCTCGCCCCGGTCGCGGGCGATCGTGAGCAGCGGGCGCGAGGCGATCCGGGCCCGCACGAGGCCGAGCGTCTCGACCAGGCGGTACCGGGCGTCGGGCTCGTGCACGCCGATCAGGGCGCCTTCGAGGGCGACCCCGACCACGGCGGGAGCGGCCGACGACCACTGCTCGAGCGTGCGCTGGGCCACCATGCCGGTGAAGCCTCCGGCGACGACGAGCCCGATCAGCCGACCGACCGTGTCGTAGCGGGGCAGCCGCTGGCTGAGCGCCGAGGCGGCGTGCTCACGCAGGAAGGTACGGTCGCTCGACAGCAGGTCGCTCAGCACGACGTCGGCCTGCTCGTCGAAGACCTGCGCGAGGGCGTTCGTCGCCGCGATGGCGACGAGCTGGTCGTCGCTGCCGAGGGCACCGCGCAGCACGCGGATCGTCCGGGCCCCGCCGGTGCGCGCGGCGTCGAGCGCGAGGTCGTCGGCGAGGCGCATCGAGTCGACCAGGCGGTCGGCCTCGTGGATCGCGTCGAGCGAGGTCTGGATGCCCATGGGGGTGCCTCTCGGGTGTGGCGGGGTGGCGGTGCGGTGCCCGGCGGGGGCGGCCCGGGAGCCCCGGGCCTGGTGGAGCCTATCGCCGCCCGGTGACCGGCCGGTGCGGGGCCGGTGCGGGCCGGTGTGCTCGGTGCCGCGGGGGTCCGGTACCGTCGTGGGCGGCATCGATCCCGCTGCCGAGTCCCGCAGCGAGAGGTCCCACCCGTGCGAATCGTCACCATCGGAGACGTCGGCGTGCTCGACGGCATGGTCCACGTCGGCGACGAGGCGATGTTCCACGAGGCGACCGTGCAGCTCCGCGCCCGCGGTGCCACGATCACCGGCGTCTCGTCGAACCCGGCCGAGACCGCCGAGCGGTACGGCGTCGACGCCGTGCCCGCGATCGGCTTCCACCCCGCGACCACCGGCGGCCGGCTCGGCCAGCGCGAGCGTCGCGCGCGGGTGCTGTCCGCGATCGACGGAGGCGCGGATCACCTCCCGCAGGACGACCCGGCCTGGCAGGTCGTCGAGGCCGTCCGCGAGGCCGACGGCGTGCTCGTCGCCGGCGGCGGCAACATGGCCTCGCTCTGGCCGATGCACGTCTACGAGCGGAACACCCTCGGGCTCATCGCCCGACGGTTCGGCAAGCCGCTCGTCGTCAGCGGACAGACCATCGGACCGGTGCTCGAAGGCGAGGACCGCGAACTCGTCACCGAGCTGCTCGACGCCGCTGCGCTCGTCGGGCTGCGCGAGGGCGCGTCGCTCGAGCTGGTGCGGACGCTCGGCGTCGACCCCGCGAAGACCGTGGGGACGGTGGACGACGCGAGCTTCCTCGGGTTCGACGCCGCGCCTCCTGCCGGGGGTGCCGTCGACGCCTCGGGTGCGGGCGGCGCACCGGGTGCGGCCGGCGCACCGGGTGCGGCAGGCGCCTCGGGTGCGGCAGGCGCCTCGGGTGCGGGTGGGGCGCAGGCGCCGTACCTCGCGGTCAGCCTGTCCGCGCACGTGGGCGACGCCGACCGCGCGGCCTTCGCCACCGCCGTCGCCCGACTGCTCGACCGGGTGGCGGGCGAGGCGGGACTCGAGGTCGTCTTCCTCGCGCACTGGGCGTCGCTCGACCCGACGGAAGAGCGCGGCGACTCGCTGCTGCACCGGGCCGTGCTCGACCAGCTGACCGTGCCCGCGCGGGTCGAACCCACGACCGACTCCCCCGCGGCCGCCCGCTTCGCCCGCGGGGCGGCGCTGCACCTGACCAGCCGCTACCACCCGGCCGTGTTCGCCGTCGCGGGCGGCGTGCCGACGGTCGGGCTCGCAGTCGACGACTACACGACGATCAAGCTGACCGGGGCGCTCGGCAACTTCGGACAGACGAGCGTCGTCTCGGCCGCCCAGCTGCTCGGGGGCGACGCCGATGCGGTCGCGCTGACGGCGTGGGCCGGACGCGACGCCGTGCGCTCGGCGTGGGCCGATCGTCTCGACGGGACCCGCACGGCGTCGGCCGCGTGGTGGGACCGGGTCGCCGGCGCACTGCAGGGCTGACGCGCCCGGCGTCGGGTGGCGACCCGCGCCTCCTGGGGGCTGCCCCGCGTCGCGCGCACCCCGCCGGGTGACGGGCACCGCGCCAGGACGTGGCCACAGCGCCAGGCTTTCTCGTGGTGCGGTGACCACCTCCTGGCGTGGTGGCTGGCGGACTGGCCGCGCCACGCCCCATCCCGCCATGAAGTAAACAGTCCGCCACACAAAGACGTGGCGGACTGTTTACATCGTGGCGGCGTGCCCACCTCGGGGAGGCGCAGCCGGGAAAGCCGAGACGAGGAGGCGCGGCTCCGCCCGCGCGGGCTCAGCCCTGCAGCGTCGCGCTGGGGTACTCGCCGAAGCGCTTGACGTACGACGCCGTGAAGCGGCTCAGGTGCGTGAAGCCCCAGCGCTGCGCGACGGTGCCGACGGTGGCCTCGCCCGGAGAGAGCTCTTTCAGCTCGGCCTGCACGTGATCGAGGCGGATCGTGCGGAGGTACTCGGTGGGCGTCACGCCGAGCTGACGACTGAAGGCCTGCTGCAGTCCGCGCGGCGTGAGGTGCACGGCCTCGGCCAGCTGGGTCATGTTGACCGGCAGGTGCGAGTGCGTGTGCAGGTACTCGACGGCCTCGCGGAGGCGGGCGTTGCGCGGCACGAGCAGGGCGGGCGGCAGGTCGATCGACCGGTGCGAGAACGTGTCGAGCAGGGCGAACGCCGACTCGCGCTTGAGCTCGGAGCGCAGCAGCTCGGTCGACTCGCCCCCGAGGATGGTCTTGGCCGCGTTGGTGATGGTGGCCTGCCAGCGACGCAGGTTCGCCAGGTCGGGCACGGCCGTGTGGTCGAACTGCAGCGGCCCGGCGAGGGCACCCTCGTGCTCGGCGGCCATGCGCTCGAGGTAGGCGGCGTCGAAGTGCACGAGGTTCTGGCGGTACTCGCGGACCTCGAACTCGAAGGCCTTGCCCGTCGGGAACATCAGCGGCCGGCCGATCTCGAACGCGGCCTCTTCGGCCCCGACGTCGACCCGGCCCTCGCCCGCGGTGATCCAGGCGACGACGTACTCACGCTCGGGCTGGATCGCCCCGCGGATGTCGCCGAGGAACATCGCCGACCGCAGCGTCATGTCCTCGTCGCCGGCCGTCGTGTAGCGGTAGGCGAACGTCTCTTGTCGGGTGTCGGTGCGGAACCCGGCGCCGTTGTAGGTGTCCTCGAACAGCGCGCGCGCCTGATCCATGTCGCGGCCGCCCATCTCGGAGCGCACCGGGGGCAGGGTCTGTTCGGGTTCCATCAGAGTGATCCTGCCATGCCGCGGGCGCTGAAAGAACGCCCTGACCGGGCGGAACCCCCGAAACGGGGGCGGCGGCGCTCGGGGCTCACGCGCCGGTCGGGCTCGTCGCGGGACCGAAGGCCTTCGTGAACGCCGCCTTGAGCACGGCCTTGAAGCCGGAGGGCAGGCGCGTGCGGTGCAGCACGTCGGCCTCGACGACGAGTGCGAAGAACGTCTCGCCCTCGACCAGCCACCAGGCCCGCACCGTGTCGGACGGGAAGACGGCCTCGCCGTCGGGCTCGTCAGGGCTCTCCACGATGATGCGGTCCTCGTAGAGGGCCACCGCACCGTGCTCGCCGTTCATCGACGCCGAGCACTCGAAGATCAGGTCGGGGTCGAGCGGGGGCGCGAAGTCACCGAAGAACAGGTCGGCCGCCGGCGTGCGGGCCGCGTCACCGATCTCGCCGAAGTCGCTGGCGACGTTGAAGTCGCCGAACGCCGTGTCGGGGGCCGTCGAGGTGTCCCGTCCGGGTACGCGGCGCGACATGTCGCTCTCTGCGTCCACTGGTTTCTCGACTCTCGTCCTGATCCGGTGCGTACCTTCTCACCGCCGTGCAGATTCTGCACCTGTTCCATTAGAGCGCCTAGCAATGCAAGCCGCACCTCGACGGGACCTCAGTTCGGTTTGTGGCCATGACGATCGGGAACGCAGGAGGCGCGGGTCACGACGGTCAGGACACTCGCGTGATGCGCTCCACGGCCTCGCGGGTCAGGGCGCGACTCGGCGGAGTCGGGTCGAGGGCGCGGTGGATCGAGAGCCCCTCGATCAGGGCGTCGACCTGACGGGCGGTGTCCGGGTCGAAGTGCCGTTCGAGCTCGACCCGGCTGCGCCGCATCCACTCGCGGGTGATCTCGCGGAACCGCGGCTCCCGTGCGGCCAGCGTGTAGAGCTCGTAGCTGAGCACCTGGTCGCGGACCGCGGCCGGGCCGGTCAGGTCGTCGTGGACCAGGGCGACCACCGCCTCCTTGGCCTCGTCGCGGGTGGTCGCGGCGCCGAGTCGCCCCTCGAAGCGCACGATGATCGTCTCGGCGAAGCGCGAGAACGCCTCGCGCAGCAGCTCGTCCATGCCGTCGAAGTGGTAGGTCATCGAACCGAGGGGCACGTCGGCACGCGCCGCGATCTTGCGGTGCGAGGCGCCGGCGACGCCGACCTCGGCCACGACGTCGAGCGTCACGTCGATGAGGCGGTCACGACGGTCGGGCTCGGTGCGGCGGACGGTCCCCACGGCTAGATGCTCCTCACCACGCGGGCCGGGTTGCCGACCGCGACGACGTTCGCAGGGACGTCCTTCGTGACGACCGCCCCGGCACCGATCACGCTGTTGTCGCCGATCGTCACCCCGGGCAGCACGATCGCGCCGCCGCCGAGCCAGACGTTGTCGCCGATCGTGATCGGCTTCGCGGCCTCGAGCTTGTCGCGACGGGGTCGCGGCTCGACCGGATGCGTCGGCGTCAGCAACTGCACGTTCGGGCCGATCTGGCAGTCGGCCCCGATCGTGATCGGGGCCACGTCGAGCGCGGTCAGGCCGTAGTTGACGAAGGTGCCGGCCCCGATCGTGATGAACGTGCCGTAGTCGACGTACACGGGCGGCCGCACGTGCGCCGTCTCGTGCAGGCTGCCGAACAGCTCGCGGGCGACGGCCTGTGCGGCGTCGACGTCGTCGGCGAAGGCCGAGGCGAACCGGGCCTGCAGCGTGACGGCGCGCTGTTGCTGCTGCGCGATCTCGGGATCGTCCGAGACGTAGAGGTCGCCCGCGAGCATGCGCTCGTGGTTCGTCCGCGGATCGCCGGCGAAGTGGTCGATGGTCGTCATGACCGCCACCCTAGACGACGAGCGTACGAACGTACACACTGGACGCATGACGAACCGACCGCCGTTCAGCCCCGAGCTCGCCCGACGCCGGGCGGCGGTGTTCGTGTTCATGGCGGTCGTCGGCGTCTCGCTCGCCTCGTGGGTCGTGCGGACCCCGGCCATCCGCGACCTACTGCAGGCGAGCACGGGCGAGATGGGCCTCGTCATCTTCGGCCTGTCGATCGGGTCGATGGGCGGCATCCTGTCGTCCGCCCCGATCGTGCGACGCCACGGAGCCCACCGCGCCGTCGCGATCGGCGGCAGCTCGCTGGTCGCCGGCGTGGCCCTCGTCGGCCTGGCTGCGTCGCTCTCGATCACCCCCGGCGTCTTCGTCGGCCTCGCCCTGGTCGGCGCGGGAGTCGGCCTGGCCGAGATCGCCGTCAACATCGAGGGCGCCGCGATCGAGACCGCCTCGGGCCGGTCGGTGCTGCCCGTGCTCCACGGCTGCTTCAGCCTCGGCACGGTCGCGGGGGCCGGCCTCGGCATCCTGCTCACGGCGACGCACGTGCCCGTCCAGTGGCACCTGCTCGGAGTCGCGCTCGCGGGCGGCGCCGCACTGGTCTGGGCGGTGCCGATCGTGCCGCGGACGACGGGACGCTCCGACGAGCGGGCCGAGCGCGCCTCCGGGGTGCGGGCCCGACTCGCCGGGTCGCTGGCGGTCTGGCGCGACCGCCGGCTCGTGCTGATCGGCCTGATCATGCTGGCACTCGCCCTGGCCGAGGGGTCGGCCAACGACTGGCTGCCGTTGCTCTTCGTCGACGGCCACGGGGTCTCGGCGACCACCGGGACGGTCGTCTTCACGGCGTTCGCGGCGGCGATGACGGTCGGGCGCTTCCTCGGCGAACCGTTGCTCGCCCGCTTCGGCCACGCGACCGTGTTGCGCGCCAGCGCCGTCGTCTCGGCGGTCGGCATCGCCCTCGTCGTCTTCTCGGACTCGGTCGTCGTCGCGGGCGTCGCCGTCGTGCTCTGGGGACTGGGCGCCGCCCTGGGCTTCCCGGTGACCGTCTCGGCCGCAGCCGACAGCGACGACCCCACGACGGCGGTCGGAGCCGTCGCGACGATGGCCTACGTGGCGTTCCTGGTGGGGCCGCCGCTTCTCGGTTTCGTCGGCGAACACGTGGGCCTGCGCAGCGCGATGATCGTCGTGCTGGTCGTGGTCGCGGGCGCCTCGCTGATCACCTCGGCGGCGCGTCCCCGCGAGCGGTCCGCCGACGTCCGGCCTTAGTGTACGTTCGTACACCATGACGTCACCGACGACCTCTCCCGCCGCACCGGCCCGCACCGTGCCGACGCGCGAGGACCGCCGAGCCCGACTCGGCGTCGCCCTGCTCTTCTTCACCAACGGCGCGCTGTTCGCGAACATCCTGCCGCGCTACCCCGCCATCAAGGACGGCCTCGACCTGTCGAACGCCGACTTCGGCCTGGCAGTCGCGGCGTTCCCGGTCGGCGCGCTCGTCGCGGGACTCGGCGCCGGGTGGCTGATCCGTCGCTTCCGGTCGTCACGGGTGGCCGTGATCGGCACGGTGATCACCGGGGTCGCCGTGCTGCTGGCGGGCATCGCCCCGGTCGGCGGACTGCTGGCGGCGGGCTTCCTGCTCGCCGGCGCCCTGGACGCCATCGTCGACGTCTCGCAGAACTCGCACGGGCTGCGCGTGCAGTACCGCTACCGCCGCTCGATCCTCAACTCGTTCCACGCCGTGTGGAGCGTCGGTGCCGTCCTCGGCGGCCTGATGGGCGGCGCGGCGGCCGGACTCGACATCCCGATCGTCTGGCACCTCGGGGCGTCGGCGCTCGTCTTCGCCGTCGTGGCGCTCGTCGCGTACCCGCTCCTGCTCGCCGGGCCCGAACCGGCCGAGGGCACCCCCGAGACGTCCGACGCGGTGGTCGAGCCCGGCGCCGACGTGGCGGCGGGCGCGGGACCGGGCGTCGCACCCGCGGCGGGCGGTCCCGACGACTCGGCCCGCGCCTCCTCGGCTCGCGACGGCCGCCAGGTCTCTCCCGGGTTCGTCGCGAAGTGGGGCGTGCTGCTGGCCCTGGTCGTCATCGCGTCGTCGGGCGCCGTGGTCGAGGACGCGGGCAGCACGTGGGCCGCCCTCTACCTGGGGTCGCTCGGGGCCGGCGTGACGGTCGCCGCCCTCGGGTTCGTCTCGCTGCAGGGGGCCCAGTTCGTCGGACGCCTGCTCGGCGACGGCATGGTCGACCGCTTCGGCCAGAAGGCCGTCGCCCGGGCCGGCGGCGTGTTCGTCGCGGTGGGCATGGGCGTCGCGCTGGCGTTCCCCTCGGTGATCGGCACGATCGTCGGCTTCGCGGCGGCAGGGTTCGGCGTCGCGACCCTGATCCCCGCGGCGATGCACGCGGCGGACAACCTGCCCGGGTTCCGGGCCGGCACGGGGCTGACGCTGGTGAGCTGGCTGCTGCGGCTGGGGTTCCTGGCGTCGCCGCCCGTCGTCGGGTTCGTCGCGGACTCGGTCGGACTGCGGTACGGACTGCTGCTCGTGCCCGTGGTGGGCGTCGCCGTGGTGCTGCTCGGCGGGGTGCTCGAGGGGCGCCGGGCCCGGGGGTCGGCGCCGCGCGGCAGCTGATCCGGTACGGACCGGATCGAGGTCGCACCAGCGTCGCGTCGTCGAACCGTGTTCCGGGGTGGTTCGACGATGCGACGGTGGTGCGGCCTCGCGGCACGTGCCGTTCACGGCGCGACTCCCGGTCGGAGGCTCGACGGCGACGCAGCGCGGCCGGTCAGGGCAGGCCGAGCAGGCGCAGACCCGCGGCGGCGGCGGCCCCGGCGATCACCACGACGAGGAACGGCGCCCGCAGCAGCAGGGCCACCGCCGCCGCGACCAGCGCCCCGAGCCGGGCGTCGACCACGAGCTGCTGCCCGGTGGCGACGGCGTTCGCGACGGTCAGCGACGCCAGCAACCCGATCGTGAGGGTACCCGCGACCCGCGCCACGCGAGGGTTCGTCAGCCAGCGGCGGGGCACGAGGTACCCGAGCAGCTTGGTGGCGTAGGCGACCACGCAGGCGACGGCGATCCAGACCCAGGTGCTCACGCCGCGCCTCCTCGGCTCGTGGGGTCGGCGCCCGGGGCGGCGGCCGGCGCCGGGTCGGGACGCTCGCGCGCACCCCGCCAACCCAGGGCCGCGGCGACGACGGCCGCCACCAGGATCGGCACCCCCGGAGGCACGAACGGCACCGCGACGACGGTCACCACGGCGCACGCGACGGCGACCGCGGCCGCGTCACGGGAACAAAGGCGCGGCCACAGCAACGCGAGGAACGCCGCGACGGCCGCCCCGTCGAGCCCCCAGTCGCGAGGGTCGCCCATCGCGTCCCCGGCGAGCGCGCCGACCAGGGTGAAGAGGTTCCAAAGCACGAAGACGCCGACGCCTGCGACCCAGAAGCCGCGGCGCTGCTCGTCGGGGTCGGTCTGACCGGTGCTCGTGGCGAGCGACTCGTCGATCGTGACGTGAGCGGCGACCACCCGACGCCAGCCGCGCGGGTGCAGCAGGGCGTTGAGCTGCATACCGTAGACCGCGTTGCGGATGCCGAGCAGGGCCGCGGCGGACGCGGCTGCCGAACCCGCGCCTCCTCCGGCGACGACGCCGACGAAGGCGAACTGCGAACCGCCGGAGAACAGCAGCAGGCTCAGGACGCAGGTCTGCGCGGTGGTCAGACCCGAGGCCACGGCGAGCGCCCCGAACGAGACGCCGTAGAGGCCGGTCGCGACGGCGATCGAGACCCCGACGCGGATGCCGGGCGAACGGAGCCACGGGGTCGGGGCGGCGGCCGGAGTCGGGGCGGCGGCCGGGGTGGCGGCCGGGGTCGGGGCGGCGGCCGGGGTCGGGGCGGCGGCCGGGGTCGGGGCGGTGGCCGGAGTCGGTGCGGCGGTGGCGGCCGGAGTCGGGGTCGGGGTCGGGGTCGGGGTCGGGGTCGGGGTCGGGCCGGACGGAGTGGCGGGCTCGGCTGGTTGCCGGTCCCCGGGGAGCGGTTCGGGCGCGGGGGTGGACGGCACGGCTCCAGCGTAGGGCGGTCGAACGGGGCCCCGGGGCGGGTCGCACCACCGATGCG
>NZ_MJGS01000022.1:0-128203 GCF_001864945.1 Frigoribacterium sp. MCBA15_019 | reverse complement strand
CATGTTCACTTCGTGGCGGGCAGGCGGGCTGGCGGGCTGGCGGGCTGGCGGGCTGGCGGGCTGGCGGGCTGGCGCAGCTTGCGACCCGACTGGATAGGGTTCCGTCATGTTATGGATATCCGTCGTCGGGGTGTTGGCCGGAGTCTGGTGCCTGGTCGCGCCGCCCCGGGCCATGTTGTTCGGCTCGCGCTGGCAGGTGCGCGACGGCGACCGGGCCGAGCCGAGCGACCTCTTGATCCGCTACACCCGGGTCTCGGGCGTGATCCTGATCGTGCTCTCGGTCGGCTTCGGGTTCTGGGGCTCAACCGCGCAGCGACAAGCGGAGGCACGCGAGTCGTTGCAGGACGCCTGGGACATCGGCGTCTTCTCGTCCTACAGCGACCTGCAGATCGACCTCGACCCCGACGTCGAGCAGACCACGAGCGTGGCCGGTGTGATGTCGCGGTCCACGGGCGAGCAGCAGGGGCTGCCGGTGTGGCAGGCGAAGGTCGTCGGGCGTGACGACCTCGGCGAACTGGGCGGAGACCTGGCCGACGGTGACGTCGTCGTCGCCGTGCGGCAGGGCAGCTGTCAGCCCGGGACGGTCTTCGTCGAAGAGAGCGCCGACGAGGTCTCGGTGGCGGTGACCGGCACCTCGAAGATCCGGTTCCAGGGCGCGCCGTTGCGCTGCGGCACATCGAACCCGTTGACGAGGCCCGACGCGGCTGAACTCCGCATCGTGCACGTGCCCCTGTCGGCGCCACTCGGCGACCGCGAGCTCGTGCTGCCCGACCCGCCGGAGCGCGACTGACCACTCGCACCGCGCCTCCTCACCCTCGGACCGCGTCCACGCCGCCACCCGGCCACGAAGTAAACATCCCGCCACCTTTTCTCGTGGCGGGATGTTTACTTCGTGGCGGGGTGGCAGGGTGGCAGGTCAGCAGGGCGGCGGGCTGGCGGCGGCGCTACTGCCGACGCCTGCTCGCGACCAGCGCCACGACCAGCCCCGAGATGACGGCCGCCCCGACGGCGTTGGTGACGCGGGCGCGGCGGCGGTAGCGCTGGTGGGCCTGGTCGGTGGCCTCCATGGCGGCGATCGTGACGGTCTCGGCGACGTCGCGCACGGTCTTCTCGGCGCGGTCGGCGATCACCTCCGCGCGGTCGACCAGATCGTGGGCCGACGACCCGGCGCGGTCGGTGACGTCGCGCACCACGGTCTCGGCCCGGCCCGCGAGGTCGTGCAGGGCACCCCGGGCGACGGGCGGCACGACGTCGGAGGTGTCGATGAGTTCACGGGCCCGCCGTGCGGCGCGGGTGACGAAGTCGTCGGGGTCGGTGGTGCTCATGGTCGGCTCTCTCCGTTCGCCCGCGCACGGGTACGACGGGTCCCCGCCATCGTGCTCCCCTCACACGAGGAACGGGCCCACAAGCCCCGAGGAGGCGCGGATCGCGTCCCCGAGGACACCCCGTCCCCAGCACACCGCGCCAGGAAGTGGGCACAGCACCAGCCCTTGACCTGGCGCTGTGTCCACATCCTGGCGTCATGCGCCCCGGCACCCGCGCCCTGCCGCACCGCAACCCACCGCCCCGCACCTCCTCCCCGCACCGCACCGCACCGCCGCCGAGCGCGCAGACTGGCCTCTGACCCCCCGACGGAACGAGCCACTCCCCCATGACCACCACCGTCCTCCTCGCCGGCGCGACCGGCGACCTCGGCCAGCGCATCTCCCGCGAGCTGCTCCGCGACACCACGAGCGACGTGCGCCTGCGCGTCCTGACCCGCCCCGGCAGCACCGGCGCGGCCACGCTGTTCGGTGACGACGACCGGGTCGAGGTGACCCGCGCCTCCTACACGGACGTGCCCGCCCTGACCGAGGCCGCCCGCGGCGCCGACGTCGTCGTGTCCGCCGTCAGCGGCGTCCGTCCCGTGATCATCGACGCGCAGCGTGCACTGCTGAAGGCAGCCGTCGCGGCGGGGGTTCCGCGGTTCGTGCCGTCGGACTATTCGGCCGACTACCGCAGCATACCGCCGGGCAGCAACCGGAACTTCGAGCTGCGGCGTGAGTTCGCGGCCGACGTCGACGCGGCTCCGATCCGGGCGACGTCCGTGCTGAATGGCATGTTCACCGACCTGCTGACCGGGGACGCGCCGATGGTCCTGTTCGACCGGAAGCGTGTGCTGTTCTGGTCGTCGGCCGACCAGGTGCTCGACTTCACGACGAAGGACGACGTCGCCCACGTCGTCGCCCGGGTCGCGCTCGACCCCGAGGCTCCGCGCGTCGTCGAGGTCGCAGGGGACCGGGTCACCGCCCGCCAGGTCGCCCGCACGATGAGCGAGCTCACCGGCACGCCGTTCAAGCCGCAGTGGGCCGGCACGACCGGCACCCTCTCGGCGATGGCGGCCGTCATGCGCCGCACGTCGAAGGGCGACGACACGTTCCCCGCCTGGCAGGGCATGCAGTACTTCGTGAACATGTTCAGCGGCGACGCGCAGCTGCGCCACGTCGACAACGACCGCTACGGCCCCGAGCGCTGGACCACCGTGCGCGACGTCCTCGCGACGCGGACCGGCTCGCCGGCCGGGTCCGCCGCCTGACCACCGCAGGAGGCGCGGGTCGCGTCGATCACGCCTCCGTCGCTTCCCGAGACCGCCCGACCACCCATGTCGTCCCCGGGTCGCGCCGCTCTCAACCCCCGGGTGGATGCCCGCCTCTGCCGCCGGCCGCCACGATGGCGTGTGCCGTTCACCCCCAGCCATGCCGTCGTCGCCCTGCCGTTCGTCCGCACGCCCCTGCCGTTCGGGGCGATCGCGGTCGGCTCCATGGCGCCGGACGTGCCGCTGTTCTTCCCCGTCGGGGTGACCTACGAGCAGACCCACGGGTTCCCGAGCCTGCTGCTGTTCTCGGTGCCGGTCGCGGTGCTGCTCTACCTCGTCTGGCGCGTGCTGCTGCGGCCGGCGGCGCGCGCCCTGCTGCCGACGTCGATCGGGTCGCGCCTGCCGACGTCGTGGGACTCACGCGGTCCCGTGCCCGGCGACGGGACCGGCCCCTGGACCGACCCCGGCACCGGCTCGGGGGCCGGCCTGGCCCGCACGGCCCCGTGGGCCCTCCTCGCACTCGTCCTCGGTGTGCTCACCCACGTGTTCTGGGACGCGTTCACGCACCCGGACCGCTTCGGCAGCACGCTGATCCCGGCCCTGGCCGAGCAGTGGGGGCCGTGGGTGGGCACGCAGTGGGCGCAGTACGTCTCGTCACTCGGCGGGCTGGTCGTGCTCGGCATCGCGGCCGTCCGGTACCTGCGGCGCACTCCCCCGACCACGACGCCCGAGACCGCGCTCCTCGTCCCGGATGCACGCATCCGCCTCGTGTTCTGGGCCTCGCTCGCCGCGGCCCTCGTCGCCGGCGTCGTGATCGTCGCCGCGACCCGGGGACTGCCGACCGACGTCCACACGGCGAAGTCGTTCACGTTCTTCGCCGGCACCCTCGCGGGCGCACTCGTGCTGGTCGCGACGGCCGTCGCGGCGGTGGCCGTCCAGCTGATCCGCGCTCGCGCACACCCCCGACGAGCCTGACGCGGACGGCCTCCGCCGCCGTTGCCGCCCCCGAGGAGGCGCGGCTCGCCCCGATCGTGCACCGGCGGCGGCGACGGCACCGAGCAGGGACGCAGGAGGTGCGCTCGGCCGACCCGCGCCTCCTGCGTCCCTGCTCACCCGGCCCGGTCGCCCGCGGTCGAGGCGGTGTCGCGTGGCAGCACGATCCGCGCGGTCAGCCCGCCGCCGGGCGTGTCGACCAGGTCGACCGACCCGCCGTCGTGCTGGACGAGTTCTCGGGCGATGGCGAGTCCGAGGCCGGAGCCGCCCGGCGTGGTGCTCCAGAAGCGGTCGAACGCGCGGGCCCGGTCAGCCGCCGACATGCCGGGCCCGCGATCGATCACCTCGACGAGGACTCCGTCCGCCTCCTGGGGCGCCGTCGCTCGCAGGGTCACCGCCTCGCCGGTCGGGCACACCCGCAACGCGTTGTCGATGAGGTTGTCGAGCGCCTGCTCGAGCTGCCCCGGCGAGGCCAGCGCGACCAACCCCGGTCCGCCCGACCCCGACCCGCCGAACCCCGGTCCCCCCGACCCCGGCCCCCCGAGCTCCACCACGATCCGCGCCCCGACGTCCTCGGCCGACGACGACCAGACCTCGGCCCGCGCCTCCAGGACCGCACCGACGTCGACGGGTACCGGTGTGGCCGAGGCACCCTGACTCCGGGCGAGCACGAGCAGGTCCGAGACGAGCCGGCTCAGCCGACCGGACTCGCTCAGGGCGCGATCGACGGCGGCCACGTCGGCGGGGTCGTCGAGCCGGTCCTGCAGGTTCTCGAGGCCGAGGCGCAGGGCGGTGAGGGGCGTGCGCAGCTGGTGCGACGCGTCTGCGGTGAAGGCCCGCTGGGCCGAGAGCAGCACCTCGATGCGTCGGGTGCCGTCGTTCAAGGTGCTCGCGAGACGGCGCATCTCGGGCGGGCCCATCGCGTCGAGGTCGGCGCGGGCGGTGAGGTCGCCGCGCGAGATGCGGTCGGCCATCGCGTCGAGCAACCGCAGCGGGCGCAGCAGCGACGTGGCGACGACGGCGCTGGCGATCACCGAGAGCACCAGGACGACCGCGCCGGCCGCGAGCCGGAAGAGCCAGATGCCCCGCACCTCCTCGTCTACCGGGGCCGTGGGCACCGTGACCCGGACGGCGCCGTCCACCCGGCCGTCGTCGGTCGTCGCGGGCACCGTCACCTGCAGGCCACGCTCGCCGAGCACGGAGTCGTCGAGTGACCGCACGCGCTCCTGCCCCGACAGGGCGGCGTCGAAGTCGCCGTCGTCCGCCCCGACGACCGGCCGGCCGAGGGCGGGTGACCGGTCGACGCCGATCAGCTCGACACGGCCGTCGGTCTGCTCCTCCATCTCGTCGCGCAGCTGCAGCAGCGCCACCCGGGCGCCGCGGGCCGTGGCGTCGTCCGCTTCGGTGGCGGTGGCGAGCAGGACGGCGATGGTGCGTGCCTCGCGCAGGGCCACCTCGCGTTGATCGCTGCGCAACAGGTCGGTCAGCTGCAGGCCGACCGGCACGGTGAAGGCGACGAGGGCGAGCCCGACGATCACGAGGTACGAGGCGACGAGCCTACGGCGCATCGGCGTGCTCCAACCGGAACCCGACCCCGCGCACGGTCGTGATGGCGATCTCGGGCCCGAGCTTCTGCCGCAGGGCCGACACGTGGACGTCGAGGGTGCGCGTCGACCCGAACCAGTGGCTGTCCCAGACCTCGTCGATCAACGCCTCCCGGGTGACGACCGACCCCACGCGACGGGCCAGGGCGACGAGCAGGTCGAACTCCTTCGGCGCGAGGGCGACCTCGGCGTCGTGTCGGCGCACCCGCCTCGCCGCGACGTCGACGCTCACGGCGCCGAGGGCCACGGCAGGAGGCGCGGGTTCGGTGGCCTCGCCCGTCGCGTCGCCCCCGTGGCGCCGGGTCACCGCGCGGATGCGTGCCACGATCTCGCGGACGCCGAACGGTTTCGCGACGTAGTCGTCGGCACCGACCTCGAGCCCGGCGACGGTGTCGACCTCGTCGCCTCGGGCGGTGATGACGATGATCGGCACGTTCGACCGGGCTCGGAGCCGCCGGCAGACGTCGAGGCCGTCCATGTCGGGCAGGCCGAGGTCGAGCAGGACGACGCCGGGTGGGTCGGCGTCGAGCGCCTCGCCTCCGGTCGTCACCCACTCGACGTCGTAGCCGAAGCGTGCGAGGCCCTCGCGCAGCGAGGCGGCGATGGCGGGATCGTCTTCGACGAGCAGAACGAGCACGGTCGACGATCTCACCCTCGACTGGACGGACGGCGAACGCAGGAGGCGCGCGCCGGCCGACGGGGCACGGTCGCCTAGCCCTTCACCGGCTCCTTCGACGAGTGGTGCTCGACGATCTGCCACTCGCCGTCGTCCTCGGCGTAGACGAACGTGAACCGGGCCGGCACGACGTCGCCGCTGGCACCCATCGTGAACGTGTACAGGCCGGAGTGCGAGACGTAGCCGTCGCCGAGGTCGCGGACGACGCTCTCGGTGATCTCGCCCTGCGGTTCGTTGAGCAGGAAGCCCTCGAAGTACTCGAGGCGCTCGGCGGGGGTGTCGTGGATGCCGGGCGAGACCGTCGGCAGCAGGACGGCGTCCTCGGCGTAGTGCTCGGCGACCCGGGTGGGGTCACCGGTGGCGAGCGAGGCGTTCCAGTCGTCGAAGAGGGACTCGACCTCGGCCTCGGTCGGGACGTCGGCCGTCGGGGGCGTCTTCTCGGCCGTCGAGGAGTCGCGGGCCGGGTCGGGGGCGGCGGCGGTCGCGGCCGTGAACCCGGTGATGCCGAGGACGGCGGCGGCGGAGACGGCGATGACGGGGAGGGCGATTCGACGGCGGGTCATGTGCGTGTTCCTTCGCTTGGGGGCCGGTGTGCCGGCCCGTGGTGTGCGGTGGATCAAGCCTCTCGAGAGGCGCGTCAGCACTCGGTCAGCAGGAGGTCAACGCGGGGACAAGATCGCGGTCGGGTGTCGCTGGGGAGGAGGCGCGCCTCACCCCGAGGAGGCGCGGCTCACCTCGCCCGCTACCGTGGCCGGATGAGCACCGAGGCCTGGGAAGACCGCGTCGCCGCCCTCTGGGCCGACGAGACCGTCGACGACGAGCAGCGAATCGAGCGCATGACGGCCCTGGCCGCCGATGCACCTCACCCCGCGCTGGGCGAGTTCGAGCTCGGCGGCGCCCACGACTCGGGGGGCCGGGAGGCCGAGGCCCACGTGCACTACGCGGCGGCGACCGAGGCCGGCCTCGATGCCGTCGATCCGGCCCGTGCCGCGCAGATGGTCGTGCAGCACGCCTCGACCCTGCGCAACCTCGGTCGCGTCGACGAGGCCATCGCCATGCTGCGTGACGCCCCCGAGCACCCGGCCACCGGAGCGGCGCCGAAGGTCTTCCTCGCGCTCGCCCTGCACAGCGCCGGCCGGGTCGACGAGGCTCTGCGGGTCGCGATCGAGGCCGTCGAGCCGACCCTCCCCCGCTACCACCGCTCGGTCCGCGCCTACGCGGCCGCACTCACCGAGCGCTGACCCGGCCGCCGCCAGTGCGAGGCGCCGGCCCGTCCGCTGAGGATGGCCACCGCCCCGCGCCGCCCGTAAGGTTGTCACGACATACGTTCGGCTGAGGGGAGCACATGACCGACGCAAAGCTTCCGGCCGATCTCTTCGCCGACCTCGACCGCGGCAGCCCCATCCCGTTGTGGTTCCAGATGTCCACGCGACTCGAGGCGGCCATCCTGGGTGGGCAGCTGCCCGCGGGCGCTCGACTCGAGAACGAGGTCGGACTCGGCGAACGTCTCGGCCTGTCGAGACCCACCGTCCGCCGAGCCATCCAAGAGCTGGTCGACAAAGGACTCGTCGTCCGGCGGCGAGGCATCGGCACCCAGGTCGTCCACGGACCCGTGACTCGCAACGTCGAGCTGACCAGCCTGTTCGAAGACCTGACCGACAGTGGCAAGGCCCCGACGACACGTCTGCTCGCCCACCAGGTCGTCGAGGCCGACGAGAAGACCGCCATGGCGCTCGGCATCGAGGTCGGCGACCAGGTCAGCCACGTGCGGCGCCTTCGCCTGGCGGACGGGGTCCCCGTCGCGGTGCTCGAGAACTACCTGCCGCTCGACCTCGCCCCGTTCTCGGACGCCGACCTCGCCGCCCAGGGCCTCTACCAACTGCTCCGAGCCCTCGGCGTCACGATCCGGGTGGCGAAGCAGCGGATCGGAGCCCGGGCCGCTCACGCCGACGAGGCTCAGTTGCTCGAGATCGAGCCGCGCGGGGCCGTGCTGACCATGACCCGCACCGCCTACGACGCGTCGGGGCGGGCGGTCGAGGTCGGGCACCACTGCTACCGGCCCGACCTCTACTCGTTCTCGATCACCCTCGTCGACAAGTAGTCGAGGAACGGCGTCGGGCGGCGGTGGCCGGCTCCAGGCGCCGACGCCCGACCGACCGGCGGGTCAGCCGGCCTGTCCGGCGGCGGAAGGCACCTGCAGTTCACCCGTCACGTACTGCGCCGCCCCGAAGCCGAACGACCAGTCCTGCGGACCGTTCTCGACGTAGCCGATGAAGACGTCCCCTCCGGCCACGCCGACGGTCTCGAGGCCCGAGGCGATCCGGGCGTAGAGGGCCTGCTTGGCTTCGTCGGTGCGTCCCCTCTGGGTGAAGATCTGGATCATGACGACTCCGCCGGAGCGTTCGAAACCGAGCCCGGCGTCTTGCGCGATGATGCGACCGGCCGGCAGTTCGTTGATCACCTGGAAGCGGTCTCGAGGCGGGATGCCGTAGACCTCGACGATCGCGTCGTGGACGGCGTCGGCGATCGCGGTGATCTGTTCGGGGGTGCGACCGGGCAGGAGGTCGATGCGGACGAGGGGCATGGTCTCTTCTTTCGTCGGGAGTGGTCAGGTGTCGGCGGGTGTCGGCGACTCAGGCGCGCGACGCGGCGTCGATGCGCGCCGTGATCTGTTCGCGTTGGTAGCGACTGACGCTGTCGACGGCTTCGTCCTCGGCGAAGACGCTCGAGACGGCGACGGTGTCGTCGCGATCGAAGAAGCCGAGCCGGTGCAGGCCGCCGAAGAAGCCGTCCCAGTCGACGTCACCGTCACCGATCTTCAGGTGCTGGTGCACACGGGCCGCGTTGCCGGGCGGGTTGGAGATGTACCGCAGCCCGTGCGACCGGCGGTGGTCGAACGTGTCGGCGATGTGGACGAGCCCGAGCGACTGCCCGGCCGCGGCCATGATCTCGGCCATGTCGCCGCCGTAGTGGAAGGTGTGGCACGCGACGTAGGCGAGACCGACGTGCTTCGTGTTGAGACCGCGGATGACCCGGAGGGCCTCCAGGCCGTCCTCGACGAAGTCGTCGGGGTGCGGGTCGATGAAGACGCGGATGCCCTCACGTTCGAGGACGGGCAGCAACTCTTCCATCGACCAGTAGAACTGGCGCTCGGACTCTTCCGACAGCTCGGGCCGACCACTGAACTCGGTGTTGATCACGTCGACACCGAGGCGGGCGGTGATCTCGATGACGCGCTTCCACTGCTTGACGGCGGCCCGACGGGACTCCTCGTCAGGACCGGACCAGCGCAGGACGGGCAGGACGGACGCGATCTCGACCCGCGCCTCCTTGCAGGCCGCCGCGAAGGCGTCGACGAGGTCGTCGTCGGCCTTCGGGTGCCGGAAGAACGGGATGAAGTCGCGGTGCGGGGTCAGCTGCAGGTGGTCGTACCCCAGCTCGGCGACCTTGGCGGGCAGCTCGAGCAGGGAGTGGCTGTGGTGCAGCGGAGTGGGGTCGAGGGCGATCTTCACCACCGGTCACTCCCCCGTCGCGGCGGCACGGGGCAGGTCGTAGAACGACGGCTTGGCCATCGCGTAGTCGACCTCGACGCGGCGGCCGGTCTTCTGCGCCTCGACGCCGGCGGTGGCGACCACGCTCGCGAGGTAGCCGTCCCAGGCGCTCGGACCGTCGATGGTGCCGCGGTGCGCGGCGTCGACCCAGCGCTGCACCTGGATGTCGTAGGCGGCGCCGAAGCGTTCTTTGAACGTCGGCGGCACGGCGACGCCCGACCGGGCGGCCGTGGTGAGCTGGAGTCCGGTCTCGCGCCCGATGGAGGCCACGCCGCTCTCGAAGACGGCGTCCGTGGTGACCTGGTAGCCGAACTGGATGTTGACGTTGATCTCGACGATCGCCATCGTGCCCGACTCGGTCTCGAGGATCACGAACTGCGGCTCGCGGAGCCCCTCGGGCGCCAGCGAGTTGCGGCGGGGCTTCTTGACCTCGACCGCGACGATCGGCTCGCCGGCGATGAAGGGGACGGCATCGATCTCGTGGATGACCGAGTCGAGGATGAGCATCTCTTCGGAGTAGCTCGGCGGGGTCGTGGCGTTGCGGTGGGCGCAGTGCAGGGCGAGCAGGGCTCCGTGCTCGCCGGACGCGACGAGGGCCCGGAGGTCTTGGTACCCCTGGTCGAAGCGGCGCATGAAGCCGACCTGGATGTGCGGCCGGTCGAGCCTCTGCTCGGCCTCGAGCACGCGGAGCGACGCGGCCTCGTCGGTCGTGAGGGGCTTCTCGCAGAGGATGGCCAGACCGCGGTCCAGGGCGGGCAGGAGGACGGCTTCGTGCAAGAACCCGGGGGTGGCGATGATGACCGCGTCGATCTCGGTGGCGGCGAGCGCCTCGTCGAAGTCGGCCGCGGTGATCGCGCCGGGGGCGGTCGCCGCCGCGGCGTCGGCACGAGCGGTGTCGGGGTCGACGACGGCGACGACCGTGGCCCCGCTGATGGTGGACGTGATGCGGGCGACATGGTCGGCGCCCATCATGCCGGCGCCGACGACGGCGACGCGGAGGTCGGGGGTGGTGGTCACAGGGGTTCTCCTTCGGGGCGGGGGATCGTCGGCGGGGACGTCAGACGAGGCGGGAGCGGGGCGAGCAGCTCATGATGTGCTCTCGCGTGCGGGTGGCGATGCCGAGCGGCAGGTCGATCGATTCGACCGGGAACATGTCTTGCTCGACGATCGCGAAGATCTCGGGATCGATGCGGCTGACCGCGTCGAGCACGGGGGCGAGTTCGGGCACGCCCTTCGGCGGCTCGACCATGACGCCCTGGGCGACGGCGTCACCGAACGGCACGTCGTTCTTGAGCACGGTGAAGCGCAGGTCGGAGTCGACCTGCTTCAGGTGCAGGTAGCCGATGCGGTCGGGGTACTGCTCGACGAGGCGTACGGAGTCGCCGCCGTAGTACGCGAAGTGCCCGGTGTCGAGGCAGAGGTTGGTGTAGCGGGCGTCGGTCTCGGCCAGGAAACGCTCGGTTTCTCGGTACGTGCCGACGTGGCTGTCGGCATGGGTGTGGAACTGCTGCCTGACGCCGAATTCTTCGAGGAGCGCCTTGCCGAGCTTGTCGTGACCGGCGCCGAGTTTCGCCCACTGGTCGTCGGTGAGGGTGCGGGCCTCGAGCACCTCGCTCGTGGCGTCGCTGCGCCAGAGGTCGGGGATGACGACGAGGTGCTCGGCACCGAGCGTCGAGGCGAGCCCGGCGACGGCGAGCGCTTGGTCCCAGGCGCGTCGCCACTGGTCGTCGCCCTTGTGGAACCCGGTGAAGACGGTGCCGGCAGACAGCTTCAGGTCGCGCCGACCGAGCTCGTCCTCGAGCTGGTGGGGGTCGGTCGGCAGGTACCCGTAGGGGCCCAGTTCGATCCAGTGGTAGCCGGCCTGTTGCACCTCGTCGAGGAAGCGCGGCCAGGGGATCTGACTGGGGTGCTCGGGGAACCAGACGCCCCACGAGTCGGGCGCGGTCCCGATGCGGAGCCCACGCCCACCCGGGCCGGTGGGCGTGGCGTCGGGGTCGGTGACGGTGTCGGTCATGGCGGCGGTGCCTTTCGAGAGGGTGCGGGTGAGGTTCGGCGGTGTCAGCCGAGCAGCGGGCGCTGGGCGGCCTGCTGCTCGCGGTAGTCGGCCAGGGCGGCCGTGGTGCTGCCGAGGGTCGAGACCTGCGCGACCGGGACGTCCCACCAGCCCTCGCCGTCCGGGGCGTAGACGAGTGGGTCGCTGTTCACGTGGATGAGCGTGCTCGTCGACGAGGCCTTGGCCGCGGCGAGGGCTGCGGAGAGGTCGGCCACGGCATCCGTCGTCGGTTGCACTTCGACGACGTCGAGCCCGTAGCTGCGGGCGTTCATCGCGAGGTCGACCGGGAGCACCTCGGTGCCCTGGAAGTCGAGGGACTCGGGATCGAGCTTGCGGTAGAGGGTGCCGAAGCGCTCGGCGCCGACGGTCTCGGAGAGGTGGCCGATCGAGGCGTAGCCGTGGTTCTGGATGAGGACCACGATGATCTTGATGCCCTCGGCGACGGCGGTGACCAGTTCGGTGTGCAGCATGAGGTAGGAGCCGTCACCGACCATGACGATGACGTCGCGGTCGGGGGCACCCCTCTTGACGCCGAGGCCACCGGCGATCTCGTAGCCCATGCACGAGAACGCGTACTCGACGTGGTACCCGAGCGGGTCGCGGACCCGCCACAGCTTGTGCAGGTCGCCGGGCAACGACCCGGCCGCCTGGACCACGACGTCGGTGGGGTCGCTGGCGGCCTGGACGGCGCCGATGATCTCGGGCTGGCCGGGCAACGCGAGCCCGGACGGCTGGAAGGCCTCGTCGACGAGGGCATCCCAGGTCGCCTTCTCGGCGGCCACGCGGGTGGCGTGCTCGTCGGGTACCCGGTGCTCGGCGAGCGCCGCGCCGAGGGCGTCGAGCGTCTCGCGGGCATCGGCCACGACGGGCAGTTGCGAGCCGTGCTTGTAGGCGTCGAAGGACGTGACGTTGACGTTGACGAACCGCACGTCGCTGTCCTGGAAGGCCGTCCGTGAGGCGGTGGTGAAGTCGCTGTACCGGGTGCCGATGCCGATGACGAGGTCGGCCTCGGCGGCGATGCGGTTCGCGGCGGTCGTGCCGGTGGCGCCGATGCCCCCGAGGTACTGGGGGTGGTCCCAGGCGAGTGACCCTCCGCCGGCCTGTGTGGTGCCGACGGGGATGCCGGTCGCGCGGGCGAGGGCGTCGAGTTGCTGCTCCGCGCCCGAGTAGAGGATTCCGCCGCCGGCGACGATGACGGGGCGCTTCGCACCCTTGACGGCGGCGACGGCGCGCTCGAGCGGCCCTCGCTCGGGCACGGGCCGCCGGATGTGCCACTCGCGGGGTTGCAGGAACTCGTCGGGCACGTCGAGCCACTCGGCCTGGACGTCCTCGGGCAGGGCGATCGTGACGGCACCGGTCTCGGCCGGATCGGTCAGCACGCGCATCGCGGCGAGCGCGATCGAGAAGAGCTGCTCGGGCCGTTCGACGCGGTCGAAGAACCGCGACAGCGGCCGGAACGCGTCGGTCACCTGCAGGGACGTGTCGTGCGGCATCTCGATCTGCTGCAGCACGGGATCGCTGACCCTCGTGGCGAAGGTGTCGCTCGGCAGCAGCAGGGCCGGCAGGCGGTTCGTCGTCGCGAGCGCGGCGGCCGTGAGCATGTTGGCGGCACCCGGACCGACGGAGGCGGTGCTCGCGTAGGTCGCGCGCCTCCGGTGCATGCGGGCGTAGCCCACGGCCTGGTGCACCATCGCCTGCTCGTTGCGCGCCTGGAGGTACGGCATGAGGCCCGGCCGGTCGACGTGGTACTGCTTGAGCGCCTGGCCGACGCCCGCGACGTTGCCGTGGCCGAAGATGCCGAACATGCCGGGGATGGTGCGTTCTCGCACGTCACCGTCGACCGTCCATTGGTTGGCGAGGAACTCGACGAGTGCCTGGCCGACGGTGAGTCTCTTCGTCGTCATCGACGCGGTCCTTTCGAGGGTGCGGTTGGTAGGTAGGGCAGCCGGGGGTCGGGAGCCTGGGACTCCCACCCGGCACGGACCCAACCGTGTGCCGGGTCGTCGGTGATCAGCCAGGCGCGCTCGGGGTCGGGCCCCGCCATGACGTTGAGGTAGTAGAGGTCGTAGCCCGGGGCGGCGACGGCGGGGCCGTGGTACCCGAACGGGACGAGGGCGACGTCGCCGGTGCGGACGAGGGCGTTCACGTCGATCTGCCCCGCAGGTGAGCTGTAGGTGGCGAACATGCCGAACGGGTCGGCCTGCGAGGGGGCGTCGAGGCCGCGGCTGACGGCGGACTCGAAGTAGTAGATCTCTTCGAGGCGGGACTCGGTGCCGGGCACCCCCTCGTCGTGTTTGTGCGGAGGGTACGACGACCAGTTCTCGGCGGGCGTCACGACCTCGCAGACGATGAGCTTCTGGGCGTGCAGCCCGTCCGGGGTGCCGAAGTTGTGCACCTGGCGGGTCGATCGACCGGCTCCGCGGATCTCGACGGGGATGTCGTCACGACGGAGCACCTGCACGTCGAGCACCTGGTCGGCGGGTGCCTCGGCGACCGCGACCCGACCGTGCCCGGTGACCACCGCCTCCGTCCGGACGCCCAGGTAGGCGACGTCGGCCGGCCCGTCGAAGACGGACTCGCGCCCGGCGAGCTCGAGGGTGCCCGACCCACCTCGGGCGTCGCTCCACTCGACCACGACGTCACCGGTCAGCGGCACCACCATGCGCTCGAGCCCACCGGCGGCGAGGTGCAACGAGACACCGTCACCGAGCTCGCCGACGCGCAGGCCGGTGTGCTGCCAACCGTCGAGGTCGCCGTCGACGACGGTCTGCCAGCCGTCGCGGGTCAGGTCGCCGCGGGGGAAGAACCAGCGGGGGTCGTCGTTCATGTCGTCCACCTCATCATCGAGCGGAGCGGCCCGGGGGCCACGGGGGTACTGCCTGGGGACAGATCGGGCCGGCGGTCAGTTCTGGGGGAAGCCCAGGTCGACGCCGCCGTGGCTCGGGTCCAGCCAACGCGACGTGATCGCCTTCTCGCGGGTGTAGAACTCGAAGCCCTGCATCCCGTAGGCCTTGTCCGAACCGAAGATGCTGTCCTTGAAGCCGCCGAACGAGTAATACGCGACGGGCACCGGGATGGGCACGTTGATGCCGATCATGCCGACCTCGATCTCGGCCTGGAAACGCCGCGCCGCGCCTCCGTCGTTGGTGAAGATCGCGGTCCCGTTGCCGTAGGCACCGGCGTTGATGAGGGCGACGCCCTCGTCGTACGACGCGACGCGCACGATCGACAGCACCGGCCCGAAGATCTCTTCGGTGTAGACGCGGCTGGTGAGCGGCACCTTGTCGATCAGGGTGGGTCCGAGCCAGAAGCCGTCGGCCTCACCGTCGACCTCGATGCCCCGGCCGTCGACGACGACGTCGGCTCCGTCGGCGAGGGCGATGTCGATGTAGCTCGCGACCTTGTCACGGTGCTGCTCGGTGACGAGAGGGCCCATGTCGCAGCTGCGGCGACCGTCGCCGACGGTGAGGCCGGCCATGCGTGAGGTGATCTTCTCGATCAGTTCGTCGGCCACGGGTTCGACCGCGACGACCACGCTGATCGCCATGCAGCGCTCGCCCGCCGAACCGAATCCGGCGTTGATCGCGCTGTCGGCCACCAGGTCGAGGTCGGCGTCGGGCAGCACGAGCATGTGGTTCTTGGCACCGCCGAGGGCCTGGACGCGCTTGCCGTGCTGGGCGGCGGTCTCGTAGATGTACCGGGCGATGGGCGTCGACCCGACGAACGAGATGGCCTTGACGTCGGGGTGCTCGAGCAGGCCGTCGACGGCCTCTTTGTCGCCGTGGAGGACGTTGAACACGCCCTCGGGCAAGCCGGCCTCGGCGAAGAGGCGGGCGAGGAACATCGCGCTGGACGGGTCTTTCTCGGACGGCTTCAACACGACGGTGTTGCCGACCGCGATCGCGATCGGGAAGAACCACATCGGCACCATGGCCGGGAAATTGAAGGGGCTGATGACTCCGACCACGCCGAGGGGCGCCTTGGTCGAGTACACGTCCACCCCGGTGGATACCTGCTGCGAGAACTCGCCCTTGATCAGGTGGGGGAACCCGGTCGCCAGTTCGACGACCTCGAGGCCGCGGGTGATCTCGCCGAGGGCGTCGCTCAGCACCTTGCCGTGTTCGCTCGTGAGGATCTCGGCCAGTTCGCCCTTGCGCTCGTTGAGGAGCTCACGGAAGCGGAACATGATCTGCTGACGCTTCGTGATCGAGAGGTCGCGCCAGGCGGGGAACGCCCGTCGCGCCGAGGCGACGGCGGTCTCGATCTCGGAGGCGTCGGCGAGCGAGACGTCCTTCGTCGCGACCCCGAGGGCCGGGTCGTAGACGGGGGCGGTGCGGCCGCTCGTGCCGGGCACCTCGGCGTTGTCGATCCAGTGCGCGACCAGAGGGCGATCGGTGGCGGCGTTGCCGGTGTGCGTGCTGGTGGTGCTGGTCATCGTTCTGCCGATCCGTTCGTGGTCGAGGGAGAGTGGACGAGCCCGGCGGCGTGGTCCACGGCTGCGGCGACGTCGTCGTCGCTCGGGTAGAGCAGGGTGCGCCCGACGACGAGCCCGCGGACGCCGGGGAGGGCCAGGGCCGCGGCCCAGCGGGCGTAGGTGTCGGCCGGGTCGACGGCGGGGTCGCCCCCCAGCAGCAGCGTGGGCAGGGTCGTCGCCGCCATCACGCGTTCCATGTCGTCGACGACGGGCAGCTTGAGCCAGCTGTAGGCGGAGGATTCGCCGAGGCCCGACGCGATGGCGACCGACTTGATGACGGCATCGGCCGTGAGGTCGTTCGTCACGCGCCCGTCGACCCACGAGCTCATGAAGGGCTCGAGCATGATCGGGAGGCGCAGCCTGGCCGACTCGGTCACCGCGCGTGCCGTCGCGGCCAGGGTCGAGGCCGTGCCGGGGTCGTCGAGTGCCACGCGGACGAGCAGTTTCGCGAAGTCGAAGCGGGAGTCGGCGATCGACGCGGCCGAGTACGCGGTGAAGCGGTCGTCCAGCTCGAACGTGGCGCCCTGGAGCCCGCCCCGGTTCATGCTTCCGACGACGACCTTGCCGTCGAGGGCGCCGAGCAGGGCGAGGTCCTCGAGGATGTCGGGAGTGCCGAGCACCCCGTCGACGCCGGGTCGGTCGAGGGCGACGACGAGTCGACGGAGGAGGTCGTACCGGTCGGCCATGGCGATCGCGTCGCCTCGGACACCGAGAGCACCACGGGCGGGGTGGTCCGCCGCGATGATGAAGAGGCGTCCGTCGGCGGCCAGGGGGGCGGGCCGGGTGCGGGCGGCGAGGGCCTCGGCCACCCGGTGCGGTTCGGCGGCCCGGAGGGTGCGGAGGCGCTCGAAGTCGAGAGCCGGGGTGGTGCGGTCAGACATGGTGTGCCTCCTCGAGGACGGCCTCGACCTCGTCGGTGGTGGGCATGGCGGTGGAGCACTCGAACCGGGTGGCGACGATGCCGCCGGCCGCGTTGGCGAAGCGCAGGGTGCGGTCGAGCGACCATCCCTGGATCAGGCCGTGGCAGAGGGCTCCGCCGAACCCGTCGCCCGACCCCAGGCCGTTGATGACCTGGACGAGGTGCGCGGGCACCTCGATCCGTTCGTCTCGCGTCTTGGCGAGGACGCCCTTGGGACCCTGCTTGACGACGGCGAGTTCGACGCCTCGTTCGAGGAGGGCGTCGGCGGCCCGCTCGGGCTCGGTCTCGCCGACGGCGATCTCGCACTCTTCTCGGTTGCCGACGGCGACGGTGACGTGCTCGAGGGCGCGCCCGACCTCGCGGGTGGCGACCTCGGGGCTTTTCCAGAACATGGGGCGGTAGTCGAGGTCGAGGATCGTCAGGGGACGACGACCCCGGGCCTGCCAGGCCACGTGGTGCGCCTGCCTGCTCGGTTCTTCGCTGAGGCCGGTGACCGTGGCCCAGAAGACCGTGGCCTGCTCGACGGCGGCGAGGTCGAGCGAGCCCGCGGTGATCATGAGGTCGGGTGCCTTCGGCTGCCGGTAGAAGTAGAGCGGGAAGTCGTCGGGCGGGAAGATCTCGCAGAACGTGACCGGGGTGTTCAGCCCGTCGACGGTCGAGACGAGCCGGGTCGAGACGCCGAGCCGCTCGAGCTCTCGGACGATGTAGCGGCCGAAGGGATCGTCGCCGGTGCGGGTGACCACCGCGGACCGGCGGCCGTGACGGGCGGCGGCGATGGCGACGTTGGTCGCGCTGCCCCCGACGGATTTGCTGAAGGTCTCGACCTCTTCGAGGGGAACACCGGACTGCTGCGGGTAGATGTCGACGCCGACGCGGCCCATGGTCAGGACCTCGTAGGGGGCGGTGTCGTTGTGGTCGGTCATGACGTGGTCGTCCTTTCGAGAGCCGGGCGTGCGGTCGTGGTCACTTCTTGCCGTTCTTCACGACGTAGATGGCTCCGGTGCTGAAGTCCTCTTCGAGTTGCTCGAGCGAACGCCCGTTCGTCTCGGGCACCTTCTTCACGGCGAAGAGGAACGACCCGGCGTTGAGCACGGCGAAGATGAAGAACGTCGTCGAGATGCCGATGCCGGCGACGAGGATCGGGAAGAGCAGGCTGACGGCGAAGTTGGTCAGCCAGAGGATCAGCACCGTGAGCCCCATGCCGACGCCGCGCAGCTTGAGGGGGAAGATCTCGCTGAGCATCAGCCAGACGAGGGGGCCGATGGTGCCCTGCATGGTGCCGACGAAGCCGATGACGAAGATCAGGACGACGATGGCGCGGCCGAGCCCTTCGGGGATCAGCAGCGACGACAGGCCGATCAGCAGGTGGAAGATCGTGACGCCGGCGAAGCCGACCATGAGCATGGTGCGTCGTCCAACCTTGTTGATGATGCGCAGGGCGACGAGCATGGCGACGACGGCGATCACGCCGGCCCCGACGTTGGCGATCAGGGCCCCGCTCTGCGAGAAGCCGGACTGCTGCAGCACCTGGGTGCCGTAGTACATGATCGAGTTGATGCCCGTCAGCTGCTGCGCGACGGCCAGGCCGATGCCGATGAACAAGATCTTGCGGAGCCAGGGCTCGGCGATGAGGTCGGCGAGGCGGGCACTCTTGGCCTCTTTCTCTTCGTCGGCGAGAAGGCGCACCTCGGCCATCTCGGCCACCGCCCGGTCGTCGGCGCGGATCTGCTTGAGCACGGCGAGCGCGTCGTCGTCGCGGCCCTTGGCGATCAGCCAGCGAGGGCTCTCGGGGACGCGGAACATGCCGATGAAGAGGGCGATCGCGGGCAGCACCGCGACCGACAGCATGTAGCGCCACACGTTGTCGTGCTCGCCCCAGACGCTGCCGATGACGGCGTTGATCGTGAAGGCGGCGAGCTGCCCCGAGACGATCATGAGCTCGTTGCGGCTGACGAGCCCGCCGCGCTGCTCGGTGGGGGCGAGCTCGGCGAGGAACACCGGAACGGTGACCGAGGCACCGCCGACCGCGATGCCGAGGAAGAACCGTGCCCCGGTGAGGAACTCCCAGGTGGGGGCGAGCACGCAGGCGAGGGCCGCGAAGAAGAACAGGATGGCGAGGGTGTTGATGGTGGGCTTCCGCCCGAAGGCGTCCGAGATGCGCCCGATGAAGAACGCCCCGACCGCAGCCCCGATGAGGATGGCCGAGACCATGATGCCCTCGCTGGCCGGCGTGAGACCGAGGCTCTCCTCCATCGAGTCGAGCGCGCCGTTGATCACGCCCGTGTCGTAGCCGAAGAGCAGCCCACCGAAGGTGGCGATGACCGCGACGGTGCCGAGGCGCTTGGTGTGCGGGCCCGAGACCAGGGCGGGAAGAGCTACTCGGGGCGAACTGCCCGATGTGTCGGTGACCACGATTCCTCCATTGGTTGTGGTTACAGCTTCCCGCGTCGGTGCGGGTCGTCGCCCCTGCATCGGCGACAGGATGAGGCTAGCCATGTCTGTATGTCCTGTCAATCGGTCATGGAGTCGGAGACTTGACTGAGGCGAGGAGGCGCGGCTCGGGTGACCCGCGCCTCCTGCGGTGAGCGGCTCCCTAGAATCGGAGCATGCCTTTCGACGAGTGGTACGACGATGAGACGCGAGAGGCCGCGACGGCCCGCGTGCTGCAGCGGCGGATGACGAACCCCACCGACCGCAACGTCCTCACCGTCGTCGCGGAAGAGTTCAACGTCCCGCGACAGACCCTCAGCGACTGGGTCGACGAGGCCTCGCCCGAGTCCGCCAAGCCGAAGCGCAAGCCCCGCCCCAAGTTCTCGCAGGTCGTCAAGACCACCAAGGAGGCGCGGGTCGAGTCCCCCACGGACGACGGGCCAGCCGAGTCATCGCGGTCCGCCGCACCCCCGGAGCCCGCGAGCGGATCCGAGCCCGACGCCGAGGCCGAGGCCGTGCAGCAGACCGAGGCCGTGCAGCAGACCGAGGCCGTTCCGCAGACCGAGACCGCGCCCGAACCGCAGACCGAACCCGAGCCCGAGCAGGACCCCTGGGCAGTGTCCGATCCTGCCCCCGAGCCCGAGCCCGAGCCCGAGCCCGAGCCCGAGCCGACACCCGAGGCTGAACCCGAGCCACGGCCCGAACCCGTGCCCGAGCCTGCATCCGAACCCGCACCCGCATCAGCTCCCACACCCGCACCCGCCGGCACCCGCCTCACCGCCCTCGAGGCCGAGGTCGCGGCCCTCCGCGCCGGCAACCGGGCGCTCGTCGAGGCCCTCCGCGTCCTGGTCGACGACTGATGGAGATGGCCGACCTGCTGGTCGTGCTGGTCACCGGTTTCGTGGTGATCGCCGCTGCGACCCTCGTCGGCCCCCGCCTCGGAGTCGCCGCCCCGCTGCTGCTGGTGGCGGTCGGGGTCGCCGCGAGCTTCCTGCCGGTGTTCGCGTCGATCGAGATCGACCCCGAGCTGATCCTCGCCGGCGTCCTGCCGCCGCTGCTCTACTCGTCGGCCGTGTCGATGCCGGCGATGAACTTCCGTCGCGAATTCGGGGCCATCAGCGGCCTGTCGGTCGTGCTGGTCGTGGCGACCGCCCTGCTGCTCGGCGTGTTCTTCCAGCTCGTCCTGCCCGACCTCGGCTTCGCCTGGGGTGTCGCGCTCGGCGCCGTGATCAGCCCGACGGACGCGGTCGCGACGTCGATCGTCAAGCAGACGTCGGTGTCGAAACGGGTCGTCGCCATGCTCGACGGCTAGAGCCTGCTCAACGACGCGACCGCGCTGGTGCTGTTGCGTACCGCGATCGTGGCGACCGCCGCCTCCTTCTCGTTCTGGGGTGCGCTGGGCACGTTCGCGTACTCGGTCGTCGTCGCGCTGGTGATCGGTCTGGTCGTCGGCTGGGTCAACCTCGCCGTGCGGAGGCGCGTCACCGACTCGACCGTCAACACGGTGATCTCGTTCGCGGTGCCGTTCGTCGCGTCGCTCCCGGCGAGCGCCGTCGGGGCGTCCGGGCTCGTCGCGGCGGTGGTCGCGGGCCTCGTCACGGGGGTCCGGGCGCCGCGGGTGCTGTCGCCGCAGAACCGCCTGTCGGACACGCAGAACTGGCGCACGGTCGAGCTCGTGCTCGAGGGTGCCGTCTTCCTCACCATGGGCCTTCAGATCAAGTCGATCGTCACGGACGTGCAAGAGGACCACTCCGGTGTCGCGCCGGCGCTGCTGATCGCGCTGGGTGCGTTGGCGCTGACGATCGTCGTGCGGGCGGCGTACGTCGCGCCGCTACTGCGCTTCCTGTCGGCCAGGGCGCGTCACGCCGAGGCGATGCAGCCGCGGGTGCAGAGCATGCAGGACCGCATCGAGTCCGAGGGTGCCGGCGGCTCGTTCGCCGAGCTGAACCGGCGGGCGCGCAGCGACCCGCGGCAGCTCGAGGCCGCCGCCGGTACCGGTGCCGGTGCCCGCTCGGCTCCCGGCGACACCGCAGGAGGCGCGGTGGGCGACCCCGCGGACGTCGCGTCGACCGGCCGGTCACCCCGTGCCCGCACGCCGCGCAGCCCGAGGCGCGTCGAGCCGCGCACCCGAACGGGCCGCGACCGATCGCCGCGCACCCCTTCGCAGCGGACGCTCGACCAGTTCACGAGGCGGGTCACGCAGGGCCTGGCCGACATCGAGTACTTCCTGCGTCAGCCGCTGGGTTGGCGCGACGGCACGGCGGTCGTCTGGGCGGGGATGCGCGGCGCGGTGACGGTCGCGGCGGCGCAGACGCTGCCCGAGGACACCCCGCAGCGCCCGGTGCTGGTGTTGATCGCGTTCGCGGTCGCGGCGCTGTCGCTGCTGCTGCAGGGCGGGACGATCGGGCCCCTCTTGAGGCGTCTGTCGCCGCCGGTCGACGAGGCCGCGGAGCACGCCCAGAACGAGTCCGAGCGCACCAAGATCGTCGAGCTGATGCGGACGAGCGCCGACACCGTCCCCGGCCCCGACCCCCGCACGGTCGACCGCTCGAAGGAGGGTTTCGACGCGTCGGTGGCCCACACCCTGGCGATGTTGGCCGCGCAGCGTGAGGCCCTGCTCGACGCCCGCGACAACGGCCTGTTCGACGCCGATGTCCTCGCGGACGCCCTCACGAACCTCGACGCCTCCGAGATCGCGATCGAGCTCCGCGGCCGCCTCGCCGACTGACCCCGGCCGCCGTCGCGGTTCCCCGCGCCTCCCCCTGAACGACCGCAGGAGGCGCGGGTCGGGTACCCCCGGACGCCTCGGTGACCGGGACTCGCGCCGGTCGGCCGCGCGCGCCTCCTGGTCGTCCCACCGACGCCGGACGCCCTGCCCCTGACGCCGGGTCTGTCCCCCGCCTGGCCGCTTCGCGAGTGCTCGGCGACCCGAGGCTGGAAGCTCGCTGGAGGTCGATGACGGGTGGGGCGCCGCACGCGTCCGAATGGTGTGTCCGCACCGCGGCACAGCGATCCCCGGCCACCGACTCGAGTGGCCTCGCCGAGAGAAGGACCACCTCCATGAGCGCAGACGACGAGAAGCAGGCCGACGCAGGCTTCGCCGGCAGGTTCCGCGACCAGCTCGGCAGCCGGGCGATCGAGCCCATCATCAAGGCCGTCCGCACGGAACTGCGGTCGGCGCGCGACGAGATCGCCGGCCGGGCGCGGGATGCGCGCTCCGGCGCCGTGCTGCTCGCCGTCGGCGCGGTCCTCGCGATCGTGACCGTGATCCTCCTGGCCGGGACCGCCGTCGCCCTGCTGGCCCTGGCCGTCCCCCTCTGGGCCGCCGCCCTGATCACGTTCGCGGTCTTCGCCGTCGTGACCGCGGTGCTCGTCGCCGTCGGACTGAAGGGCGTCAAGCGAGGCATCCCGCCGGTGCCCTCCGACACGGTGAAGAACCTCACCTCGTCGGCCGAGTAGCTGCAGCTCCACCGACACCCCTCCGAACCCGACCCCCTCCCCTCCCGACCCGTCCGACCCCGACACCAGAGAGTCCCCCATGCCTCGCAACGCACCCGCCAGCCGGTCCACGAAAGAACAGCGCACCCAACACGCCGAGACCTACACGCCGCTCGCGCGGTACGCCTCCGAGGCGTTCGGAGCGTTCCTCCTCGTCGTCGGAGGCGTCGGCACGGCCGTGTTCGCGTCGTCGTTCCCGGACGACGGCAACGCCCTCGGTGTCGGCTTCCTCGGCGTGGCCCTGGCGTTCGGGCTCAGCGTGATGGCCGGCATCTACGCCGTCGGCCACATCTCGGGTGGCCACTTCAACCCGGCCGTGACGGTCGGCTTCGCCCTGGCCGGTCGGACCACGTGGGCGAGCGTGCCCGGCTACGTCGTGGCGCAACTCGTCGGTGCGGCCGCCGGAGCGAGCGTCGTGGCTCTCGTCGCCGCCGACGGCCCGGCCGGCTACTTCACCGCGGCCCGTGAGTCGGGCTTCGCGTCGAACGGCTTCGGGGCGGCGTCGCCCGGCGGCTTCGGGCTCGGAGCCGTGCTCGTGACCGAGATCGTGCTCACCGCCGTGTTCGTCGGCGTCATCCTCTCGGTGACCGCCAAGAACGAGTACAAGGCCCTGGCACCCTTGGCGATCGGCCTGACCCTGACGCTGATCCACCTGATCAGCATCCCAGTGAGCAACACGTCGGTGAACCCCGCCCGCTCGCTGGCGGCGGCCCTCTACGGCGGCCCCGACGCGCTGGCCCAGGTCTGGGTCTTCTTCGTGGCGCCCCTCGTCGGCGCCGCCGTCGCCGGCCTCGCGCACCGCATCCTGCGTCGCCGCGCCTGACCTGATGACCCGAGCGGCAGGGAACCGCAGGAGGCGCGGGTCGCGTGACCCGCGCCTCCTGCGGTTCCCCGCTTCAAGGATGGAACCCGTGCCACAGCCGACGATCGGGCCCGAGAATGACCTCCGCAGCTGACAGTTATGCCCCGCTTGACTCGGCGATCACATCGACTTCCGGGGTCTTGATGGCTGACAGCCAGGTCGTGAGACGATGGACGGCTTCGATTCCCGACAAGAGGTTCTCGTCCGGGTCGTCAAAATGAGCGATCAGGTTTCGCAGCCGCCGGGTGGAGTCGAGCCATGAGACGAACTCGTCCCGCGAGAGAGACCAACCCAGTTGCGGCCAGTTGTTCGCGTATAGGTGCTGGAGATTGCCAAACGAGTATTCGTCGAGAGGCTTGGCAGACGAGGCAATAGCCTCGTTTAGAAGTGACCTCGCCACCCTCTTCAGCTCTCGTTCGCATCGCCCGACCGCCAAGAAAGGCAACGCCAGCTCCTCGAATTCAAGAGCGAGGTCAGAGGAGGTGACGATCCCTGACAGCAATCCACGGTAGGTAACCACCACGTACCCTCGATCGGTCACGGGGGCGACACTCGCGAAAAGGTCCGAGTGGAGATCTACCGGTGGTGTCGGCATCGTCACTTCTCCGACAGTTGTGGGGCTCTCGCCCCGCAACGTCGACTGCCCGAACGACTCCCAAGTGAAGATGCCGACCACGGCGGGGCGGTCGAGCGACTCCACGACGGGCAGCTGCGAGAAGTCATGACGCATCATCAAGGTGAGGGCATCCGCGACGAGGGTTTCCCTCGTGACGAATCCGCGGACAGCGCCCTGATCCCGGAGGCGCAAGGCGTACATGGCCGAGTCGATTCGAGACAAGGTCAGAAGGTGATCCGCCGGCTGCTCGGAAACGGCCAGCACCACTTGTTCCGGGCTGTCGCGCTCAATGAGGACTTCGAGATCAAGATGCCCCCCGTCGAATGGCGGGTTGGTTCGCAACCCCATCTTGGCCAAATCGCTGTAGATGGTCTGGACCCTGTTCTTACCGCGACTCTCGTAACCCCAGTAACCGATCAACCGTCGGATCGAAATGGGCTGTGCGCTGGATTTGAGCACTTCGAGGTAGATCTTGGTGTCGTTGAAATTGGTGTCGACCGTCGGTTCTTGCATCGTATGTTTCCCCCCATGGGTCGGCCTGATGCCGTCCTCTCCTGTTCTCTCGGACAACAACACGCGCCCGTAAGCCGGATTGGTCCGCGGCCCGCCATCCTGCTGCGCCTCCATAGGCTGACGACGACGAGGCGTGCGCCGACCCGGCGGCGTCGACCTCACCCCGCAGTGCAGGTCGCCAAACTTCAGTCGCAAAAAGTCGCATCCGCTGCCCCCTCAACCGCGCATCGATCGCCCGTGTGAGGATCGGGTGGCGTGCCGCCTCCGGTGGCGGCGACGCCGACGAGGGGATGCGCGGATGGCCGACACGAACGAGATCGTGCACGTGGTGTTGGTCGAGTGGGCCGAGGGAGCCCCGGCCGACGTGGCCGAGCAGGCGTCGCGCCTGTCGACCGAGCACCTGACCGGCATCGACGGCGTGCTGTCGGTGTCGAGCGGCGAGAGCGTCAGTCCCGAGCAGCTCGAGGCCGGCTTCGACTGGATGCTCGTGGTGCGCTTCCGTGACCCCGCGGCGCGGGACGGCTACCTGCCCCACCCCTCGCACCAGCCGGTCGCGAGCTACCTCGGCGACGCGTCCGCCCGCGTCGTCGTCTTCGACGTCCGGGCGTAGGGCAGGCGCAGGAGGCGCGGGTCACGTGACCCGCGCCTCCTGCGCTTGCCGCGTTCGCGGCTAGAACGCGATGTACTGACCGTTGTCGTAAAGGACGAACGACTGAGCCGCCTCGGGCACGATGTAGGCCGTGTAACCCGTGAAGGCCGAGCCGGGGTAGAGCTTCGGGCCATCACTCATCGAAGGCATCCCGTCGCCGAAGATGATGTATTCACTGTCGTACCGGTTGCCCTCAGGAGTCGCCAGAGAGAGATCGTAGGACGCCAGCGACGGCTTGACCCCGTCCGGGTCGATTCCCGTCATGGCGAGTTCTGCGACGACGTACTTGAAGCCCGCAGGGGCTTCTTCGTTGAACATGTTCCACTGCGCGACGAGCGCGTTGGCGTTCGCGTCAACGATTCGCGCGGTCAGGCTGTACTTCTCCCCGCCGAGGAATCCCTTGGCGACGTAGGGCTGTGGTGCGGGACTCTCGATCGTGCCGGTGGCGGCTGGTGCCGCACTCGCCGCCGGCGCGGGCTCAGAGGCCTCGGGCGCGGGCGCTTCCTCCGTCGGCTCGGCAGGTTCGCTGACCTCGGTCGTGGCCTCGGCCGTCTCGATCACGCTTGCTTCGGTCGCCGTCGTGCCGGGGCCGGCCAGCGCGGCAGACGTCGCGATGATGCCGGTGAGCAGGGCGACGCTACCGAGGGCAAGGCCCGTGACGGCAGCGTTCTTCTGCTGCTTCTTCACGAGAGCAAAGATGCCCAGAGTGACGCCTCCGAGTGCCAGCAAAAGGCCGAGCACAGGGACGAGGCCCGTGAGGAACGCGGCGATTCCCACGAAAAGAGCTCCCAGAGCCAGCTTCCTGGACCGAGCCCCCGGCGCAATGCCGTTCGGCTGGACGGGCGAAGCCTGCTGCCCGTCAGGACCCGGCTGGGCGGGCGGAACCTGCATGGCGTCGGGAACTGGTGCGGGCATCGTCGGCACCTCGGTGACCATCGGGGCGGCGTCGTGCCACCGTTGTCCATCCCAGTAACGCGGTTCGTTGTTGGCGTGCGGTGCTGGGTACCAGCCGGCGGGCGTCTCGTGAGGCAAGTGTCTATCTTTCGGGTCGGGTCGACAGAGGTGTGCAGCTACGCCGGACGTCCGTCGGGGGATCGTCGCGAAGCCTGGTGGAGTCCGAGCGGGAGTGACTGCACCAGAAGGTCAGGAGTCGGCGATCGGGAGTTCCTCGACCGCTTCACCACTGCCTGCTCGCGACACCATAGCGGAAAGCGAATTATCCTCGCAGCCCCGGTGTGCGACTTTCGGGGCTGGATGACCAGCGCGTCCTGCAGGCGCCTCCTCCCCCGGGATCGCAGCGGGGTCGCTCGGCGGTAGGTTCACCTCATGAAGGTCCTGGCCGGCATCCTCACCGCGCTGCTCGTGGTGTCGGTGCTGCTGGTGCTCGCGGTGCGGGCCGATCCGGACGTGCCGCTCGTGCTGTCCGGCTCAGACGCGCGCCTCCCGTACTGCACCACCTACGACCCGGTGATCGTGGCCGACCTGACGACGGAGGCCCTCCCGACCTGTGCACCGCACGGGGTCGAGATGCGCTTCCCCGACGGCTTCGTCATCGACCTGCCCGACGAGCCCGGCGCCGGCGGACGCCCCTCGGAACGCTACGACTACGGCTACGTCGACGTCGGGGCCTTCGGCATGTACGCGTCGCGGGCCGACCACGCCTGCGAGCACATCGAACAGTGGGGCACCCCCGAGGCCATCCGTCGCGTCACCGACGCCTTCGGCGACGACTACGCCTGCGTGCCCGACCAGCAATGACCCGAGGAGGCGCGGGTCGGCTCCTCGAGACACGATCGGTTTGACGCTTCAGCCGCCACCCCTCACCCGTTCGGCGCCACCAGCACTTTCGCGTGCTCGGTCTTTCCGCTGTCCAGCTCCACCAGCAACCCCGGCAGCTCGTCGAGCCCGACCGTCCCCGTGATGAGCGGCCCCGCCTCCACCGAGCCGTCGGCGAGCGCACGCATCGCGCCGACGAAGTCGGAGTGCGTGTAGGCCAGGCTGCCGATGACCGTCAGCTCGCGGCTCTGCCAGTCGCCGTACGACACCTCCGAGGTGGTCATCGGGTAGCCGAGCAGGGCGAGCGTCCCGCCACGGCGGACCAGCTCGGCGCTCGACTGGAACAGCGAGGAGGCGCCGGTGCACTCATAGAGGACGTCCGCCCCGAGTCCGTCGGTCAGCTCGAGCACACGAGCCGTGAAACCCTCCCCAGGAGCGTGGACGTCGGTGAAGCCGAGGCGGCGGGCGGTCTCGCGCCGCGCCTCCATCGGTTCGACGATGACGACGGCTCCGGCACCGTCGTGGCGGGCGTGCTGGGCGGTGAGCAGGCCGATGGGGCCGGCGCCTTGGACCACGACGACCGAGCCGAGGCGCTGGCCGGCCCGACGGACGGCGTGGAAGGTGACGGCGGTGGGTTCGACGAGGCCGAGCTGTTCGTCGGTGAGGCCGTCGAGGGCGCGCTGAACGCGGCGTTCGTGGACGGTGACGTGTTGGGCGAAGGCTCCGTGGGTGGGGGCGTCGGGCGAGATGCCGTTGGCCTCGGCGAAGGCGGTGTCGCAGTGGTCGGGGTGTCCCGCGCGGCACATGGCGCACGTGCCGCAGGGCGGGCCGACGCTGGCGACGACGCGGTCCCCCACGGCGACGGTCGTGACCCGGCTGCCGGCCGCGAGGACGGTGCCGGTCCACTCGTGGCCGAACACCGCGGCGGGGATGAGCCCGCCGGACGCCCACCCGTGTGTGTCCGTCGCGCACACGCCCGTGTACCGGATGCGCACCACGACCTGCCACTCCCCCGGAGCCTCGAGGTCGGCCTCGGCGAAGGCGACCGAGCGCTCGGCGTCGACGGTGGCGAAACGGGTGCGGGCAGGCAGATCGGTCATGCCCACCAGGGTAGACGTGGACGACAGGTGTTGCTCAGCCTAGGGAGCGAGCACGGCCTGAGCGCGGGTGGGGCTCATTAGCTACCCCTCGGCGCCTCGTCCGCCTCGCGCTGGGCCACCTTCTCGGGACGCTCGGGTCGTGTCGCCGAGCTGATCTGCCCGAGCATGGCGGCAATGACTAGGAGTCCCAAGAAGACCGATCCGTCGACGTCCAGGGCGTAGACGCCAGCGAAAAGTGCAATGACGACGGAGTTAATGACGACCACCCATTGCAACTCGTAGCGGGACACGGCCTGCGTCACCCGACCCCGTGGAATTCGTTCTCGAACATCGACGTCTCTCCTCCGATCAGAGCCCGCCCGGCACGAGCTACACCCACCGTAGAACAAACCGAAATGTCACGCATCGCATGGCGTTCATACCGTCTCGGCTCATCCCAAACACCTCACCCCGAGGAGGCGCGGTGCCGGCATGCCCGCCCCCTCTCCCTCAGCCCGGTCACCCCCACGTCGCGCAGGCGGACACCGAGGCCGGCGACGACTGTGCAGCCGGTCGCCTCCCCCACCGCCGTCACCAGCACGCAGAGAGCCGCGCAGACCCTGCCCGTCGTGGCCACCGCGGGTGACCCGCTCGTGCCACTAGACCCCGCGGCCACCCGTCTCGAGGCTCCGGCCGGGGCGACGGTGGACGCCGACGGCACGGTCGTCGTGGTCCCCGGTGAGGGACGCTACGAGCTCGACCGCACCGCCGGCACCGTGCTCTTCACGCCCGAGCCCGCCTTCACGGGAACGACGACGCCGGTGCCCTACGTCGTGACCGACGCGGCCGGAGCGACCGCCGCCTCCACCCTGATGCCCTCGGTGACCCAGGTCGCGAGGCCGGACACCTCGACCGGCGAGCAGGGCATCCCCCAGCGTCTCCCGGTGACCGAAAACGACGGAGGCGCGGTGCCGGTCTCCCCCGCCACCCTCCGTCTCGTAAACCCCTCCGGCGTCGACGCCGCCACCGTAGTGGTGCCCGGTGAGGGCACCTGGACGGTCGACGGTGAGGTGCTGGTCTTCACGCCCGAGCCCGCTTTCGTTGGCACGGCGACGCCGGTGTCGTAGCGGGTCGACACGGTCGCCGGTGACTCGGTGCAGTCGACGGCGACGCCGACGGTGACTGCGGCGCCCGTGGTGCCGCCGGCGCCGGTCGTGACGGTGCCGGACGTCGTTGTGACGGCCCCCGCGGGCGCCCCGGCAGTCTTCGACCTGCCCGCGGCCGTGCCCGCCCTCGTGCCCGAGTCGGTCGTGTTGATCCAGCCGAACGAGACGCCCACCACCGTGGTCACGACCGACGACGGCAAGGGGCAGGTGCAGCCCACCACCGGCCAGATCACCTTCACGCCCTCCCCCACCCTCATCGGCGACCCGGCTCCCCTCACCTTCGTCGCGGAACGCACCGACGGCACCGCCGCGACCGGCCGCGATAGACGATCCCCTAACTGGCACCCGGGTCTGCCCAGATTTTGGCTAAATCCGGGGTTGACTTGTTTCTGCCGCCGCCGTCTTCACCTTCACCTAGTGTTCCCCAGGCGCCGCGTGAGGGAACCGGGTCGGTCTTAGCACCTCAGGGTGGGCGACATAAGAACTGAAGGACGCCTTCTCAAAAAGCGCCGCCCACTCCGTGAACTTCATCCGGGCCTTAACTGTCTTGCGGTCTGCTTGTACGGCGGCGAGGGACCCCATGTGCAAGGCAGTGCTCGTTGATTTCGGGAGCGGCTTCACCGCAGGGTCGCCCCAGGGGCGCTTCCAGGCTTTGTCGCCATGATCCTCCCAGGCGAGCCAGTCTTGACCCTGCGCCGCGTCAAAGACCAGCTTGTAGCCGAGGTGCTTTCCGCCCTTTCGGTCGAGGGGGTGGAGGTGCAATTTGCTTTGGCCACCATGATCGTCGAGATCCATCTGCTGAAGTGCGAGAAGAAGCGAGTCGGCGCGCAGTTCGCGTGCCTGGAATAACGGGCGATTCTCGATGAGGGCAACGCCGGATACCAATCCTGCTTCATCGACCACTGGCTCGATATGAACAACTCGAGTAGTTACTAGGAGTCGTCCAGTCCAGTCGGGGAGCACCTCGCGCAGCCACGTGACTGGCATGTTGTCGCTTTCCCAATCGGCGAAGATCTCGAGAAGTAGCTCCTTTGCACGCCCAGCCAAATCGACAGGCCATCCATCCAACCCTGTGAAGTGGCCTGATTCCGACTCAAAACTCTTCAGGTACTTAGAGAAGCGGGGGTTGAGGAAGCATGTTTGATGAGAGTGCAATGAGTCATAACCGATAGCGCGTGAGATATAAACTAGCTGATCGCATTGCTGCGCCAGGAGCATAATCAGCTCTTCTTCGTGACGGCCTGATTCGACATCATCTTCCATTATTAGATTATGCCGACAAAGTTACGGTCACGTCGCCCTATCTGCAGTTGTTTCGCCAGCCCAATTCCGGGCTTGTGGTTCCTTCCTTCCGCGGGCCGTGACGGATGCGTCACGATCGCGGTTGGAGGCTTACCTCACGTAGACGTGGCCAACGTTGCCGTGCTACCCCTAACGGGCCTGTCCCCTGGACTTTTTGGGGAGGCAGAACGCGCGCGCGTTGGCCTCGCGATGATGCACAGCATCCAGAAGGCAGCTACGTACCTGCGGCCCTCGGTGCCTGTATGGGGTGAGGGCATCTGTCATTCAGAAGCGAGCGGACGGCGCTTCCGGTCCCAATACACCCCTGAGGCCGGTGCCCCTATCTTGACCGTTGCTAATTTATCGTTTCACTTCCCGATATTTGTCGAACTATTTCACGTCCTCGATCCCGCTGTGAATACGAGCACAAGGCTGAAGTGTACGCAAGCGAGGTGTCGACGCCTGCGGTAGATGGTCCGGAACGAACAGATCGTCGTCCTCGTCACCAACAACTCGTCTGCGTTCTCCGCCAGCTAGATCGTCCGAGTGCGCATGCGTGGCGACGGAAGCACTTGCCGTCGTCCTTCAGCACTCAAGCCCGGGCCCCGACCACGTATCGGCCTCGGCGATCAATCCCACGAGCTCGTGCCCACAACCCCACGGGAAATTACAGCTAAGGGGGGCACACGGATCTGAGAGAAAGGACGTGGCACACCTACGAAGGGAGATTCTGGCGCAGACAACCGCGGGTCGTTGCCGCGGGAACGAGACGAACAGCCTTCCGGCTTTGCGCGTCGGGGCCGCTCTCGACGTCAGGTACGAGAACGATTTCGCCGGTGATCTCGAGGTTGAACGCGAACTCGAAATCGTCGCCGAGCAGAGGAAAGGGCATCGCCCAGGGAACAGTGAGCTTCCCGGTTTCGGCGCGTGCCATCAAGTCGTCGAGCGCTGCAGGGTCATCTTCGTACCAGAGGACGAGTTCGCCGATGTCAACCTCAGGCTCCAATCCGGCGACCGTGTCGGCGATGATACGCAGACCTACGCCCTTCTGGTCCGCCAGGGCATGGATGCTTTCGGGCAGCGCGATGGGTCGTTTCGTCGCCGTGCTGATTCGCGCCAGGTCCTCGACGGCTGCTACCAGGGCAGGTGAGATGGGCGCCTCACCACTGAGCGTGAAGGCATGCTCGGCAACACGGAGACCGAACTCGTCTTGTGGGCGCAGCCTGTTGTCGTTACCCCACGAACCGCAGAAGCGCAGCGCTGGCAGGACTCGTTGCACGGGTTCGCCCACCCAACGGTTCCCGCGCACATCGAGCTTCACCTTCATGGAGTTCCCCTTCGGGGTGTTCATCTTCACGAAAAGATCGACGCCGATGTAGTCCTCTGCGTCGGTGCCGTGAAGATGTTCGCCTCCAGCAATGCCGCGTCCTGTGCGACGCAGCGAGAAGAGCCGCTCTGCCAGGTGTTTGCCTTCGATGTCCTCGATTACCCAAAGGGATCGGCCGGTTGGTTCGTCATCGAACTCACCTACAGCCGGGCCGATTCGCAGCACGTTGTCACTGGCGGGCAGCTCGCCGCCCAGCCCTCCGGGGAGGTCAATAGTGAGATCGTCGACAACATCACCGTGGAGGGTGACGGGCGTACCGTAATCCTGCCATTGCTCCCATGCCTCGCGCTGCTCGGGGGTCATCCGCTCGGGATACAGGGTGTAGCTACCCGGGATAGGACGGTCTTCCAGGGCGCTGTCGTACTTGGTGGAGACATGCCAGGTAACGTGCGGCGCCTCGGGACTCGTTTGTGCGATCACGCTGGCGACGAGTCCGACCCTGGGCTTGATGACGGGCAGGTCCGTCGTTACCTGGTAGTCGTAGTCGAAGTGCGGGTCCGCCGCGTTGATTTGCTGGTGAAGGTCCGCCAGAGAACTTGACGCGTTACCAGGTTCGATCTTCGTCGGATCCGTCGCGAGGTTGTGGAGCCCGGTGAGGCTGCTCATCTGGTTCAGGATCTCGCGAACCCTGTCCATGCCGTCGCCGAGGTAGTACTCGCGGATGTTCGGCGATTCGAGCAGCAGATCCTCGATCTGGGTGAGCCCGAAAACTTCAACGGGGAACGGTGCACTGAGCTCTGTAGCAACGTTTGCGAGCCATGTCTCCTGCTCGCGGGTGAGGTCCATGGGCAGCGCCAAATACCACCTGGAGATGGTGTAGACAGAGGTCGTGTCCTGATGGGTCGAGATCGCAGTTTTCAGAGACTTCTTGATCTGGCTCTTCCGCGAGTCGTCGAGTCCGTCCGCAAACTTCTTGACCTGGTAGTTCTCGACGTGGAACTGCGACTGCCCTGCGGGTACCAAGACGTCTAATCCACCGTCACCCTGGGAGGGTCTAATGCGCCGTGCATGCTGGTGTCGGCGACACAACCCAACCGCGATCATCCGCTCGATGGTTTCAGGGTCCACGACAGTCCACGGGATCGCGGTCATCGGGGTGCCTCCTTCCGTCTTCTTGGCATCACCTGGATGCCATCCTCGCATCGGAGGCGATAGGAGGTGAGCAGTCTGTCGCGACGTCGGTGGCGCTTCGGGTTGCTCCGCTCAGCTTCACTGGCCACTGAGGTCGGGCGACGCACTAGTCGTCAACTATCCCCGAGAAGGATACAAGACGGAAATTCTCGAAGCCGTCCCAGCCGTTATAGGTGAGGGCTTCACGTACTGCCGCCCTGTTCATGCGCCGGTACGCGGCCGCCAGCTCCGCATCGGTGCCGTCAAAGAGTGCGGCGCGGGCGACGGGATCGTCGAGCAGGGTGAGGAACGCAGGCTCCGCCCTTGCCGAGTTGTAGAGGGCGAAGTTGTTGTATGCGCCGAGCTTGACGTTTTTATCTTTACCGGCGTTCGCGACGCCCCGGTAGATGTCGAACTCAACCAGCAGATTTGTGACATCTCGCGGTTGGGCGTCCCCGAGCGAGTCGAAAAGGTGAGCGGCTACGGGTTTCACGGCCTTGATGACGCCGCTTCGCTTGCCTTCCTCGTCCTTCAGAAGCTCAGCTCGGGCGACCATGACTTCGGCCTTTCGGAGCAGCGACTTCCAGTAGCCACCGTGCGTACTGATGGGTGCTAGGCGGACCAGGGCTGCCAGGCTCTTCCACTGCTTCTTCTGCACGAGAACAGCGCCGAGGGCATAGAGATGCCTGAGCACTTCCTTGTGGCCGAGCGGGAATCGGCGCGGCTGGCTGACGAAGTCTTCATCGACCGCTTCATAGACAGTTCGGTAACCCTCGATTGCTCGGGAGAAGGTCCCGCCTACTGAAAAGCGCGCGGAGAGCGCAGCGAGGATGTCAAGCCGGCCGAGCTGATCACCTAGTTAAGACGCGACTGCCCTAGCGTCCTTGCCCGTGGCGGCATCGACAAGAGCGACGGCATTGCTGATCCTCTTCCGAAGGAGGAGATCGAGGCCGACTTCGTCGCCCAGGCGAATCAGCTCGGTGACTGCTGCGCCGAACGACTCAGCTGGCATCTCGACGTTCACGTTCACGAACCCGCCCGGCTCGAAGGGTGGGGTTGCAACGCGGATCGTCTCGAGGATGTCTCGGCGCCATTCCTCCTTGCGGGCGGCGACTACTCGCTCAATGATGCCGCGTGCTTCATGCTGATGCCAGCGAACACTGGAGGTGCCGCGACGGACAAACACATCCCCGGCGCGCCAGACTGTTTTGTTCTCGTACTCGCCGTCTTTCGACATGACCCGCATCCCGTCCCGGTTCGGGCCGATGCCGATCAAAAGAAAATTGTTGGACCCGATGCATTGGAGCGCTGCGCTGAGGTCGATGGGCTCGCCGAGAACAGCGGCGACCTTGGATCGGATTTTCTGCTCATCGACGTCGCGGGCGGCTTGAGGAGTAAACATGCCGCTCGGTGACCCGTGATCGTCAGCGCCCACGACGATGTAACCGCCGTCGGGGACGAATTCCAACGCGGCGGTGTCTTTGCACAGCTCGATGAGGTTGGACTTTTACCGCAGTTCCCACGTCGCTTTGAAATCGAGAACATCCGACTCTGCGCCGTGCGCGAGCAGCCCGCGCAAGCGATCTAGATCGACGCTCATTGGCATAACTGGAGAGTACAGCGGTGCTGGGAGTGGCGGTTTGGTTAGAAGGCCTGGGTCCGCCCTATCGCCGTGTTCGTGAGCGCCAGCTAGCTTGTCCAAGCGATCGCTACGGACAATTTGGATGCCGGAGAGACAGCCTGCTCATCGCGTCGACACGAGGCTTTGTCGTCTGTAAAGAAAAATGACGCTTTGAAGCGAAAATTGGAGAGTTATTGACGCCCTTTCAGGCACGCAACAGCAGCCTTGATTGTCGCCTTCGCGCATAAGTCCTCTAGATGCACCGCGCCCTAGTAGGAGTCATCTGCCGAAGAGAGCTCCTGCATTGCGTTGCCCACAGGACTGCGAGCAAAGACTGGCCAGATCGTCCGTCTGAGCGTGTCCGACATAGCAGGTCTGCCCTCGACGAGTTGCCTAAACGCGTCGTTGACGGGCTCTACGAATTCAGCGAGGCGAAATGCCTCAATGACCGCGAGCATATCGAAGGGTTCCCCTCGAAGAGATTTGCGCCCATTCTCTTAGGGCTGGCTCTCTCGATCCCGACGACGACGTCTCGGAGGGCTTTGGCGGAGACGAGCGGATCGATATTCGTTGTCCCAGACGCATAATGTGCCGATGCGGACTGCCGCGGTCGTGTGACCAGGTACTAGGCATCGAACTCAGTTTCGCTCCGAGGGACAACCATCATTGATGCCAGCGCATTGACACTGCGCGACCAGTTCGCCAGCGCACTAAGACGCTAGGTCGTACGACGCTTGGGGAAAGGTGCGGTGTCATTCATGCGAAAAGTCCTCGAGGTCGCGGTTCTGCCAGGCTCCGTAAGAGAGCCCGGATATTTCTTCCGTCCAAGCGGTTCGTCCATTCGCCGACCGGCCAGCCACAATGGCTGCGGCCGCCGACGGGCTGGCGAACACCTGGTTCTTCGTAAAAACGGCTGGGTCGGTGGACGCGTCGATGGTGCCGTCTCGTTCGAGTCGTTCCCTGAGGGTCACGTAGGACCCATTGCCGTTCTGTTTCTGCCTCACCTGTGACCCCGCAAGGACCGTAAATTCGCCGTCCACCTCGGTCGCGTATGCGATTCGATTGTCGTTGCGATTTGCGAGGACGAAGCGAACCTCGGCCTCCTTCGGAGACGAGGTATCGATCACCGCTTCTGCGATCGCGGTCGTGACTGCCGGACCTCGAAGGACGTTCACCCCGAGGACAGGGAGGGCAATGAGCGCTTGGCTGATGAAGTACTCCATGTCCGAGATGTCGCCCTCGGGTAGGGCGATAAGGGGTGGTGCCGTCCCGTTCTGGAGTTCGGAGCGTTGCGCGGTACGGGCGATTTGGAGAAAACGAGATTCCAAGTATCGGGCGTGCGCTTTTGTGAGGTTTGCATCCTTACTGGTGAGGAGTACTGCTCTCTCCCAGAAGTCTTTTTCCCGCGCGTGACTTGTCAAGCGGGTGCTGATGTCGTCGCCTTCGCCGATGTACACCTGGAGGCCACCAACGCTGTCGGGGGCATCTCCCAAAAGCAGGTAGACGCCTGTGCGGCGCGCTTCTTCGCGGCGGAGCAACGCCGGCAGATCGGATCTTGGCCCTGCGAGCAAATGACCAGTCCAATTCATGATCTCTGCCGTCACGAGCCCGCCGGGTGTTCCATCAACTAGAAACAGCCGAACGGACTTACCTGAATTGGCCACCACTCCCCCTCATCGCCTCGGTCGCAGCTTATGACAGTGGTTGTCCACCGTTAATAGTCCGCCCCAGGGCGGGTTGGCATCGAACGTCGGCGGTTTGCCTAAGAATGGGTGTGTGAGTATCGCGCCCCTCCCCCCGGTCACCGACACGGCGGATCTCCGGAAAGCGCGAGGCGCGTTCTTTACGCCAGAACCCCTCACGCGCTTCATCGCCAACTGGGCTATCCGTGCGGAAGGCGACCTTGTAATGGAACCCTCCGCCGGCGATGCGGCCTTCCTCGTCGAAGCCGTTCGTCGCCTTAGCGATCTCGGGGCGGATCGCCCGAAGGTTGCCGGGGTCGAGATCCACGCCCACAGCGCGACAGTCGCGGCGGACCGGATAACGGAGGCCGGCGGCATCGCCGATATCACACACAACGACTTTTTCCTGGTCGACCCCGTCCCGACGTACGACGCCGTGATCGGAAACCCGCCTTACATCCGCTACCAAGACTTCACGGGTGAGTCTCGAACACGCTCACGGGCCGCTGCCCTCAAGGCTGGCGTCGTCCTTAACGGCCTGGCCTCGAGTTGGGCAGCGTTCACAATCCAATCTGCCCTGTTCCTAAAGACTGGCGGCCGAATGGGGCTCGTTCTTCCTGCCGAACTCCTCAGCGTCAACTACGCCGCACCCGTTCGCCAGTTCCTCTTCGACCGGTTTAAGAACGTGGAGCTGGTCCTGTTCAACGAGCAGGTGTTCCCCGAGGCCGAGGCCGACGTGGTTCTCCTCCTCGCGGAAGGCTACGACCAAGGTCCCACCGATCACGCCGTCATCCACCAAGCACACGACGGAGAAGCGCTCGAGACTCTCGGCGTTCCGCTGCGATGGTCGCCGAACAGCGCTTCCGACAAATGGACAGGCTTGCTCGTCGGAGTGAGTGCGCTGCGCCCCCTTCGCAACCTCCGTGAATCCGGGGCGTTCACAAACCTGGAGACATGGGGCGACACCACCCTCGGGATGGTCACCGGCAACAACTCTTTCTTCGCCCTCTCCCCTGCTCGCGTCAGAGAGCTTGGCCTCAGTCGGACCGACCTCCTTCGCCTCTCGCCACCGGGCAGTTCACACCTGCGCGGCCTCGCATTGACCCGCCACAACATGAGCGACCTGGGTAAGGCAGGTAAGTCGACATGGTTGTTCCGCCCAGGGGATAAGCCGTCCGCGGCAGCAGCGGCCTACATCGACGCAGGACACAAAGCCGGCGTTGACCAGGCCTACAAGTGCCGTGTTCGGAAGACCTGGCATCAGGTTCCTCTTCTTCCGCCAGCTGATCTGCTGCTGACGTGCATGAACGCCGACACGCCGCGCCTTACGACCAACGCGGCGCACACGCATCACCTGAATTCCGTCCACGGCGTTTATCTCGCTGCCGCGCACAAGGAACTTGGCAGGGAATTGCTGCCGCTCGCATCCCTGAACTCGGTAACGCTGCTGAATGCCGAAATGGTGGGCCGGTCATACGGCGGGGGGATTCTGAAGATCGAACCTCGCGAAGCGGATGTGTGGGCTATGCCCTCCCCCGCTTTTGTAGAAAAGCGAGCCAATGCCCTACGTGCGGTCAGGGCCAAGGTCGCGCGCGCGCTGAGGAGCGGCGGCCTGATGGATGCTGTTGAACTTGTCGACCGCGCCCTTCTTCTAGATGCTGGCACTCTCAGCGAGGAGGGGATCGACCTGGTCCGTCAGGCACACCAGGCTATGACCGCACGGCGAGTAGCAAGGGCAGAAAGTGGCCGCTGAACCGTCTACGAAGTCCAAAGCCTGGGCCATCTTCGATCGCATCTGCGACGACGCCGCGCCCGATAACGTACATAGCAACCCATGGGTCCGTGACAATGACGGGGTTCTCAAGTACGAGCCGGATTTCAATGTCCTCGAGACCCTACTCGGAGTCCCGCTGTACCTCAACGCACCAACAACTTCAGGGGTACCTGCACTGGCCCTCGATGTGTGGATTTCTTACGAGCTCCGCCGCGCTGGCTTCGATCAGGACGCGACCTGGCCGCGGGGAAAGCACCCGCGGATTATGCCGGCACCCATCGTCAACCTCCTCGCCGGCCTGCCGAAAAAGGAACGAGAGCTCGTCGAGGCCCGCCTCGTGAAGGCCACTGCTCTGAAGGGTGTTGTCGCGGCGTCCGCCAACATCCTCGGCAAGAACTATCTGAAGCAAGTCGACGTCGTCATGTCTGACTGGGATACCGGGCCCGAGCTGCTCGTCAGCACGAAGCGTATGGACTCCAGCTTCGGAAAGAACGCTGCCAACCGCGTCGAGGAGAGTTACGGCGACGCCAAAAACTTGCGTCTGCGGCACCCCCTCGCCGCCCTCGGCTTCGTATACGGACTACGGTCCACGATTTTGACTCAGGAAGCAGAAAAGGCGGAGTGGTTGATCGACCTACTCCAAAAGCTTGGTCGGGAGGACGACGCCTACGATGCCGTCGCCCTCATCATGATCGAGTACGGACAGGGAACGGCTCCGAACGAAGACGCCGACAGTGCACCTACCGACGACGCTCTAGCGGCGGCCGGTCTGGACGAATCCAACGGGGACGATGAGCTTGAAGACGTGCCCCGTTCGGCCGTGGACGATGCCGTAGCCAACCTTCCCCGAGTAATTCTGCGGCACGATTCAGTCCCCCCGGCGCTGCAGCCCGGACGCTTTCTGGCGCAAATGGTGAACCAAGTCATCGACGCAACACCCGTAAATAGGCATCGAGAAGCTCGCCGCCGCATACCCGGATGATGTCGGTCGGCTGCGGCCTCCGCAACTGAGATGCCCAGACCAGCAGACCTTGTGCGATAACTTGAACTCACCGCCGCACCTTAATCTTCGGGTGCCTTTATACGCCGACCCCTGGAGACAGCAGTGAAGCTCGAGAAATCAGATCTTCAGCTCGAAACGATTGTGAGTCGAATTCGAGGGAACGAACTCGACCTGCAACCAGACTTTCAGCGAGGTGAAATCTGGGACAACCCACGTCGGCAGCGCCTCGTCGACACCATTCTACGCGAATGGTATGTACCAGCAATCCACATTGTCCTCGACACCGACGGCGAAGAGGTCGTTCTAGACGGCCAACAAAGGCTCGCTGCAGTCAGAGATTTTTTTGACGATAAGGTCAAAGTCAATGGTCTCATCGAGCCCATCGATGCTGAGATCGAGCAACTACATGGCCTCAAATACTCACAGCTACCGGTCGCCGCGCGACGGGCAGTCAATCGCTTCGTCATCACCGTTGTGACCCTTAGCGATCACGACCCGCAAGAACCCAACGAGCTCTTTTTCCGGCTCAATCAGTCCTACAACCTCACACCTCCGGAGAAACGAAATGCACTGCACGGGCGTGCTCGCGACCAGGTGAAAAGGCTCGTCGAGGACCTGACTATCCAGGGTTTGCTGGAGCCTGCAACGGTAGGGTTCAGCAACGGGCGGCTTGCCTACGATGACATTGTGGCCCGCACTTGCGTGGCGATTGAGATTGGTAACCTGCGGCAGCACATCAACAACACAGTTGTCGAGTCTTACTACCGATCGTCCGAGCCATTTTCTGACCTCACGATCGACCACCTTCGCGAGTCCGCATCCCTGCTCCTTCAGCAAATTCGAAGCACGCCGACGAGCAAAGTTCGGTTCAACAAAGGAACCCTGCAAACGTGGCTCATCTACTGCCACTGGGCTCCACGTCTGACCGGACAACTTCCCCAAGATTTGCTGACAAGCTTTGAGAACAGCAGGGCAGAAGGAAAAACGGGAGAGCGCTCGGCATCCCGAGCCGTCGTCGAGATGCTCCGTCTATACGACGATCGCGCCTCATACAGAGTGACAGACGTGTCATCGGTCCTAGTCCGAGATCTCGCTATTCACGTGTATTCCCAGGCGACGTTCCTCGGAAGCGAGTCGTACCGAGGGTCTGATCAGTTGGTGTCCGCTCTCGAGGCAGACCCTGAGGATGGGAACCAAATTGTTGCGAGCTATCTTGAAAAGTCTGAGTGGGGTTCACTTATTAACGAGTGGCCAGCCTCATGACCCGACGGGCCGAGGAGGATCAAGTCTGGAAAGACCTCCTCGAAAAGGTAAAAGGCAGTGGCCCGAGACCAACCATCGTCGAAGGTGTTGAGGTCGATCTGGCTCAGCCTTGTACTGTCCTTGGCGGCCGCAACGGTGCCGGAAAGTCCCGGGTTCTTCGCTCTCTGGCCTCGACAATGGGCGAGGAAGCGCTCTATCTCGATCTCCACCACCTCTGCGAGCAGGCCCTTATAGTCCTCCGCTCCCGAGAAGACTTCTCCGACATGATCAACGAAGTCGATCCCGTCGGTCCGAACGAGCAACGGAAAGAGGACACGGAACGCGTCGTCGCGCGGAACTATGATGCAATTAGATGGTTCTCCTTCGAGGTTGAACCGAACGATGGCAAGGTCGCCGAACGGTTCCGGTGGGGCGGCTCCACGTCACTGATCCCCTACTTCGAAGTCGAGCACAAGGGGACAACCTTCTCTTCCCGAGACATGGGCTTGGGCGAGTTCTCGATACACTTCCTCTTCTGGGTTCTTGAGCAGTATCGCGACGTCAAGGGACTGACGCTGCTCCTCGACGAACCAGACGCCTATCTACCGCCGCTTGGTTCATCTGGGCTCCTGGTTCGACTTCTCCAGCTTTGCCTCTCTCGCGACTGGTCCCTCGTACTCTCCACCCACTCCACCGAGATGATCGAGCGTGCGTTGGAGCGAGAGGCGTTTGTTCTCTTGCGGGTCGACGAATCAGGAGCGATAGAGGCAACGCGCTCAAAAGATGACCCCGGTGCTGCTGACACCTTGATGTCGCCTGCTCCAATTCGCAACATCCTGTTTGTCGAAGACGAATCCGCTTGGATGCTTTGCACGGTCCTGATGGAAGCAGGCGACCGCAGGCTCCCACCGGTGAGTTCTGTTATCTGGGGGAAAGGCGCTGGTTACATGGTTACCCTCCAGGAACATTTCCCCCGCAGCCCCGCGTCGATGTTCTCGTATTCATACGTCTTCGACGGGGACCAGCGGCAGCACGTGAAGAAATCGAAAACGGCTAGATGGCCGGCACTTTTCCTTCCTACAAGCCAGGACCCTGATGAACTCTTCGTAACAAATGCTCAAAACGTGCCTGAGCTTGCCCGCCGCCTTAACGTGCCCGAACACGAACTTTCGCTCTTCCTCGACGGGAAGCAGGGCCTCGATCCTCATGACTGGGTGAATGACCTTGGCGTCAAATATGGACGGCAGAAGGTTCTTCGCGTTCTTGCCGAGATGTGGGTGGCAAACCACAGCGCAGAAGCTGAATCTTGGTATGCGGATCTCACCAATGCCCTCTAGGTAGGAACTGCTTTCGGTGCGGTTGACTCCTGCGCTGTGCGGCTTTCGGTTGCCACGGAAGGATGCTCACCGTGCCCAAAGCATTCCCAGAAGAGTCCCGTCGCGATGTCGTCGACGCGCGCCTTGCGCGTCGGTATCGCCGCCACCGGGCAGGCCTTCGGGGGTAGCAGGCCATACGAGGGCAATCACTGCTGGCAGCACGGTCTTCGTCCGCCAGAACCAATGCAATCGATTATTGGGAGCGTTGACATTCAACGCCTAATGTCGCCATGTCGAGCGTGGTTCCCCGACATGGGGGGCGCCTGTCACAGCACCCTGATGTGTTGTGAGAGCCCCAGGCTGGCGCGCTCTTCGTGCTGCGAAGCAATACGCCCCGGTAGGCCCATCAGGTCCTTTTGCTAGCCGTGGAGGACTGACGCTTAGGGCTCGATCTTCTAGACGATAACAGCGTTCCGATAGGGGCTCCTGTATCGAGATGCGTTTCGGACTGACCTATCAAGACGGCCAGGTCAGCGCAACTCCGGGGGAGTGGCCGGGGTGCGGCAGCCTTCGGAGGGGGATCGACTAATGGGCATGTTCGTAGTTCACGTGATTAGTTACCGCCCTCAGTACGGCCAGGCGATGAGCGCAAGGGGCCGCGCGCTCATGAACCCCCCTCTTTTTGCTCGGGGCGCCAGGAGGCGGTGAGTCCGCTGACGTAGGAAGGATGCAACGCGGCCGCAACAGCCGTCACGTCCGCCGCAACGCCTACGCGGCACCCAGCAAACGCCCCATAGGCCCCTGGCGGCGTGAGCCTCCGCAGAGTAATGACACCGACCGTTCCGGCGCACCATCCGTCATGGCCCTAAGTACCTGCCTCTAGATCTCCGAGTAGGTTGCTCTTTCAGACCGAAGAAATACGTGGGGTGACTCGTATCTAGTCCAGCCAACGCGATCCCAGAATCCACGTGACTGGTCGTCATCGTTCAATGCCGTCAGCCTTACTAGCGGATACTTCACACGCATGGCTCGGAGAATGTCACGGCCGAATCCTTGCCCCCGCCTTGTCTTGGCTACTTCCAGGGCAAGGATATCTAGCTGACCGTATGGCATGTCTCCTAGGAGCGGATGGCTGCGAGCAGCCCCATAGAGGTCGAACTTGCACCGAGCCACCTCGGCTTCATTGCTCCTAATCGACAGCCAGTGCTCGTGTTCGGAAGGTGACGAGACTCGGCCCCACCACGGCTTATCAAACTCTTCCGAGCGGTTAAAGACGTGGTAGTAAATTCGCATCTTCCTGGGTTGAATTTCTAAGAGCGACAATCGCGGTGAATCCATGTCCTAAATGTACCTACTGGCGTATCTCCTGCCCCCGGCCACCATTCTCGGGAGCTAGCTTGTTCGGGCTAGGCAATTAGGCTGTGGTTACCAGAGATGAAGGAGAAGGAATTGGCTCAGAAGACCCTTATTTAGCTTGTTGATGACCTTGATGACACGCCGCTCAATAACGACGAGGGCAAGACTGTGACCTTCGCTCTCGAGGGGGTTTCGTACGAGATCGACCTGAGCCGAGCCCACATTGACGAGCTGACCGAGGCTCTTGCCCCATACGTCGCGGCTGGCCGAAAGGTGAGCGGTCGAAAGAGCGCGGCCCCCACCCCGCGGGCGAAGTCGGACCCAGCGGAGCTGCAAAAGATCCGCGACTGGGCCGGCAAGAACGGTCGCATCGTCTCAAGTCGCGGCCGGATCTCCGCTGCGGTGCGCGACGCGTACAACGCTGCCCACTAACCCGGTGCACAATGCAGCTCGAGGGACTGCGCCCACCATTCCGCATGGAGTATGCCGTTTGGCGTGCGAAGTCGCGCCTCAGGATGCTTACGTTGACGAGTCGCCTGTTTTGGGCCCCGCTGCGCTGAAGCCACCAACGGATTGACGCAGCATCCCCAAGTCTCAAGTCCGAATTGCTTTGTCGCTTCGAGCCTAAAGCGACAAACTAGGCGGCATTTCGACAAACTAATTCGCGGACGACAGGCTTTTCGCTAGCTAGGCATGTCGACGAAGCGGGAGAACATGCCGTGGAAGGCGACCGTGATGGTGTCGGTGGGGCCGTTGCGGTGCTTGGCGACGATGAAGTCGGCCTCGCCCTGGCGGGGGTTGTCCTTCTCGTAGGCGGACTCACGGTGCAGCAGGATGACCATGTCGGCGTCCTGCTCGAGCGAACCGGACTCTCGCAGGTCGCTGATCGCGGGCTTCTTGTCGGCACGCTGCTCGGGGCCACGGTTCAGCTGCGACAGCGCGATCACCGGCACCTGCAGCTCTTTGGCCATCAGCTTCAACGCACGCGAGAACTCCGACACCTCTTGCTGACGACTCTCGACCCGCTTACCCGACGTCATCAGCTGCAGGTAGTCGATCACCACGAGCTTCAGGTTGTGCTGCTGCTTCAGCCGGCGGCACTTCGCCCGGATCTCGACCAACGTCATGTTGGGGGAGTCGTCGATGAACAACGGCGCATCGTTGATCCGCCCACGCACCTGCGCGATGTTCGTCCAGTCACGCGCGTCGACCGTTCCCTTGCGCATGTTCTGCAGCGGCACACTCGACTCCGCCGACATCAGACGCATCGCGATCTCGCTTCGCCCCATCTCGAGCGAGAAGAACACCGACGCCTGCCCGTGCTTGATCGACGCCGCCCGCGCCAGGTCGAGCGCCAACGTCGACTTACCAAGCGCCGGTCGCGCCGCCACGATGATCAGCTGACCCGGGTGGAACCCGTTCGTCAGCGCGTCGAGCTGAGCGAACCCCGTCGGCACACCCGTCATCTGACCATCACGACCCTTGGCCGCCTCGATCTCGTCGATCGCGACCGTCACCGCCTCGTTCAGCGGCACGTAGTCCTCGGTCTGCACCCCACCGGCCACGTTGTAGACCTCGGCCTGCGCGTTGTTGACCAGGTCGACGACCTCGCCCTCGCTCGCGTAACCCATCTGCACGATGCGCGTGCCGGCCTCGACCAGACGGCGCAACACCGCCTTCTCGGCGACGATCGACGCGTAGTACCCCGCGTTCGCCGCAGTGGGCACGACGCCGGTGAGGGTGTGGAGGTACTCCGCGCCTCCTGCACGAGACAGGTCGGCGGACTTCATCAGCTCGTCGCTGACCGTGATGACGTCGGTGGGCTCGCCGTGCGAGTACAGACCCAGGATCGCGTCGTAGATGACCTCGTGCTTGGGCACGTAGAAGTCCATGCCGCGGACCGTCTCGATGACGTCGGCCACGGCGTCTTTGCTGAGCAGCATGCCGCCCAGCGCGCTCTGCTCGGCGAGCAGGTCGTGCGGCGGGACGCGGTCCATGTTGACGGGGCCACCACGGTCGCGATCGCGGTTGTTCGACGCATCGGGAGCGAGACCGAGATGGGCGATCGACATGGGTCCTCCAGCGAGAATCGAGTGGGTGCGGGGCAGCACCGAAGACGCTCAAGGCAGTTGTACGACAGACCCCCGACATCCCCCTGCCGAACCGCCGTGATCCACCTCTGACGAGCGCGGGTACACCTTATGGACACCGAGTTCTCCACAGCAAATGCACCTGTGGATAACTCTGGGGAGAACCGGTGAGCAACGCCGGACAACCCTGGGGAGAACTGTGGATCACGCTGTGGACAACGAGATACTTCAGTTCGATTACCTGCCTCTGACCTGGACTTTCGTGATTCCACACCTGTGTGGAGAAAATTGTCTAAACCGGGGGTTGAGACATCCGATTTGACATCCGCCTGTGCACAAGGGATTTGACTTCGGGGCACGAGAACCGATACCGACGCAGCCAGTGTTCAGGTTCTGGTAACCCCCGAAGGCGGGCCCCGCGAAGGGCCTGGTCAGGGCGGTATCGGGGTCCGGCACCGCGCCTTCTGTCGGCCCCCGGACGACGAAGAACCCGGTTTCGAACGGTGCACCTGGTTGCTTCTGGGTGCATGGTTCGAAAGCGGGTTCATGGGTGGGCGGAGGGCGGCCGGTTCGGGGGAGTGAAGAGGGGCCGGACGACAAAGAACCACGACGGGGACGATGCACCACGCCGGAGGGTGGTTCATCGTCCCCGTCGTGGTTCAGGGGAGCCGGTGCCTCAGAAGGGGACGCCGCAGCGGAGGACGACGTTGGCGTACGGGGTCGCCTCGCCGGTCCGGACGAGGAGGCGCGCGCTGCCCGAGAGCCGCTTGAGTTCCTCGTGCGAGACGTAGGCGACGTCGTCGAAGCGGGACGTGATCCACTCGCCGGCCTCGCGGCCCTGGCTCTCGTCCGCGGCCGTGCAGGCCTCGAACACCACGTCGGCGGTCAGGGCATCCAGCACGTCGGCGAAGGCGGGCAGGCCGTGGACGACGGCGAGGTCGACCACGGGGACTCCGGGGGGCAGGGGCAGCCCGCAGTCGGCGACGACGACGAGGTCACCGTGGCCGAGGCCGCTCACCGCGTGGTTCAGCTGCGCGTTGAGCAGGCCACCCCGCTTCACTGGGTCACCCCGGCAGTCGAGTCGGCGTTCGCCGCCCCCTCCGTCGAATCGGCAGTCGCGGCAGCAGCAGGCAGCTCGTCCTCGAGCGTCGGGTACGACGCCTGCGTGCCCACACCCGTCACCGAGAAGGCCCCGACGCGCACGGCGTCCTGAGCGGCCTCGAGCAGCGACGCACCCGCGGCCAGCCCGGCGGCGAGGGCGCCGACGAAGGCGTCCCCGGCTCCGGACGAGTCCACGGCCGCCACCTTCGGCGAGGCCACCAGCACGGTGCCCGACGCATCGGAGACGATTGCACCGGCGGCACCGCGGGTCATGACGACCGAGGTGACTCCCTGGGCGCGCAGGGAGGCGACGACCGACTCGTCGTCGACCCGCGCCTCCTCGTCCGTTGCCTGCGAACCGGAAGCCGAAGCGCCCCACGCGGCCAGCAGCAGCCGACCCTCGTGCTCGTTGACGACCAGCGGATCCGCGGCCTTCACCACATCCGCCGGCACGTCGATCACCGGGGCGAGGTTGAACACCACGCGCCCTCCGGCGTGCTGCACCGCGGCGGCGATGCCGTCCACGGGGATTTCCCCTTGCAGGACGACCACCGCAGCCACGGACAGAACAGCAGAATGCGACCCGACCGCCGACGCCCCGACCGCCGCGTTCGCGCCGGGGACGACGACGATCGTGTTCTCGCTGTCGCCTCCGACGCTGACGATCGCCAGGCCGGTGGGCCCGGGGACGGTGTCGACGCCGCTGACGTCGACACCGCTCGAGCGGAGGTAGGGCAGGGCGTCGTCGGCACGTCCGTCGTCGCCGACCGCACCGATCATCACGGTGCGGGCGCCGCGACGGGCGGCGGCGACGGCCTGGTTCGCTCCCTTGCCGCCGGGGGAGAGGGTCATCGACGAGCCGATCAGCGTCTCTCCGGGCACGGGCAGGCGGTCGACGGTCACGACCTGGTCGACGTTGATCGACCCGACCACGACGACCGTGCCGGCCATGCCGACCCCGCCGGCGCCCTGCGATTCAGAACCGGTCATTCGGTGAAGTCACCCACGTTCTCCTTCGTGACGGTGATGACCTCGACGGCCTGGTCCGAGGGGCCCTCGTCGCCGCTGCCACTGTTGACGGCCTTGACGGCCTGGTCGACAGCGAGGGCGCCGAGTTCGGCGGGCTGCTGCGCGATCGTGCTCGAGAGCGTACCGGCCTCGATGGCCTTGAGGCCGTCCTCGGTGCCGTCGAACGCTGCCACCTTGACGTCGGTGCCGGCGCGCGAGCCGAGCGCCTGGATCGCTCCGAGGCCCATCTCGTCGTTCTCGGCGAAGACGCCGACCGCGTTCGGGTGCGCCTGCAGCAGGTTGGTGGTCACGTCGAGCGCGGTGGCGCGGTCGAAGTTCGCGGTCTGCTGCGCGACGACGGTGATGTCCGGGTACGCGGCGATGCCCTTGGTGAAGCCCTCACCGCGGTCGCGGCTGGCCGAGGTGCCCGCGACGCCCTGCAGCACGATGACCTCGCCCTTCTCGCCGATCGCCTCGGCGAGGGCCTTGGCGGCCTGCTCGCCACCGGCGACGTTGTCGCTCGCGACGAACGAGGCCACGTCGGCACCGTTGACCGCGCGGTCGACCGCGACGATCGGCACGTCGGCTTCGTTGAGCGCCTTGGCGGCGGGGCCGGCCGCGTCGCTGTCGACCGCGTTGAGGATCACGGCGTCGGCGGTCGAGGCCGCGGTCGCCAGCTGGTTGGCCTGGGTGGCCGAGTCGTTCTGCGCGTCGACGATCTCGAGGTCGACGTTCTGCTTCTTCGCCTCGGCGGTCGCGCCGTCACGCAGCTCGACGAAGAACGGGTTGTTCAGGGTGCTGAGCGACAGGACCACCGTGGGGCGGTCCGCCTCTCCGGCGGGGGTGCGGTTGCAGCCGGCGGTGCCGGTCGCGACCAGGGCGGCGATCGCCGTGACGGTGGCGGCCTTGCGGAACGAGGTCAACTTCATCGTGTGTCCTTCGGGTTGGGTTGGGTGGAAAAGGTCAGCTGCTGCGCGTCTTGCGCCGCAGCACGTCGACGCCCACGGCGAGGGCGATGACGAGGCCGATGACGACCTGCTGCCAGAACGACGTGACGTTCAGCAGGTTGAGGCCGTTACGGATGACGACGAGCACCAGGGCGCCGATGATGGTGCCCGAGATGCGGCCGACGCCGCCGGCCAGGCTCGCGCCGCCGATGACGACCGCGGCGATGGCGTCGAGCTCGTAGCCCGAGGCCGCCTGCGGCTGGGCCGAGTCGAGCCGACCGGCGAGCAGCAGGCCGGCGAGGGCCGCGAACAGCCCGGCCAGGCCGAAGACGGTGACGACGATGCGCTTGACCGGCAGGCCCGAGAGGCGCGCGGCCTCGGCGTTGCCGCCGACGGCGTACATCGAGCGGCCGATGACGGTGCGGTTGAGGATGAACGACGCGACGATCGCCGCCAGCACGAGCACGATGATCGGCACGGGCACCGGCCCGATGTTGCCACCGAGGAACGACACCGCCGGGGGAGTCGCGATCGGGCGACCGTCCGAGACCACCAGGGTCAGGCCGCGCGCCACGCTGAGCATGGCGAGCGTCGCGATGAACGACGGCAGCTTGCCGTACGCGCTGGCGAACCCGTTGACCAGGCCGGCCACGAGGCCCGTGCCGAGCCCGAGGGCGAGCGCCAGGCCGCCCGGCAGCCCCGCCGTGGCGAAGAACCAGCCCGAGACCATCGCCGACAGCGCGGCGACCGAACCGACCGAGAGGTCGATGCCGCCCGCGACGATGACGAAGGTCATGCCGAACGCCAGCACGGCGACGGTGGACACCTGGATGCCGATGTTCAGCAGGTTGCGGCCGGTCAGGAAGTCCGGCGTCGCGATGAACAGGGCCAGGCAGAGCACGACGAGCCCGACGAGGGCTCCGTTCGCGGCCAGGAAGGTCTTGATGTCGAAGGAGCGTCGCTGCGCCTTCACGGTGGTGGTGGTCATGGGTGTCGTCCTCGGGTCCGTGCTTCTCGGGTCAGTTCGTCAGGGGGACGTCGCGTGCCGCGAGCGTCATCAGGGTGTCTTGGGTGGCGTCGGCCGCGGCGACCTCGCCGGCGACGACTCCGTCGCGCATCACGAGGATGCGGTCGCTCATGCCCATCACCTCGGGCAGTTCGCTGCTGACCATCACGACCGCGCCTCCTGCGTCGGTGATCCGGTTCACCAGCTCGTAGATCTCGACCTTCGCGCCGACGTCGACGCCGCGGGTCGGCTCGTCGAGCAGCAGCACCGTCGAGCCGGCGATGATCCAGCGACCGAACACGGCCTTCTGCTGGTTGCCGCCGGACAGCGAGCCGATCTCTTGATCGATGTCGCGCATGCGGATTCGCAGGGTCGAGGCGACCTCGTCGGCCTTCGCGCGCTGACCGGCGAAGTCGACCAGGCCGGCCTTCGCGCTGCTGGCGAGCGTCGCGTAGCCGAGGTTGTCGTTGACGGAGGCGCCCAGCACGAGCCCCTGCGCCTTCCGGTCTTCCGGCACGTGGCCGACGCCCGCGGCGATGGCCCCGGCGACGTCGCCCTTCTTGAGGCGCTTGCCGCGCACGGTCACGGAGCCCGAGTCGTACTTGTCGACCCCGGCGATCGCGCGGACGACCTCGGTGCGACCGGCGCCGACGAGCCCGGCGATGCCGAGCACCTCGCCCGCCCGCACCTCGAACGACACGTCGCGGAAGGTCTTCGACGTCAGGCCCTCGACCTGCAGGACGACGGGGGAGTCGCTCTCGCTGCCGGGGGTGCGCGGGTACTGGTGCGCGATGTCGCGGCCGACCATCAGGCGGACGAGCTCGTCCTCCTCGGTCGACGCGGGCACCTCGGCGACGAACGCACCGTCGCGAAGGACGGCCACGGTGTCACCGATCTCGGCGATCTCGTCGAGGTGGTGGCTGATGAACAGCATGCCGACGCCGCGGGCGCGGAGCTGCTCGACGACACGGAAGAGGATCTCGGTCTCGTGCCGGGTCAGCGCCGCGGTCGGCTCGTCGAGGATCAGGATGCGCGCGTCGATGCTCAGCGCCTTCGCGATCTCGACCAGCTGCTGGCGAGCGATGCCGAGCTCGCCGACCTTCTGGTCGACGTCGACGTCGAGCCCGATCAGGTCGAGGGCGGCGCGGGCGCGTTTCTTCAGTTCGCGGCGGTCGACCAGGCCGAACCGGGTCGGGAATCGCCCCATCATCACGTTCTCGGCGACGCTGAGCGACGCGACGAGGTTCAGCTCTTGGTGGATCGTCGCGATGCCGAGCTTCTCGGCGGCGTGCGTGTTCGGCAGGTGGACGGCCTCGCCGTCGACCAGCACGCGGCCGGCGTCGGGCTGGTACACGCCCGACATCATCTTGATCAGGGTGGACTTGCCGGCGCCGTTCTCACCGAGCAGCACCTGCACGCGGCCGGGCCGGACGTGCACGGTGACGTCGTCGATGACCCGCACGGGGCCGAACGACTTGCTGACGTTCTCGAGCGTGAGCAGGGGGCGATCGTCGTCGATCGAGTGGGGCATGGGTCAGTTCCTGCCGGGGGTTCGGGGGTGGGTCGGGTCGGGGCGCTCGGCCGGCACACGCGCCGCCGAGCCGGGGGACGAGGAGGCGCGGGTCGCGTCGGTCTCGCGCGTCGCCGAGGTGACGGCCGCGGATCCGCGACCCGCGCCTCCTGACGTCCCGCCGGAGGCGCGGGTCGTCGACTCGCGCACGATCAGTTCGCTGGGCAGCACGACGGAGTCGGGCGTGCGCCCGTCGATGACCTCGTGCAGCAGCTGGACGGCGATGCGGCCCATCTCCTCGACGCTGTGCGCGATGACGGTGAGGGCCGGGTCGAGCAGCGAGAACCACTCGATGTCGTCGAACGCGATGACCGAGACGTCGGTGCCCATGCGCATGCCGAGTCGGTTGAGCATGGCGATCGCACCGACGGCCATGAGGCTGTCGGCGGCGAGCAGCGCCGTCGGCGGCTCGTCGAGCTCGAACAGGGCGTGAACGGCCGCCGACCCGCTGGCGGACTGGAAGTCACCGACGTAGACCAGGTCGGGGTCGGTGCTGAGGCCCAGCTCGGCGGCCGCGGCGGTCCACGCCTCGAGTCGCTCGCGCCCGGTGGACACGCTCTGCGGGCCCGCGACGTACCCGACGCGCTCGTGGCCGAGGTCGACCAGGTGCTGCACGGCGGCGCGGATGCCGGGGACGCTGTCGGTCGTCACGCTCGGCACGTCGACGCCGGGGATCGTGCGGTCGACGAACACCGTCGGCACCTCGCGGGCGAGCAGCGAGTCGATGCTGGCCGAGTCGGTGCCCTGAGGCGCGACGATGACGCCGTCGACGCGGCGCGAGATGAGGGTGTCGAGGTAGCGGTCCTGCTGCTCGCGGTTCTCGTTGGCGTTGCCGAGGAGGGTGACATAGCCGAGCTCGAGCAGCGACTGCTCGATGGTGTGGGCGAGGTCGGCGAAGAACGGGTTGCGGACGTCCGACACGAGCAGGCCGACGGTGTCGGAGCGGGTCGAGCGCAGGGCCCGGGCCTGGGCGTTGGGGCGGAAGTCGAGCTCGCGCACGGCCTGCTCGACCTGGGCCCTCGACTCGGCGGAGGTGGCCGGGTTGCCCGACAGGACGCGCGATGCCGTCGCGGCCGAGACGCCGGCGCGCTGCGCCACGTCCCTGATCGTCACGGTGTTCATCGGGCTCTACCTCGTCGTAGTGGTGCGGGTCGCAGGGTGCGTCCTCTGCGTGGAATCGATTCCATGGAACCGATTCCACGACAGTAGACGAGCCGCCCCCTCCTGTCAACGCCAGCCCGCCTGCGCCCATGAACCCGGTTTCGAACCGAACACCCGGTTGCAACTGGATGCATCGATCGAAACCGGGTTCATCCCGACACGGGACGCCCCGACGAGGAGGCGCGGTGCCCGCCCCAGCCGCCCCGCGCCTCCTCGTCCCCGCCCCGTTTGGTCCCCCCGCCCCGCCCCGCGTCCTCGTCCCCTCACCGGCCCTCCGCTCCCTACCCCCACCGAAGAACCCGGTTTCGAACCGAACACCCGTTACCAACTGGGTGCATCGGTCGAAACCGGGTTCATCGCGACACGGGACGCCCCGATGAGCCGACGAGGAGGCGCGGTGCCCGCCCCAGCCGCCCCGCGCCTCCTCGTCCCCGCCCTGCCAGCCCTGCCAGCCCTGCCAGCCCGCCCTGCCAGGCCAGCCAGCAAGCCAGCCCATGAACCCCGTTCCGTGCGATGAACCACGCAGCTTCGTGGTTCATCGCACGGAACAGGGTTCGAGAGCGTCCCGCCCCCGGCACGCAGAAGAGCGGCGGCCCCCCGAAGGGGACCGCCGCTCTCGCGTACAGCAGGCGCCGAGGCGCCGGGGTGCCGGAGCACCCGGGGTGCTACTTGGCCGAGACGACCGTCAGCGTGATCGTCGCGATGACGTCCTCGCGCAGGCGGAGGGTGGCTTCGTGCTCACCCGTCACCTTGATGGCCGAGGGGATCTCGACCTTGCGCTTGTCGATCGTCGCGACGCCCTGGGCGGTCACGGCGTCGGCGACGTCGCCCGGACGGACCGAGCCGAACAGACGGCCGTCGGCACCGGTCTTCACCGTGAGACGGATCTTCTGGGCCTCGAGGCGCTGCTTGAGGTCGTGGGCCTCTTCGATCGTCTTGAGCTCGCGGGTCTCGCGGGCCGTACGGATCTGAGCGACCTGCTTCTCGCCACCGCGGCTCCACGCCACGGCGAAGCCCTGGGGCACCAGGTAGTTGCGGGCGTAGCCGTTCTTGACGTCGACGACGTCACCGGCGGAACCGAGGCCGGAGACCTCGTGGGTCAGGATTACCTTCGACATGGTGGTCCTTCCGATCAGCGGCCGGAGCCGGCGTAGGGGAGGAGCGCCATCTCACGGGCGTTCTTCACGGCACGGGCGATGAGGCGCTGCTCCTGGACGGAGACGCCGGTGATGCGACGGGCGCGGATCTTTCCACGCTCCGAGATGAACTTGCGCAGGGTCGCGACGTCTTTGTAGTCGATGACACCGACGCGGATCGACTTCGCGGGAGCGGCGTTCTTGCCGCCCTTGCCGCGGAGGGGCTTGCGGCGGTCGCCGCTGCTCTTTCCAGCCATTGGTTTCTACTTTCGATGAATGAAGAAGTACTAAAAGGGAACGGCGATGCCTAGAAGGGCGTCTCGTCGTTGTAGGTGCCGTTGCCACCGGGGGTGTTCCACACGTCGCCGCCAGAGGTGTTGCCACCCTGCTGGCCGCCAGCGGGCTGACCCCACGGCTCTTGCGCCTGACCGCCGCCGACCTGAGCCGGCTGGCCACCACGGTTGCCACCGCCGTTGCCGCCCCCGAAGGAGCCGCCACCGGCAGCACCGTCGCGGGAGGACGCGGCGCGCGTCACCTGAGCGGTCGCGTAACGCAGCGAGGGGCCGATCTCGTCGATCTCGAGCTCCATGCTGGTGCGCTTCTCGCCCTCTTTGGTCTCGTACGAGCGCTGCTTGAGTCGGCCCTGAGCGATGACCCGGCTGCCCTTGGTGAGGCTGCTGGCCACGTGCTCGCCGAACTCGCGCCACACGCTGGCACGGAGGAAGAGCGCCTCACCGTCCTTCCACTCGTTCGACGCGCGGTCGAACGTGCGGGGGGTCGATGCGATGGTGAAGTTCGCGACCGCGAGCCCGTTCTGCGTGTAGCGCAGCTCGGGGTCACTGGTGAGGTTTCCCACCACTGTGATGACGGTCTCGCCAGCCATAGGACTACTCGGCAGCCTTCTCGGCGGCGGGAGCAGCCGGGGCAGCGGGCGAAGCGGCGGGCGCAGCAGCCGGAGCGGCAGCGGCGTTGGCAGCCTTGCGGGCGGCCTTCTCGTCGCTGACCTTCTTGGCGGCGGCGACCATGGCGATCGCCTCTTCGGCACGCAGGACCTTGGTGCGCAGCACGGCCTCGGAGAGACCCAGCTGGCGGTCGAGCTCGACCGTGGCGGCCGAGTTCGAGGTCAGGTTGACGACGGCGTAGATGCCCTCGGTCTTCTTGTTGATCTCGTAGGCCAGGCGACGACGTCCCCAGATGTCCACGTTGTCGATCGTTCCGCCATCGTTGCGGATGACGTTGAGGAACTTGTCCAAGCTCGGGGCGACGGTGCGCTCATCGATCTCGGGGTCCAGGATGACCATCAGTTCGTACTGGTGCATGACTAACCCACCTCCTTCGGACTTAACGGTCACAGACGGTCTGTGACAGGAGGGTATTCATGTCGCGGCGTCGGCCGTGAGGCAGACGCAACCTTCCCAGCGTAGCCGAGCGCGCCTCCTGAATCAATGCCGCCCCAGCGCCCACCGGCCCTGGAGAGCCGAGGAGGCGCGGGCCGACACCCGCAGGACGAGTTACGCCCCAGCACCCTCGCGCGCGTTCCACCAGGCGAGCAGGCGCTCGGTGGCGACCTCGGCCCCCAGCGGCCCCTCTTCGGTGCGCAGCTCGAGCAGGAAGCGGTAGGCCTCGCCGACCTCGCGGCTCGGGCCGATGCCGAGGACGCGTTGGATCTCGTCGCCGTCGAGGTCGGGCCGCAGCGAGTCGATCTCTTCGCGTTCGCGCAGCTCGGCGATGCGGGCCTCGAGGTCGTCGTAGGCGAAGCCGAGCCGGTCGGCCTTGCGGCGGTTGCGCGTGGTCACGTCGGCGCGGGTCAGCATGTGCAACCGCTCGAGCTGGTCACCGGCGTCGCGGACGTACCGGCGCACGGCCGAGTCGGTCCAGCCACCCTCGGTGTAGCCGAAGAACCGGAGGTGCAACTCGATCAGGCGGGAGACGGCGGCGATCGTGTCGTTGTCGAAGCGCAGCGCCTTCAACCGCTTCTTGGCGAGCTTGGCGCCGACGACGTCGTGGTGGTGGAAGGTGACGACCCCGCCCGGCTCGAGGCGGCGCGTGGCGGGCTTGCCGCAGTCGTGCAGCAGGGCCGCGAGGCGCAGGGTGAGGTCGGGCGCCTCGCCCGGGTGCCGTTCGCGCTCGTAGCCGATGGCCTGGTCGAGCACGGTGAGGCTGTGCTCGTACACGTCCTTGTGGTGGTGGTGTTCGTCGATCTCGAGGCGCATGGCGGCGAGCTCGGGCATGACGTGGTCGGCCAGCCCCGTGTCGACCAAGAGCCGGACACCGTCTCGGGGGGTTTCGGTCTTCAGCAGCTTCGACAGCTCGTCAGCGACCCGCTCGACCGAGACGATCGACAGGGTCTCGGCCCGGGCGGTCATCGCCTCGCGCACCTCGTCGGACACGGTGAAGCCGAGCTGCGCCGTGAACCGGGCGGCCCGCATCATGCGCAGGGGGTCGTCACGGAACGAGTCGACCGCGGTCCCCGGGGTGGCGAGCCGCGCCTCCAGCAGGTCGTCGACGCCGCCGGACGGGTCGACGAGCACGCGCTGGGGCAGACGCAGCGCCATCGAGTTGACCGTGAAGTCGCGACGGACCAGGTCGCCCTCGAGGGTGTCGCCGAACTCGACGACGGGCTTGCGGGTCTCGCCGTCGTAGACGTCGCTGCGGTACGTGGTGATCTCGACGGTCTCGCCGTCGACGCGGGCGGCGATCGTGCCGAACGCGCGGCCGACGTCCCAGTGCGCCTCGGCCAGGGGGACGACGATCGCCAGGATCTGGTCGGGGTCGGCGTCGGTCGTGAAGTCGAGGTCGTTGACCGGCCGGCCGATGAAGGCGTCGCGCACCGGACCGCCGACGAGGGCGAGCTCGTGACCGGCCGCGGCGAACGCGGCGGCGAGCTTCTCGATGCGGGGGGTGGCGGCCAGATCGTCCAGTCGCTGCAGGGCCCGTGCGACGCTGTCCATGACGAAACAGCTTGCCACAGCCGAGGAGGCGCGGGCTGAGTCCCCGACGGCGCCTCACGACCCCGTCGTCCCACCTCGCAGGCGCTTCGCCGCTGCTTCTTGGTCGGCGTTGCCTAGACTCGGCATGCTCGAACGGCCCCTGTCGCCGTCGACACCTGACGCCTATGAGACTCTTCTTCGCCGTGATCGCCGCCCTGTTGGCGGTGTTCGTCGTGTCGGCGGGGCTGCCGGCGACCACGGCCCGGGCGGCGTCCGCCCCCACCGGCGACGGCATCACGATGACCGTCGAGCCGGCCTCCGACGGTGTGCTGCGACCCGACGACGACCTCACCCTCGGGGTCACCGTGACGAACGACGGCGACGCCGACCTGGCGGCGACCACGGCCCGGGTCTACCTCGACCGCGAACCGTTCACCACGCGGTCCAAGCTCGCCTCGTGGCTCGACCCCGACGACGTCTCGGGCGACGACTACCTCGGGCGACAGCTCGTCGAGGTCGACGTGCCGGCGGTCGCCGCCGGGTCGTCCGTCGCCCTCGACACCGTCGTCGTGCCCGCCGACCGCCTCGGCCTGACCGGCCGCGCCTTCGGGGCGCGTGCGCTCGGGGCCCGCGTGCTCGACTCGTCGGGCAGCCAGGTGGCGCAGACCCGCAGCAGCGTGGTCTGGTACCCCGCCGACAGCTTCCAGCCGACCCGCGTGGCGGTCGCCGTGCCGATCACGACACCCGAGAGCGAGACCGGCGTCCTCGACGCCTCCGCCCTCGCCGCCTATACCTCGGACGGCGGGGTGCTGCGACGCGAGCTCGACGCCGTGGCCGGCACGGGCGCGACCCTGGGCGTCGATCCGATGATCATCGCGTCGATCCGCCTGCTCGGCACCGAGGCCCCGCAGTCGGCCGTCGACTGGCTCGCCGAGCTGCAGGCCCTGCCGAACGACATGTTCCCGTTGGCATACGCGGACGCCGACGTCGCCGGGCTGCGACAGGCCGGCGCGACGACCGTCCCGGCCGTGACCTCGCTCGACACCCTGGTCGAACCCGACCGCTTCGAGGACATGCCCGCGCCGACCGACACGCCCACCGAGACCCCGGAGCAGGGCACGGACGAGGGGTCGGGCACCGGCGTCGCCGGATCCGACCCCTCCGCCCTGCCGAGCGACGGGGCCACCGACCAGCCGACCGGCGAGCCGTCGCCCGCCGAGACGCCCGGCGACGGCGTGGTCCTGCCCACCACCGCCCAACTGCTCGACTTCCCCTGGACGCAGCGCGACGTCGTCTGGCCGCGCGAGTCGTCCGTCGTGTCCGCCGACCTGACCGCGTTCGCCGGCGGCTCGTACACGTCCACCATCGTCTCGAGCAGCAACGTGGACGTCGACGGCGACTCGACCGAGAACGCCGCGGTCACGATCGGTGACGTCCCGGCCGTCGTCTCGGACGACCCACTGTCCGACCTGGTCACCCAGGCGGCCGAGGCGACGAGCCTCGCCGAGTGGCAGGCCACGATGGCGCGGCTCTCCGCCACCGTCGCGACCATCGCCTACGAGCGGCCCAGCGACGCCCGCACCCTGCTGACCACGCTCGAGCGCGAGTGGCCGTCCACCGGTCAGTTCCTCACCCGCACGCTCCAGAGCGTCGACGGCCTGCCGTGGGTCAGCGGTGCCACCCTGACCGACGCCCTGGCGAGCACCCCGTCGACGGCGACCGTCGTCGACAGTCCTGAGAGCGACGCCCGTCTCGACCAGCTGCGCGACCTGGTGTCCGCCGACGAGAGGGTCGTCGACTTCTCGACCGCCCTCGCCGAGCCGCAGCTCGTCACCGAGTCGGCCCGACTACGCACGATGGCCCTGGCCTCGCACGCCTGGCGCGACAACGTCGACGGCTTCCCCGCCGAGGTCGCCTCGGCCGTGGCCGACGCGACCGCGACGTCAGGTCTCGTGGCCGTCGTCCAGGGCTCGCCGATCTCCATCCTCGGCGACCGCTCGGCCCTGCCTCTCTACCTCGAGAACAAGACCGATTCGGTCGCGACGGTGATGTTGAACCTGACGCCGTCGAACTCCATCCTCTCGATCGAGCGCAGCCCCATCGAGGTGACGATCCAGCCGCAGTCCCAGACCCGGGTCAGCGTGCCCGTGCAGTCCGTCGCCAACGGGACGGTCTCGGTGCAGCTCCAGCTGGTCAGCCTCTCGGGCGTGGCGATCGCCACCCCGGTCGACGTCCCGCTCTCGGTGCAGGCCGGGTGGGAGACCGCCATCACATGGATCTTCGGCGTCGCCTTCGCCGCGCTGTTCGTCGGCGGTCTCTACCGCACCTTCCGCAAGCGCCGCAGGGCGCGCGACGAGGCCCGGTCGTCCGGCGACGGCCCGTCAGCCGGTGCGGCACCGTCACCCGATGCGGCCGCCACGCCGCCCGTCCAGGAGTCCATGTGAGCAACCAGGGCGGTCTCGGTCGCGCCAGCATCCTCCTCGCGTCCGGGACGATGGTCTCGCGCGTCCTCGGCTTCGTGAAGGCGGCCGTGCTGGCCGCGGCGATCGGCCAGTCGGCCAGCCGGGCGGCCGACTCGTTCGCCCTCGCGAACCAGCTGCCGAACAACATCTACGCGCTGATCGCGGGTGGCCTGCTCAGCGCCGTGCTCGTGCCCCAGATTGTGCGGGCGGCGACCTCCGACGACGGCGGGCAGCGGTTCATCAACAAGATCGTGACCCTCGGCACCATCGTCTTCGCGGCCGTGGGCCTGGCCGGCACGTTGCTCGCCCCCGTGCTCGTGCGGCTCTACGCGCAACAGAGCTCGGACGGCGGGGCGGGGTTCACCTCGGACCAACTCGCCCTCGCAACCGCCTTCGCGTACTGGTGCCTGCCGCAGATCTTCTTCTACGCCATGTACTCGCTGCTGAGCGAGGTGCTCAACGCCCGACAGGTGTTCGGGCCCTTCACCTGGGCGCCGGTGCTCAACAACGTCGTGTCCATCGCCGGCCTGGTCGTCTTCATGGTCATGTTCGGCGGAGCCGTCGAGAACTCGACGGTCGACGTCTGGACCGGCGACCGCATCTTCGTCATCGCGGCCACGGCCACCCTGGGCGTCCTGGCACAGGCGGCGTTCCTCCTGCTGTTCTGGCGCCGCGCGGGTCTGACCTTCCGCCCCGACTTCCGCTGGCGCGGCGTCGGCCTCGGGGCCACCGGCAAGGCCGCCGGCTGGCTGTTCGGCATGGTGCTCGTCACCCAGCTGGCCGGGCTGGTGCAGAGCCGCGTCGCCACCCTGGGCAGCGAGGTGGGTGCCTCGAACGCGGTGCTCGCGAACGCCTGGCTGCTCTTCATGCTGCCGCACGGCATCATCGCCGTGTCGATCGGCACCGCCTACTTCACGCGCATGAGCGGCCACGCCTCGCGCGGCGACCTGCGGGCCGTCCGCACCGACATGTCGCAGTCGCTCCGGGCCATCGGCATGTTCATGGTGTTCGCCGCGGTCGCCATGTGCGTCGTGGCCTATCCGTTCGCCCGGTTCTTCGAGGTCGACTTCGCCGGGTCGACCCGCACGGCCGAGGTGATCCTGGGCTACATGCCCGGCCTCGTCCTGTTCAGCGTGCTGTTCATCGTGCAGCGGGTGTTCTACTCGATGCACGACCAGCGCACGCCGTTCTTCCTGCAGCTCGTCCAGTCGGGCATCTTCGTCGCGGGCGTCGCCGTCTCGGCCGCCGTGGTGTCGCCCGAGCACATCGCGATGGCCATCGCCGTCACGACCTCGATCGCGGGCTCCAGCCAGGCCGTGGTCGCGCTCGTCGTCGTCAAGAAGCGGCTGGGCGGAATCGACGGCCGCTGGGTGCTGCGCCGCTACGTCCAGTTCTTCGTCTTCTCGCTCGTCGCCGGGGCGGTGGGCGTCGTCGTCGTGACCGTCCTGGGTGGTTTCTCCGCCGACGGCTTCGCACAATCCGGCCGTGTGCCGGGCGTGCTGACGGTCGTCGTGGCCGTGGCCGTCATGGGCCTGGTCTACGGCGCACTGCTCTGGTTCGCGCGCATCCCCGAGCTGCGGGTGCTGACCACGCCGGTGACCGCACGTCTCGCACCGACCGTCTCGCGCCTCCTGCGTCGCTGACCGCCGCCGCCGGGCGAGCAGGGCACTGCCGACACGGCCCGGCGCGGCCCGGCCAGGCACGGCCAGCCACGGCCAGGCGCGGCCAGGCGTCGCACTGCCAGGCCCGCGGGAATGCCCCGTCGGTAGGATGCGTTCCACCAGACGATCGAGGGATCCGACCGCCCGAGCAACCGCTCGCAGGTCGTCTTCCCGCTCGTGAAGTTCTCCCCCAGGAAGGTGCCCATGCGCCAGGTCATCATCATCGGTTCCGGCCCCGCCGGCTACACGGCCGGCATCTACGCCGCCCGGGCCGGTCTGCGCCCCCTCATCGTCGCGAGCTCGGTCGAGGCCGGCGGCGAGCTCATGAAGACCACCGAGGTCGAGAACTTCCCTGGGTTCCCCGACGGCATCCAGGGCCCCGAGCTCATGTTCAAGATGCAAGAGCAGGCCGAGAAGTTCGGCGCCGAGGTGCTGCTCGACGACGTCACCGCCGTCGACCTGACCGGCGACGTCAAGAAGGTCACGCTGGGCAACGGCACCGTGGAAGAGAGCCTCACGGTGATCTTCGCGACGGGCAGCGCGTACCGCAAGCTCGGCCTCGCCGACGAGGAGCGCCTGAGCGGCCGCGGCGTCAGCTGGTGCGCGACCTGCGACGGCTTCTTCTTCAAGGAGAAGGCGATCGCCGTCGTCGGCGGCGGCGACTCGGCCATGGAAGAAGCGACGTTCCTCACCCGCTTCGCCTCGAAGGTCTACGTGATCCACCGCTCGAGCAGCCTGCGCGCGTCGAAGATCATGCAGGACCGGGCCCACGCCAACGAGAAGATCGAGTTCCTGTTCGACAAGCAGGTCACGGCGATCCTCGGCGGCGAGAAGGCCACCGGCGTCACCCTGACCGACACGGTCGACGGCAGCACGACCGACCTCGACCTCGACGGCCTCTTCATCGCCATCGGCAACGACCCCCGCGTGCACCTGGTGCACGGTCAGGTCGACCTGACCTCCGACGGCACGATCGCCGTGCAGGGGCGCAGCTCGAAGACCAACTTGACCGGCGTCTTCGCGGCCGGCGACGTCATCGACGCCACGTACCGGCAGGCCGCCACGGCCGCGGCCTCGGGCACCGTCGCGGCGCTCGACGTCGAGCACTACCTGGCCTCGCTCGACCAGACCTTCCTGGCCGAGCAGACCGTGGGGTCGGCCGAGGGCGTCGAGACGTCCGAGTCCGTGATCGCCTGACCCGCGCCTCCCGAAGACAACCCAGATCACCCTGACGAAAGGAACACCATGAGCAGCGCCAAAGCAGTGACCGACGCGTCCTTCGAGGCCGACGTCCTCAACTCCGACAAGACGATCCTCGTCGACTTCTGGGCCGAGTGGTGCGGCCCGTGCCGCGCCGTCTCGCCGATCCTCGACCAGATCGCCGCCGAGCACGGCGACAAGATCGAGATCGTCAAGCTCAACGTCGACGACAACCCGCAGACCGCCATGAAGTACCAGATCACCTCGATCCCGGCCATGAAGGTCTACCGCGGCGGCGAGGTCGTCAAGACCGTCATCGGCGCCAAGCCCAAGCCGGCCCTCGAGGCCGACCTGGCGGAGTTCATCGCGTAGTCGACGCCGACACCACGACGAGAGCCCGCCCAGCACACGCTGGGCGGGCTCTCGTCGTCCCCCGACCGCACGGGCATAGTCTTGACCGAATCACCCTCTGACAGAACAGGGACATCGATGAGCGACAAGGGCACCAACCTCGACCCGTGGTACGACTCGTACGCCGACCGTACGGCCGGCCTCAGCGCCTCCGAGGTCCGAGCCCTGTTCGCCGTCGCCTCGCGCCCCGAGGTCGTCTCGCTGGCCGGCGGCATGCCCTACGTCTCCGCCCTGCCCCGCGAGCTCGTCACCGGGGCCATCGACCGCGTCATGGCCGACGGGGGAGCGATGGCGATGCAGTACGGCAGCGGCCAGGGCACCCCGGCGATCCGCGAACACATCATGCAGATCATGGCGATGGAGGGCATCCGCGGCAGCGCCGACGACGTGGTCGTCACCACGGGCTCGCAGCAGGCCCTCGACCTCGTCACCCGCCTCTTCGTGAACCCGGGCGACGTCGTGCTCGCCGAGTCCCCGAGCTACGTCGGCGCCCTGGGGGTCTTCAAGGCGTACCAGGCCGACGTCGTGCACGTCCCGATGGACGAGCACGGGCTCGTACCCGAGGCGCTGCGTGAGGCCATCGCGACCGTCACGGCCCGCGGGGGGCGGATCAAGTTCCTGTACACGATCCCGAACTTCCACAACCCGGCCGGTGTGACCCTCACCTGGGCCCGCCGCGTCGAGATCCTCGAGATCTGCCGCTCGGCCGGCATCCTCGTCCTCGAGGACAACCCCTACGGGCTGCTCTACTTCGACCAGCCGGCCCCCCAGGCGATGCGCTCGATCGACGACGAGGGCGTCATCTACCTCGGCTCGTTCTCGAAGACGCTCGCGCCCGGCTTCCGGGTGGGGTGGGCACTGGCCCCGCACGCCATCCGCGAGAAGCTCATCCTCGCCAACGAGTCCGCCACGCTCTCGCCGAACTCGTTCGGGCAGTTCGTCATCACCGAGTACCTCGACCAGGCCGACTGGCGCGGTCAGATCGAGACCTTCCGTGACCTGTACCGCGAGCGGCGCGACGCGATGATCTCGGCGCTGGGGGAGTACCTGCCGTCGCTCACGTGGAACGTGCCCGACGGGGGCTTCTTCGTCTGGGTCGGGCTGCCGGCCGAACTCGACTCGAAGGCCATGCTGCCCCGGGCCGTCAAAGAGCTCGTGGCCTACACGCCCGGCACGGCGTTCTTCGCCGACGGCGACGGCCGGCAGAACATCCGTCTGTCGTTCTGCTACCCGACGCCCGAGTCGATCCGCACCGGCGTCGCCCGCCTGGCGAACGTCGTCAACGGCGAACTCGACCTGCTGCGCACGTTCTCGCCCGCGAGTCTGTCGAACCCGACCGCTCGCCCGCAGAGCGTCGTGGTCCCGCCACCGAACACCCACTGACCAGCATTTTCGCAGTCTTGCGGCTGTCCTGCCCGCGAGACCGGCCTCCGTCGTGACACAAGGAAGAGACCCCATGGCATCGAGTGAGCTGCGTACCGTCACCGTCCTCGCCGGAGGCATCTCGCACGAACGCGACGTCTCCCTCCGATCGGGGAGGCGCGTGGTCGACAGCCTCGTCACCCACGGCATCGAGGTCGAGCTCCGTGATCCCGACGCCTCGTTGCTCGGACATCTGACCGCGTCACGTCCTGACGTCGTGTGGCCGGCCCTGCACGGAGCGAGCGGCGAGGACGGAGCGCTGCGCGGTCTGCTCGAGGCGCTCGACGTCCCGTTCGTCGGCAGCACGGCGGCCGCGGCGCGGCTGGCCTGGGACAAGCCGACCGCGAAGGAGCTCGCCCGACGCGCCGGGGTCTCCACCCCGCGAGGCATCACCCTGTCGCACGACGCCTTCCGTGAACTCGGTGCCGTCAGCGTGTTGGCGGCCATCGCTGAGGAGCACCCGGCGCCGGTCGTCGTGAAGCCGGCGCGGGGTGGCTCGGCTCAAGGCGTCACGGTCGTCGACGACATCGGTGCGCTGCCGAGGGCCATGGTCGACGCCTACACGTACTGCGACGACGTCATCGTCGAGCAGAAGATCACGGGTACCGAGATCGCCGTCGGGGTCATCGACACCGGTGACGGCCCGCTCGCCCTCCCCGCGGTCGAGATCGTTCCCCGTCAGGGTTTCTACGGTTTTGAGGCTCGCTACAATGCGGGGGAGACCACGTTCTTCACCCCCGCACGGCTCGACGCCGCAGCCTCCGACGCTGCAGCCCGGGCCGCCGTGGCCGTCCACGAAACCCTCGGACTCCGCCACCTCTCGCGGGTCGACCTCATCGTCGACGCAGCCGGGACCCCGTGGTTCCTCGAGGTGAACGTGCTGCCCGGACTGACCGAGACGTCACTCGTCCCGATGGCTCTGGAGTCGGCCGGTTACGAACTGGGCATGTTCTACGCCGCCCTCGCCGAGAAGGCCGTCTCCGACCACCGTCGCTGACCGACGTCCGTGCCGCACGACGTTTCACGTGAAACGTCGGCCACCTCGCAGCCCTGACCACGAGCCTGCCACGTGTCGGACACCGCTGGGCCACAACCCCGTCCAACCATTCGTGGCGCGCGGGGTCGGTCAGTCTCAGCGATCTTGGCGACGATCTCGTGGGGGTCAACAGTGTATGGCGTGATCGTCGGGGACGCCAGGCGGTCATCGACCTCGTCCTCGTCGAACCGGTCATGATCAGGTCGATTGTCGACTACTGGGGACAGCGGCACAAGCTGAATGAGGGCCTTGATCCTCTGGCCCTGACATCCCACGATGGTCGTGCAAGTTCACGGTCGGTCGACCAACCCTGTGTGCGCCACGCGACTCGGTGAGGAGAGCAGTCTTTAGCACCGATCGACATCGTCCCCCTCTCTACTGGAGCCTTTGAGTAGCGAGGGAGAAGTGTGCGCGTTCAGCCTTCACCAAGCGGGGGAATCAATGCGCCGACCCCACGTCATGCCGAGGGCTTGGCCTTCAGCGCGCATGCCTACCCATCTGTTGTCCCGGATCGCGCCGACCACCGACCGGGCATGGCAGTCCACACCGAAAAGGGGGATTGTTTCACGTGAAACACCGACCCCGCGCGGTTGACGACGATGAGAGCCAGCCACAGAAACAACCGCCCCTGCTCTGAAGAGCAGGGGCGGTTGATGTTTCACGTAAAACCGTGGACCACAGGCCGAGCGAACGAGGAGTCAGTCCTCTTGCTCGTGTCCCAACTGGCCGAGGATGCGATTGAGATCCTGCATGGAGGCGAAGTCGATCGTGATCGACCCCTTGCGAGCACCCAAGGACACCTTCACCCGGGTCTCGAACCGGTCACCGAGGCTCTCGGCCACTTCGTCCAAGTGCGCCTGGTGCTTACCCGGGGTCGCCGTACGCGTCGACTTCGGCTTGGCGCTTCCGCCCGCGGCGATGGCCTCGGCTGCGCGGACGCTGAGGTCTTCGTTGACGATGCGATCCGCGAGTCGAGCCATTAGGACCGGGTCACCTGTGCTCAGGATGGCCCGGGCGTGGCCGGCCGTCAGGACGCCCGAGGCGACCCGACGCTGCACAGCCGCCGGCAGCCTCAACAGTCTCAAGGTGTTGGTGATCTGCGGACGGCTGCGGCCGATGCGGGTGGCCAACTCGTCCTGGGTGATTCCGAAATCGGCGAGAAGTTGCTGATAAGCGGACGCTTCTTCGAGTGGGTTCAGCTCGGCTCGGTGGAGGTTCTCGAGCAGCGCGTCGCGCAGCATCGCGTCGTCTGCCGTGTCTTTGACGATGGCGGGGATCGTCGCGAGACCCAGTTCTTTGGTCGCTCGGAGGCGTCGCTCGCCCATCACGAGCTCGTACTGTGCCGCCCCCTTGCCGCTCTTCTTGACGGGACGGACGACGATGGGCTGCAGCACACCCACTTCTCGGATGGACGTCACCAGCTCGGCGAGCTCTTCGGCGCGGAACTCGGCCCGCGGCTGCTGTGCGTTCGGGGTGATGTCCAACGGATTGAGGTTCGCCAGGCGAGCACCCGGCACGGCGATGAGCTCGTCGGCCGTCTGCTGTGCCGTCGGGAAGAAGACGTCGACCGGGCGGTCCTGGCTCTCGTCGGAGACGGGGATGAGGGCTCCGATGCCGCGCCCGAGTCCGGTTCGCTTGGTTGCCATTACTGGGGTGCTCCTCGACGTGCTAGTTCGGCGGCCGCCTCGAGGTACGAGATCGACCCGGGGGAGTTGGTGTCGTAGCTGATGACCGTCTGCCCGTAACCGGGGGCCTCGCTGATCCTGACCGACCGAGGAATCAGCGTGTTCAGTGCCTCATCAGGGAAATGCTCGCGAACGTCGGCGACGACCTGCTGAGCCAGGTTCGTGCGACCGTCGTACATCGTGAGCAGGATGCTCGACACCTTGAGCTTGGGATTCAGGTGCTTCTCGATGAGCTGGATGTTGCGCAGCAGCTGGCTCAGCCCTTCGAGTGCGTAGTACTCGCACTGGATGGGGATGAGTACCTCACTGGCGGCGACGAAGGCATTGATCGTGAGCAGTCCGAGAGACGGGGGGCAGTCGATGAAGACGTAGTCGTACCGCTCGCCGGCCTTCTCGGTGGCACTGAGGTACTCGGACAGCGCTCGGCTCAGCCGCTGCTCGCGAGCGACGAGCGAGACGAGTTCGATCTCGGCGCCGGCGAGGTGGATCGTGGCAGGGATGCAGAAGAGCGTGTCGAACTCGGGACTCTTCTGGACGACGTCGGCGACCTCGCCGTCGTTCACCACGACGTCGTAGACGCTCGGCGTCTCGGCCCGGTGTTCCACGCCGAGGGCCGTCGAGGCGTTGCCCTGGGGATCGAGATCGATGACCAACACCTTCGCCCCACTCCGTGCCAGAGCGGCCGAGAGGTTGACGGTGGTCGTGGTCTTGCCGACGCCACCCTTCTGGTTGGAGACGGTGATCACCCGTGTCGCGGCGGGCGACGGGAGGGGCTCGCGCGACAGGGCCTGCTTGCGTCGATTCAGATCGGCGAGCTCCCGTGCCAGGGGAGTGCTTCTGTCGTCGTCAGCCGAGGAACTCACTGAGGGGGTCTCCGTATCGCCATGTTTCACGTGAAACGACCTGCCCGGAGGTGTGACCACACCGCTCGGAAACGGCTCGGTGATCATCGGGGATCGAAGGCCGAGTCTATCGTCAGGCCCCGACAAAGACAGGGACCCGGCGTCCGTGTGCCCTGATGCGACCCTGCACCAGACCGTCGTCCCGGTTCAACTGGGAGAGAATAATGCCTGATCAGACGGTCCTGTGAGCCGGATCGACTAGATGGTCAGTCCAGTGTAGCGATGAAGACTCGAGTCGTCTCGTCGACGAGTCCGACGCCCAGCTCCCGAGCCTCGACGTCGATCAGGTGGTGGCGGGCGATGACCTTCCGCGCAGCGGCGATCTCGTCGTCGACCCGCGCGCCCTTCATCAACAGCAGTTGCCCGCCGGTCTTCACCAGCGGGGCGGTCAGCGGGATCAACTTCGACAGGGCCGACACGGCACGAGCCGTCGCCTGATCGAGCCAGCCATCCAGCTGCACGTCTTCGGCGCGGGCACGCACGACCTCGACGTTGTCGAGACCCATGCGCTCGGCTTCGGCCGTCAGCCAGTCGACTCGTCGCTCCATCGGCTCGATCAGGACGAGCGTCGCGTCCGGACGAGCAGCCGCGAGCACGAGGCCCGGCAGGCCGGCACCCGACCCGATGTCGCCGACGCGACCCGAGACCAGCAGGGGCGCCAGCAGCCCGCAGTTGATGACGTGGCGGGTCCAGAGACGCGGCAGCTCGAGCGGTCCGATCAGGCCGAGTTCTTCTCCGTGCTGGGCGAGGTCGGCGACGTAGCGACGCACGACGTCGAGACGGTCGCCGAAGATGGTCTCCGCCACGGCGGGTTCGACCTCGAGGGTCGACGTATCGGTCATGTCCGTGGGCTCAGGGACGTGTGATGACGGTGTGACGGTCGCGGCCTTCGCCCTCGGACTCCGAGGTGAAACCCCGCGCGGCCACGATGTCGTGGACGAGCTTGCGTTCGTAGGACGACATGGGCGGGAGAGCGGCCGACGAGGCGCCGTCCTCGAGCTTCGCGACGGCGACGTCCACCAGACGGCCGAGCTCGGTCTCACGGGTGGCGCGCGAGCCTCCGATGTCGAGGATGAGACGGGAGAACTCACCGGTCTTGGTCTGCACCGCGATGCGCGTCAGCTCTTGGAGGGCGTTGACCGTGTCGGGCTTCGACAGGACGCGCAGCTTCTGCTCGCCACTCGAGTCGACCGAGATGTAGGAGCGACCGCCGCGGACCTCGATGTCGATGTCGCCGTCGAAGTCGCAGATGTCGAGCAGTTCTTCGATGTAGTCGGCTGCGATGTCGCCCTCGTCGAGGACGTCGGCCGTGTCGTCCGAGGCGACCCGCGCCTCCTGGTCGTCGCTCGAGGCGACGACACCGTCGTTCTCGGCGGCGGGCTCGACGATGTCGGTCGTGGAGTCGTCAGAGGTCATTTCTTGGGGCCGTTCTGCTTCTTGGAGCGGTTCTTGCCGACGGGCTGGGTGCGCTGGGTCGTCTTCGGCACGGCGGGTGCCGACTCGATCTCGGTCACGGTGATGCTGGGCAGGCCCTTGCGCTGCTGCTTGCGTGCGAGGCGCTCTTCACGCGCCAGTGCCGCCTCGCTGCCGGGGGTGGGCATGTTGCGGATCACCAGGAACTGCTGGGCCATGGTCCAGACGTTGGAGGTGAGCCAGTAGAACATCACGCCCAAGGGGAACGACAGACCCGAGAAGACGAACACGAGGGGGAGGAAGTACAAGAGCATGCGCTGCTGCTTGAACATGGGGCTCGCCTTGGTCTCGGGCGACATGTTCTTCGAGACGATCTGCAGCTGGGTGATGAACTGGGACGCCGTCATGATGACCACCATGGCGCCGGCCATCAGGCGGACCTCCCAGGTGGTGGCGCCGAGGAAGGTCTCTTTCAGGGGAGCACCGAAGAGCGCCGACTCACCGAACGAGTTCGACAGCGCCGAGTTCAGCAGGCCGATGCCCACCTTCTCTTGCTGGGCGTTGTGCAGCACGGTGTAGAGGCTGAAGAAGATCGGCATCTGGATCAGCAGCGGCAGGCACGAGCTGAGCGGGTTGGTACCGGTGTCCTTGTAGAGCGCCATGGTCTCGCGCGACATCGCCTCGCGGCTGAACTGGTCGCGCTTGCCCTTGTACTTGTCCTGGATCTTCTTGAGCCGGGGCGCGATCTCCATCATGCGTCGCTGGCTCTTGATCTGCCGGACGAAGATCGGGATGAGGCAGGCCCGCACCACGAGGACCAGACCGACGATCGAGAGCACCCACGTGCTGCCGGCCGCGGTGTCCATGCCGAACGCCGTGAGGACGTTGTGGAAGCCGACGAGGATCGCCTCGACGACCCATCTCAGGGGCCAGAGGATGGTGCCGATGAAGTCCATGGTGTTCGGGTCAGCCCTTTCCGTGGCTCTGTGCGACGATGCGGCCCGCCCCGACGAGGTCGGGGGTGGTGGTGCCGGATCGCGGTGTCACGAAGCCGGACTTCGTGACGCGGTACTTCTGTGTACGGGGCTCGGGGACGTCGTCGACGCCTCCGGCTGCCCAGGGGTGACACCGGGCGATGCGCCAGCTGCCCATGGCCACGCCCCGCACCACGCCGTGCAGCTGGATGGCCTCGAGGGCGTATCTGGAACACGACGGGTAGTAGCGGCAGACGTCGCCGTAGAGCGGGGAGACGACGGCACGGTAAACGCGGAGCACGAGGACGCATGCGTTGCGGGGAAGCAACGCGACGAACTGCACCGCTCTTGTCACGCTTTCACGCCCCTGTCGACGACCTCGGAGATGTCCGACAGCAGGGTAGACCACGCAACGTCGGGGCTGCCTGGCAAGGCTCTGATCACGACGTCGAGCCCCCGGGGGAGTGTCGGCAGCATCTCGTGACAGACACCCTTGAGCCGGCGACGGACCGTGTTGCGGACGACCGCGTTGCCCACGGTCTTGGCCACGATGAAGCCGAACCGGACCAGGTCGTCGTCACGACGACGGACGTAGACGACCGAATGCGCCGTGCCCGACTTGCGGCCACGGCGCACGGTGGTTCGGTAGTCGTCTGCGCGGACGATCCGGTTGGCCCGGGCCAACACGGAGGTGGCTACGCCGAGAGCTCGGTGCGGCCCTTGCCACGACGGGCGGCGAGGATGGCGCGACCGGCGCGGGTGCGCATGCGGGCACGGAAACCGTGCTTCTTGGCGCGACGACGGTTGTTCGGCTGGAACGTTCTCTTGCTCATGGTGGTCCTCCAGGAAAGCGGACCAGGCCTGTTGCCACGATCCGAGAAGTCTTGTACAGCCAACGCGGCTGAAATCAACTGATTAAAAGTACGCGTGATCGGAGCCGTGGTCAAACGGCGTCTTCTGGAGGCGCTTGTCCACAGTGTTGAAAACTCCGGTTGCGGACTCCACACCCGGTCGAACTAAGGTGGGTACTTCTCGCGGTACTTCCGCGTGACGACGGGGAACACGCAGCGATCCCGGCCCGAACGGCGCCAACCGATCGGTGGAGAAAGCTGTGCATAACTTGTCCCGCACTCGTACCCTTCGAACACCGGCGGGTGAACGCGACCCGCACGCGGAGGCGGCCGGATCCGTCCGCTGCCGAACCGCGAGAAAGAGACTCCCAGTGGCGCACACCGTCGACCCGGTCCAGGACCTGTGGCGTTCCGTCCTCGCGACGCTGACGACCGACGACCGCATCACGCCGCAGCTGCACGGCTTCATCAGCCTCGTGGAGCCCAAGGGCGTGCTGGGCGGCACCCTCTACCTCGAAGTGCCCAACGACCTGACCCGGGGCATGCTCGAACAACGGATCCGTGAGCCGCTGCTCGAGTCCATCGCGGGGCTGGGCGACACCACGGTCTCGAGCTTCGCCATCACCGTCAACCCCGACATCACCCCCGACACCCTCACCCAGCAGGTCGAGCAGTCGGAGCCGGTCCACTACATCGAGGCGCCCTTCGTGCCGGCGCCGGTCGAGACGAGCGCGAGCGGCAAGCGCAACGACTCCCGACTGAACCCGAAGTACAGCTTCGACAACTTCGTCATCGGCGCGTCGAACCGGTTCGCCCACGCCGCGGCCGTCGCCGTCGCCGAGGCTCCGGCGAAGGCCTACAACCCGCTCTTCGTCTACGGCGAGTCGGGGCTGGGCAAGACCCACCTGCTGCACGCCATCGGCCACTACGCCGAGACGATGTACCCGGGGATCCGCGTCCGGTACGTCAGCAGCGAAGAGTTCACGAACGACTTCATCAACTCGATCGCCAACAACCGGTCGAGCCTCTTCCAGCAGAGGTACCGCGAGATCGACATCCTGCTGATCGACGACATCCAGTTCCTGCAGGGCAAGGACAGCACCCAAGAGGCGTTCTTCCACACCTTCAACACCCTGCACGACCACGACAAGCAGCTGGTGATCACCAGCGACCTGCCGCCCAAGCACCTCACCGGCTTCGAGGACCGCATGCGGTCACGCTTCGAGTGGGGCCTGATCACCGACGTGCAGGCTCCCGACCTCGAGACCCGCATCGCCATCCTGCGCAAGAAGGCCCAGAGCGAGAAGCTGCAGATCCGCGACGAGGTCCTCGAGTTCATCGCGACCAAGGTGTCGAGCAACATCCGCGAACTCGAAGGCACCCTCATCAGGGTCACGGCCTTCGCCAGCCTCAACCGGACCGCCGTCGACCTCGCCCTCGTGCAGACCGTCCTGAAGGACCTCATCACGCTCGACGAGGACAACATCATCGCGCCGGTCGACATCATCAACCACACGGCGGACTACTTCAAGCTCACGGTCGACGACCTGTACGGGTCGTCCCGCTCGCAGGCGATCGCCACCGCCCGACAGATCGCCATGTACCTGTGCCGCGAACTCACGAGCCTGTCGCTGCCCAAGATCGGTCAGCTGTTCGGCAACCGCGACCACACGACGGTCATGTACGCCAACAAGAAGATCAGCGAGCTGATGAAGGAACGCCGGTCGATCTACAACCAGGTGACCGAGCTGACCAGCCGCATCAAACAGGACACCCGCTACAAGTGACGGGTCGACGGGCCAGGCCGGCTCGTCCGCCACGACCGTCCCGTCCGGGCGCCGACCACGTGTCGGCGCCCGTTCGTCGTTCCAGGGGGCACCGGACGCGTCTCGACGGGCACTGTGGAGGCACGTTCCACACAGTGTGGATAACTTGTGGAAACTCGTGGATAACCTCGACGACGTTGTTCACGGATCCGGGGGACCTGTGGGATCCCACTCGACGCCCACGACCGACCACCAGGATTCTTGTCATTCCGTTCCACACCCCGTCCACAAGTCACACGCGTGTAGTTCCGTGGAGCCACGGGGTTTTAAACAGGTTATCCACACTGTGCACAACGGTTAAGACTGTTAATCCTGGTTACAAGAAATTGATGGAGAGACAACCTTGTGGATCGATCCGGGCCCTGGCCCTCGGCTTTCGCCCACCGGAAGGGCGGACCCCGATGCTGTGCCACTATTAACCGGCCATCCACGAGAGCGAAGTCGATAGGGGTCCCCGCGTGAAGTTCCAGGTCAACCGTGACGTCTTCAGCGATGCGGTCTCCTTCGCCGTCAAGCTGCTGCCCCAGCGCACCACCTTGCCGATCCTCAGCGGTGTGCTGATCGAGGCCGACGCCGACGGACTGACCCTGTCCTCCTTCGACTACGAGGTCTCGGCCCAGACGAGCATCCCCGCCGAGATCGACGAACCGGGGACGATCCTGGTCTCGGGCCGACTCCTCGCCGACATCGCCAGCCGTCTGCCGAACGCACCGGTCACCTTCTCCACAGAAGAGAACCGCATCGCCGTCAGCTGCGGATCCGCGAACTTCTCCCTGCTGAGCATGCCGGTCGAGGAGTACCCGACCCTGCCCACCGTCGGTGACCGCTCGGGTGTCGTCCCCGGCGACTCCTTCGCCCTCGCGGTCTCCCAGGTCGCGGTCGCCGCGTCCCGCGACGACGTCACCCCGGTCATCACCGGCGTCCAGCTCGAGGTCAGCGAGAACGCTCTGTCGCTGGTCGCCACGGACCGCTATCGAGTCGCCGTCCGTGGCATCGAGTTCGATCCCGGCACCGTGGCCAGCACGACCACGACGACCGCTCTCGTCCCGGCACGCACCCTGCAAGAGGTCGGCAAGACCTTCGGCAACGCCGGCACCGTCTCGGTCTCGATCACCGGATCCGACGAACGCGAGCTCATCGCGTTCCAGGCGGACAACAAGACCGTCACCTCGTTGCTCATCAAGGGGAACTTCCCCCCGGTGAAGCGTCTCTTCCCCGACACCGTCGAGAACTACGCCGTGCTCAACACGGCCGAACTCGTCGAGTCGGTCCGCCGCGTCTCGCTCGTGCTCGAGCGCGAGGCGGCACTCAGGTTCACGTTCACGATCGACGGCCTCACCCTCGAGGCCATCGGAAGCGAACAAGCGCAGGCGTCAGAGTCGATCGATGCGTTGTTGACGGGAGAGGACACGGTGGTCTCGTTGAAACCGCAGTTCCTCCTCGACGGTCTCGGAGCGGTTCATTCCGAGTTCGTCCGCATCTCCTTCACCAAGACGGAGAACCCGAACAAGCCCGGTCCCGTGCTGATCACGAGTCAGTCCTCGAGGGACCAGGCCGGTGCTGACAGCTACAAGTACCTGCTGCAGCCCAACCTCCTCCTGCGCTAAAAGCGCTCTGCACGCAACGGTGCCGCCTCCGGGCCCCACCGCCACGAACAAAGGATCCTCATGCACATCGGCCTCGTCGGTCTCGGCAAAATGGGCAACAACATGCGCGCCCGCCTGCGCGACAACGGCATCGAGGTGACCGGTTACGACGCGAACCCCGCCGTCTCCGACGTCGCCAGCCTCGCCGAGCTCGCCACCACGCTCCCCGCCCCCCGCATCGTCTGGGTCATGGTGCCCGCGGGCGACATCACCGCCGGCGTCATCGAAGAGCTCTCGAAGGAGCTCTCCGAGGGCGACCTGGTCATCGACGGTGGCAACTCGAAGTTCACCAGCGACTTCGCCAACGAGAAGCTCCTCGGCGGCAAGGGCATCAAGTACGTCGACGCCGGCGTCTCGGGCGGCGTCTGGGGCAAGGACAACGGCTACGGCCTCATGGTCGGCGGTTCCGCCGAGAACGTCGCCCTGGCGCAGCCGATCTTCGACGCTCTGCGTCCCGAAGGTCCCCGCGAAGAGGGCTTCGTCCACGCCGGTGACACCGGTGCGGGTCACTACGCCAAGATGGTCCACAACGGCATCGAGTACGCGATCATGCAGGCCTACGGCGAGGGCTACGAACTGCTCGAGGCCCGCAGCGACCTGATCAAGGACGTCACCGGCACCTTCAAGGCTTGGCAGCGCGGCACCGTCGTTCGCTCCTGGCTGCTCGAGCTCATGGTCCTCGCCCTCGAGGCCGACCCCAAGCTCGCCGAGATCTCGGGCTACGTCGAAGACAGCGGCGAGGGCCGCTGGACCCTCGAAGAGGCGATCAACCACGCCGTCCCCATGCCGACGATCAGCGCCTCGATCTTCGCGCGCTTCGTCTCGCGTCAGGGCGAGGGTTCGCCGACCATGAAGGCCGTCGCCGCACTGCGCAACCAGTTCGGCGGCCACGCCGTCAAGAAGGCCTAGCGCCTCCACCGGCCCGCGTGCGAGTACTGCATCTCAGCCTGACGGACTTCCGCAACTACACGTCTGCCGAAGTCAGCCTCGCGCGCGGGCCGAACCTCTTCGTCGGCAGCAACGGCCAGGGGAAGACGAACCTGGTCGAATCCCTCGGCTACCTGTCGAGTCTCGGATCCCACAGGGTGTCGTCCGACTCAGCGCTCATCCGCCAAGGGTGCGATTCTGCCGTCGTCCGGGCCCGGTTGCTCGCCGACGACCGCGAACTCCTGGCCGAGGTGCAGATCAACCGGTCGTCGCCGAACCGGGCGCAGGTCAACCGTGGCGCCATCAAGCCTCGCGAGTTGCCGCGTTACTTCACGAGCGTCCTCTTCGCTCCCGAAGACCTGGCGCTCGTCCGGGGCGAGCCCTCCGGTCGACGACGCTTCCTCGACGAGCTCCTGGTGGCCCGGTCGCCCCGGTTCGCCGGCGTTCAGACCGACTACGACCGGGTGCTCAAGCAACGCAACACGCTCCTGAAGTCGGCCCGCGCCTCCGGGGTGAAGGCCGGTCAGCTCGGCACGCTCGACATCTGGGACGAACGCCTCGTGGCCCTCGGCAGCGAACTCGTGGTCGCGCGCGACCGGCTTGCGGCCGACCTGGCCCCCGAGGTGGCTCGTGCCTATGCGGCAGTGGCCGGCGCGGACCACGCCGCGCGGTTGTCGACGGTGCTCAGCATCCGCGGCGCGGCGCCCGACGACGAGACGACCGCAGCCGAGGGTCCGACCGAGTCGATCCCCGCCGACGAGGTGCCCGAGGTCTTCCGCCAGGCGCTGGCCCGCGTCCGACCGACCGAGCTCGAGCGCGGCCTGACGCTCGTCGGACCGCACCGCGACGACCTGTTCCTCTCGCTCAACGGCCTCCCCGCGCGTGGATACGCGAGCCACGGCGAGTCCTGGTCGTTCGCCCTGGCGCTCAAACTGGCCTCGGCCGCGGTGGTGCGGGTCGACTCGCCGACGGGCGACCCGGTGATCGTGCTCGACGACGTCTTCGCCGAGCTCGACGGATCCCGTCGCGAACGCCTGGCCGACGCGGTCGCCGGCTACGAGCAGGTGCTGATCACGGCGGCGGTCGAGGGTGACGTCCCCTCACGGCTCAAGGCCCACACGGTCCGCATCGCCAAGGGGACGATCGTCGACGACGCCCCCGTCGCCGACGGCCCGGGAGCCGACGCCGTCGCCCCCGTCGCCGTCGCCGACGGGCCCCGCGAGGCCGACACCGAGGAGGCGCGGTGAGCGTCGACGACGCACCGCAGCCTCCGGCGCCCACGCCACCCGCGCCTCCTGAACCCGAGGCGCAGCCCGACAGCGAGGCCCAACGGGTCTACCTGCGGTTCCGCCGCGTGTTCGGCGACCCCAACTCGCGGTCGCGCGACGCCCGGAAGCGCAAGTCGATCAAGCTGGGCTCACCGAGCCAGCCGTTCGGCACCGGACGCGAGCCCCGGGGCATCGCCGACGTGCTGTCGGCCGTCACCAACGAACTCGGCTGGAACAGCCCGTTGGCGCAGTCCGAGCTGATGACCGCCTGGCCCGACATGGTGGGCACAGAGCTGGCCGCTCACTCGGATCCGGTCTCGATCGACGACGGCACGTTGACCGTGCAGTGCGACTCGACGGCCTGGGCGACCCAGCTGCGCCTGATGCGCACACAGGTCACGACGACCATCGTGCAGAGGTACCCGGACGCCGGCATCCAGTCGGTGCGTTTTCTGGCACCCAACGCCCCGACCTGGAAACGCGGCCCCAGATCGGTTCCAGGGCGCGGCCCTCGCGATACTTATGGTTGACGAGGGTGAATCGTCCAAGTGCGATGGGAAAATCCGTCTGAGGGCGGATTTCGCCCCGCGACGGACAGGCCTGCGGTAGACTCGGAAGGTCGTCCGGGGGCCGCTCAGACAGCGGTCGCGACCGGTCGGCACACCTTCGTCCCGTCCGGCAGGAGCCCCTACGCACATGTCAGCTGATCCCACCGACGCCCAGCCCGACGACACCTACGGCGCCAGTGCGATCCAGGTCCTCGAGGGTCTCGAGGCCGTGCGCAAGCGTCCCGGCATGTACATCGGCTCGACCGGCCCGCGTGGTCTGCACCACCTGGTCTACGAGATCGTCGACAACTCCGTAGACGAAGCCCTCGCGGGCCACTGTGACCACATCGAGATCACCATGCGCGAGGACGGCGGCGTGCGCGTCGTCGACAACGGCCGCGGCATCCCGGTCGACGTGCACCCCGTCGAGGGCCGGTCGACCGTCGAGGTCGTCCTGACCGTGCTGCACGCCGGTGGCAAGTTCGGCGGCGGCGGTTACGCGGTGTCGGGTGGTCTGCACGGCGTCGGCAGCTCGGTCGTGAACGCACTGTCCAGCGAGCTCGACGTCGAGGTCCGCCGACAGGGCAACGTCTACCGCCAGAGCTTCACCGACGGCGTGCCTGTCGCACCCTTGGCCAAAGGCGAAGAAGACGACACGACCGGCACGACGATCACCTTCTGGCCCAACGCCGAGATCTTCGAGACCGTCGAGTTCGACTACGAGACGCTGCGCACGCGGTTCCAGCAGATGGCCTTCCTGAACAAGGGCCTGCGCATCGAGCTCAGCGACGAGCGCGTGCAAGAAGACGACGCCGAGCCGCGTCACGACGTCTTCCACTACGAGAAGGGTCTCGTCGACTACGTCGAGTACCTCAACACGACCAAGAAGGTCGAGACCGTCCACGACGACATCATCGCCTTCGAGCAAGAAGACACCGAGAAGAAGATCTCGCTCGAGGTCGCGATGCAATGGAACACCTCGTACCAAGAGAGCGTCCACACCTACGCGAACACGATCAACACGCACGAGGGCGGCACCCACGAAGAGGGCTTCCGTGCAGCGCTCACCACGCTGATCAACCGTTACGCGCGCGAGAAGAACTTCCTCAAGGAGAAAGACGACAACCTGTCGGGCGACGACGTCCGTGAAGGCCTGACCGCCGTCATCTCGATCAAGCTCGGCGAGCCGCAGTTCGAGGGCCAGACGAAGACCAAGCTCGGCAACACCGAGGCCAAGTCCTTCGTGCAGAAGGTCGCCGGCTCGCAGCTGAACGACTGGTTCGACCGCAACCCCAAGCAGGCCGCCGAGATCGTCCGCAAGGGCATCCTCGCGTCGCAGGCCCGTCTCGCCGCGCGCAAGGCGCGTGAGCAGACGCGCCGCAAGGGCGTGCTCGAGTCGAACGGCATGCCCGGCAAGCTCAAGGACTGCCAGAGCAAAGACCCCTCGCGCAGCGAGATCTTCATCGTCGAGGGCGACTCGGCCGGCGGCTCGGCGGTGCAGGGGCGCAACCCCGAGACCCAGGCGATCCTGCCCCTGCGCGGCAAGATCCTCAACGTCGAGAAGGCCCGTCTCGACCGTGCCCTCGGCAACAACGAGGTGCAGGCCATGATCAAGGCCTTCGGCGCCGACATCGGAGAAGACTTCGACCCCGACAAGGCGAGGTACCACAAGATCGTCCTGATGGCCGACGCCGACGTCGACGGCCAGCACATCACGACGCTGCTGCTCACCCTGCTCTTCCGCTACATGCGCCCGCTGATCGACCTCGGTTACGTCTACCTGGCGCAGCCGCCGCTCTACAAGCTCAAGTGGAGCAACGCCGCCCACGAGTACGTGTACAGCGACGCCGAGCGTGACGCGGTGCTCGTCTCGGGGCGCGCGGCCGGCAAGCGCATCCCGAAAGAGAACGCGATCCAGCGCTACAAGGGCCTCGGCGAGATGGATTACAAAGAGCTGTGGGAGACCACGATGGACCCCGACACCCGCACGCTGCTGCAGGTGACCCTCGAGGACGCCGTGGCCGCCGACACCATCTTCGACACCCTGATGGGCGAGAACGTCGAATCGCGCCGCAACTTCATCCAGCAGAACGCGAAAGACGTCCGCTTCCTCGACATCTGATGCGCGCCTCCGGCTGACCCGGAGCACGCCCGCGCCCCGACGAGCACCACGGGGCAGACCACGACAAACGGAGAATCATGGCCGACGAGCCGACAGACACCCCCGAGGGCATCGACGCCGAGGGTACCCAGACCTTCGCCGAGGCACCGAAGCGCGACAGCATCGAGCAGGTCGACCTGCAGCTCGAGATGCAGCGCTCGTACCTCGACTACGCGATGAGCGTCATCGTCGGCCGGGCCCTGCCCGAGGTGCGAGACGGCCTCAAGCCCGTGCACCGCCGCGTCATCTACGCGATGTACGACGGCGGCTACCGCCCCGACCGTGCGTTCTCCAAGTGCTCGCGTGTCGTCGGCGACGTCATGGGCCAGTTCCACCCGCACGGCGACACGGCGATCTACGACGCGTTGGTGCGTCTCGTCCAGCCGTGGAGCCTGCGTTACCCGCTCGCGCTCGGCCAGGGCAACTTCGGCTCGCCCGGCAACGACGGCGCCGCCGCCCCGCGGTACACCGAGACGAAGATGGCTCCGCTCGCGCTCGAGATGGTCCGCGACATCGACGAGGACACCGTCGACTTCCAGGACAACTACGACGGTCGCACCCGCGAGCCCGCCATCCTGCCCAGCCGGTTCCCCAACCTCCTGGTCAACGGCTCGGTCGGCATCGCCGTCGGCATGGCGACGAACATCCCGCCGCACAACCTGCGCGAGGTCGCGTCGGGCGCCCAGTGGTACCTCGAGAACCCCACCGCGTCGCGCGAAGAGCTGCTCGAGGCGCTCATGCAGCGTGTCAAGGGCCCCGACTTCCCGACGGGCGCGCAGATCCTCGGCGTCCGCGGCATCCAGGACGCCTACCGCACGGGCCGCGGCTCGATCACCATGCGTGCGGTCGTCAACGTCGAAGAGCTCCAGGGCCGCACCTGCCTCGTCGTCACCGAGCTGCCGTACCAGGTCAACCCCGACAACCTCGCGATCAAGATCGCCGAGCTCGTCAAGGACGGTCGCATCGGAGGCATCGCGGACATCCGCGACGAGACCTCGGGTCGGACCGGCCAGCGACTCGTGATCGTGCTCAAGCGCGACGCCGTCGCCAAGGTCGTGCTGAACAACCTCTACAAGCACACCAGCCTGCAAGAGAACTTCGGCGCGAACATGCTTGCGATCGTCGACGGCATCCCTCGCACCCTCGCGCTCGACGGATTCATCTCGGCATGGGTCGACCACCAGATCGAAGTCATCGTCCGCCGGACGCAGTTCCGCCTAAAGAAGGCCGAAGCCGACGCGCACATCCTGCGTGGCTACCTGAAGGCCCTCGACGCCCTGGACGAGGTCATCGCGCTCATCCGCCGGTCACCGACCGTCGAGGAGGCGCGCGCGGGTCTCATGGACCTCCTCGACGTCGACGAGATCCAGGCCTCGGCCATCCTCAACCTGCAGCTGCGTCGCCTGGCCGCCCTCGAGCGTCAGAAGATCCAGGAAGACGCCGACAAGCTCGAGCGCGAGATCGCCGACTACCAGGACATCCTGGCCAAGCCCGAGCGCCAGCGCACGATCGTCAGTGACGAGCTCGCCGAGATCACCGACAAGTTCGGCGACGACCGTCGCACCGAGATCATGTTCGGCTTCGACGGCGACATGAGCGTCGAAGACCTGATCCCCGAAGAAGAGATGGTCGTCACCATCACCCGGGGTGGCTACGTCAAGCGCACCCGCAGCGACAACTACCGCAGCCAGCACCGCGGCGGCAAGGGCGTCCGTGGTGCCCAGCTGCGCGCGGACGACGTCGTGGACCACTTCTTCGTCACCACCACCCACCACTGGTTGCTGTTCCTGACGAACAAGGGCCGGGTCTACCGTGCCAAGACGTACGAACTGCAAGAGGCCGGCCGTGACGCCAAGGGCCAGCACGTGGCCAACCTGCTCGCCATGCAGCCCGACGAACAGATCTCGCAGGTGCTCGACATCCGCGACTACGAGGTGGCCGACTACCTCGTGCTCGCCACTCGCGACGGCCTGATCAAGAAGACTTCGCTCACCGAGTACGACACGAACCGCACCGGTGGCATCATCGCGATCAACCTGCGCGACGACGACGAACTCGTCTCGGCCCTGCTGGTCGACGAGCACGACGACCTGCTGCTCGTGTCCCGTCACGGCATGTCGCTGCGCTTCACGGCCACCAACGAGTCGCTGCGCCCCATGGGCAGGTCGACCTCGGGCGTGAAGGGCATGACCTTCCGCGACGACGACACGCTGCTCAGCGCCTCCGTCGTCCGTGAAGAGGGTTACGTCTTCGTCGTCACCGAGGGCGGCTACGCCAAGCGCACGGCCGCCGACCAGTACCGCGTCCAGAACCGTGGTGGCCTCGGCATCAAGGTCGCCAAGCTCGCGGAGGCGCGGGGCGACCTCGCCGGCGCCCTGATCGTCGGCGAGGACGACGAGGTGCTCGTGGTCCTGTCCGGAGGCAAGGTGGTCCGATCGGCCGTCTCCGAGGTGCCGGCCAAGGGCCGCGACACGATGGGTGTCGTCTTCGCCCGCTTCGCGAGCGACGATCGCATCATCGCGGTGGCCCGCAACAGTGAGCGCAATCTCGCGGCCGAGGTCGACGAGAGTGCGGACGCCGTGGCCGAGGCCGTAGTGTCTGTCGAGTCCGTCGACTCCGTCGACGCCGACACCGAGATCCCCACGACCGACGCCACGTCGGTCGACGCCGAGTCGACCGACGACGAGGCCACCGGAACCGCCGGAGAGGAAACGAACAATGAGTAGTGTCGCCGAGAGACTGCAGAAGAAGGCGAAACGACCGTCCGGCACCAAGCAGGTCCGCCTCAAGCTCGTCTACATCGACTTCTGGTCGGTCGTGAAGCTGGCCTTCCTGATCTCCGTCGCGATCGGCATCATCACGGTCGTCGCCACCTTCCTGATCTGGGCCATCCTCAACCAGACGGGCATTTTCGACGACCTCGACGCCTTGCTGCGTGACATCCTCGGCGACTCGAGCTTCTCGATCCAGGACACCTTCAACGTCGGTCAGATCATGCTCTTCTCGATCGTCGTGGCCATCCTCAACGTGGTCGTCGGTACGGTCCTCGGGGCCATCGTCGCCGTCCTCTACAACCTGAGCGTGCGCATCACCGGCGGTCTGCTCGTCGGTTTCACCAACAACTGATCCATCACTCGCGTTGGTGGAATCCGCCGATTCGAGTTCGCCGTCGTGGTGCTGTAGGCTTTACGACGGTCCGGGGGCTATAGCTCAGGCGGTTAGAGCGCTTCGCTGATAACGAAGAGGTCATAGGTTCAAGTCCTATTAGCCCCACGCAGTACCGGTCTCATCTCGAGCTCGTCTCACGACGGGCACAGGGTGAGATCGTGCTCGTTCCCCCGGTGACCGGGGGGTCGGGGCCTTAGCTCAGTTGGTAGAGCGCCTGCTTTGCAAGCAGGATGTCGGGAGTTCGATTCTCCCAGGCTCCACTCGATTGCCTTGCCCCTGTCCGCTGACTCCGTCCGCGGACAGGGGCAATTCTCGTTCTGTGCCCTTTGCTGCGCCGCCGCCCCTGCGGCGCAGGGGCGGCGTGCTGGTTCGGGGGCCCTCCGGGCCCGTGTCGGCTTCGCCGTCGTGGCGTGCAATGCACGGCGGGATCAGGCCGGGGCCCTCCGGGCCCGTGTCGGCTTCGCCGACGTGCGTGCAACGTCGGGCCGTAGGCAGTGTCTGTGCTGGTGCTGGTGCTGGTGCTGGTGCTGGGGCCGGGTCAGCGTCGGCTGCTGCAGTCGTCGGGGCAGGGACGACGAAGGGCCCGCCTCCAGGGGGAGGCGGGCCCTTCGTGGGGTACGGGGGACTAGGCCTTGGTGTCGGCGTCGTCGTCGGCGACCCAGAGCTCGTCGTCGGCACGCAGCGTCTGCACGGCTGCGAAGACCAGGGCGCCGAGAGCGATGACACCCACGCCGATCAGCAGGACGCCACCGACGCCGGGGCCCGACTTCTGCTGGCGCGGCACGTACTTCGCCGCGGCCTTCTTGCCCTGCTTCTTGGCGTTCTTCACGGCCTTCTTGACCTTCGGGTCGTTCGCGAGGTCGAGGTTGCCGAGAGCAGACGAGAACGCCGGGTACACGTCGTGCTTCAGGCGGTCCTGTGCGACCGACGCGTAGTGCGACCCGGTCGAGAGGCCTTGCGAGACCACGGGACGGACGTTGGAGTCCACCGCGTGCTTGATCTGGGGGACGACCTTCTTGTTCGCGATCTTGACGGCGTCGTCGCGGTAGCCGCCGATGACCTTGCCGGCGTGGTCGATCACGCCGCGCTGCTCACCCCACACCGCCGCAGCGTGCTTCTTGAACTTCTTGAGTTCTTTCTTCTGCTTGCGTGACAGGGCCATGAACGTTCCTCCAACGAGTAGGCAGTGGAGCCAGAGTTGCTGGCCCGTCCCAGTGTGGCACGGAGGTTCCTGACAGGTCACGGAACGGTGCCTGGGGAGTCGCTGGTGCGCGGAGGTGGCTGTGGAAGAATGACGACATGTCAACGCACACCGCTGTCGCCACCCTCACCACCAACCTCGGCACCATCAAGGTGAACCTCTTCGGCGACCACGCCCCGAAGACCGTCGCCAACTTCGTCGGCCTCGCCACCGGCACCAAAGAGTGGACCCACCCGGCCACCGGCAAGGTCAGCACCGACAAGCTCTACGACGGCGTCGTCTTCCACCGCATCATCAAGGACTTCATGCTCCAGGGCGGCGACCCGCTCGGCCAGGGCGTCGGCGGTCCCGGCTACCAGTTCGACGACGAGATCCACCCCGAGCTGAACTTCAATGCCCCCTACATCTTCGCGATGGCCAACGCCGGCACGCGTGGCGGCAAGGGAACCAACGGCTCGCAGTTCTTCATCACGACGGTCCCGACCCCGTGGCTGCAGGGCAAGCACACCATCTTCGGCGAGGTCGCCGACGACGAGTCCAAGAAGGTCGTCGACGCGATCGAAGCCGTCAAGACCGACGCGCGCGACAAGCCGCTCGAGGACGTGGTGCTCGAGAGCGTCACCATCGACGAGGTCTAGGTGACCGATCCGCACGATCGGTCGAACTACTGCTACCGGCACCCCGATCGGCAGAGCTTCGTCCTCTGCCAGCGGTGCGGTCGCACCATCTGCGGCGAGTGCCAGACGCCCGCCGCGGTGGGCGTGCACTGCCCGGAGTGCGTGAAGGAGGCGCGGGGCAACGCACCGCGCCTCCAACCGCAGGTGGTCGGCCGCGTCCGTAGCGCCTCCCGGCGTGGAGCCCCCGTCGTGACCTACGGCATCATCGCCGTGACCGTCGCTGTCTTCCTGTTGCAGCTCGTGACGGGGACGGGCAACGGCGTGGTCACGCGGGCCCTGGCCTTCTACCCACCGCTCGAGATCGTGCAGCCGTGGCGTGCCGTGACGACGATGTTCGTCCACGGCAGCATCTTGCACATCCTCTTCAACATGTACTCGCTGTACATCTTCGGGGCAGAGCTCGAACGACAGTTGGGACGAGGTCGGTTCGCCGCCCTCTACTTCCTCTCGGGCATCGGCGGGTCGGCCGCGGTCGCCCTGCTGGCGCCGGGCAGTTTCGTGGTCGGCGCCTCCGGGGCGATCTTCGGTCTGATGGCGGCGTTCTTCGTCATCGCCCGCAGCCTCGGCGGCCGCAGCATCCAGCTCCTGGTGCTCGTGGGCATCAACCTCGCGATCGGTTTCATCGTGCCCGGCATCGCCTGGCAGGCCCACCTCGGGGGCATCGTCGTGGGCGGGGCCGTCGCGTTCCTGTTCTCGAAGACCCGTCACCGCTCGAAGCACGCCCTCCAGACCGCCGTGCTCATCGCCATCGGCGTGATCGTGGTCGCGGCGCTCCTGGCCAGATCGGCGCAGATCGCCGGACTGTTCTGAGACGATCGGCCCACGAACGACGAGAGGCGGCTCCCCATCGGGGAGCCGCCTCTTCTCGTCGGCCGACGCGATCTCATCCGCCCGAGTTATCCACAGGAAAGTTATCCACAGGGTTTCCCACAATGGGGATAGTTACAGGCGTGTAAGTTCGAAGGTGCGTTCTAGCGCCAGCGGGTGGTCATCAGGAAGCCGATGAACATGATGCCGAAGCCGACCAAGATGTTCCACGAGCCGAGCGACGCCACCGGCAGGGTGCTCTGGCTGACGTAGAAGACCACGATCCAGGCGAGACCGACGAGCATGAAGCCGAACATGACCGGCTTGAACCACACGGGGTTCGGTGCGTCCTCTGCGGTGCGGGCGGGCTTCGTGCTGCTGTTCGTGTCTTTGGCCATGGCGCACAGTGTACCGTGAGGCCCTTTTCGGTCCTGAGAAGGCCGTCATCCCCGTCCGGGGGAACGACCACGTTCTCCACATGCTCTCCACACGTTGTCCACCGGTTGTCTCCGCCGTCTCGGATGCACCGAAGCCCGCCTAGAATCGAGTCATGACGGACCACGGGGGCGAGGCCCTGATCTCGAGACGCACGACGCGTCGGCCTCGAACACGCGCCTCCTTCGTCAGCGTCCTCGGAGAACTGCTCATCACCGCCGGTGTGCTGGTGCTGCTCTTCATCGGGTGGCAGCAGTGGTTCAACGACCTCGTCGTCGCCGACGCCTACAAGGGTGATGCAGCACGACTGAGCGAACAGTTCGACCAGGCGGCGACGCCGGCCCCCGAGCCCTCGACCGACGGCTCGTACGGCGAACCGCCCGTGGGTGCGGCGCCCGGAGAGGCCGAGACGTTCGCCAATTTCTACGTCCCGCGGTTCGGCGCCGACTACGCGGTCCCGATCGCCGGGGGCACGAGCACCGTGCGCACCCTCAACAAGATCGGCATCGGTCACTACGACGAGACCCAGATGCCCGGTCAGGTCGGCAACTTCGGCATCGCCGCCCACCGGACCACGTACGGGGCGCCCTTCAACAAGATCGCCGACCTGCAAGAGGGCGACAAGATGTACGTCCAGACGCAGGACGGCTGGTTCACCTACTCGTTCCGCAACCTACAGTACGTCCAGGCCACGCAGGTATCCGTGCTGCAGCAGGTACCCGACGCCCCCGACGTGTCGGCGACCTCGGGTGACCGCCTGATCACCCTGACGAGCTGCAACCCGATGTTCACCGCCCAGGAACGCATCGTCGCCTACGGTGTGTTCGACTCGTGGCAGCCCTTGTCGGCCGGTGCACCCGCCGAGCTCGCCGCTGCCGGAATCGGAGGCTGACCGTGTACTCCGCCCTCTGGCGCATCCTGCCCGGCCCCTGGTGGGTGAGGCTCGTGCTCGTGCTCGTCCTGATCGCCGCCGTGCTGTTCGCCCTCGTCGAGTGGGTCTTCCCCTACGTCAACGAACTCCTGCCCACCCCCGACGTCACCGTGGAGCAACCATGACGCGCATCCTGGTCCTCGACAACTACGACAGCTTCGTCTACACGCTGAACGGTTACCTCCAGCAGTTGGGGGCCGAGACGGACGTCGTGCGCAACGACGCCTTCGAGGCGGCCGACACCACCGACCGCATCGCCGAGTACGACGCCGTGCTGCTGTCGCCCGGCCCGGGGACTCCCGCGGCCGCCGGCGTCTCGATCGACGTCGTGCACGCCGCCCTCGCCGCCGACAAGCCACTGCTGGGCGTCTGCCTGGGGCACCAGGCGATCGCCGAGGCCCTGGGGGCCACGGTCACCCACGCCGACGAACTGATGCACGGCAAGACGTCGAAGGTCGAGCACGACGACAGCGCGTTCTACGACGGGGTCCCTCAGCCGTTCACCGCGACGCGATACCACTCGCTCGCCGTCGTGGACGAGACGGTGCCCGAGACGCTCGAGGTGACCTCGCGCACCACGGGTGGCGTCATCATGGGCCTGCGGCACCGCTCCTCGCCCGTGTACGGCGTCCAGTTCCACCCCGAGTCGGTGCTCACGCAGGGCGGTTACCAGATGATCGGCAACTGGCTGTCGGTCGCAGGTCTGCCGGAAGCGGCCGTGACGGCCAGGGGGCTCGACCCTCTCGTCGACCTGGGCTGACCGTCGCGCTCTCGGCACCGGACCCGTGGGGTCGAGCCCGGAGAGACGAGCTCTGATCTCCGAGGGATCAGCCGGTGCAGATGCGCAGGGTGATGGCCGAGCCCTGAGCCACGTCGCCGGGCGGAACGCTCATGCCCGACACGGTCTCACCGGTGCACCCGGGGTCTGACTGCGGGGTGACCGTCAGACCCAGCTGGTCCTGGAGGGTCGTGATGGCCTCTTCAGAGGGCTGCCGGGTGACGTCGGGGAGCTGCACGAGGCCGTTGGACACCACGAGGTCGACGTCCGAGCCGAGGGCGACCTGCGAGGCCGCTGCCGGATCGGACGAGAGGACGGACCCCTCGGGCACCGTGGGCGAGTAATCGGTGCTCTGCCGACCCCGCTCGAGACCGGCGTCGGTGATGGCCTGCCACGCGGCGTCGACGGCCTGCCCGGTGACCGCGGGCATCGCGACGAGTTGCGGCCCGGACGAGACGGTCACCGTCACCGCGAACTCTTTCGGGACGGACGTTCCGGGCAAGGGATCGGTCGAGACGATGTCGCCGGCGTCGATCGTCGGGCTGCTCGCGTCGGCACGGACGACCGTCAGCCCCAGGTCGTCGAGGCGGGCGGACCCGGTCTCGAAGCTGACCCCGACGAGGTCGGGGATGCGCGAGGACTGGGCGTTGTCGACCGTGGGCGGGGTGAGGTTGACCACCCAGAAGACGACGGCCACGATGACGACGGCCACGAGCACGATGCCCGCCCAGATCCAGGCGACGGGGGGCCGGGTCTGGGTTCGTTGAGGTCGTCCCGTGTCGTCGGACTGCAGCTCTTTCAACGCGGCCTCGCTGCCGGCGCTCGAGTGCGGGTTGACGCCGAAGAGCGTGGAGCCGGCGTCGACGGCATGCGGACGTCGGGCCGGCGCGCGACCGGCACCGGCGGCCTCGAGGTCGTCACGGAACTCGGCGGCGCTCTGGAAGCGGTCGAAGCGGTCTTTGGTGAGCGCGTGCAGGACGACGGCGTCGAGCGCGGGACTGACGCCGCGCTCGACGGTGCTCGGCGGGACGGGAGGCTCGCTGACGTGACGGTAGGCGACCGCGACGGCGCTGTCGCCCGTGAAGGGCGGCTTGCCCGTGAGCAACTCGAAGAGCATGACGCCGGTCGAGTAGAGGTCGGTGCGGGCGTCGACGGTCTCACCGCGCGCCTGCTCGGGGCTGAAGTACTGGGCGGTGCCGAGGATGGCCGTGGTCTGCGCAACGGTGGCCGCGGAGTCGCTGATGGCTCGGGCGATGCCGAAGTCCATCACCTTGACCTGACCGGAATTGGTCAGCATGACGTTGCCGGGCTTGATGTCGCGGTGGACCACGCCCGCCCGGTGCGAGTACTCGAGGGCCGTCAGCACGCCCGCGGTGACCCGGACGGCCTCGTCGGGGTCGAGCGGACCCTCGGCGACGATGTCTTTGAGCAGGCGCCCCTCGACGTACTCCATGACGATGAACGGGACGACCACGTCGAGCCCACGGCTGTCGCGGACGACCTCTTCACCGGCGTCGAAGACCCGGACGATGGTCGGGTGCGCCATGCGGGCGGCGGCCTGGGCCTCTTGGCGGAACCTCGAGCGGAAGGCCGGATCGGTGGCGAGGCTGGGCTTCATCAGCTTCACGGCGATCTTGCGACCGAGCCGGGCATCGGTGCCGACGTGGACGTCGGCCATGCCACCGCGGCCGATCAGGTCACCGATCTGGTACCGGTTGGCGAGGAGATGGATGCTCTCTCTCACACCTTCAGCCACGCCTGTTCTCCCAACGACCCACCCCTGTCTGGCGACACGGTCGGAGCCAGTGTACCGGGGCGGGCTCCCCCGGACTGGGTACGCGTATCGGTCGCGGGGATGATTGTCAGGGCTTCGTGACCCCGGCCGACTGGACGACCGAGGTCACGATGCCGTCATCGTGCGGGTGTGCCGGTGGGTTCGGGTTCTTCGGTCGTGGGCGGCGCCGTCACCGTGATGGTCACACCCGGCGACGGCTCGGATGCGATCTGACCGCAGTTGGCCACGTAGCTGACCGTCAGGTTGCCGGCGGCCGAGGCCGTCACCGTGAGGGACGTCGCATTGGCACCGAGGCCCCCGGCCGATTGACCCGAGGTGTCGGTCCCGCCGGTGATCGTGTACGAGTAGCCGGTGAGCGAGTAGCCGGTCGGGCACCCGGTGTAGGCGGGCCAGTTGATGGTGGCGGTCTCGCCAGCGGCGATCTGACCCGGCGTCGCCGTGGGCGTCGAGGGCTGGGCAGGGGTCGGGGCCGCGCGGTAGATGTAGATCGTCACCGAGGAACCCTTCTCGAGCGCACCCGTGGGGTCGATGCTCGCGACGGTGCCGACCTGGTCGGGGCTCGGCGCGCTCGATCCGGCGTCCGCCGAGTCGACCTGCAGGCCGAGCTCTTCGAGGGCTGCGCGTGCCGCGGCCTCGGTCAACCCCACGTAGTCGCCCGAGGACACCGTCACCGACGTCGCGGTTGGGGTCGGTGTCGGGGTCGTGCGGGTCGGTGAGGGCGTGGAGCTCGTCGTCGACGGCGCGGGAGCCGGGTCGTCGGTGTTGCCGATCGCGAAGACGATGCCGACGACGAGGGCGATGACGGCCAGGACGGCGAGGACGATCAACGGCCAGAACCAGGGGCTGCGCTTCTTCTCGTCGGCGGGCTCGTCGTCGCCGTCGCGGAGGGCGTCGGGATCGGCCGAGCCGGCCACGTAGCCCGCGGCCGCACCACCTGCGGCGCTCTGTGCCCGGGTGGCCATCGGATCGAAGAGCTGCGTCGTGGCGTCCTGGGCGTTGAAGGCCTTGGTCGCCGCATCGGCGGGCGTGGCGGCTGCCGCACCGATGGCCGGCACGGCGATGGTCGCTGCGGCGACGTCGCCGCGGCGAAGGGCACGAGCCGCCTGGGCGAGGGCAGAGGCCGTCGCGGGCCGCTCACCGGGCTTCTTCGCGATGCAGGACAGGACGAGGCGGCGCACGGGCTCGGACACCGTCGACGGGAGGTCGGGCGGCTGCTCGTTGATCTGTGCCATGGCGATGGCGACCTGGGACTCGCCCGTGAACGGGCGACGACCGGCCAGCGCCTCGTAGGCGACGATGCCCAACGAGTAGATGTCGGTGCTGGGAGACGCCGGGTGGCCGCTCGCCTGCTCGGGCGAGAGGTACTGCACCGTGCCCATGACCTGGCCCGTGGCCGTTAACGGCACCTGGTCGGCGATGCGTGCGATGCCGAAGTCGGTGATCTTCACCCGGCCGTCGGGAGTGACGAGCAGGTTGCCGGGCTTGATGTCGCGGTGCACGAGACCGGCGGCGTGGGCGGCCTGCAGGGCCGACGCGGTCTGCGCGACGATGTCGAGGACCTTGTCGGTGGGCAGGACCCGATCGCGCTCGAGGACCGTCGACATGGCCTCGCCGGGGACGAGCTCCATCACCAGGTAGGCGCTGCCCTCTTCCTCGCCGTAGTCGAAGACGTTCGCGATGCCCTCGTGGTTGACGAGGGCCGCGTGGCGGGCCTCGGCGCGGAAGCGCTCGAGGAAGCCCGGGTCGCCCAGGTACTCGTCCTTGAGGATCTTGATGGCGACCGTGCGGCCGATGACGAGGTCGGTGGCTTCCCAGACCTCGCCCATGCCGCCGATGGCGACTCGGGTCGACAGCTGGTAACGCCCACCGAAGGTGACTCCGCCGGATGGTCTCATTTGTTCAGCACCGCCTCTAGTACTTTCTTCGCGATCGGTGACGCGACACTGTTGCCGAATGCGGACTGGCCCTGTCCGCCGCCGTTCTCGACGACGACGGCGACCGCGACCTCGGGGTCAGCAGCAGGCGCGAACCCGGTGAACCAGAGGGTGTACGGCTCGCCGGGGCCGTTCTCGGCCGTTCCTGTCTTGCCGGCGACGTCGACACCGTCAATTCTTGCATTGCTCGCCGCACCGTTCGCGACGTCCTGCACCATCATGTCGGTCATCGTGGCCGCAGTCTGGGAGCTGATGGGCTTGCCGTACTCGGAGGGCGAGAAATCCTCGACCGGGCTCAGGTCGGGGTTCAGGACGCTCTCGATCAACGTCGGGTTCATCTCGGTGCCGCCGTTGGCGATGGCGGCCGAGACCATGGCCATCTGAAGGGGCGTCACGCGGTCGGACCCCTGCCCGAACGACTGGAGCATGAGGGTGGCGTCGTTGATGGCCTGACCCTTGGAGTCCTCGATGGGGAACTGGCTCGGCGTGACGGCCTGGGGGACGCCGATGGAGTCGTCGCCGAAGCCGAACTTCTCGGCCTGCTCTTGCAGCGCCTTCGCCCCGAGGGCCTGGCCGAGCTGAGCCATGGGGATGTTGCACGACAGGCGGAGGGCCGTCGCGATCGTGGCCGTCTCACCGCCGCCGCAGCTTCCGCCCTCGGCGTTGTTGATGTTGGTGCTGGTGCCGGGCAGCGTCAGCGTCGACGGGTTGGGGAACGCGCTGTCGGGCGTGTAGTCGCCGCTCTCGAGCGCCGCCGCCGTCGTGATCAGCTTGAAGGTCGATCCCGGTGCGTAGAGGTCGCCCTGGATCGCCCGGTTCTGCAGCGGGGCCGAGGGATCGGCGATCAGCGAGTCGTAGGCGTCCGTGACGGTCTGACGGTCGTGGCTGGCGAGCGGGTTGGGGTCGTAGCTGGGCTTCGAGACCATGGCGAGGATCTTGCCGGTCTTGGGATCCATCGCGACGACCGAGCCCGAGTTCGAGCCGAGGGCGTCGTAGGCGGCCTGCTGCACCGTGGGGTCGAGGGTGAGGTTGACCGTGGCCCCCTCGGGGTCCTGACCCGTGAGCAGCGAGTTGACCTGGTCGAAGAACTGCGAGTTGGCGTTGCCCGTGAGGTACCGGTTCATGGCGTCCTCGATGCCCCGGGACCCCTGGCCCAGGGTGTAGTAGCCGGTGACGGGCGCGTAGAGGTCGGGCTGCGAGTACGTGCGCTGGAACTCGTACTGGTCGTCGACGGGGGTCGACTGCGCGATCGCCTGGCCGCCGACCAGGATGGGGCCGCGCTGGGCCGAGTAGCTCGCCAGCAGCGCCCGCGAGTTGCGGGCGTCGGCGTTCAGCGCGTCGGCCTGGAACGCCGTGATGTAGGTCGTCGAGAGGAAGAGCGCGACGAACATGGCGAGCACCACGTAGCTCACGCGTCGGAGTTCTTTGTTCATCAGCCGATCACCAGCCTCGGTTGGTTGCGCACGGAGTCGGACAGTCGCAGCAGCAGGGCCACGATGATCCAGTTGGCCACGAGCGACGAGCCGCCCGCGGCGAGGAAGGGGGCGGTGAGGCCCGTGAGCGGGATCACCCTCGTCACACCGCCCATGACCACGAAGACCTGCAGGGCCACGACGAAGGCGACGCCGACCCCGAGCATGCGACCGAAGTCGTCCTGGCCCACGAACCCGATGCGGAATCCGCGGGAGACGAGCAGCAGGTAGAGCGCCAGGATGGCGAAGAGCCCGGTCAGGCCGAGCTCTTCACCGAGCGAGGCGAAGATGTAGTCGCTCTCGGCGAGCGGGGTCGTCTGGGGACGGCCCTGGCCGAGGCCCGTGCCGATCAGCCCGCCGTTCGCCAGTCCGAAGAGGCCTTGGACGAGCTGGAACGACCCGCCGACGGCGTCGTACTCGGACTGGGCGAACGGGTTGAGCCAGGCGGCGAAACGGCCCTGCACGTAGCCCAGGAAGGTGCTCGCGACGAGGGCGCCGCCGACGAACAGCCCGACGCCGAGGATGATCCAGCTCGCGCGGCCGGTGCCGACGTAGATCATCACCAGGAAGAGGCCGAAGTAGAGCAGCGAGGTGCCGAGGTCGCGCTGGAAGATGAGGACGCCCATGGCGACGAGCCAGACGATCAGGATCGGCCCGAGGTCGCGCGGTCGCGGGAACCGCATGCCGAGGATCTTCGGCCCCATCAGCGAGAGGTTGTCGCGGGCGGTGACGAGGTAGCCGGCGAAGAAGATCGCCAGCGTGATCTTGGCGATCTCACCCGGCTGGAACGAGAACGGGCCGATGTCGATCCACACGCGGGCGTTCAGCCCCTCGCGCCCGATGCCCGGCAGCAGGGGGAGGAGCAGCAGCACGATCGACACGAACATCGCGATGTAGCGGTAGCGGGAGAGCACCCGGTAGTTGCGGATCACGAGCAGCACGGCGAGGGAGATCACCATGGCGAGGACGGTCCACACCATCTGCTTGATGCCCAGGGCACCCCAGCCCTCGCGGCCCTCGGCCAGGTCGAGTCGGTAGATCATGGCGATGCCGATGCCGTTCAGGGTGACGGCGATCGGCATGACGAACGGGTCGGCCTCACGGGCGACGACGCGCAGGACGACGTGGAAGATCAGGGCGAGGCCGAGCACCATCGAGCCGGCGATCAGCACGGTCGGGTCGACCTCGCCTGTCGCGCCGAGCTGGACCAGCACCATCGCTCCCGCGGCGACGCCGCAGGCGATCAGCAGCATGAGCAGTTCGAGGTTGCGCAGACGCGCGGGTTCGCGCAGGCGCAACGTGATCGCCTGCGTCATGTTCGTGGGACGCGACGCCTTCGCGGACGGCTTGCGCGCGCCTCCTACGCGGCCGATGACCTCGGTCGCGTCGCCGCCGGGTGCGTCAGGGGTTGCTGGCATCGGCCAACCTCTCGACGATCGCCCGGGCGTCCGCGAGGGAGCCGGCGTTGATGGTGTCTTCCACGGTGGTCTGCGTGTAGTTCGGCAGGTCGTCGACCTGGACGTCGGTGGTCTCGTAGACGCTCGAGAGGCCGATCGGCCCGAGGCTCTGCTGGACGCCCTTGTAGATGACGACCGTGCCCCGCTCTTCGCCCACGTAGTAGTGGTCCTGCGTCCACTGGTAGGTCAGCACGAGCCCGGCGACGAGCGCGGCGATCGCCACGACGAGGGCGGTCAGCCAGGTGATGCGGCGACGGCGACGGCGTCGCTTGTCTTCGGCGATGAGCTCGGCGAGGTACTCGTCGCTCTCGGGCTCGAAGTGGCTGTCCTCGGGCGTCGTGGCGACCTTCAGCGGGTGCAGCAGGATCGTCGGCAGGCGCAGCTGCTTGCGGCCGGCGTCGCTGTCGAAGCTGAGGGGCGCGGCGGCCGACCCGACCGTGACGGGCTCGTCGAGGGCCGAATCGCCCGATTCGTCGACGTCGACGATGACGACGGTCACGTTGTCGGGGGCGCCGTGGTCGAGCGTCTCTTTCACCAGGCGCCGGGCGGTCTGCTCGGCGTCGAGGCCCATGGCGAGCGCCTTCTTGATGCGCTCCTCGGCGAGGTAGCTGCTGAGGCCGTCCGAGCAGATCAGCCAGCGGTCGCCGGGCTGGGTGCCGAGGGTGGCCGTGTCGATCTCGGGGGCCGCGTCGACGTCGCCGAGCACGCGCATCAGCACGCTGCGTCGCGGGTGGACCGCCGCCTCTTCGGGCGTGATGCGACCGCTGTCGACCAGGCGCTGCACGAAGGTGTGGTCGGCGGTGATCTGGCTGAGCTCGCCCTCGCGGAACAGGTAGATGCGCGAGTCGCCGATGTGGGCGATCGCCATGCTGTCACCGACGCGCAGCATGGCGCTGACGGTGGTGCCCATGCCGGTGAGCTCCTGGTGCTCGAAGACGGTCTCGGCCAGCAGCTGGTTCGCCGCGATCAGAGACGACTGCAGCGCGAACTCGGCGTCACCCGGCGAGGTGTAGACGCGGTCGGTCTCGCGGATCCGTCGGATCGCGATGGCCGAGGCCACGTCGCCGCCCGCGTGCCCGCCCATGCCGTCGGCCACGACGAACAGCTGCGTGCCGGCGTAGCCGCTGTCTTGGTTGTTGGACCGGATCTTGCCCACGTTGGACAGAGCGGCACTCTTGGCGTGCGTCGTCATGAGGGCCTACCGCCGGAGCTCGAAGCTCGTCTGCCCGATCGTCACGGTCGCGCCCGTGGGCACGGGGGTGGGGACCGACACGCGATCACCGGCGAGGAACGTGCCGTTGGTGGAGTCGAGGTCTTGGACGACCCAGCGGCCGTTCCAGAGCATGAGGCGCGCGTGGTGGGTCGAGGTGTAGTCGTCGCGGATCACGAGGTTGCTCTCTTGCGAACGCCCGATCGTGAGCGGCCCGTCGCCGAGCGGCATCTCGAGGCCCGCCTTGGCGCCCTTGGTGATGACGAGGCGCGTGGCGCGGCCGTCACCCTGCGGGGTCGGCGCCGGCGCGGCGGGCGCGGCGCGCGGAGCGGGCGCAGGAGGCGCGGTGGCGGTCGAGCTCGCCTTGCCGGGTGTGGCGTCGGCGGGCATCTTGCGCGCCCGCTGCCCGAACAGGTCGCTTCTCAGCGCGAAGACGATCACGAAGACGAACAGCCACAGGACGGCCAGGAAGCCGAAGTGGAGCACCAGGAGGGTCAGGGCTGAGGTCATCGTCGGCCACCCGTCGAGTCGGGCCCGTCGAAGGGGTCGGGCGTCGATGACTGGGGGAGCACGCGGAACACGATACGCGTACGACCGATCTGGATCACCGAATCGGGCTGCAGCGGGGCCTTCGTCAGCGGGTTGCCGTTGAGTTTCGACCCGTTCGTCGACCCGAGGTCGCGGACCTGGGCCCGCGAACCGTCCCACAGGATCTCGACGTGCTGGCGGGACGTCCCCGTGTCTTGCACGGTGATGTCGGCGTCGCTGCCGCGGCCGATGATGGTGCGGGCTCCGCTGAGTTCGCGGCGCTTGCCGTCGATCTCGACGAACGGCTTCCACTGCACCTCGCCGCGCAGGTTGCGCGAGTCGACGGTCATGATGCCGACGCTGAGCGAGTCGTCCTCACGCAGGCGGATGCCGAGCGGGCCGGCGAACTGGTACCCCTGGGCGGTGGCGTGGCGCTGCGTCAGCTGGGTGAGCTCGTCGATCAGGGCCGGACCGATGGCCGACATCTTGTCGTAGTCGATCGGAGCCAGGCGGACCTGCAACTCGTTGGGCACGAGGATCCGGTCGCGCGAGACCACGGCAGCCTTGGTGTCGAGCTCGCGGCGCAGCGCGTTCGTGATCTCGAGTGGTTGCACGCCCGAACGGAACGTCTTGGCGAAGGCACCGTTGACGGCACGCTCCAACCCGCGTTCGAAATTGTCGAGCAGTCCCATGGGTCTCCAGGTTCGGGGTCTCTGGTCGCCCGATCTTAGCCCGAACGAGTGAAAGGTACTCACCGCTGCTCTTCCGGGCCTCTGACGCGTGCTAAAGTCTACGAGTTCGCGCGAGTGGCGGAATTGGCAGACGCGCTGGCTTCAGGTGCCAGTGCTCGAAAGGGCGTGGGGGTTCAAGTCCCCCCTCGCGCACGAACGTGAAGGCTCACCTCCGGGTGGGCCTTTTCACTTTCTCGGGCCCGCTTCGAGCCCGCTTCGGGGCCTGCTCACCGGCCCGTAGGTGCTTGGCTGGTGCGATGAGCCAGCAGAGCGGGGTCGTGTTCGAGTTCGACGAGGTGCTCTTCGACGAGTTCCCGAAGGCCCCGTGGGTGCCCCGCAACCAGCGCATCGTCGTCGAGTCCGACCGCCGCGTGGTGGGTCGCCGCGACGGCGTCGTGGTCAGCGTGACCGACCTGCCACCGGTGTACGTGCACGCCGACATCGGGCCGAGGGTCAGCAGCATGCAGAGCTTCGTCACCGTCGGCGACCACGTCTCGTGGATCGTGCGGACCGTCGAGGGCACGCGGTTCACCTCGTCCGCCGACGACCTCGACGAGGAGGGGCGGCTCGAGATCGCGAGGGACGCCACCCTCCACGGGTTCCGCGACGACCTCGAGTGCATGGTCATCGCCGACCTGTCGGACATGCGATTCGGACAGGACCGCGAACTGACGCGCTGCCGTCTCGAGATGACCCGCGCCTCCGGGGGTCCGGTCGCCTGGGCGCTCGTCGTCGACGGCACGGGGCACCGCATCGAGTCGGACACGGTCGAGGCGGCGGAGTTCGTCGGCCGGCAGCTCGACGACATCGCGGTCGACGGCGACCCGCTCGCCCTCGAAGCCGTGCTGCCGCTCTGAGGCGTCTCGGCCCGATCAGCCCGTGAGGCCGGTCAGGGAAAGCCTCCGGCCGATCGCGAGGCGATGACGGCGGCGAGCCAGCCAGGGATCGCATCGGCGGGCCGTGGGTACGACTCGAGATCGTCGAGGTACGCCTGGTCGTCGATCCAGGTGTGAGGAGCGCGGTGGTCGAAGTCGAACGAGGTGCCGAGCTTGCCGGCGGCGGTCACCCGGAAGTGGGCGCTGAACCACGTTCCGACGTCGGCTCGGTACATGAGCCGTCGGAGGTCGGAGGCGGCGGCGCCCGCCTCGTCCGTGTCGGGAGTGGACGACTCGTGACCGGCTTCGTCGAAGAAACCCACGGATGCCACCCGGACGCCTCCGACCTCGGAGAAGTCGAACTCCGCCCGGACGGAGCCTCGAGGCATCATGCGGTGGACGGCGAGACCCACCCGACGGAGGGCATCACGCTCGGTCGGGACGCCGCCGCCGCCGCCGTCGTCGTCGTGTTCGCTCATCGCTTGGCCCCGCCGCCACCGTCGGCTCGGCGGGCCAGGTCGTGGCGGGTCGGGGCGCCGGCGAGGATGGCGGCCAACCAGTCGGGGGTGTTCTCGGGGGTGCGGGGGAACTCATCGAAGTCGGCCCTGTAGGCATCCGCGGAGAAGTGGCCCAACGCGGGCTCGTGGTCGTAGTCGTACGACGCACTCATCTTGCCGGCCGCCGTGACCGTGAACACCGCGGTGAACCAGGTCCCCGCATCTCGACGGTGCATGGCGTCGCGGAGGACTTCGGCCGCCTCGAACGCATCGACAGGCCCGATGATCGATTCGAGCGAACCGTCGAGTCGATGGACACGGGTCCGGCCGGCGAGGACGCCGCCAGCCACGCTTACCTGCATCTCGACACGATCGTGTTCCGAGTTCAGAGTCGGATACAGCAGACGACCGATGGCGCGCAGTTGGACGCGTTCGGCTTCGAGTCCTGTCGGCTGCCCGTCGGGAGAAACGGAGCGGCTCTCGTCAGCGCTGGTCATCGTGTCGTCATCACGGGACGAGGGGACCGTCGTCACGGTCGACGCGGTCATGTCGGGTGGGCGCCCCCGCGAGGATCGCGGCGAGCCACTCGGGAGTGTTCTCGGCCGTCCGGGGAAAATCCTCGAAGTCGGCACGATGTTCCTGGGCGCCGAAGTGGCCTAGTTCGGGTTCGTTGTCGTAGTCGTACCGTGCGCTGAGTTTTCCGGCAGTCGTGACGGTGAAGACGGCGGTGAACCATGTTCCCGCCCCTGGCTTGTACATCAGGCGCCTCAGTCGACGAGCCGCCTCGAACGTGCGTCGCGCGGGAGCAGCCGACTCCTGGGAGCCGTCGGCTGCGAAGAGCGAAGTCTCGCCGGCCATCACGCCCCGAGCCATGCTGGTCGTCATGACGATCCGGTCGAGGCCGGACGGGAGCAGCCCGTACAGCTGTCCGCCGATCTCTTGCAGGATCGCGCGCTCGGCCTCGACGCCCGTCGTCAGCTGGTCATCTACCGAAGCAGAGCGGCTCTCGTCAGCGCTGGTCATCGTGTCCGAGGCGAACGAGGTCGTGGTGGGTCGGGGCGCCGGCGAGGACGGCGGCCAGCCAATCCGGGGTGTTCTCCGGGGTGCGGGGGAACTCGTCGAAGTCGGTTCGATAGGCCTCGGCGGCGAAGTGGCCCAACTCGGGCTCGTGGTCGTAGTCGAATCGCGTGCGGAGTTTTCCTTCGGCCGTGACCGTGAACCAGGCGGTGAACCATGTCCCTGCCCCCGGCCTGTACATGGCCTCTCTGAGTTCACGGGCACGGAGGGTGGAGTCCCTCTTGCCCATGACGGAGTCGCACGTTCCGTCCGGGCGGTAGAGGCGCTTCTTTCCGGAGGAGACACCACCGACGATGCTGATCTCGGCCTCGATGCGATCGAAGCCTGCGGCGATCTCGCCATGGAGGGCCAGACCGACCTCCCTCAGGGCGGAGCGCTCCTGCTCGAGCCCGGGCGGGTTCTCTTGCTGTGTCATGACTCGGGTGCTCCCTCCGACTCATGCTTCGACTCATGTGTGCCACCCCTGCCGACGAGGTCGTGGCGGGTCGGGGCACCGGCGAGGATGGCGGCCAGCCAGTCGGGGGTGTTCTCGGGGGTGCGGGGGAACTCGTCGAAGTCGGCGCGATACGCCTCGGCGGCGAAAGACCCGAGCTCGGGCTCGTGGTCGTAGTCGTACCTCGCACTGAGCTTCCCCCCGGCGGTGACGGTGAACACGCCCGTGAACCAGGTCCCGGCTTCGGGTTCGTTCATGACCCTCCGGAGATCGCGGGCCGCCCGGAAGACGCCACGACCGGATGAGAGAGAGGTCGAGCTGCCGTCGGCAGCATGCAACTCGATCGTGCCGGCTGTCACTCCGCCGACCACGCTGATCCGGGCGATCACTCGATCGTGGTCGCGCGGGATGACGGCATGTAGTGCTTTGCCGAGGATTCGAAGTGCGTCCCTCATGACGGGGGGCCGGCCAGCCAAGCCTGTGCTTTTTGCAGCCTCGGGGTTCCGTCACGCACTGTCGGGGCCGGGTCGCGTGGAGAAGGCACCGAGACGGCCGTCCGCACCCACGACAGGGGACCAGCAACTGAGGATATGAGGAGGAGATGTTCCCTCATGCCTACGAGCTGGAGAGAATCGGCTGTCGGCCGTCCCCCCAGGGCGAGGATGGGCGTGAAGCCGAAGCATTCCTCCGGGCCGGGAACGCCGAGACGAGCTCGAGCCTCCGGCCACGGAGCCCAGTCGAAATAGTCGGGGTCGTTCAGGAAGGACTCGTACGCGGCGATGACTTTCAAGGTCGCCATCGATTTCGTGAGGATGCGAGACGTGCCCTTGCGGAATTCGAGGAGGTGCAGTCGCCCGTCCAGCCAGACGAAGAGGTCACCGAGCGCCGAAGAGAACAACGGAACGCCTTGCGTGAACCTGGGAGCGACCTCTGCGAGCACATCCAGCCATCGGGCCGGGTCGACGATCCGCAAGTAACCGTCTGCGGTGTCACCCAGGCCGTGGTCCCGCCAGAGCGCCGTCATCTCAGGAGGTACTCGTTCGGCGAACGTCTCGTGACTCGACGGCGGCATCTGCGGTCCTGAGACGAAGACGGCTTCTTTGGCCATGGTGTCATCCTCCTGTGGTCGAGGTGAGTCGGACGTCGAGTCGTGTGCGGTACCACTCCGACTCCGGGATCGAGCCAGCCACGGAGTGGAGGTAGTCATCCAACGCCGCCACCCATGTCCGCCATCGACTGCCCAGCGACTCGTTCACGCCTGCGTGCCCGAGTCCTGTCACGTCGTCGGGCCGTCCGCCGGAGATCATACGGGGGAGTGCAGCGCGTTCTGGCCCTTGAGCCACGTGCCGACATCGAGACGAGCCTGTTCCGGGTCGACCCCGTCCAAGATGAGCTCGGTCAGACGATCTGACGCTGCGTCCTCAGGCGCCGCCTGTTGCGCAGGAGAATGCGGGCGAGACGTCGACCCGTAGGCAGCGCGGTTGTCGAGGTATTCGCCGACGGTCAGGTCGTCGGTGCCCCGGCTGGTCGACCACTCGGGCGGGGACCTCGGGTCCCGGCTGACCGGGGGCGACGACGCGCCACGGGTCGACCACGAGCTGACCCTGCACGACCTCGGCGCCCACGCCGACGGCGCCCTCATCGACCTGCTCGACGACGCGAGCGTGTTCGGGGTCGTCGTCCCCCGCGACCCCGCCCTGGCGGCGGGCGGTCGCGTGCCGCTCAACCGACTGACCCGGGAGTCCCGACGGGCCCAGGGCGAGCTGGTGTCCTACCTGCGCGAACGCCTGGCGAGTCACCGCGACGCACGCTGAGGCACCGAGCCGCGCCTCCGGCGGGGACGCGGGCCGCGCCTCCTCGTCCGAGGGGTGTCAGCGCAGGGGGTCGATGAGGTGCGGGCCGTTGTTGCGGACGTTGTTCGCGTCGCGGCTCACCTCGTGCTGCACGAGGTCGTGGGCGACCTCGAACGAGTCCCGGTCGAGCAGTGCCAGCAGCTCGTCGGCGTCGAGTCCGTCGCCCAGCCAGTCGTCGTACGAGTCGGGCGTCAGGCAGGCCGGCATCCGGTCGTGCACCTCGCCCGGCGCCACGTGGGCGTCCCGCGTGATGATCGTCGTCGAGAGCACCCAGCGGTCGGGATCGTCCTCGGCCCTGGTGGGGTCGGGCCACGCGGTGACGAGGCCGGCCATGGCGAGGCCGGCGTCCGGCTGGTGCACGTAGTGCGGCTGCTTGCCGGTCTCGGTCACGACCCACTCGTAGTACCCCTGCGCGGGCACGATGCACCGGCTGGTGGCGAACGCCCGGCGGAACATGCCGCTCGTCGCCACGGTCTCGATGCGCGCGTTGATCGGCTGCGGCCGCTTCTTCAGGTCGGGGTACCACAACGGCACGAAGCCCCAGCGGGCACCGGGCAGCTGTCGCTCGCCGTGTCGCTCGCGGACGACCGGCACGACCGTCGTCGGCGCGACGTTGAAGTCGTCGGGCAGGGGCCCCAGGCCGTCGAGCAGGCTCGGCAGCAGATCGGACGTGGCCCGGGCAACGACGTAGCGACCGCACATGCCGACAGTCTGCTCTTCCGCGGAGGGGCGTGACGGTGGTTCACTGTCGCCGTGGCGCCGCACGGGTCGGCGACGCGGTGAGAGGGTGGTGACCATGTCCGACGAGCAGAACCCCGCCCGCGGCTTCGTCGTCGTGGGCGTCGTGCCGAACTCGGGCGAGTCCGTGGTGGCGACCGCGGCCGACCTGGCGGCGCGCTTCGGCACCGGCCTGCTGTGCGTCTCGGTCGAGCCCGACCGGCTCGCCTTCGCCGAGGGCATCGACGGCACCGTCCTGTCGTACCCCCTCGACCCCGACGACTACACCGAGACGCTCTCCTTCGACGCCGACCTGGAGGCGCGGCTGCGGCCGATCGCCTCGGCTCGCGGCGTCGAGCTGCGCACCTCGGTCGTCGCCGGCGACCCCGCCCAGTGCCTGTCGCACCTGGCCGAACAGCTCGACGCCCCCCTGATCGTCGTCGGCAGTCGCGAGGCCGGCCTGCGGGGCAGCGTCCGCGAGTTCTTCGCCGGTTCGGTCGCCCTGCACCTCAGCCACCGTCAGCACCGCCCGGTCGTCGTCGTTCCGCTGGCCCCCGTCCCCCGCAGCCAGACGCTGCCGTGGGAGGACGAGCTGTGACGCGAGGCCGCCGGTGACGGGGGCTGCGCGCCCTCGTGCCCCGCACCTCCGTCCGTCCCTGATCGCCCTCGTCGCGCTGGGCGGCGCCCTCGGGACCGCCGCGCGGGTCGGTGTGACGCTCGTGGTGCCGTCGTGGGGTGCCTTCGACACGGCGATCTTCGCGATCAACGTGGTCGGGGCGTTCGTGCTCGGCGTCCTGCTCGAGCGGCTGGTGCGCTCCGGGCCCGACGAGGGCGGGCGGCGCCGGGCCCGACTCTTCGTGGGGACGGGCGTCCTCGGTGGTTTCACGACCTACAGCTCGCTCGCGACCGAGACCGCGCAGCTCGCCGGCGCGGGCGGAGGCGACCTCGCCGTCGCCGCGCTCTACGGACTGCTGAGCCTGGTGGTCGGGGTGCTCGCCGCGGCGGCCGGCATCCGGGTCGGCGCACGTCTCGCCGGACGTGCCTCGTGAGCCCGCTGCTCGTCGTCGCCGTCGCGGCGGCCGGTGGGATCGGTGCCGCCGCGCGCTTCGTCGTCGACGGCCTGGTCAAGGACCGCCTGGGTGCGGCCTACCCGTGGGGCACGACCGTCATCAACGTGTCGGGCTCGTTCGCGCTGGGGCTGCTGACCGGCCTCGCCCTGCAGGCGGTCGTCGCGCCCGAGTGGAAGGCCGTCCTGGGCACCGGTTTGCTCGGCGGGTACACGACGTTCAGCACCGCCAGCGTCGAGACGGTGCGACTGCTGGCCTCCGGGCGACGCGGGGCCGCGGTCGCGAACGGCCTGGGCATGCTCGTCGCGTGCGTCGGCGTCGCGTCCCTCGGCCTGTGGCTCGGCTCGCTGGCCTGACCGCCGGTCAGGCGTGCGTCTCGCGCTCGTGCCCCGCGTGGTCGGCCGGCTCGAGCTGGAACGTCGCGTGCTCGACCGAGAAGTGGGCGGCGAGGCACCGGTCGAGGGCGTCCAGGGTCTCGTCGACTTTCATGTCGCAGAACACCTCGCGTTCGACGACGACGTGCGCCGAGAAGACGGTCGCCCCGCTGGTGATCTGCCAGGCGTGCACGTCGTGCGCCGAGACGACGCCGGGGGTGTCGCCGATGTGCGTGCGGACCGATTCGAGGTCGATGTCGCCCGGTGCCGACCCGAACAGCACCCGGATCGCCTCGCGCAGCAGCGACCAGGCCCGCGGCACGATCATCGCCGCGATGATCAGCGACCCGACCGAGTCGGCCTGCGTGAAGCCCGTAGTCAGCACGACGACGGCGGCCACGACGACGGCCGCCGAGCCGAGCAGGTCGCCGAGCACCTCGAGGTAGGCCCCGCGCATGTTGATGGAGTGCGTCGCCCCGCCCCGCAGGACGAGCAGGGCCGCGACGTTCGTCGCCCCGCCGACCAGGCCGACGACCAGCATCGGCAGGCCGAGCACCTCGTGCTCGCCGACCGCCACGAGGCGGGACACGGCGGCGACGGCGACCGAGAGCGACACGGCGAGCAGCACGAGGCCATTGACGAAGGCGGCGAACACCTCGGCCCGCCGGTAGCCGTAGGTCTGTCGGCCGCTCGCGGGGCGGGCGGCGACGATCGTGGCCACGAGCGCGACGACCAGCCCGGCCAGGTCGGAGAGCATGTGCCCCGAGTCGGCGAGCAGCGCGAGCGAGCCCGAGAGCCAGGCGCCCACCAGCTGGGCGAGGAGGCCCAGGGCGATGATCACGATCGCGAGGCGCAGCCGTCGTCCGTCGGCGGCGACGTGTCCGTGTCCGTGGTCGTGGCCCATGGGCGCCTCTCGTCGGGGTGGAGGTCGGGGGTGGCGGATCGGGGTGGGGTCGGCCCGTCGGGTCGGCCCGTGGGTGTATCGGGCCGGCGTCGAATCTACCGGCGCCCGTCGGCGACGGCCACCGATCCCGGCAGTCGATAACGAGTCTCGATCCCCGCAACAACGCCGATCGGGGCGCGCCGGGCGGACGAGGAGGCGCGGGTCGGCCCCGCCTGGGAGCCGCCCCCACCGCGCATGGTTCAGTGAGGCATGACCGACTCGACCGAGACCTCGTCCGCCTCCCTCGGGGAACCCGCCCGCGCCTCCTCGTCGCTCGTCGCCGTCACGGGCGCGACGGGTGCCGTCGGGGGCATCGTGGCTCTCCACCTGTCGGAGCGGGGCGTGCCGTTGCGGCTCGTCGTGCGCGACGCCGCCCGCGCGCCCCGGCTCGACGGCGCCGAGGCCGAGGTCGCCGTCGCGACCTACGGTGACCGGGCGGCCTCCGTCGAGGCGCTGCGCGGGGTCGAGACCCTGTTCATGGTGTCGGCGGCCGAGGCTCCCGACCGCGTCGACCAGCACCGCACGTTCGTCGACGCCGCCGTCGAGGCGGGAGTGCGGCACGTGGTCTACACGTCGTTCGCCGGGGCGTCGGCCGACTCGGTGTTCACGCTCGGGCGGGACCACTTCGCGACCGAGCAGTACATCCGCGAGTCGGGGCTGGCCTTCACGTTCTTGCGCGACAACTTCTACCTGGACTTCATCCCGCTGTTCGCGGACGAGCAGGGCGTCATCCGGGGCCCGGCCGGCAACGGGCGCGTGGCCGCGGTGGCCCGGGCCGACGTCGCGGCGGTGGCGGCCGTCGTGCTGCTCGACCACGAGTCGCACGCCGGGGCGACCTACGATCTCACCGGGTCGGAGGCGTTCACCCTGACGGAGGCGGCCGCACGTCTCACCGCCCTCGGCGGGCGGTCGTTCACGTTCGTGGACGAGACGGTCGACGAGGCCTACGAGTCCCGTCGTGTCTTCGAGCCCGAGCCCTTCCAGGCGGACGCCTGGGTCAGCACCTACACGTCGATGGCCTCGGGCGAGGTGGCGCAGGTCACGTCGTCCGTGCGCGACCTGACCGGACGCGATCCGCTGACGCTCGAGGTGCTCTTCGCCGGAGGCGTGCGGGACTGACCCGGCCCGACGGGCCGCCGCGACAGGCCCCCGGGCCGTCCACCCGGTCGGCTCAGGGCACGCGCCGCGACGACAGCACGCCGCTGACGCCGAGCACGACGACCGCCGCGGCGACGCCGATCATCGGGATCTGCCAGTTGCCGCTGACGTCGTGCAGCCCGCCGATCGCCAGTGGCCCGAGCGCGGCGATGGCGTAGCCGCCACCCTGCACGAGGGCGGACAGTCGCCGTGCCTCGACGTCGGTCGACGCCATGCGCACGATGACGATGAAGATGATCGTGATGCCGCCGCCCTGCGCGGCCCCGCCGAAGATCGACCAGAGCAGCCAGTGCTCGGGGGCGAAGAGCAGGCCCAGCGGCATGGCCGACCAGAACACGGCGATCAGACCGATGACGACCGCGGGTCGCACCCGCAGGGCGAGGAACGGCACGCCCAGCGCACCCACCACGGCGAGGATCTGGAAGACCGACGAACTCGCACCGGCCGCCTCGCGGGTCAGCCCGACCTCGTCGCGCAGCAGCGTCGGCATCCAGGCCGTGAGCCCGTAGTAGCCGAACGCCTGGCCCGAGAAGGCCAGCGTCAGACCCCAGGTGGTCCATCGACGCAGCAGCGGGGTGGCACTGCGTCGGCGTTCGCGCGCATCGGCCTCGGCCTCGCCGGGCTCGACGACGTCGATGCCGCCGGTGAAGACGTCGGTCGCCGAGGAGGCGCGGTGTCGGTCGTCGACGTCGGCCTGCGACCCCGGCACCACGGCCACGCTGCCGCCCCGCACCGCCACGCGGGGGCCCACGGCGATCGACCAGACGACGGCGGCCAGGACGGCGAGCAGCCCCCAGGTGACGAGGGCGAGGGGCCAGCCGACGACCGAGGCGATCGGGGCCGTGGCCAACGAGGTGATCATCGACCCGACGTTGAGGGCCGAGGTGTATATGCCGGTGACGAAGCCCGCTCGCTCGGGGCTGAAGTCACGGCGGATGACGACGGGCAGCACGACGTTGCCGATCGTGATCGCGACGCCGATCACGATCGTACCGGCGTAGAGCCAGACCGTGCCGCCTGCCGTGCGCAGCAGGGTGCCGAGAAGGACGCCCGCGAGCCCGAGGGTGACGGCGCGCTCGGCGCCGATCCGGCCGATCAGGGCCGAGGCGAACGGGCTCGCCACCGCGAAGCAGAGCACGGGGATGCTGGTGAGCAGCCCGGCGACGACCGCCGTGAGGCCGAGGTCGGCGCTCATCTGGTCGAGCACGGGGGCCGGGGCCACGATCGGCCCACGCATGTTGAGGGCGATCAGCACGATCGCGAGGGTGAGCAGCCAGGCGGCGGGCGACCGCACGGCGGCCGCGGCGCGGGTCATGCGGCGCCGCGCAGCAGGGAGACGCCCAGCAGGTCGGCCACCTCGTCGACGTCCGCCGCGACGGCGACCGCGCCGACGTGCTCGTCGGGCTCGCCGTAGCCCCAGCCGACCAGGATCGTGGGCACGCCGTGCACGGCCGCGCCCTCGACGTCGTGGCGGCGGTCGCCGAGCAGGACGGGCCGCGAGAGGTCGGCGCCGCGCGCCCGCAGGCGCTTGAGGGCCTCTTCGACGACGTCGGCCTTGGTGTTGCGCACCTCGTCGTCGGAGGCGCCGGTGATGACGTCGAGGTAGCGGTCGAGTCCGTGCGCCCGCAGGATCGCCGTGGCCGGGGTCTCGGGCTTCGAGGTCGCGGTCGAGGTGGGGATGCCGGCTGCGTGCACGGCCGCCATGAGGTCGGGCACGCCCGGGAAGACCTCGCCCTCGAGGGCGCCGTGGGCGAGGTAGTGCGCGCGGTAGAGCCGCATGGCGTCGACGAGGCGCTCGCCGTCGAGGCCGAGGCGCACCTCGAAGCTCTGCGGCAGGGGTGGGCCGACCCAGGCCATCAGGTCGGCGGCGGAGGGCACCGGCAGGCCGAGTTCGCCGATCGTGTGGGCGAGGCTGGCGGTGATCGCGGGCGCCGAGTCGGCGATGGTGCCGTCGAGGTCGTAGAGGACGGCCGTGTAGGGGAGAGTCATCGCCCCCAGCTTACGGATCGGGGTCAGCGCGGGGCCGACCGGAGAGGCCAGGTCGCCACGGCCGGCACGGCACCCCTGGCCGACGGCGGCGTCACGGTCTCGAACGACCACATCGGGTCGTCGAGGCCTCGGGAGAGGGACTCGAAGAGAGGCGTCGCCTCGCGTTCGGCGGTGAGGGTGTCGAAGATCGGTGAGGTCACGGGTTGCTCCTGCGGTCGATGGGGTCGTCGCAGAAATATAACCCTGAGATGTGAGTATCACAAGGTCTCAAGGAGACTCGGTCAGAAGAGGCGGGAGTGCGAGTCGTCCAGGCCGCGCATCGCGTCGTAGTCGAGCAGCAGCGTGCGGATGCCTCGGTCGTGGGCCAGTGTGCGGGCCTGCGGCTTGATCTCTTGTGCCGCGAACACCCCGGTCACGGGGGCGAGGTGCGGGTCGCGGTTCATCAGTTCGAGGTACCTCGTGAGCTGTTCGACACCGTCGATGTCGCCCCGACGCTTGAGTTCGACGGCCACGGCGGCCCCCTTCGCGTCGCGGGCCAGGATGTCGACCGGCCCGATGGCGGTCATGTACTCGCGGCGGACGAGCGTGTGGCCCTCGCCGAGCAGGTCGATCTGTTCGGCCAGCAGCTTCTGCAGGTCGGCCTCGACGCCGTCCTTGGTCAGGCCAGGGTCGACGCCCATCTCGTGGGACGAGTCGTGCAGGACTTCGTGGATCGAGACCACCAGGATGTCGGCCGTCTTCGCCTGCGTGACCTTCCACAGCTCGACGACGCCGGCCTCGCGTTGGTCGTCGTCGGGTTCGACCGTGCGGATGGTGCAGGGCGGGCTCATCCAGTTCAGCGGCTTGTAGCTGCCGCCGTCGGAGTGGACGAGCAGGCTGCCGTCGCTCTTGACCATCAGGAGGCGCGTGGCCAGGGGCAGGTGGGCGGACAGTCGACCGGCGTAGTCGACCGAACAGCGAGCAATGACGAGACGCACCCGACGATCCTACGGGCGGCGAGATCGGTCCTCGGCCGCCCCTGTTGACAGGTATGCATATGTGAAATACATTCATGACAGATGGTCGGCAGGACGACCACCCAGACGCCTCCAGGAGGAACGATGCCCAACCCGACGCCCGTCACGACCCGGCCGCTGCGGCCGACTACCCACGACACGACCGAGCTGCTGCTCGTCGACCTGGCCACGGCGCGCTACGCACCGGGCGACTCCCTCGACGTGGACACCATCGTTCGGGAGCACCGGGTCACCTCCGGCGAGGCGCACCTCGCCCTCTTCGAGCTGAGGCGCATGAAGGTCGTGGTGCGCGCTCCGTTCAGCGGGGCCCACGTCGTCGTCTGGCACCGTCGGTTCAACGAGGTGCTGCTGCGCGACCTCGTCCGCATGATCTCCGTGGCGTCGACGAAGGCGACCTCGCTCGAGGACGTCCCCGAGCCCGGCGTGCGCCGACCGGCCTGCACGGCCCACGGGCTGGCCCTGCCCGCGGACGTCGCACACTTCCTCGACCTCGCCCGGGCGATCGTGCAGGTGCTCTCGCCGGCCGCCCGTCAGCACGTGCTGGACGACCTGCTGCTGCCGCTCGAGATCCTCTGCAGCGCGAGGGCCGTCGCGGTGCACGACATGCGTCCCGCCCTGGGCGAGACCGTCCGTGCCACGATCGTCGACCTCATGGAGGCCGCCGCGCACTACGGCGAATGGGCACAGCTGCCTGGCCTCGCGTCCGACTACGTCACCGCCCTGGGCGTCGACGAACCGCCCGTGCGGCCCGTCGACTGACACCGCACCGGTCGTCACCGGTCGTCCGGAGGCCGTCCGGCCCCGTCGGCTAGGCTGCGGCAGCATGAGCCGGGCAGAGGGCGACGTCGCCGCCAAGCCGACCCTCGCGTCGGTGGCGCGGGCCGCCGGGGTCAGCGCGAGCACCGCCTCCTTGGCCTTCAGCGGCACCGGCCCCGTGTCGGACGAGACCCGCGCGCGGGTGCTCGCCGTCGCCGACGAACTCGGCTACGCCGGGCCGGATCCGCGGGCGAGGTCGTTGCGCCGCGGGCGTTCCGGCATCGTCGGTGCCGTCCTCGAGTCCACCCTCAGCACGGCCTTCCGCGACCCGATCAACGTGGCGATGCTCGACGGCATCGCCGACGTGACGGGGCCGGCCGACAACTCGCTGCTGCTGCTCACCGAGAGCGAGGGCGAGCGTTCCCGCCTGCTCGACGCCCCGGTCGACGCGGTCGTGTTGTTCGGCTGCAGCACCCGCCTCGACGAGTCCGTGTCGATCATGCGGCGGCGCGGCATCCCCGTCGTCTCGATCGAGGCCCCGCCGACCGAGGGCGTGCTCGACATCGCCGAGGACAACGTCGGCTCGTCCCGGCTGCTGGCGCGGCACCTGCACGACCTGGGCCACCGTCGGGTCGCCGTCGTCGCCCTCGAACTCGGCCCCGGGCGCTCGACCGGTGGGCAGGACGACGAGCTGACCGACGAGCGGGTGGCCCGCGGGACCTCGTGGCCGACACTCGAGCGGCTGCGCGGCACCCGCGAGGTCTTCCCCGGCGTGGGCGGCCTGGCCACGCGCGGCAGCTGGACGAGCGAGGGGCACCGCGCCGGCCTCCGGCTGCTCGACGTGCCCAAGGCCGAGCGGCCGACGGCCGTCATCGCGCAGAGCGACCTGCTCGCGTCGGGCGTCATCGCGGCGGCGGACGACCTGGGCCTCTCGGTGCCGGGCGACCTGAGCGTCGTCGGCTACGACGGGGTGCGGCTCGACGACCCGCGAGCCGCCGACCTCACGACGGTCGTCCAGCCCGCGGTCGAGAAGGGCCGCGCGGCCGGTCGCGCGGTGCTCGCGCTGCTCGCCGGTGAGCCGGTCGAGGGCACGACCTTCACGAGCGTGTTCCGACCCGGCTCGACGACGGGTCCGCCCGCGCGCTGACGCCGCGCCGAGGGCCGGCGCGGGGCGGCGCGACGCTCAGCGCGCGCCGACCACCATCCACCGGTCGGTGCGGGCCCGGAGGCCGAGCGTGACCGCCCGGGCGCCGACGTAGCCGAGGCCGAACGCGAGCCAGAGCGCGACCGCACCCGACGTCGTGGTGCCGGCCCGCGCCTCCACCGGGAGCAGGACCGCGAGGTAGGCGAGCACGCTGACGACCGACGCGATCGCGAGGTAGCGGGCGTCGCCCGCGCCGAGCAGCACCCCGTCGAGCACGAAGACGAAGCCCGCGAGCGGGATGCCGACCGCCATCGCGACGACCACCGACGGCAGCAGCGCCTGCACGCCCGGGTCGGGGCTGAAGACGGGCGCGAGGACCGGCGCGAGCAGGGCCAGCACGGCGCCCAGCACCACGCCGCCGCCCACGCCGAGGAGCATCAGCCGTCGCGTGATCGCCCGCACCCGCTCGCGGTCGCCCTGCCCGAGGGCGTGACCGACCATCGCCTGCCCGGCGATCGCGAGGGCGTCGAGGGCGAAGGCCAGCGTGCTGAAGAGGGTGAGCGCGATCTGGATGGTCGCGAGGCCCGTCACCCCGGCGGAGACGGCGGCCGCGACGGTCGCGAGGAGCGCGGCCCGCAGACCCGCGTTCCGCACGAGCAGCCAGCCGCCCGCCTGCGCGGTGCGACCGACCCCGGCGAGCCCCGGGCGGAGGTCGGCGCCGACGTCCCGGGCCGCCCGCACCGCGATCACCACGTAGACGGCGGCCATGCCCCACTGCGCGACGACCGTGCCGGCAGCGGAGCCGGCGATGCCCCAGCCGAAGCCGTAGAGGAACAGCGCGTTGAGGCCGGCGTTCGCGGCGAAGCCGACGGTGGCGACGACGAGGGGCGTCCGGGTGTCCTGCAGGCCGCGCAGCAGGCCCGTCGCGGCGATCACGAGCAGCATGCCGGGCAGGCCGAGCAGCGAGACGGAGAGGTACGTCGTGGCGGCCGCGGCGACCTCGTCGGCCACGCCGAAGAGGCCCACGAGCGGTTCGGCGACCATCGCGCCGACCCCCGCGACGACGATGCCGACGAGCAGCGCGAACCACATGCCGTCGACCCCGGCCCGGATCGCGCCCCGCTGGTCACCGGCCCCCAGTCGCCGTGCGACCGTCGGGGTGGTCGCGTAGGCGAGGAAGATCAGCAGCCCGAGGGCCGTCTGCAGGATGACGCTCGCCACGCCGAGCCCCGCGAGCGGCACCGAGCCGAGGTGGCCGACGAGCGCGGTGTCGGTGAGCAGGAAGAGCGGCTCGGCCACGAGCGCCCCCAGCGCCGGCACGGCCAGGCGGAGGATCTCGCGGTCGAGGGGCGAGCGGAGGCGCACGCTCAGTCGGTGCCCCGGAGCCGACCCAGCCCGTTCATCACGTGGAACACCACGATGGCCGCGACCGTGCCGAGGATGATGCCGCCGAAGCTCGCGCCTCCGAGGGCCAGGGTGAAGTCGGCGATGCCCATGATCAGTGCGACGCCGGCGGTCAGCTGGTTCTTGGGCCGGCTGAAGTCGACCTTGTTCTCGACCCAGATGCGGATGCCGATGACGCCGATCAGGCCGTAGAGCGCCGTCGTCACGCCGCCGAGCACCCCCGGTGGGATGGTGAAGATGACGGCGCCGATCTTCGGCGAGAGGCCGAGCAGGACCGCGACGACGCCGGCGACCCAGTAGGCCGCGGTGGAGAAGACCCGGGTGGCACTCATCACGCCGATGTTCTCGCCGTAGGTGGTGGTCGCCGATCCACCGCCGAGGCCGGCGATGACGGTGCTGAGGCCGTCGGCGAAGAGGGCGCGGCCGGTCAGCGGGTCGAGGTTGCGCTTCGTGAGCTGGCCGACGCCCTTGACGTGGCCGACGTTCTCGGCGATCAGGGCGAGCACGACGGGCAGGAAGCCGAGGTAGATCGGCAGCTGACCGAGGTCGAAGGCCGGAGCGGTGAAGGTCGGCAGGCCCACCCACGGCGCGGCCGCGACGGCGCTGTAGTCGACGGCGCCCGCGATCACGGCGGCGACGTAGCCGACGACGACGCCGACGAAGATCGACAGGCGGCCGAGCAGGCCCTTGAAGAGGACGGCGCTCAGCACGACCGCGGCGAGCGTGATCAGGGCGATGCCCGGCGAGAGCGCGAAGTTGTCACGGGCGGCCGGGGCCAGGTTGAAGCCGATGAGGGCGACGATCGAGCCGCTGACCACCGGGGGCAGCAGGGCGTCGATCCAGCGGGTGCCCGCGAGGTTCACGACCACGCCGATCACCGCGAGCAGGGCGCCGACGACGATGATGCCGCTGAGCGCGAGGGGGATGCCGCCCACGTCGGTGGCGGCCGCGATCGGGGCGAGGAAAGCGAACGACGAGCCCAGGTAGCTGGGCAGCCGGTTCTTCGTGATGATCAGGAAGAGCAGGGTGCCGATGCCCGAGAAGAACAGCGTCGTGCTCGGCGGGAACCCGGTGATGATCGGCACGAGGAAGGTCGCGCCGAACATCGCGACGACGTGTTGGCCGCCGAGGCCGATGGTGCGCGGCCAGCTGAGCCGCTCCTCCGGGGCCACGATCTCGGTCGGGTCGACTGTCTTGCCGTCGCCGTGCAGTGCCCAGGGGAGTGCCATGCCGAGAACTGTACTGGGGGTGCCGTTTCCTCCGTGTTTCCTGAGACGACCTCGTCAGCCAGGGCCGCAGCGGGCTCGGCCCGGCCCGCCGTCGGGGGCCTCACCTAGGCTGACGAGCATGACCAGCGACGCATCGAGCAGCGGAATCCAGACCGACGAACTCGACCCGGCGGTCCGCCCGCAGGACGACCTCTTTCGGCACGTCAACGGTGCCTGGATCGACCGCACCGAGATCCCCGACGACAAGGCGCGCTACGGCTCCTTCTACCTGCTCGCCGAAGAGGCAGAGAAGGCCGTCCGCGAGATCGTGATCGAGTCGCAGTCCGCCGAACCCGGCACCGAGGCCCGCAAGGTCGGCGACCTCTTCACCAGCTTCACCGACGAGGAGCGCATCGAGGCGCTCGGCGCCGCACCCCTCGAACCGCTCCTGGCCGAGGTCGAGAAGGTGACCGACGTGACCTCGTTCACGCGCCTCCTGGGCTCGCTCGAGAAGCAGGGCATGCCGAGCGTCGTGCAGCTCTTCGTCGACAACGACCCGGGCGACCCCGAGCGCTACGTCGTCTTCGTCGAACAGGGCGGCCTCGGCCTGCCCGACGAGTCGTACTACCGCGACGAGAAGTTCGAGTCCGTGCGGACCGCCTACCGGGCGTTCGTCGAGCAGATGCTCGGGCTCGCCGGCCTCGACGACGCCTCGGCCCGCGCCGACCGCGTGATCGAGCTCGAGACCGCCCTCGCCTCGCACCACTGGAGCAACGTCGCCACCCGCGACAGCGACAAGACCTACAACCTGCTGCCCTGGGCCGAGTTCGACGCGCTCGCCGAAGGGGTCGACCTGACGGCCTGGCGTGACGCGGTCGGCGGGCCGGCCGGCGTCTTCGACGAGCTCGTCGTGCGCGAGCCGTCGTTCGTGACCGGGCTGGCCACGTTGCTGACGGACGACCGCGTCGACGCCTGGCGCGACTGGCTGCGCTGGCAGATCGTCCGCTCGACGGCCGCCTACCTGTCGACGCCCTTCGTCGAGGCGAACTTCGGCTTCTACGGTCGCACCCTCACCGGCACCCCTGTGCAGCGCGCCCGGTGGAAGCGCGGCGTCTCGCTCGTCGAGGGTGCCCTCGGCGAGGCCGTCGGCCGCATCTACGTCGAGCGGCACTTCGCACCCGAGGCCAAGACGGCGATGGACGTCCTCGTCGCCCACCTCGTCGAGGCATACCGTCAGAGCATCACGGGCCTCGAGTGGATGACCGACGAGACCCGCGCCCGGGCCCTCGAGAAACTCGAGAAGTTCACGCCCAAGATCGGCTTCCCCTCGACCTGGCGCGACTACTCCGCCCTGTCGATCGACCCCGCCGACCTGGTCGGCAACGTGCGCGCCACCGCGGCCTTCGGCTTCGACCGCGAGCTGGGCAAGATCGGCAAGCCGCTCGACCGCGACGAGTGGTTCATGACGCCGCAGACCATCAACGCGTACTACAACCCGGGCATGAACGAGATCGTCTTCCCCGCGGCGATCCTGCAGTTCCCGTTCTTCGACGAGAACCGCGACGCCGCCGCCAACTACGGGGCCATCGGCGCCGTCATCGGCCACGAGATCGGCCACGGCTTCGACGACCAGGGTTCGAAGTACGACGGCGACGGCAAGCTGACCGACTGGTGGACCCCCGCCGACCGCGAGGCCTTCGAGAAGCTCACCTCGTCGCTCATCGCGCAGTACGACGCCCTCGCCCCGAAGCAGGTGCCCGACCACCACGTCAACGGTGCCCTGACGATCGGCGAGAACATCGGCGACCTCGGCGGGCTCTCGATCGCCTGGAAGGCCTACCTCATCTCGCTCGACGGCGACGAGCCGCCCGTGGTCGACGGCCTGACCGGCGCCGAGCGGTTCTTCCTCAGCTGGGCCCAGGCCTGGCAGATCAAGCTGCGCGACGAAGAGGCGATCCGCCTCATCTCGATCGACCCGCACTCGCCGAACGAGTTCCGCTGCAACCAGATCGTGCGCAACATCGACGAGTTCTACGAGACGTTCGGCGTCACCGAGAGCGACGCGCTGTGGCTGCCGGCCGAGGAGCGCGTCACGATTTGGTAGGTCCGGGGCCCGGGCGCCGCGCCCGACGGGAGAACGCCGACGGCGCCGACCACGAGCCGCGTCACGGCGGCGGTCGCGCGCTCGAGTCGTTCTCGTCGTCGTTCGCGGCCCTGGGCGACCTGGCCCTCGCGGGCGGTCGGGTCTCGGCCTCGGTCGGCGACCTCGACTCGGGCGCCGACCTGCTGAGCGTCGACGAGCACCTGGCTCTGCCGGTCGGGCAGCTCGGTGCCGTCCTGCTGCTGATCGAGGTGTCGGCTCGCATCGAGGACGGCACGCTGCGTCCGCTCGACGAACTCGACCGACCGGGCGACCCCGGCGACCAGGGGCCCGGCGGTCTCTGGCCCTACCTCCGCCGGACGAGCCTCCCGGTGACCGACGCGGCGACGCTCGTCGGAGCATTCCGCGACGCGGCGGCGATCGACGCGCTCATCGGGCGGGTCGGCCTGGCCGCGGTGCGGGCACGGAGCGAGTCACTGGGACTCACGAAGACGGCCCTCCTCGACGTGACGCGGTCGTCGCGTGGCCCCGACGACGCGCCCGCGCTCGCCGTCGGCTCGGCCCACGAGCTGGCCGGTCTGATGGTGTCCCTGGCCCGCGGCGAGGTCGTCGACCGGGCCGTGTCGAACCGGGTGCTCGGCTGGCTGTCGCTGCGTGCCGACACGTCGCTCGTCGCCGCACCGTTCGGTCTCGATCCGCTCGGGCACCGACGTCTCGACCACGACCTCCAGATCGTCCACACGACGGGCGGCGACCCGGGGGTGCGCTCCGAGCTCGGAGTGCTGCGCGGACCGCACCGCAGCGTGGCGTACTGCGTGATCGTCACGTTCGACGACCTGACGCTCGCCCACCGCCTCCGCGCACTCGACGCCCTGCGGGCCGTGGGCACCGACGCGCTCGAGTACGTGCACTGAGCGGCGGGCGTGGCCTGTCGTGTCGTGTCGGGCCGCGCGCGCCGTGCGCGCGGCCGCGCCGCCGAACCGCGCGGCGGCTCAGTCGACCAGGTCGAGCCCTCGCAGGCGTTCGAGCGTCGCGACCCCGGCCGGCGGGCACCGGTCGGCGTCGGCCGAGGTCACCCAGTGAACTGCGCCGACCTCGGCGGCAGGGGCCGGCTCGGGGCTCGTCGCCGCGAGCTCGGCGGCGAAGACCGTCATGGCGACCTGTCGGCCCTCGGGCTCGCCGTGTGCCTGCGTCACGACCGTGAACAGCTCGGCCACGGTCGCCGGGTCGAGTTCGACGCCGACCTCTTCGCGTGATTCTCGGACCAGCGCCTCGGCCGCGGTCTCGCCGGCCTCGAGCTTGCCGCCCGGCAGGTAGAGGACGTCACGACCCCGAGCCGTGACCATCAGCATCCGCCGGTCACGGACGAGGGCGAGCGCGCTGACGACGATGGTGTCCATCAGGCCATCTTCGGGCACGAGCGCGGGGGAGCGGCGCCGCGACGGCGGTCAGCCCGCCGAGGCCTGACGCTCGTCGTCGACCGCGCGCAACGGCGAGGACGAGGAGGCGCGGCGCGCGTCGGTCACGCCGAACAGCGCCTCGAGACCGTCGCGGAACTCGTCGCCGCGACCCTCGCGGGCCAGCTCGCGCGCCCGGACGGAGGGGGTGTGCAGCAGGACGCCGGCAAGGTGTCGCAGGGCCGACTCGGTGCGCTCGGACGAGTCGCCGCGCGACCGCGCGCGCTCGATCTCGGCGTCGAGCAGGCCGAAGACGTGCTTGCGCAGGGCGACGACCGACGGGGTGAGCGACTGCTCGGCGGCGACGGCCTGGAACTCGGCGGCCGCCGACGTGACGAGGGCGCGGGCGTCCTCGGCCGCACTGAGCTGGGGCAGTGGGGCGTGAAGGCTGATGGTCTCGAGGTCGAGCAGCTCGACACCCTCGACGCTCGAGACGAGCGGGTCCACGTTGCGGGGCAGGCCGAGGTCGATCACGAGGCGGCGACCCCCGGGGCGGACGACGTCGCGCGTCACGACCGGCTCGGTGGTCGAGGTGCAGGTGATCAGCACGTCGCTCCAGGCGACGGCGGTGGTGAGGTCGTCGTAGGGCGTCGCGGCGTGCTTGAGGCCGAACCACTCGGCGCGACCCGAACCCGAGTAGACGGCGAGCTGGTCGGCGCCGCGGTCACGGAGCGCCGCGACCGTGGTGGCCGCGTACTGGCCGGTGCCCACGATGAGGACGCGCGCCTCGGACCAGTCGGTCACTCGTGAGGACGCCAGTTCGAGGGCGAGGCGCACGAGTGAACGACCCGCGCCTCCGACGTTCGTCTGGTTCTTGATGCCGCGCGAGGTCTGCGACGCCTTCTGGAAGAGGCGTTCGAGGTCGCGCGAGGTGGTGCCGTCGTGGCGGGCGCGCTCGAGCGACCGGCGCACCTGGCCCGAGATCTCGTCCTCGCCGACGACGACCGACTCGAGGCCCGAGCTGACGGCGAACAGGTGCTCGACGACCTCGTCGCCGGTGATGACCCGCACGCTGTCGCGCAGGTCGTCGGGCTCGACGCCGCTGGCCGTGCTCATGGTCTCGATCGTGGCCTCGACGGCCAGGGCGCTGCCCGCGGTGAGGGGCTCGTCGACGTCGAGGTAGGCCTCGAAACGGTTGCAGGTCGCGAGCACGACCGCGCCGCTGACGAAGTCGCTGCCGTCGACCAGGGTGCCCGCCGCCGAGGGTGCGCCGATGCTCAGCCTCTCGAGGAGGTCGAAGCTGGCGTTCTGGTGGGACGCCGTGAGGCAGATGAGCACTGAGTGATCCTAACTCTGATCGGCGTTTTCGGCTGGGCGTTGACTCGACGTCGAGTGGCCGGGAATGCATCCTGGCAGTTGCAACTTGCAACACGGGTGTCGGCGTCCGCATTCCGGACGGCGGCGCGTACCGCATCGACGAAGGAGAACACCATGACCTCGACCACCAGCATCCAGTGGCAGCTCGTCGCCCGCCCGCACGGCGAGCCCACCCCCGACGACGTCGCCCGGGTCGAGGTGACCCTGCCCGAGCTCGCCGACGGCGAGGTGCGCGTGCAGAACGAGTTCCTCTCGGTCGACCCCTACATGCGCGGTCGCATGAACGACGTGAAGTCGTACATCCCGCCCTTCGCGCTCGGCGAGACCATGACCGGCGGTGCCGTCGGCCGCGTCGTCGAGTCCCGCTCGGACGACCTGTCCGTCGGCACCGTCGTGCTGCACGACCAGGGCTGGCGCGACGTGGCCCAGGGAGGCGCGGCCGCCTTCCGCGCCGTGCAGCCCGTCGACGGCGTGCCGCTGTCGGCGTACCTGGGCGTGCTCGGCCTCACCGGCCTCACGGCGTACGTCGGCCTGACCGAGATCGCCGGCATCCGCGAGGGCGACGTCGTCTTCGTCTCGGGTGCCGCCGGGGCCGTCGGGACCATGGTCGGCCAGATCGCTCGCCTCAAGGGCGCCTCGCGGGTCGTCGGCAGCGCCGGCTCGGCCGAGAAGGTCGAGCTGCTGACCTCGAAGTACGGCTTCGACGCCGCCTTCAACTACCGCGACGGCGACGTCTCCGAGCTGCTCGCCGAGGCCGCGCCCGACGGCATCGACCTCTACTTCGACAACGTCGGCGGCGACCACCTGTCGGCCGCCCTCGCCTCGTTCCGCACCGGCGGCCGTGCCGCGCTCTGCGGCTCGATCGCGAACTACAACTCGACCGGTGCCCCGGTCGGCATCACCGGGATGACGAACATGGTCACCCGCGGCCTCACGATGAAGGGCTTCACCCTCGGCGACTACCGCCACCTCGCACCCGCCTTCCAGGCCGAGATGGGCCCCTGGCTCTCCGCCGGCGACGTGGTCTACGACGAGACCGTCGTCGAGGGCATCGACAACGCGTTCGACGCCTTCACCGGGCTGATGCGCGGTGCCAACGTCGGGAAGATGGTCGTCGCGGTCTCCTGACCCGCGCCTCCTCGGCCGCTCCCGCGTTCGAGGCGACCCGACCGTGAGGGTCTCGCCGGGGCGGGGCCGGCGGCGGGTCGCCTCGACGTGACGTCCAGCGGGCGATGGGACAATCGACCACGTGACCCAGACCTCCGCCCTGCCCGAGCAGCACCCGTTGGCCACCGGCCTCACGACGCGTTCGCCGCTGGTCCGCGCGTTGCGTGGCGACCGGCCCGAGACGCTGCCGGTGTGGTTCATGCGCCAGGCGGGGCGCTCGCTGCCCGAGTACCGCGAGCTGCGCGTCGGCACCAAGATGCTCGACGCCTGCCTCACGCCCGACCTGGCGAGCGAGATCACGCTGCAGCCGGTCCGCCGTCACGGCGTCGACGCGGGCATCTTCTTCAGCGACATCGTCGTGCCGATCAAGCTGGCCGGCGTGGCGGTCGACATCGTCCCGGGTCGCGGGCCGGTGCTCGAGACGCCGATCCGCACGGCGGCCGACGTCGCGGCCCTGCGGCCCGTCGATCCGGAGGCGCTGGCCCCGATCGCCGAGGGCGTCGCCCAGACCGTCGCGCAGCTCGGCAGCACGCCGCTGATCGGGTTCGCCGGTGCGCCCTTCACCCTCGCCGCCTACCTCGTCGAGGGCGGGCCGTCGAAGGACCACATCCGTGCCCGCGCCCTCATGCACAGCGACCCCGAGACCTGGGACGCCCTGCTCACCTGGGCCGCCGACGTGACCGGCGCCTTCCTGCGGGCCCAGGTGCTCGCGGGTGCGAGCGCCGCCCAGTTGTTCGACTCGTGGGTCGGGTCGCTGTCGCTGGCCGACTACACCGCGCACGTCGCCCGCCACTCGGCGCGAGCCCTGTCGCACGTCGCCGACCTCGACGTGCCCCGCATCCACTTCGGCGTGGGCAGCGGCGAGGTGCTGACCGCCATGCGCGACGTCGGCACCGACGCCGTGGGAGTCGACTGGCGCATCCCGCTCGACGAGGCCTCGCGTCGCCTCGGCGGCTCGACCCCGGTGCAGGGCAACATCGACCCCGCCGTGCTCCAGGCGCCCTGGGCGGTGCTCGAGGCGCACGTCCGCGACGTGGTCGAGCGTGGCCGGGCGGCCCCTGCCCACGTGCTCAACCTCGGCCACGGCGTCAGCCCCGACACCGACCCCGACGTGCTCACCCGCATCGTCGAGCTCGCCCACACGCTGTGACCCCGCCCGTCGTCACCCCGGGCGCCGTCATCGACGTCGCCGTGGTGGGCGGCGGCATGGGCGGCATCGTGCTCGCCCGCGACCTGGCCGCCGCCGGGCTGAGCGTCGTCCTGTTCGAGGCGTCCGACCGTCTCGGCGGCGAGGTCTCGCGCCACGTGGTCGCCGGCATCGCGCTCGACGCCGGAGCCGAGAGCTTCGCCACCCGTGGCGGCACGGTCGCCGGCTTCGCCACCGAACTCGGCCTGGGCGACGACATCGTCCTGCCCGATCCCCGTGGCGCCTGGCTGCACGAAGCCGACGGCGAGTCGTTCCCGATCCCGCGCACGGGGTTGCTCGGCATCCCGGGCGACCCGTCCGCCGCCGACGTCCGCGCCGTCGTCGGCGAGGCCGGGGTGATGCGCGCGCTCGGGGACGCCGAGCTGCCCGCCGAGGTCGGGGGCGAAGAAACCACCCTGGGGGGTCTCGTCAGGGCCCGCATGGGTGACGCGGTCGTCGACCGGCTCGTCAGCCCCATCGTCTCGGGCGTCCACTCGCTCCACCCCGACCTCCTCGCCGTCGACCGCGTCGCCCCCGGACTGCGCTCGGCCCTGCAGCGCGAGGGCAGCCTCGCCGCCGCTGTGCTCGGGCTGCGCGCCCTGGCCCCGGCCGGTTCGGCGGTGGCGGGCATCCGCGGCGGCCTCGCCCGCCTGGTCGACCCGATCGTCGCCGACCTCGAGCGGGACGGCGTCGACGTCCGGCTCGGCACCCGCGTCCGGTCGATCGACGAGACGAGCGTCGAGACCGCCGGTGGTGAGCACGTCCGGGCGAGACAGGTCGTGCTGGCCGTGGGGGACCACGAGGCGGTGGCCCTGACGACCCGCGCCTCCTCGGTGCCGCCCGGGGCGATCACCCTCGCGACCCTCGTCGTCGACCGGCCCGAGCTCGACGCGGCGCCCCGGGGCACGGGCGTGCTCGTCGCCCCCGGCTCGACCGGACTCCGCGCCAAGGCCCTCACCCACGCGACCGTCAAGTGGAGCTGGCTGGCCGAGCTGGCCGGGGGACGCCACGTGCTGCGGCTCAGCTTCGACTCGCCCGTCGTCGACCGCGGCACGCCCGACACCGAGGTGCGCGACGCGGCGCTCGCCGACGCCTCGACCCTGCTCGGCGTCGACCTCGCCGAGCATCACCTGGTCGGCTTCGGCCGGGCCACCTGGGACGCCCCGCGCCGGGCCGAGGCGGCGGCCGTCACCCAGCCCGTGGTCGAGGTCGTGCAGGCCGGAGGCGCGGTGGCGGGCCGCGGGCTGGCCGCGATCGTCGCCCACTCGCGTCGTCAGGCCGCCACCCTGGTGGCGGCGCTCTCGTCGCCCCCGTCCCGCGACTGAGGCCTCGGGGTCGGTCGGCTTCGGTCCGGCGCGGGCGTCGGGCAGCCGCCTCGGGCTACATTGGACGGACGTGTGCGGCACATGCCGTCGCGCGTACGACCACGAATGGAGTCCCCCGTGCGAGGCAAACTGATCTTCGTCGCCGGAGCCGCTGTCGGATTCGTGCTCGGCGCCCGCGCCGGCCACGACCGGTACGAGCAGATCACCGAGAGGGCGTCCAAGGTCTGGAACAGCCGGGCCGTGCAGCGCCAGGTCGCCAAGGGCCAGGACTTCGCCGGCGCCAAGACGGCCGACGGCGTCGACGCCGTCGTCACGGGCATCACCCGCGGCATCTCCAAGCTCTTCGGCGGCGGCCGCAAGAAATGACCGACTCGACGCGCAGCGACAAGGTGCGGCACAAGACCAGGCCGCGGTCGCTCTTCGCCCTGGTGCAGGACGTCCCCACGCTGGTCACCGACCTCGTCAAGGGCGAGCTGGCCCTGCTCAAGTACGAGGTCATCGGCACGCTCAAGGCGTTCGGCATCGGTGCGGGGTTCCTGGTCGGTGCGCTGATCTTCGTCTTCGCCATGCTCGGCGTCCTGCTGACCGGCATCGTCCTGCTGCTCGCCATCTGGCTTCCCGGCTGGGCCTCGGCCCTCATCGTCGCCGGCGTGCTGCTGCTCGTCGCCGCCCTGCTGGCGTTCCTCGGGTACAAGTCGATCAAGAAGGGGCTCCCCGCGGTCCCCGAGAAGACCATCGCGAGCCTGAAGGCCGACCTCAAGGCCGTCAAGGGCGTGGGCTCGATCCCCGGCGCCCGCCTCGACGAGCGCTGACGCGCCTCCTCGACCCCCATCCTTCCCGTTCCCGACAGGAGCACCGTGAGCGACAGCACCGACATCCAGGCCCACATCGACCGCACGCGCGCCGAGCTCGCCGCGACGCTCAACGAGCTCGAGGACAAGCTGAACGTGCCCAAGCAGCTGGGCATCGCCGGGCACCGCGCCAAGGCGTCGTTCGACCGCGACAAGACCCCGTGGCTCGCCGCCGCGGGGGCGGGCGCACTGGCCGTCGCGGGCGTGGTCGTCGCGGTCGTCAAGCGCCGCTGAACGGTCGCCGGGCTCGCCCGACGTCTCGTCCCCGACGAGCACCCGGGCCCGTTCGCTCGACCGGGAGCAACCTGGTTGGGCTCCCAGTGTGCCGAGAGGGAGAATGACTGCATGAGTTCCAGCGCCGACGCGGCAGCGCCCGTACTGCCGACGTCCGATTCACCCGCAGCACCCGTCCAGACCGAGCCCGGTGACGACGCGGCGAGCACGCCGCCGCCCGTCGAACGCCTCGGCTACACGCTCTGGGCCGTGCTGCGTCGCGACCCGCAGAACCCCTACGCCCCCGAGCTCGACGACGTCCCGCAGCTCGACGCGGTCGTCGACGCCCTCGCCGGGCTCGGCGTCACCGTGCGCGGCTTCTACGACGTCAGCGCCCTGCGGGCCGACGCCGACATCATGATCTGGCTGCACGGCGAGGTCCCCGAGGCCGTCCAGTCCGCCTACCGGCAACTGTTGCGCACCGACGTGCTCGGCGGCCTGCTGCCCACATGGAACGCCATGGGCATGCACCGCGAGGCCGAGTTCTCGCGCAACCACAGCCCGGCCTTCATGCGCGGCAAGGCGCCCGAGACCTGGCTCACGGTGTACCCGTTCGTGCGCAGCTACGAGTGGTACCTACTGCCCGAGGCCGAGCGCCGTCAGATGCTCGCCGAACACGGCAAGCAGGGTTCCGAGCACCGCGCGGTGCTGACCAACACGGTCGCCAGCTTCTCGCTCGGCGACTACGAGTGGATCCTCGCCCTCGAGGCGCCCGAGCTCGTCCAACTCGTCGACCTCATGCGCGACCTGCGCTACACCGAGGCCCGACGCCACGTCCGCGAAGAGATCCCGTTCTTCACGGGCCGCCGCATCCCTACCACCGACATCATCGAGGTCTTGTCGTGACCGACACCAGCCACATCACCAACGGGCGTCTCGTCCGCAACGCCACCCCCGCCGCCGCCTCGGGGCCCGAGCACGTCTCCGAGCCGACCGACTACGACGCCATCCTGCTGGCCGGCTTCGGCGGGCCCGAGGGGCAGGACGACGTCATCCCGTTCCTGCGCAACGTCACCCGGGGTCGGGGCATCCCCGAAGAACGACTCGAAGAGGTCGCGACCCACTACCGCCACTTCGGCGGCGTCAGCCCGATCAACCAGCACAACCGCGAGCTCAAGGCGGCCCTCGAGGCCGAGCTCGAGCGACGGGGCATCGACCTGCCGGTCATCTGGGGCAACCGCAACTGGCAGCCGTACATGGCCGACGCCGTGCGTGAGGCCGACGAGCGCGGGTTCCGCAAGTTGATCGCGGTCGCGACCAGCGCCTACTCGTCCTACAGCTCGTGCCGCCAGTACCGCGAGGACTTCGCGATGGCGCTCGACGCCACCGGGCTCGAGGCCACCATGCAGATCGACAAGGTGCGCCAGTTCTTCGACCACCCCGGGTTCGTGCAACCGTTCATCGACGGTGTGCGCGACGCGCTCGTCAAGGCTCGCGACGAGAACGAGGGACTCGACCTCTCGACCGAGGTGCAGGTGCTGTTCGCCACGCACTCGATCCCGTCGACCGACGCGGCGAAGAGCGGCCCCGAGGCGCGCGGTTTCGACGCCGACGGCGCCTACGCCGCCCAGCACAAGGCCGTCGCCGAAGTCGTCATGGCCGCGGCCGAGGCCGCACTCGACCTCGACCTGCCCGAGGGTGGCGGCACGACCGTCCCCTGGCAGCTCGTCTACCAGTCGCGCAGCGGCCCTCCCTCGATGCCGTGGCTCGAGCCCGACATCAACGACGCCATCGACGACCTGGCCGGGGGTCCGACCCGCGCCGTGATCATCGTGCCGCTCGGGTTCGTCAGCGACCACATGGAGGTCATGTGGGACCTCGACAACGAGGCGATGGAGACCAGCGAGAAGAACGGTTTCTGGGCGACGCGCACCCCGACGCCGGGCATCGACCCGAACTACGTCACCGGGCTGGTCGACCTCGTGCTCGAGCGTCGTGACGGCGTACCGGCAGAAGACCGTCCGCACGTGACCGACCTCGGGCCCTGGTACGACGTGTGTCGTCCCGGCTGCTGCGAGAACGTGCGACTCGGCTTCAAGCCCGCCGTGTCCGGGCTGGTCCCCTGACCCCGTGGCGACCATCCGCATCGGAACCCGGGGCAGCGCGCTGGCCGTCGCGCAGTCGACCACCGTCGCCGACCGCATCGCGGCTGCGACCGGCAACGACGTCGAACTCGTCCGCATCAAGACCGAGGGTGATCGGTCGCAGGGCACCGGTGAGTCGCTGGCGTCCCTCGGGGGCACCGGCGTGTTCGCCAGTGCCCTGCGCGAGGCGCTCCTCGCGGACGAGTGCGACGCGCTCGTGCACTCCCTCAAAGACCTGCCGACCGCAACGCACCCCGGTCTCGTCATCGGGGCGACTCCCGGTCGCGCGGACGCTCGCGACGCCCTCTGCGCCCGTGACGGGCTGACCCTCGAGGGACTGCCCGAGGGTGCTCGCGTCGGCACGGGGTCGCCGCGCCGTGCCGCCCAGCTGCTCTCGCGACGCCCCGACCTCGAGGTCGTCGACATCCGCGGCAACGTCGACACGCGGCTCGGCCGCGTCGGCGTCGACCTCGACGCGGTCCTGCTCAGCGCGGCCGGGCTCGGCCGGCTGGGACGCCTCGACGCCGCGACCGAACTGCTGGGGCTCGGCTTCTGGCCCAGCGCGCCGGGCCAGGGCTCGTTGGCCGTCGAGGTCCGCGAAGGCGACCCCGACGAGGCGCTCGCTCGCGGTCTGGCCGCCATCGAAGACGAAGAGACCCGTCTCGTGGTGACGGCCGAGCGGGCCGTGCTGGCCGGCCTCGAGGCCGGGTGCGCGGCACCCGTCGGTGCCAGCGCCGTCGTCGACGCCGGGTTGCTGCTGCTCAGCGCGACCGTGTACAGCCCCGACGGCAGCCGGCGCCTCAGCTCGTCGCACGCCGTCTCCCTCGACGACGGCCCGCTCGTCGCGCGCCTCGCCGACGTCCACGAGGTCGCCGGCCGTGTGGTCGACGAACTGCTCGACTCCGGCGCGGCCGAGTTCGCCCCGTTGGGCGGCGGACCGTCCGGCGGTGACCCCCTGGGCAGCGCCTCGTGACCGTCGACAAGCCGCTCAAGGGCGTCCGCGTCCTGGTGCCGCGCGGCGGCAAGTGGGGCGACGGGGTCGCGGCCTCCCTCCGGTCGCGCGGTGCCGCGCCGGTCATCGCCCCCCTCATCAACTTCGCCCCGGCCGAGACGCCCGAGCTGCTCGCCGCCGCCCTTGCCCGCCTCGAGTCCGGCGTCTACGAGTGGCTCGTCGTCACGAGTGCCACGACGGTCGACGTCCTGGTCGGCAACGGAATCCGGCCCCCGGCGTCGACCCGGGTCGCCGCGGTCGGCGAGACCACCGCGGCCGCTCTGAGCCTGGCGGGCATCCGCGTCGACTTCGTCCCCGAGGGCGACAACTCGGCCCGCGGGCTCGTGAAGGAGTGGCCGGCCGACGAGGTCACCGGTCGCGTGCTCGTGCCGCAGTCCGACCTGGCCGAGCCGACGCTCGTCGCCGGGCTGTCGGCCCGCGGGTTCGACGCCGAGTTCGTCTCGGCGTACCGCACGGTCGGCGTGCCCGTCTCGACCGAGGTGCGCGACGGCGTCGCCGACGGCTCGATCGGCGTGCTGCTCGTGACCTCGGGCAGCGTGGCCCGTCAGATCGCCGCCCAGCTGGCGCCCCTGCCGCCGGCGACCCTCGTCGCGTGCATCGGCCCGCGCACCGCCTTCGACGCCCGTGCCGCGGGACTGCCCGTGCACCTGATCGCCGAGACCCGATCGGCGGCCGCCCTCGTCGAGGCCGTGGTGGACCACGCCCTCGACGGCCCGTCCGCCGGAACGACCCCCACCGAGAAGGACTGATGTCTGACTTCCCCCGCGTGCGGCCCCGCCGCCTGCGTGCCACCCCTGCCCTGCGCCGTCTGACGGCCGAGACCCGTCTGCACCCCGCCGATCTCGTCCTGCCGATGTTCGTCCGAGAAGGCATCGACGAGCCGTCCCCGATCTCGTCCATGCCGGGCGTCGTCCACCACAGCCTGTCGAGCCTTCCCCGGGCGATCGAGCAGGCCGCCGAGGCCGGCGTCGGCGGAGTCATGCTCTTCGGCGTGCCCCTCGAGAAGGACGCCGTCGGATCGGGCGCGACCGACCCCGAGGGCATCCTCAACGTGGCCACCCGCGTGGCGGTCGACGCCGCCCAGGGTGCGCTGGTCGTCCAGACCGACCTCTGCCTCGACGAGTTCACCGACCACGGTCACTGCGGCGTGCTCGCCGCCGACGGTTCGGTCGACAACGACGCCACCCTCGTCCGCTACGACGAGATGGCGGTCGTCCAGGCCGAAGCCGGCTCGCAGTTGATCGGCATGAGCGGCATGATGGACGGCCAGATCGGTTCGGCCCGGGACGCGCTCGATGAGGCCGGCTTCGGTGGCACTGCGCTGCTCGCCTACGCCGCCAAGTACGCGTCGGCCTTCTACGGCCCCTTCCGCGAGGCCGTTCAGTCGACCCTCGTCGGCGACCGCCGTACCTACCAGATGGACGCCGCGAACGGGCGCGAGGGCCTCCGCGAGGTCGACCTCGACATCGCCGAGGGTGCCGACGTCGTCATGGTCAAGCCGGCCATGAGCTACCTCGACGTCCTCGCCGAGACCGCCGCGACCAGCACGGTGCCGGTCTGGGCGTACCAGATCAGCGGTGAGTACGCGATGATCCACGCGGCCGCCGCGAACGGCTGGATCGACCTCGACGCCGCGTCCTACGAGAGCGTCCTCTCGATCAAGCGGGCGGGGGCGGACGCGATCCTGACGTACTGGGCCACCGAACTGGCCACGCGCCTCCAGAAAGAGCGGTTCTGATGACCGAGCAGAGCAACGACACCTACTTCACCCGGGCCAAGCGGTCCATCCCGGGCGGCGTCAACTCGCCCGTCCGCGCGTACGGCTCCGTCGGAGGGACGCCACGGTTCCTCGTGGGTGCCAAGGGTGCGTACGTCACCGACGCCGAGGGGCGCGACTACGTCGACCTCGTCGCCTCGTGGGGCCCCGCGATCCTCGGGCACACGCACCCCGAGGTGCTCGAGGCCGTTCAGCAGGCGGCCGCGCGCGGCCTGTCGTTCGGGGCGTCGACCCCGGCCGAGACCGAACTCGCCGAGCTGGTCCGTGAACGCGTCGCCGTCGGCGACCAGCGTCCGATCGGCAAGCTGCGCATGGTGTCCACCGGCACCGAGGCGACCATGACGGCCATCCGTCTCGCCCGCGGCTACACCGGTCGTGACCTGCTCGTGAAGTTCGCCGGGCACTACCACGGTCACTCCGACTCGCTGCTGGCCGAGGCCGGCTCGGGCGTCGCCACGTTGTCGATGCCCGGCTCGGCCGGCATCACGGCCGAGACCGCGGCCCAGACGCTCGTCCTGCCCTACAACGACCTCGACGCCGTGCGCGCGGCCTTCGACGAGCACGGCCCGCGCATCGCGGCCGTCATCGTCGAGGCGGCCGCCGCGAACATGGGTGTGCTCGCGCCGCAGCGCGGCTTCAACCGCAGCCTGTCCGAGATCACGCGACGCCACGGCTCGCTGCTGATCGTCGACGAGGTGCTCACCGGCTTCCGGGTCGGTCGTGCCGGCTGGTGGGGCCTCGAGGCGTCGCAGGTCGTGCCCGACGGCGCCGGGTGGGAGCCCGACCTCATCACCTTCGGCAAGGTCATCGGCGGGGGCATGCCGCTGGCGGCCCTGGGCGGACGCGCCGAGGTGATGGACTTCCTCGCTCCGCTGGGGCCGGTCTACCAGGCGGGCACGCTCAGCGGCAACCCCGTGGCCGTCGCCGCCGGCATCGCCACGCTGAGGCTCGCGACGCCCGAGGTCTACGCCCGGCTCGACACCGTCGCCGACCAGCTGTCCGCCGGCGTCTCGGCCGCCCTGTCCGCCGAGGGAGTCGAGCACAGTGTCCAGCGCGCCGGGTCGCTCTTCTCGTTCGCCTTCACGCCGACGGCCCCGAACGACTACGACGACGTCCGGGCCCAGCAGACCTGGCGCTATCCGCCGTTCTTCCACGCCATGCTCGACGCCGGGGTCAACCTGCCGCCGTCGGTGTTCGAGGCGTGGTTCGTCACGGCGGCCCACGACGACGACGTGGTGTCGCGCATCCTCGACGCCGTACCCGCAGCGGCCAAGGCCGCCGCGGCCGCCCAGGCTCCGCACTAGTCCGCGCGAGCGCGCGCCACGCCTCCGTTCCGGCTCGCCGGGGGCTCGGCCTGCTCTGCGTGCCGGGCTCGCCCTGCCCGTCACTCTGGGCTTGGCCTGCTCCGCCGCACCCCGCCACGATGTAAACAACCCGCCAAGAAATGATGTGGCGGGTTGTTTACATCGT
>NZ_MJGS01000021.1:67204-109112 GCF_001864945.1 Frigoribacterium sp. MCBA15_019 | reverse complement strand
CTGCATCCCGGGCGTGTCGCCGGGGACAGGCCGGGGAACATGGGGATCGAAGCGCCGAGCGCGGCCCGGGACGACAGAAGCCCGCTTCCTCGAGGAGGAAGCGGGCTTCTCCGATGCAGCATGTCGACGTGGGTCAGACCTTCACGGTCACGCCGGCCAGCGTCTTCTTGCCCCGCCGGAGTACGACGACTCCCCCGTCGAGTCGAGAGTCCGCCACGAGGGCTTCACCGTTCTCGACCCGGGCGTTGTTCACGTAGATCCCGCCCTCGGCCGTGGCCCGGCGAGCCGCCCCCAACGAGGCGACGAGTCCGGTGTCGACCAACGCCTGGGCGATGGTGGTCGACGCGTCGACCGTTGCCGCCGGCAACTCGGCGATCGCACTGGCGAGCGTCTGCTGATCGAGGACGGCGAGATCACCCTGGCCGAAAAGGGCTGCGGCGGCATCGATGGCCGACTGGGTCGCCGAGGTGCCGTGGACCAGGGACGTGACGTGCCAGGCCAACGCCCGCTGCGCCTCCCGTCGGAAGGGTTCGTCGGCGACGGCCTTCTCGAGCCGCTCGATCTCGGCACGCGAGAGGAACGTGAACACCTTGAGCCGCGGGACGACGTCGGCGTCGTCGGTGTTGAGCCAGAACTGGTACATCGCGTACGGACTGGTCAGCTCGGCGTCGAGCCAGACCGCGTTGCCCTCGCTCTTGCCGAACTTGGTGCCGTCGGTGTTGGTGATCAGCGGCGTGCCGATCGCGTGCACCGAGACGCCCTCGGTGCGGCGGATCAGCTCGGTGCCGCTGGTGAGGTTGCCCCACTGGTCGCTGCCGCCGGTCTGCAGGACGCAGTCGTAGCTGCGGTAGAGCTCACGGAAGTCGAGGCCCTGGAGGATCTGGTAGCTGAACTCGGTGTAGCTGATGCCGGCGTCGGAGTTCAGACGCGCGGCCACGGCGTCTTTCTTGAGCATCGTGTTGACGCGGAAGTTCTTGCCGATGTCGCGCAGGAACTCGATGGCGCTGAGCGGTGACGTCCAGTCGAGGTTGTTCACCACGCGGAGACCGTTGTCACCGTCGGGCGAGAGGAACTTCTCGACGTGCACGCGGATGCGGTCGACCCACTCGGCCGTCTGCTCGGGAGTCTTGAGCACCCGCTCGGCGGTCGGACGCGGATCACCGATGAGGCCGGTCGACCCACCCACGAGACCCAGGGGCCGGTGACCGGCGAGCTGGAGGCGACGCATGGTGAGCAACTGCACGAGATTGCCGAGGTGCAGGCTGGGGGCCGTCGGGTCGAAGCCGCAGTAGTAGGTGATCGGCGGGCCGGCGAGCAGGGTCTTCAGGTCGTCGGCGTCGGTCGAGACGTGCACCAGGCCGCGCCACTGCATCTCGTCCCACACGTCGTCGAACGAGGGGTCGTTGCTCTGGGCGGCCAGGACGTCTGCGGTCGTTTGACTGGTCACCCGCGAAACGCTACCAGCGGCCACCGTCTGCTCCGTCACGCCCCACCGCGCCTTCGTGAGACGGCTGCACGGTACGGCGAGACCGTCGGATCGCCCTCGAGCGAGAACCGCCACGGGAAGGCGTCGCCACCGGCGTGACCCGACACACCGACACGCGGGCCGGCGGCGACCGGGCCGACCGGTGCGGACGGGAGGCGCAACCGGAACCGCGCCTCCTGACCGGGGGTGTCGGCGACGAGGTGCGAGCCGTCGTCGTCGAGCTCGATGCCGAGCGCGGAACCGAGTCGGCCGGGACCGCGAGCCAGGTCGTCCGGGGTCCGCGACGTCGACCGGCGGGCTCGTGCCTCGTCGACGCCGGCCACCACCTCACCCGAGCGCAACAGGACACCGGACGCGTAGCCCTCGGGACCGCACACGACGTTGACGCAGCGGTGGATGCCGTACGACAGGTACACGTAGAGCGTCCCGCCGCCCTCGAACATGCTGCCGTTGCGGGCCGACGGGCCCCGGTGTGCATGCGAGCCGGGGTCCTGCCCCTGACCGTGGTACGCCTCGACCTCGGTCAGGCGCACCCCCACACCACCCGACCAGAAGATCGAACCGAGGAGGCGCGGCGCGACGACCAGCGCCGGCTCGGCCAGCAACGCCGCCAGGACGTCGTCGGCCGGTGTCGTCGTCACCGCTCCCCCGTGTCCACAGCGATCATCGCGGTCAGAAGAAGCGCTGGCCGCTGGCGACCGCGATCACCGCGACGGCGACGAGCACCGCCACGGCGATCGCGACGACGACCGGCACGACCCAGGCACGGACCGGCCGATCGTCTCGAGACCCCGGTCGTCGACGACTCACGCCGCCGCCGGTGCGAGGGCCTGGACGAGGTGTCGCATCTGCTCGGTGAGCTGCGCGAGCTGCTCGGCGACCCGCTCGGGAGCCGTGCCGCCGGCACCGCGACGGCTGGCGATGGAGCCCTCGACCGTCAGGACCGGACGGATCTCGGGCGTGAGGTGCACCGAGATCGACCGGTACTGTTCGTCGGACGGCTCGTGCAGCTCGAGGTCGTGCTGCTCGCAGAACCGGACCAGTTCGCCGCTGATCTCGTGCGCGTCACGGAACGTGACCCCCTGACGGACGAGCCACTCGGCGACGTCGGTCGCGAGCGAGAAGCCCTGCGGGGCGAGCTCGGCCATGCGCTGCTCGTCGAAGTCGAGGGTCGCGACCATGCCCGTGAACGCCGGGAGCAGGACTTCGAGCTGGCCGACCGAGTCGAACACCGGTTCTTTGTCTTCTTGCAGATCTCGGTTGTAGGCCAGCGGCAACCCCTTGAGCGTCGCGAGCAGACCGGTCAGGTTGCCGATGAGCCGGCCCGACTTGCCGCGCGCGAGCTCGGCGATGTCGGGGTTCTTCTTCTGCGGCATGATGCTCGACCCGGTCGAGAACGCGTCGTGCAGTCGGACGAAGCCGAACTCGCGCGTGTTCCAGAGGATGATCTCTTCGGCGAGCCGGGAGAGGTCGATGCCGATGGACGCCGTGACGAACGCGAACTCGGACACCACGTCGCGACTGGCCGTCGCGTCGATCGAGTTCTCGGTCGTGCGGTCGAACCCGAGATCGGTCGCCACGAGAAGCGGGTCGAGCCCCAGCGAGCTGCCGGCGAGGGCGCCCGCCCCGTAGGGCGAGGCACCGGCCCGACGCGACCAGTCGCGCAGGCGCTCGAGGTCGCGGACCAGGGGCCAGGCGTGCGCGAGCAGGTGGTGCGCCAGCAGGACCGGCTGGGCGTGCTGGAGGTGCGTGCGGCCGGGCATGACAGCGGTCGGGTGAGCCGTCGCCTGACCCGCGATGGCGTCGACCAGGTCGACGACCTGCCGACCGATGACGCGGGCGTGGTCGCGCAGGTACAAGCGCACGAGCGTCGCGATCTGGTCGTTCCGGCTGCGCCCCGCCCGGAGCTTGCCGCCGAGCTCGACACCGGCGATGCCGATGAGCCCTCGCTCGAGCGCGGAGTGGACGTCCTCGTCGGACTCGGCCGCGGTGAACGTCCCGTCGAGCACGTCCGACTCGAGCCGGTCGAGAGCCGACAGCATGGCGTCGAGCTCGGACGCGTCGAGGTACCCCGCCGACGCCAGGGCACGGGCATGCGCCCGGGACCCGGCGATGTCGTACGAGGCCAGCTGCCAGTCGAACTGCGTGGACTTGCTCAGCGCCGCGAGCTCGGCGGACGGCCCGGAGGCGAAGCGGCCGCCCCAGAGGGCACCCGCCTCGCCGGCGCGCTCGTTCTTGCCGGGCCCGTCGCCGAACCCGATGGCGTCGGTCACGCCCCGTGGGCCAGGTCGCGACGCGCCGAGATCTTGCTGGGCAGCGACCAGATCTCGATGAAGCCCTTCGACAGGGACTGGTCGAAGGTGTCGCCCGTGTCGTAGGTCGCGAGGTCGAAGTCGTAGAGGCTCGCGTCGCTCTTCTGCCCGGTGACGACCGCGCGTCCGCCCTGCAGCTTGAGACGGATCTCACCCGACACGTACTTCTGCGTGTCGTCGATGAAGACGTCGAGCGAGCGCTTGAGACCCGAGAACCACAGGCCGTCGTAGACCAGGTTCGACCATTCGGCCTCGACCCCGCGCTTGTAGCGGCCGAGGTCGCGCTCGATGGTCAGGGCCTCGAGCGCCTCGTGCGCGGCGATGAGGGCCATCGCGCCGGGTGCCTCGTAGACCTCGCGGCTCTTGATGCCGACGAGACGGTCCTCGACGACGTCGATGCGGCCGACGCCGTGCTTGCCGGCGAGCTCGTTCATGCGCTCGACGATGCCCAGCGGGGTAAACGCCACGTTGTCGATCGCGGTCGGGACGCCGGCCTCGAACGTGATGACGACCTCGTCGGCGTCCTTGACGATCGCCGGGTCTTGCGTGTACTCGTACAGGTCTTCGATCGGGGCGTTCCAGGGGTCCTCGAGGAATCCGGTCTCGACCGCGCGGCCCCAGACGTTCTTGTCGATCGAGTAGGGGTTCTTGGCGCTCTGGCGGATGGGCAGGTTGTGCTCTTCTGCGTACACGATCGCCTTGTCCCGGGTGAGGGCCAGGTCGCGGACCGGGGCGATGCTCGTCAGGTCGGGAGCGAGGGCCGCGACGGCCGCCTCGAAGCGGACCTGGTCGTTGCCCTTGCCGGTGCAGCCGTGGGCGACGCTGTTCGCGCCCAGCTCTTTCGCGACCGACGCCAGGTGGCGGGCGATCAACGGCCGGCTGAGGGCGGAGACCAACGGGTAGGTCTTCTGGTACAGCGCGTTGGCCTTGAGGGCCGGCATCAGGTAGTCGGTGCCGAATTCCTCTTTGGCGTCCACGACGACCGACTCGACCGCTCCGCAGTCGAGGGCGCGCTGCCGGATGTCTTCCATGTCCTCGCCGCCCTGTCCGACGTCGACGGCGAGGGCGACCACCTCTTTACCGGTGGCATCGGCCAACCAGCCGATGCCGACCGAGGTGTCGAGGCCTCCTGAGTATGCGAGGACGACGCGTTCCGCCATGGTTCTCCTTGTGTGGTGTGGGTGTGTCTACGTGTGTGAGGTGGTGGGGGTGCTCAGCGGGCCAGCAGCCAGGTGAGCAGCGCCTTCTGAGCGTGCAGCCGGTTCTCGGCCTCGTCCCAGATGACGCTCGTCGGGCCGTCGATGACGTCGGCCGTGACCTCGTACCCGCGGTCGGCGGGGAGGCAGTGCAGGAAGATCGCGTCGTCGTCGGCCTGGGCCATCAACGCCTGGTCGACCTTGAACGATCCGAAGACGGCGACTCGTTCGTCTTTCTCGTCTTCCTTGCCCATCGAGACCCAGGTGTCGGTCACGACGACGTCGACTCCGGCGACGGCCTCGGTCGCGTCGGTGGTGACCAGGACGGAGCCGCCCGTCCGGGCGGCGATCGCCTCGGCATCGGTGACGATGGTCGGGTCGGGCAGGAAGCCCTCGGGGGCGCCGATGCGGACGTGCATGCCCGCGGTCGCGCAGGCCAGCAGGTACGACTGGCCCATGTTGCAGCGTCCGTCACCGACGAACGCCACCGAGAGCCCGGCGAGCGTGCCCTTCTTCTCGCGGATGGTCTGCAGGTCGGCGAGCAGCTGGCACGGGTGGAAGTCGTCGCTCAGCGCGTTGACGACGGGCACGGTCGTGCCCGCCGCCATCTCTTCGAGGCCGGACTGCGCGTAGGTGCGCCAGACGATGGCGGACACCATGCGCTCGAGGACGCGTGCCGTGTCGGACGGGGTCTCTTTGCCGCCCAGCTGGCTGTTCGCCGTGGCGATGATCAACGGGCTGCCGCCGAGGTCGGCGATGCCGACCGCGAACGACACCCGGGTACGCGTCGAGGACTTGTCGAAGATGACGGCGACGGTCTGCGGACCGGCCAGCGGCCGCTGCGACCAGCGGTCGCGCTTGAGCTCGTCGGCGAGGTCGAGCACCTCGAGCTGTTCGGCCGTGGTCAGGTCGTCGTCCCGGAGGAAGTGGCGGGTCATTCGAGGCCTTTCAGGACGGTGGTCATGATCTGGGTGAACTCGGCGATCTCGTCGTCGCCGACGATCAGAGGAGGCGCGAGGCGGATGCTCGAGTCGTTCGGCGCGTTGACGATGAGGCCGGCTTCGAGGGCATCGGCGGCGACCTGGGCCGCGACGGGCCGCGCCAGCCCCAAGCCGATGAGGAGGCCGTTGCCCCGGACCTCGCGGACGAGGGGCGAACCGATGGATGCGATCGCCGCACGCAGCTGGTCACCGCGGACGATCGCGTTGAGCACGAGCTGGCTGGCCTCGATCTCGCCGAGCACGGCGTTGGCCGCCGCGGTGGCGAGCGGGTTGCCGCCGAAGGTGCTGCCGTGCTGCCCGGCCTCGAACAGGTCGGACGTGTCGCCGAAGGTGATGAGCGCACCGATGGGGACTCCCCCGGCGATGCCCTTGGCGACGGTGATGGCGTCGGGGACGATGTCGTGCTGCTGGAAGGCGAACCACGAGCCGGTCCGACCGATGCCGGTCTGGATCTCGTCGAGGATCAGCAGTGCCCCGTGCTTCGTGGTGAGCTCGCGGGCGCGCTCGAGGTAGCCGTCGGGCAGGTCGACGACGCCGGCCTCACCCTTGATCGGCTCGACGAACAGGGCGGCCACCGTCCCGTCGAGGGCCGCCTCGAGGGCCTCGACGGTCGTGTCGATGTGCTCGACCCCGGGCATCATCGGCTCGAACGGCTCACGCAACGCCGGCTTGCCGGTCAGCGCGAGCGAACCCATGGTGCGCCCGTGGAACGAGTTCTGCAGGGCGAGGATGCGGGTACGTGAGCCGTCACCCCGGTTGAGTCGAGCCAATTTGACCGCGGCCTCGTTGGCCTCGGCTCCGCTGTTGCCGAAGTAGACGCGCCCACGCTCGCCGGCGCCGCTGATGCGGGTCAGCCGTTCGGCGAGCTCGACCTGCGGGGCCGTCGCGAAGTAGTTGGAGACGTGGATCAGCTTGCTCGCCTGCTCGGTGAGCGCCTCGACGAGCACCGGGTGGGCGTGCCCGAGGGCGTTCACGGCGATGCCCGCCAGGAAGTCGAGGTAGCGCTTGCCGTCGACGTCCCAGACCTGGCAGCCCTCGCCGCGGTCGAGCATCACCTTCGGAGTGGACAGCGAGCGCATCATCGAGTCGCCGAATCGGCGCTGCCAGGTACCGCCTTGGGTCTGGATCATGGTCACGACTGTCCTTTCGTGTCGGTGCCGCTCGCGGCAGGGCCACCCGGGGCGGTGCCCCCGGTGGTGACGATCTCGCCGGCGGGGGTGCCGAACGAGGTGACGACGGGGGCGCCGGTCGACGCCGCCCGGTCGTCGGGGACCACCTCGGTGCCCGACCCGCGCTGGGTGAACACCTCGAGGAGGATCGAGTGCGGGATGCGACCGTCGATGATGGTCGCCCCGCCCACGCCGCCCACGACCGAGTCGAGGCAGGCGCGCATCTTGGGGATCATGCCCGACTCGAGGGTCGGGAGCATGTCGGTGAGGGCCGAAACCGTGATGGCCTCGACGAGCGAGTCGCGGTTCGGCCAGTCGGCGTAGAGCCCCGCCACGTCGGTCAAGACGACGAGCTTGGCCGCCCCGAGGGCGATCGCCAGCGCACCCGCGGCGGCGTCGGCGTTGACGTTGAGGGCGTGCTCGGGGTCGGTGGTGTTCGTCGCGATGGACGACACCACGGGGATGCGCCCCGCCTCGATCTCGGCCAGCACCGACGACGGGTCGACGCGGGTCACGTCACCCACGTGGCCCAGGTCGAAGGTCTCGCCGTCGACCACCACACCGCGCTTGCGCCCCTCGAACAAGGTCGAGCCCTCGCCCGAGACACCGCGGGCCAGGTCGCCGTGCTCGTTGATCAGCTCGACGATCTCGCGGTTGACCTCGCCGGCCAGGACGTCGCGCACGACCGAGATCGCCTCGGTCGACGTGTAACGGTAGCCGCCCCGGAACTCGCTCTCGATGCCGGCCGCGTCGAGGGCGGCCGAGATCTGAGGCCCCCCGCCGTGGACGACCACCGGGTGCAACCCGGCGTAGCGCAGGTAGACCATGTCCTCGGCGAACGCCTGCTTGAGGGCGTCGTCGACCATGGCGTTGCCGCCGAACTTGACGACGACGACCTTGCCCGAGAAGCGTTTCAGCCAGGGCAGCGACTCGATCAGCGTCGAGGCCTTGACCGCGGCCAGCTCTTGTTCGTCGGCCGCGGTGGCGCCGGTGCTCGTGTGGACGCCCATCAGCTGGAGTACGCGCTGTTCTCGTGCACGTAGTCGTGCGTGAGGTCGTTCGTCAGGATGGTCGCCTCGGCCGGGCCCGTCTTCAGGTCGACGAGCACGTGGACCGCTCGCGGGGTCAGATCGACCTCGTCGCTCGGCCGATCGGGTGCCCCGGCGTGGCAGACGCGGATGCCGTTGATGGTCACGTCGACGTCGTACGGGTCGAACTCGGCCGACGTGGTGCCGATGGCCGCGAGCACGCGACCCCAGTTGGGATCGTTGCCGAAGACGGCCGCCTTGAACAGGTTGTTTCGTGCGATCGAACGACCCACCTCGACGGCGTCGTCATCGGACGCCGCCCCCACGATCTCGATGCGGATGTCGTGCGAGGCGCCCTCGGCATCGGCCTGCAGCTGCTCGGCGAGGTCGGCGCAGAGCGCCGTGACCGCCGCCGAGAAGACATCGGCAGGAGGCGCGACACCGGACTCGGCGCTGGCCAGCAACACGACGGTGTCGTTCGTCGACATGCAGCCGTCCGAGTCGAGACGGTCGAAGGTGACCCGGGTCGCCTCGCGGAGCGCGGAGTCGAGACCCGACGCGTCGACGTCGGCGTCCGTCGTGAGCACGACGAGCATCGTGGCGAGGCCTGGGGCCAGCATGCCCGCACCCTTGGCCATTCCGCCGACGACCCATCCGTCGCCCGAGACGACGGCCTGCTTGGGCGTGGTGTCGGTCGTCATGATGGCCGTGGCGGCGTCGAGGCCGCCGTCGACCGACAGGGCGCCGGCCGCCGCGGTGGAACCGCTCAGCACCTTGTCACGGAAGATCTGGTCGCCGACTCCGATGAGGCCCGTCGAGCAGACGACGACGTCCGTCGCAGACAGCTGGAGGGCGGCGGCCACGGTCTCGGCCGTGGAGTGGGTCGTCTGGAAGCCGAACGCTCCTGTGAAGCAGTTCGCGCCTCCGGAATTGAGGACGACGGCGTCCACGCGACCGTCGGCGATCACCTGCTGCGACCAGAGGACGGGGTTCGCCTTGGCCCGGTTGCTGGTGAAGACGGCCGCCGCGGCCGTGCTGCGACCCCGGTTGACGACCAGGGCGACGTCGGGCGCGCCCGAGCTCTTGAGGCCGGCGACGACGCCGGAGGCCTCGAAACCGGCTGCTGCGGTGACGCTCACGGGGCGACTCCGTTCTGGCCGAGGCCGGTGGTCTCGGGCAGGCCGAGAGCGATGTTGGCGGACTGGACGGCGGCACCGGCCGTGCCCTTCACGAGGTTGTCGAGGGCCGTGACCACGACGACGCGATCCGCGGACTCGTCGACGGCGAGCCCGATCAGGGCGGTGTTGGCCCCGATCGTGTCGGCCGTGCGGGGGAACTCACCGTCGGGCAGGAGGTGCACGAAGGGCTCGTTCGCATAGGCCTGCTGCCAGGCCGATCGCACGTCGTGGGCGGTGACGCCCGGCGCGAGACGAGCGGTCGTCGTGGCGAGGATGCCGCGCGCCATCGGGACGAGCACCGGGGTGAACGAGACGTTCACCTCGGTCGCACCGGCCACGCGCAGGTTCTGCTGGATCTCGGGGATGTGTCGGTGGCTGCCGCCCACGCCGTAGGCCGACGCCGACCCCATGAGCTCGCTCGCCAGCAGGTGCGTCTTCAGCGCTTTGCCCGCCCCGGACGGTCCCACGGCCAAGACGGTCACGATGTCGGCGGTCTCGACGACGCCCGCCTGCACGCCGGGTGCCAGGCCCAGGGTGACCGCGGTGACGTTGCAGCCCGGAACCGCGATGCGCTTGGCCCCCACCAGGACGTCGCGCTGGCGGCCCGGGGTGTCGCCGAGGACGAGCTCGGGCAGGCCGTACGACCACGCTCCGTAGAACTCGCCACCGTAGAACGCCTGCCAGGCGGACTCGTCGGTCAGTCGGTGGTCGGCACCGCAGTCGACGACGAGAGTGTCGTCGGGCAGCTGGGCGGTGATCGCCCCCGACTTGCCGTGGGGCAGGGCGAGGAACACGACGTCGTGGCCCGCGAGGGCCTCGGGCGTCGTCTCGACCAGGGTCAGGTGCGCCAAGGAGCGCAGGTGCGGCTGCACCGAGAGGAGTCGCTGACCGGCGTTCTGGAACGCGGTGACGGTCTGCACCTCGAAGTCGGGATGCTCGGCCAGCAAGCGCAGGAGCTCACCACCGGCGTAACCACTCGCGCCGGCCACGGCAACGGAGAAAGGCATGCGTCCACCCTAATGTTCGAAATCGGCCTGGGATCAGGGGCGGCGGCGCCGGGCGAGTGTCAGTCGCGGAGCGCCGCCCCGAATCGCTCGCCGGCCAGGCGGACGGAGCCGGACTTGGCCTCGGAGGCCTCGGCCGCGGTGAGGGTGCGGTCGTCGGCCCGGAAGCGAAGGGCGAAGGTGAGCGACTTCGAGGCGTCGGGCAGTCCGGCGCCACGGTAGTCGTCGACCAGCCGGACGGTCTCGAGCAGGGGGCCCGCGCCCTCGCGCACGGTGGCGAGCACGTCGCCCGCGGGGACGTCGACGCCCACCACGAGGGACAGGTCTTGCGTGGCCGCGGGGTAGGACGACAGGGCCGAGGTGGCCGGTTCGACGACTGCGAGGGCGATCAGACGGTCGAGGTCGACCTCGGCCACGGCGACCACCCGGGGCAGGTCGAGCTCGGCTGCCACGCTCGGCAGCAGTTCACCCGCGATGCCCACGACCTCGTCACCGACGAGCACCTCGGCCGTGCGGCCGGGGTGCAGCGAGACGTGACGGGCCTGCCGGAAGGTGACTTCGGCAGCGACGGCCGACGCGGCGACGCCCACGGCGTCGAGCACGTCGGCGAGGGACGCCGGGACGGCGGATTGCCCCGGGGCGCGGTCGACGACCGTGCCGACCGTGAGGAGACCGAGGTGCCGTGGCTGGGGCGGCAAGGCCTCGGCGAGGGAGCGCAACGTCGCATCGTCGGGGCGGGCGGCCCCGAACGGGACGTCGTCGCTGCCGTAGGTGACGCCGTCGGAAGGCAGGAAGACGGTGCCCACCTCGAACACCGAGAGATCGACGAGACCCCGACCGAGGTTGCGGCGGGCGACCTCGAGCAGCCCCGGCACCAGCGACCGACGGAGTTCGGGCGCTGCCGAGTCGAGGGGGTTCGCGAGCCGGACGACCGGCGACGACGTGCCGTCGGCCGATCCGAAGGCGAGGTTCTGGGCCGACGAGACGAACGGGTACGCGGCGACCTCGGTCGAGCCGGCCGCGGCGAGGCCGTTCGACACCTGCCGGCGCAGCTGCTGCTCACGAGACAGTCCACGACCGGCCGGGGCGACGGGCAGCACCGAGGGAATGCGGTCGTAACCCGTGATGCGGGCGACCTCTTCGACGAGCGATGCGGAGTCGACCAGATCACTGCGCCAGGTCGGCGGGGTCACGAGCCAGTCGTGACCGGACCGCTCGACGCTCGCCCCGATGGCCGAAAGAGCACCGGAGACCTCGTCGTCGGTGTAGTCGACGCCCATGAGGCGCGCAGCGCGGTCGGCCGGCAGGGTGATCGTGTCGGGCGGGGTGGACGCGTCCCACCGTGACCCGAGCGTGTCGGCCGTGCCACCGGCGAGCTCGACGAGCAGGTCGACCACGCGCTGGGCGGCCGCCTCGGCCACCTGCGGGTCGACACCGCGCTCGAATCGCTTGGACGCCTCGCTCGGCAGCTTGTGACGGCGGGCGGTCCGCGCGATCGACGTGGGGTCGAAGGTCGCGGCCTCGACGAGGACGTCGGTCGTGGTCGCACCGATCTCGGTCGAGGCGCCGCCCATGACGCCGGCCAGGCCCACGGCACCCGACTCGTCGGCGATCACGAGGTCTTCGGCGTGCAGGTCGCGGACCTGGCCGTCGAGGGTCTCGAGGCGCTCGCCCGGTGCGGCCCGGCGGACCGAGAGACCGCCGCTGACCTTGTCGAGGTCGTAGCCGTGGATCGGTTGACCGAGCTCGAACATGACGTAGTTGGTGACGTCGACCGGCAGCGAGATGCTGCGGACCCCCGCCAGTCGCAAGCGCGACGCGAGCCACGGAGGGGTGGGACGGGTCGCGTCGATGCCGCGGACCACCTTGGTGGTGAAGGTCTGGACGCCGACGCGGTCGCGCACGGGCGCCCGGTCGTCCACGACGACCGAGAAGCCCGAGGACGGGGTCGGCGAGACGAGCGACGCGGGGTCGCGGAAGGATGCCCCCGTGGCGTGCGAGTACTCGCGGGCCACCCCCCGGATGCTGAAGGCGTAGCCCCGGTCGGGCGTGACGTTGATCTCGACCGCCGCCTCGTCGAGGCCCAACAGCGCGATCGCGTCGGTGCCGACCTCGGGGTCGAGACCCAGCGACGAGAGGACGAGGATGCCGTCGTGCTCGTCGCCGAGGCCCAGCTCGCGGGTCGAGGCGATCATGCCGTCGGAGACGTGCCCGTAGGTCTTGCGGGCGGCGATCGGGAAGGGCCCGGGCAGCACGGCACCGGGCAAGGACACGACGACCTTGTCGCCGACGACGAAGTTGTGGGCGCCGCAGACGATGCCGCGGACGTCGTCCGGGTCGGTGGCCGCGTTCGGACCCACGGCGACCTGGCACCAGTTGATCGTCTTGCCGTTCTTCTGCGGCTCGGGTGTGAACTCGAGCACCTGACCGACCACGAGGGGCCCGGTCACGTCGCCGACGTGCACGTCTTCTTCTTCGAAGCCGACCGCCACGAGGGCGGCGTGGACGCTCTCGAGCGACACGTCGCCCGGCAGCTCGACGAACTCGCCGAGCCAACTCAGCGGAACCCGCATCAGACCACCATCCCGAACTGCTCGCTGAACCTGACGTCGCCCTCGACCATGTCGCGCATGTCGTTGAGGTCGTTGCGGAACTGCAGGGTCCGCTCGATGCCCATGCCGAAGGCGAAGCCCTGGTAGCGCCCGGGATCGATGCCCGCCGCGCGCAACACGTTGGGGTTGACCATGCCGCAGCCGCCCCACTCGACCCACCGCGCGCCGCCCTTGGCGTTCGGCTGCCAGACGTCCATCTCGGCACTGGGCTCGGTGAAGGGGAAGTAGTTGGGGCGCAGGCGGATCTGCGCCTCGGCGCCGAACATCGAGCGCGCGAGGTGCTCGAGCGTGCCGCGCAGGTGGGCCATCGTCAGGCCTTCGTCGACGGCGATGCCCTCGAGCTGCGTGAAGACGGGCGTGTGCGTCGCGTCGAGCTCGTCGGTACGGAACACGCGGCCGACGGCGACGTTGTAGACGGGAAGCTCTCTGGACAGCAGGGTGCGGATCTGCACCGGCGACGTGTGCGTGCGAAGAACCAGGTGACGGTCGACGGGGTCGACGAAGAACGTGTCTTGCATGGCGCGCGCCGGGTGGTCGGCGTCGAAGTTCAGGGCGTCGAAGTTGAACCACTCGTGCTCGAGCTCGGGGCCCTCGTTGACCTCCCACCCCATGCCGACGAACAGGTCGGCCATCCGCTCTTGCAGCAGCGTCAGGGGGTGACGGGCCCCGGGGCGACGACGGGACGGCAGGGCCGTGACGTCGACCGTCTCGGCCTCGAGCCGGGCGGTCTCTTCGATCACGGCCAGCTCGGCCTCGCGCGTGGCGACGGCTTGGCCGACGCGCCCGCGGGCCTGGCCGACGAGCTTGCCCGCCGCGGCCTTCTGGTCGTTCGGCAGGTCGCGCAGACCGGCGTTCAGGCGGGCCAGCACCGACGCCTCGCCGACGTGCTGCGCACGGGCGGTCTTGAGCTCGGCGACGGTGGCGGCCGTGGCGATCGCCGCGAGAGCGGCGTCGACCGCCGACGCGACGGCGTCTTCGGAGAGGGGGGCGGAGTCTGACACGAGAACCAAGCTTAGCGATCGTTGGGAGGCGACCCGCGCCTCCTGGTCGAGGTCGACGAGGAGGCGCGGGCTGGGGACGAGCGGACGGACCGGGTCAGGTCGCGCGGCCCGACACGTGGTCCGACTCGTAGCGGCCACCGCGGGCGAACATGCCCGGGTCCTTCGGCGTGCCCCGGCGCTTGGCGACGACCGCTCGCCGACCCGTGCGTCGGTCGACGACGCGGACGACCCACGAGAGCAGGAGGTTCGTCGCGAGGTAGACGACGAGCACGACGGCGAAGAGGGTGAACGTGTAGGTGCTGCCGTAGTACGTGCCCAAGCGGGTGAGACCGCTTCGGGTCAGTTCGACGTAGCCGACGATGTAACCGAGCGACGTGTCCTTCAGCAGGACGACGAGCTGCGCCAGGATGATCGGCAGCATCTGGCGGAAGGCCTGCGGGAACTCGATGGCGAAGCGCGTGCGGACGGGGGTGAGCCCGATCGCGAGGCCGGCCTCACGCTGTCCCCTCGGCAGCGAGGCGATGCCCGCGCGCAGCGCTTCGCCGATGAGCGCCCCGTTGTAGACCGCCAGTGCTGCGACCACGGCCCAGAAGGCCCCGGTCGAGAAGACCAGCAGGATGAACAGCATCATCAGCAGGACGGGCATTCCGCGGAAGAACTCGAGCACCACCGTCGTGGGAACCCGCACCCAGGCGGATCGTGCCGTCCGCAGGAACGAGAACAGGACGCCGATGACCACCGCGAGGACGGACGCGACGGCCGCGGCCTGGACGGTGGCCAGCCAGCCTCGGCCGATCGCCCGCCAGAGCGCGAGGTCACCGAGGATGTCCCACCGCGACGCGTCGAGCACGCCGGGGCTCTCGGCACCGTTCGCGCTGATGCGGGGGCGGCCGAGGAGGTACACGAGGGAGGCGATCAGAGCCAGGACGAGCACGACGCCGACCACCGAGATGATCCGCGACGTGCGACGGGCCTTCGGCCCCGGGGCGTCGTAGAGGACGGAGGTGCTCATCGGAGGACTGCGACCTTCTTCTCGACCACGGCCGCGAGACGGCCGAGCGTGATGGTGACGACCAGGTAGAAGAACGCCACGGCGAGCAGCGTCGTGATGACGGCGTCACCGCGGTCGTTGGCGATGTATCGTCCGGCGGCGAACAGCTCGGCGACGAAGAACCCGCCCGCCACCGAGGTGTTCTTGGTGAGGGCGATGAAGACGTTGATCAGCGGCGGCACGACCATGCGCATGGCCTGCGGCAGGATCACGTGGCCGAGCGTCTGGCCGAACCCGAGACCGATGCTACGCGCGGCCTCGGCCTGCCCGACCGGGACGCCGTTGATGCCCGAACGGATGGCCTCGGCCACGAACGGCGAGGTGTAGGCCGTCAGCCCGATGACGGCCAACGGGAAGTACGTGCCGAAGTCGACTCCGAGGTACGGCAGGACGAAGGCGCAGAAGAAGAGCACGAGCGTGAGGGGGATGTTCCGCAGGGCCTCGGTGTAGACAGTCGCGAAGGTCCGGAAGGAGGCCACGGGCGAGATGCGCAGCGCGGCCACGAAGAAGCCGATCACGAGGGCTCCGAGGCCCGAGAGAACGAGCAACTGCAGCGTCGTGACGAAGCCGCCCCAGAAGCGGGGCCAGTTGTCGGTCACGGCGTCGAAGCCGGGGATGACGTCCAAGGGGTTCAACGGGGTCCTTCGGTCGGGGCAGGACGCGGGCACCCGGGGCTGGTCGCCCCGGGTGCCCGCGTGGTGTCAGTAGCGGTCGATCGTGGGCGGCGTCGGGGTGTCGAGCACCTTGCCCGCGGTCTTCTCCCACAGCTCGTCCCAGGTGCCGTCGTCCTCGGCGTCCTGCAACGTGTCGTTGACGAACATGCGGAAGTCGGTGTCGTCGAGGGCCAGACCGATGCCGTAGGGCTCTTCGGTGAAGGGCTCGCCGACGACCTCGAACTCGCCCTCGTTCTGGTCGGCGAGGCCGGCCAGGATCACGTTGTCGGTCGTCACGGCCGAGACCGCACCGGTGCGGAGGGGCTCGAGGCAGTTCGAGTACGTGTCGGTGGCGAGGATGTCGGTCGTGTACTCGGCCACGTTCTTCTCGCTGGTCGAGCCGCTGACGGTGCAGACCTTCTTGCCGGCCAGGTCGTCGGCGGACTCGATTCCCTCGGGGTTGCCGTCGAGCACGAGTAGGTCTTGACCAGCCGTGTAGTACGGGCCGGCGAACGAGACGACCTTCTTGCGATCGTCGTTGATCGTGTAGGTCGCGATGACGAGGTCGACCTGGCCGTTCTGGATGAACGGCTCGCGGTTGGCCGAGACGGTCTCGACCCACGTGATCTTGTCGGCCTCGATGCCGAGCTTGGCGGCGACGAGCTTGCCGATCTCGGCGTCGAAGCCCTCGGGCACGCCGTCGGGGTTGGCCAGCCCGAACAGCGGCTGGTCGAACTTGGTGCCGATGGTGATCTCACCGGCGTCGGCGAGGCGGGCCATGGTGCTGCCTTCGGCGAAGTCGGCCGGCGTCTCGACGTCGACGGCCGGGGCCGACGAGTCGGTGCAGGCCGTGAGGCCGAGGACCACGGCGGCTGCTGCGGCTACGGCGACGAATCCCTTGCTGAGTCGCATTCTGATCTCCTTGCTGGGTGACCCGGACGCCGGGCGGCGATCGGGTGTCGTGGGCCGGCGGTTCGGGTGCCGGGTGGCGGGCGCGGACTCGGCCGCGCCTGCTCAGTGCGTGAGGATCTTGGCGAGGAAGTCCTGGGCGCGGGTCGACTGCGGGTCGGTGAAGAACTGCTCGGGCGTCGCCTCTTCGACGATCTGACCGTCGGCCATGAAGACGACACGATCGGCGGCCTTGCGGGCGAACCCCATCTCGTGGGTGACGACGATCATGGTCATGCCGTCCTTCGCGAGCTGCACCATGACGTCGAGGACCTCGGTGATCATCTCGGGGTCGAGCGCGCTGGTGGGCTCGTCGAGGAGCATCACCTTGGGGTCCATCGCCAGAGCCCGGGCGATCGCGACGCGCTGCTGCTGGCCGCCCGAGAGCTGGGACGGCATCTTGTCGGCCTGGTTCGCGACGCCGACGCGCTCGAGCAGCTGCATCGCCCGCTCGCGCGCCTCGGCCTTGGTGCGCTTGCGCACCTTGAGCTGGCCCAGCATGACGTTCTCGAGGATCGTCTTGTGCGAGAACAGGTTGAAGCTCTGGAACACCATGCCGACGTCGGCACGCAGACGGGCGAGCGCCGCACCCTCTTCGGGCAGACGCGTTCCGTCGATCGTGATGACGCCGTCGTCGATGGTCTCGAGACGGTTGATGGCCCGGCAGAGGGTCGACTTGCCCGAACCGCTCGGGCCGATCACGACGACCACCTCGCCCTTGCCCACCGTCGTGGTGATGTCCTTCAGGACGTGCAGGTCACCGAAGTGCTTGTTGACGTGATCGACCACGACGAGGGGTTCCATGCGCCCACACAAACAGACCCCCAGGTCGGGGTCAAATTCACAGTGGATTCTTAATGAAAACGAAACGACGTGTTCGGAAGCGACGTGCCCGTGGGAGCCGACCCGCGCCTCCTGGTGGACGAGGAGGCGCTAGCTGCGGTGGGCGAAGGCGCTTTCGTAGAGGCACACCGAGGCCGCCGTCGCCAGGTTCATCGATTCGGCGTGACCGTAGATGGGCACCACCAGGGCACGGTCGGCACGCGCGAGGTCCATGTCGGTGAGACCCCGGGCCTCGTTGCCGAAGAGCCAGGCGGTCGGTTCGGCGAGCACGCCCTCGGTGCGGGCGGCGAGCAGGTCGTCTCCCTTGACGTCGGCGGCGAGCACCTGCAGGCCGACCTCACGGCACCGGTCGACGATCGCCGGCAGCTCGACGCCCACGGCCACCGGCACGTGGAACAGCGAGCCCGTCGTGGACCGCACGACCTTGGGGTTGTAGAGGTCGACGCTGCGGCCGGTCATGATGACCGCGTCGGCGCCCGCGGCGTCCGCGGCCCGGATGATGGTGCCCGCGTTGCCGGGGTCGCGGACCTCTTCGAGGATCACGATGAGCTTCGGCTCGGCAGCGAAGACGTCCTTCACCGACGTGGGGAACTGCCGGCAGACGGCGACGATGCCCTGCGGCGTGACCGTGTCGGCCATGGCCTCGAGCACCGGTTCGGTGACGAACTGGACGTCGATGCCCTCGGCGTCGGCGGCGGCCGCCACCTCGGGGTAGCGCTCGAGCGCGGTCGGGGTGCCGAAGAGCTCGACGATCAGCTCGGGCCGGAAGGCCAGGGCCTCACCGACCGACTGCGGCCCCTCGAGCAGGAACGTGCGGGTCTCGGTGCGGGCGTCGCGCTTCGAGAGCTTGGCCACCGCCCGGACTCGGGGTGAACGGGGATTGTCGAGCAGGGAGTCGTGGGGCACCCGTCCATGATGCCGCACGAGGACGGACGCCTGCCGCAGACGCACGAGACCCGACGGCGACACCGGTGCAGGTGTCGGGCCGTCGGGCCTCGAGGGTGGTGCGGGTGCGACTACGCGGCGACCTTGGGGGCCGAGGTGTCGGCGGGCAGCGCGGCCTTGGCGGTGGCGACGAGCGACGCGAACGTGGCGGGCTCGTTGACGGCCAGCTCGGCCAGGATGCGGCGGTCGACCTCGACGCCGGCCAGGGACAGACCCTGGATGAGGCGGTTGTAAGTCAGGCCGTTCGCACGCGACGCGGCGTTGATGCGCTGGATCCACAGGCGGCGGAACTCGCCCTTGCGTGCACGACGGTCACGGTACGAGTAGACGAGCGAGTGCGTGACCTGCTCTTTGGCCTTGCGGTACAGGCGCGAACGCTGACCGCGGTAACCCTCGGCACGCTCGAGGATGACGCGACGCTTCTTGGCGGCGTTGACCGCTCTCTTGACTCTTGCCATTTTCTTGTTCCTCTACGTTCGTGTCAGCGGTCAGTGACCGAGAAGCTTCTTGGCGACCTTGGCGTCAGCGGGCGCGAGCACCTGGTCCTGGTTCAGGCGAGCCTTGCGCTTGGCGCTCTTCACCTCGAGGTTGTGGCGCATGCCAGCCTGCTGCTTCATGATCTTGCCGGAACCGGTGACCTTGAAGCGCTTCTTGGCGCCGGAGTGGGTCTTCTGCTTGGGCATGTCTTACTTACTTTCTTCTGTCGGTCGGTCGGCCGGTGCATCGGCCGGGACCTCGTCGGACGTCGGGTGCTTCGGCGGCTTGTTGGCCGCCTTGCGAGCTTCTGCCTCGGCCTTGGCCTCGGACTTGTTCTTGTGCGGGCCGATGACCATGACCATGTTGCGGCCGTCGATGGTGGGCGTCGACTCGACGCTGCCCCACTCGGAGACGTCTTCGGCGAAACGCTGGAGGAGGCGGACACCCTGGTCGGGGCGCGACTGCTCGCGGCCACGGAACAGGATCATGGCCTTGACCTTGTCGCCGCCCTGGAGGAAGCCCTCGGCGCGCTTGCGCTTCGTCTCGTAGTCGTGCTTGTCGATCTTCAGGCGGAAACGGACCTCTTTGAGGATCGTGTTCGCCTGGTTGCGACGGGCTTCTTTCGCCTTCTGCGCAGCCTCGTACTTGAACTTTCCGTGATCCATGATCTTGGCCACGGGAGGCTTCGAGTTGGGGGCCACCTCGACCAGGTCGAGCTCGGCCTCTGCGGCGAGGCGCAGGGCCATGGCGATGGGAACGACGCCGATCTGCTCACCTGCGGGCCCGACGAGGCGGACCTCGGGGACGCGGATACGGTCGTTCGTACGGGGATCGCTGATGCGGAACTCCTCTGTCGTTTCTTCTGCATCTGGCGGGACCGGACGGTCTCGCCAGAGAAAGAGGAGTTTCGTGCGGGCGTCGTCTGGGAACGCATCACACTGCACCCTGGCTGCTCGATCGCCGTCTGCAGCGCCCCTCTGACGAGGGTCGACGCGGAACAGTGGTGCTGATCGAACGGGGTGCCAACAACCCGGTAACCTTGTCTAACGGTCAAGCGCGGGTGGGAGAATCTCCACTTTCGCACGGAGCAGACGCTCCGAGCCTGGACGAGTTTAGCAGAGGATCAGTTCGTGAGCCACTCCCCCGACGACGCACCTATTCCCGACGCCCGCTTCGGCGATTCGGCACCGGCCCCGTCGCCCGACACCTCACCCGCGACGGCGCGGTTCGAGGACGACCTGCGGTTCGGTGACGACGCCGCACGCGACATCGCCGACGTCAACGCGGTCGAGGTGATCAACACGGTCTGCGTCCACCTGATGAGCGCGGCCGCGGTGAAGGTCGGCCTCGCCGACGACCCGCAGCGGCAGACCGACCTCGACGAGGCCCGCAAGCTCATCACTTCGCTCGCCGGACTCGTGACCGCCAGTGCACCCGAGATCGGCGACCAGCACGCCCGTGCGCTGCGCGACGGCCTGCGATCGCTGCAACTCGCCTTCCGTGAGGCGTCGGCCATCCCCGATGCCATCGGTCAGGGCCCCGGCGAGAAGTACACCGGCCCCGTCAACTGACCGACACGTCGCGTGCCACGGGTCCGGTCAACCGCGCAGCGCGTCCACGACGACCGGCACCTCGGGCACTCCGCGGCTTCTCGAGCGGCGATCTCGTCAGCCCGGGACGACCTTGACCGACATGCTGTCGACCCGGTCGACGATCACCGGGTCGGCCGCCCAGGCCGCCTGCAGTCGCTGCAGCAGCGACTGCAGGGCGTCCCGGTCGAGGCCGGACGTCACGCCCAGCTGGACGACGATCTCGGGGGCACCGAGCCGGGCGTCTCGATAACCGGGCGCGACGACCAGGCTGACCAGCGCCTCCTCGTCGCGTGACGCGTCGAGGAACGCACGCAGGACGTCCTCGTCGTGGTGACTCGGCATCCACGGCAGGTCTTGAGCGACCGCCCAGACGGCCGGACGACGCAGACCGAACTCGGTGATCGATCCGGGGTCGATCACGATGCGGTCGGTCGACTCCGAGGCGGCCGCGAGAGCCACGCGCCGGGCCTCCACCGGCACCGGTCGGGCCGCAGGACGCCAGCGCGTCAGGGTCTCGACCGAGGTGAAGGCCGGCAACACGTCGCGGCCGTCAGGACCCGAGACCGTGACGATGGAGAGCTCTTGCGTCTTGTCGACGCGGCGACCGTGGTCGTCGAGACCCTCGTCACCTGCCACCGCGACCAGGGGCACGAGCAGACGAGCCGCACGCAGGGCGTCGACGACCTCGCTCTCGCCGAGCCGCCCCTCGCGGAACCCCAGGAGGGCGTCGAGCAGCCTCGGGTCCGCGGACCCGTCGTCGCCCGCGTGCGCCGTGTCGTGGTGGTCGAAGGTGCGCCCCATCCAGGGCCGCCCGGCGCTGTCGGCGCCGTGGCCGGGATAGTCGGGGGCGTGCCCCGGTCCGTCCGGCGCGGTCGTCATCAGTTCGACGCGACGTCGAGGGCACCGGCGAGCGTGAACGCCCCCGAGTAGAGCGCCTTGCCGACGATGGCGCCCTCGAGCCCCTGGGGCACGAGCTCGCGGAGGGCCGCGAGGTCGTCGAGGCTCGAGATGCCGCCCGACGCGATCACCGGACGCTCGGTGTGTTCCATCACCTGCCGCAGCAGGTCGACGTTGGGCCCCTGGAGCGTGCCGTCCTTCGTCACGTCGGTGACGACGTACCGCGCACAACCGGCCTCTTCCAGCCGCGCGAGGACCGTCCAGAGGTCGCCGCCCTCTTCGGTCCAGCCGCGCGCCGCCAGCGTCGTGCCACGGACGTCGAGCCCGACGGCCACCGCCTCGCCGTACTCGGCGATGACGTGGGCTGCCCACTCGGGGTTCTCGAGGGCCGCCGTGCCCAGGTTGATGCGCTTCACGCCGGTGCTCAGCGCGTCCTCGAGGGACTTGTCGTCGCGGATGCCACCGCTGAGCTCGACGTTGACGCCCTTGACCTGCTTGATGACCTTCTTGATCACGGCACGGTTGTCACCGCGCCCGAAGGCGGCGTCGAGGTCGACCAGGTGCAGCCATTCGGCGCCCTGGCTGGCCCAGTCGTCGGCTGCCGAGACCGGGTCGCCGTAGTTCGTCTCGCTGCCGGCCTCACCCTGGGTCAGGCGCACGGCCTGACCACCCGCCACGTCGACGGCGGGGAACAGGGTCAGGGCGGGGGTGGTGCAGAACTCGCTCATGTCGTCTCTCTCACGGCGCCGGGGCACCGCAGGGTCAGGAGGCGCGATCGGGTCGGTCGCGTCGGGGTCAGAGGGTGCCGAGCCAGTTCGAGAGCAACCGGATGCCCGGCTGCCCCGACTTCTCGGGGTGGAACTGCGTCGCCCAGAGCGGGCCGTTCTCGACGGCGGCGACGAAGCGGCCGCCGTGGTCGGCCCAGGTCACGTGCGGCTCGGTGAAGGGACGGATCACGTCGAGCGACCACTCTTGCGCGGCGTATGAGTGGACGAAGTAGAACCGCTCGTCGGCGACTCCGTCGAACAGCAGGCTGCCCTCGGGCACGTCGACGGTGTTCCAGCCCATGTGGGGCAGCACGTCGGCCTTCAGCTCGTCGACCACACCGGGCCACGCCCCGAGGCCACCCGTGCTGTTGCCGCGTTCGACGCCGCCCTCGAAGAAGACCTGCATGCCCACGCAGATGCCCATGACCGGACGCCCGCCGGCCAGCCGCCGGTCGATCAGCTCCCCACCGCGCACGGACTCGAGCTGACTCATGACGGCCGAGAACGCCCCGACACCGGGGACGAAGAGGCCGTCGGCCGCCTGCACCCGGGCACGGTCGGCAGTCAGCTCGACGTCGGCGCCGGCGAGCTCGAGTGCCTTGACCGCGGAGTGGACGTTGCCGCTGCCGTAGTCGAGGACGACGACGGAAGGACGGGCGCCGGTCACAGGGCACCCTTCGTCGACGGGATGCCGCTGACGCGCGGGTCGGGCTGGACGGCCTGACGGAGCGCCCGGGCGAACGCCTTGAACTCGGCCTCGGCGATGTGGTGCGGATCGCGCCCGCCCAGCACGCGGACGTGCACGGTGATGCCGGCGTGGAAGGTGATCGCCTCGAAGACGTGACGGACCATCGAGCCGGTGAAGTGCCCGCCGATGAGGTGGTACTCGAACCCCTCGGGCTCACCCGTGTGCACGAGGTACGGACGCCCCGACACGTCGACGACCGCCTGCACGAGGGCCTCGTCGAGCGGGACGAGCGCGTCACCGTAGCGCGAGATGCCGGATTTGTCGCCGAGCGCCTGCTTCAGCGCGGTGCCGAACGTGATGCCGATGTCTTCGACCGTGTGGTGCACGTCGATGTGGGTGTCGCCCGTCGCCGCGACGTCGAGGTCGATCAACGAGTGCTTCGAGAGCGCCGTCAGGAGGTGGTCGAAGAACGGGACCGACGAGTCGATCGTCGATCGGCCCGAACCGTCGAGGTCGAGGGCGAGCGTGATGCTCGACTCGCTCGTGGCACGCGAGAGGGAGGCGGTACGGGCGGCACTGGTCGTCTCGGTCACGTGGGTCACGAAGAGAGCCTAATGTCGCGGAGCGCCACGAGGAACGCGGTGGTCTCGGCCTCGGTGCCCGCACTGACCCTCAGGTGGTTCGGAATGCCGAGGTTGCGGACGATGACACCCCGCTCGAGCAGGCGCTCGAAGACGTCGGTCGGGTCGTCGACCCCTCCGAAGAGGACGAAGTTCGACCAGGTGGGCCACGGCTCGTACCCGAGTTCGGTCAACTCGTGCACGATGCGGTCACGCTGGGCCTTGATGTCGTCGACCATGGCGAGCATCTCGCTCGCGTGCGAGAGCGCCGCGACGGCCGCCGCCTGCGTCAGGGACGAGAGGTGGTACGGGAGGCGTACGAGACGCAGCGCGTCGGCCACGGCCGGGTGCGCGGCCAGGTAGCCGACCCGGGCACCGGCGAACGCGAACGCCTTGCTCATCGTGCGGGACACGACCAGCCGTTCGCGACCTGCCAGCAGGGTCAGTGCCGTCGGCTGATCGGCCGGCATGAACTCGGCGTAGGCCTCGTCGACGAAGACGATGCCGTCCGTGGCGTCGTAGGCAGCCTGGATCGTGGCGAGATCGAGGGGGGTGCCCGTGGGGTTGTTCGGTCCGCAGAAGAAGACGATGTCGGGACGGGTGCGTTCGATCTCGGAGACCGCGGTCTCGGGTGAGATGCGGAACCCCTCGTCACGGCGACCCTCGACCCATCGACTGCCGGTGCCCGTGGCGATGATCGAGTGCATCGAGTAGGTGGGAGGAAACCCCAGGACGGAGCGGCCCGGGCCGCCGAAGGCCTGGAGGAGCTGCTGGATGACCTCGTTGGAGCCGTTCGCCGCCCAGATGTTGTCTCGGGTGAGACCGTGCCCGAGGTAAGCCGCCAGCGAGTCACGCAGCGTCGTGAACTCGCGATCGGGGTACCGGTTGACGTCGAGGACCGCCCGGGCCACCGATTCGACGATGTCGCGAGCGACGTCTTCGGGAATGGGATGCGTGTTCTCGTTGACGTTGAGAGCGACCGGGACCTTCTTCTGGGGAGCGCCGTACGGCGTCAGTCCCCGGAGATCGTCACGGATGGGTAGGTCGTCGAGACTGAAGGACACCCCACCATCGTACGGGCGGGCCGACGGTGTGTCGGGTCGTTCGCCGTCGCGCAGACACGACGCCGACGGGCCGGACCGCCCACCTCGCCGGCGACGGTGCTTCAGCGAGCGTACTGAGCGGGGACGGCGAGGCTCTGACCGGCGGAGACCTCGGCGCTCGGAAGGTTGTTGAGCGAGACGAGGTCGGCGATGACGTCGCGAGGATCGGCATCGGGGTCGATCTCTGACGCGACCTGCCAGAGCGTCTCGCCACCGTCGACGGTCACGTGCTGGAACTCGGTGCGACCCGTCGTGTCGGACGCGACGGCGCCGCCTCCGTTGAGGACGAGCGCGCCTGCCACGACGACGAGCGGGACCGCCACGAGCGCGGCGACGACCGCACGACCCCGCCGGGTGATGCGCAGGCGCGTGCGCACGACTCGGGTCGAGTCGACGGGGGACGCAACTGCTGATGCTGAGGTGACGCTCATGAGGTGGTCCTTTCACCTTGGAAGACAGGGGACGAGTTCGTGCCCGGCACTCGGCCGGGAATGCCGGACACGAAGACGTGTTCCGAACATACATTCGATTGCTGACGCTTTCAACCCCTGCGATGGGTAATCCAGGTCGAAATCGATCCGGATCAGAGAGGAAGAACGCGACACACTCGAACATGTGTTTTGTCGACACCGCCTGATCGGATACGGTTTCGATCGGTGGTAGGAGTCAAACAGGGACCACCGACATCGACGGCAGGAGACCCATGAGCGACCCGAAGCGCACCCCGCAGGCGGCCCCCGACGCCCCCCGTCAGCTCGATCCCGGCGTCCTCCCCCGCAAGGAGTTGACGGCGAAGCAAGCGTCGATCCTCGCCGCGATCACCGAGAGCATCGGTCACCGCGGGTATCCCCCGAGCATGCGCGAGATCGGCGACGCCGTCGGCCTCAAGTCCCTGTCGAGCGTCACGCACCAGCTCAACCAGCTCGAACTCGCCGGCAAGATCCGCCGTGACCCGAACCGACCCCGAGCCCTCGAGGTCCTCGTGGATGCCACGGCGCCGACGGCTCCCCCGTCGACCGTCTTCACGACGAGTGACGACGGCGACACGGCTCACGTCCCCATGGTGGGACGGATCGCGGCCGGCATCCCCATCACGGCCGAGCAGCAGATCGAGGACGTGATGCCGCTGCCACGACAACTCGTCGGCAAGGGTGAACTGTTCATGCTGCGGGTGGTCGGAGACTCGATGATCGACGCGGCGATCTGCGACGGGGACTGGGTCGTCGTGCGGCAGCAGCAGGACGCCGAGAACGGTGACATCGTCGCGGCCATGCTCGACGACGAGGCGACCGTCAAGGTGTTCCGCCAGCGAGACGGCCACACCTGGCTGCTTCCCCGGAACAGCGCGTTCGAGCCCATCGTCGGCGACCACGCACAGATCGTCGGCAAGGTCGTCGCCGTCCTGCGGTCGGTCTGACGAACGCACCACCCACTTACGCGCCACCCGGCACACGACGAAGCGCCGACCACCTCGAGGTGGTCGGCGCTTCGTCGTGTGACGACCCGGGGCTCGGCGTCAGCGACCGACGCCCACGGGTGCGACATAGGGCGTGAGCCCGGCGACGTCACTCGGGTAGACCCGGGCGTGGACCCGGGTGCCTTCTTCTTCGTAGTCGGTGCTGACGATGCGTCCGGAGTCGTGCAGGTGCGAGACCACGTCGCCGCGGTCGTACGGCACCAGCAGGTCGAGCTCGATCTCGGGTTCGGGCAGCACGGCCGCGATGCGGGCGAGCAGGTCGTCGATGCCCTCACCCGTCCGAGCCGAGACGAAGACCGCCGTCGGTTCGAGACTGAGCAGGACGAGACGCTGGTCGTCGTCGACGAGGTCGCTCTTGTTGAAGACGACGATCTCGGCGATGTCGCGACCGTCGACCTCGGCGATGACGTCCCGGACGGTCGCGAGCTGAGCGGCAGGGTCGGGGTGCGACCCGTCGACGACGTGCACGATGACGTCGGATGCCTCGACCTCTTCGAGCGTCGACCGGAACGCCTCGACCAGCTGGTGAGGCAAGTTGCGCACGAATCCGACCGTGTCCGCGTACGTGAAGGGACGACCGTCCGCCGTCACGCTCTTGCGGACCGTCGCGTCGAGGGTGGCGAACAACGCGTTCTCGACCAGGACGCCCGCGCTGGTGAGCCGGTTGAGCAGGCTGGATTTGCCCGCGTTGGTGTAGCCCGCGATGGCGACCGTGGGCACCTCGTTGCGGTCGCGGTTGGCCCGCTTGGCGTCGCGGGCCGGCTTCATCTCTTTGATCTGTTTGCGGAGCCGGGCCATGCGGGTGTGGATGCGGCGCCGGTCGAGCTCGATCTTGGTTTCACCAGGCCCGCGGCTGCCCATTCCGGCACCCGCGCCTCCGACTTGCCCACCGGCCTGGCGCGACATCGACTCGCCCCAACCGCGGAGGCGCGGCAGGAGGTACTCGAGCTGGGCGAGTTCGACCTGCGCCTTGCCCTCGCGGCTCTTGGCGTGCTGGCTGAAGATGTCGAGGATCACGGCGGTGCGGTCGATGACCTTCACCTTGACGACGTCTTCGAGGGCGCGCCGCTGGCTGGGGGCCAGTTCGGTGTCGGCGATGACGGTGTCGGCACCGAGGGCGGCGACCGTCCCCCGGAGCTCTTCGGCTTTGCCCTTGCCCAGGTAGGTGCTCGGGTCGGGATTCGGTCGTCTCTGCAGCAGCCCGTCGAGGACGACGGCACCCGCCGTCTCGGCGAGGGCGGCGAGCTCACGCAGGGAGTTCTCGGCGTCGGACATCGAACCCTGCGAGTACACGCCGATGAGGACGACGTTCTCGAGGCGCAGTTGGCGGTACTCGACCTCGGTGACGTCCTGCAGTTCGGTCGAGAGGCCCGCCACGCGGCGGAGGGCCTGGCGGTCGTCGCGCTCCGACTGGTCGCCGTCGGAGCCGCCGTCGTCGTGGAGCGATCGGGTCTGGATGGCCTGGGCCGGCGAGAAGACGGTGTAACCGGAGGCCCTCTGGGCCGCACGATCGAGGACGCGCGCGACGACGTCGTCGGGCTGGTCGTTCCGCTCGGAGTCAAGCGGTGTCGTGGTGTGGTCTGTCATCGGGGTGATACTAACCCTTTCGGTGTGCGGAGAGCAGGGAACGAACCCCCTGCTGATGTTCGGTAGGTTGGCGAGCATGGCCAGCGACCACTACTTCTCACCCCAGCCCGGCAGCGCGGCCAAGCCCAGGACGATCGACGTCGTCCTCGCGGGCCGTGAGTTGACGTTGACCACGGCCGCGGGAGTGTTCAGCCCGGGTCGCGTCGACCCGGGCACGTCGGTGCTGCTGGCGGGCGCGCCGACGCCGCCGAGGGCGGGCCATCTGCTGGACGTCGGGTGCGGATGGGGCCCCATCACACTGAGCCTCGCGTTGTCGTCACCCGACGCGACGGTCTGGGCCGTCGACGTGAACGAGAGAGTGCTCGACCTCGTGCGCGCGAACGCACGCTCGATCGGCCTCGAGAACGTCAACGCCGTGACCCCCGACGATGTTCCCGCCGACCTGCGCTTCGCGACGATCTGGTCGAATCCGCCGATCCGGGTCGGAAAGGCCGAGCTGCACTCCCTGCTCGAACGGTGGCTCCCCCGACTCGACGTGGGATCGGATGCCTGGCTGGTCGTGCAGAAGAACCTGGGGGCCGACTCCCTGCAGCGCTGGATGAACGAGACCATGGCCGACGTCGTCGACGTGACCCGCGCCTCCACCAGCAAGGGGTACCGGATCTTGCGCGCCGAGCGCCTCACCGACGCCGACTGACCCGACGCCCTGTGCAGGCCTCGCCGTAGCCCCGGTCGCCGGTCGACCTCAGAGGTCGAGCACGCCGGCCTCAGAGGTCGAGCGCGCCGGTGAAGACGAGTTCGGCCGGCCCGCTGAGCGAGACGTGCTCGCCGTCGTCGTGGTGGCTGATCGAGACGCCCACGACCCCTCCGGGAACGTCGACCAACCAGCCCTCGGGCGCCGAGGCCCCAGCCCAGTACCGCGTGGCCAGGGCCGCCGCTGCCGCACCGGTGCCGCACGAGAGCGTCTCGCCGCTGCCGCGCTCGTGGACCCGCATGCGGATGCGCCCGAGCCCGTCGACCACGAGCGGATCGGCGGGAACCACGAACTCGACGTTGGCCCCGCCGGCCGGCGCCGGGTCGATGATCGGCACGTAGGTCAGGTCGAGGCCGTCCAGTTCGTCGTCGCCGGCGAGGGCCACCACCACGTGGGGGTTGCCGACCGAGATCGGCAGGCCCGGACGGGCGGCGTGCAGTGCGCGCGCCCGGACGACCGGGTCGTCGTCGCCGAGTCGCCAGGGCCCCAGGTCGACGCGGAAGCCCGTGCCGTCGCGACGCACCTCGCGAGCGCCGGCCCGCGTGCCGACGACGAGCACGTCGTCCTCGCCCAGCTGGACCAACCCCCGCTCGAGGAGGTAACGCGCGAAGACGCGGATGCCGTTGCCACACATCTCGGCCGGACTGCCGTCGGCGTTGTGGTAGTCCATGAACCACTCGGCGCGGGGCTCGGCCTCGAGCAGGGCCGCCTCGGTGGACAACGCTGCCGTACGGACCGCACGGATGACGCCGTCGCCGCCCACCCCGAAGCGCCGATCGGCCAGGGCCCGGATCATGGCGGGCGTCAGGTCGGTGCCGGCGTCGGGATCGGTGAACAGGACGAAGTCGTTGCCGGTGCCCTGCCCCTTGGTGAACTGCAGCGTGGTGGTCACCCGAGGAGTCTAGCCACGGCCTGGTCGACGGCCTGGGCGTCGCCCGAGCGAGACCACTCGACGTCGTTGTATCGCCGGAACCAGCTCGCCTGACGGCGGGCGTAGCGACGGGTGAGGGCCGCCGTGGCCTCGATCGCCTCGGTCTCGGCGAGTTCCCCCCGGATCTGGGCGACCGCCTGCGCGTAGCCGATCGCCCGGCCCGCCGTGACCCCCCGCTCGAGCCCGAGAGGAAGCAGACCCCGCACCTCGTCGACGAGACCGTCTCGCCACATCTGGTCGACGCGTCGGTCGAGACGTTCGACGAGCACGGGGCGTTCTTCCGCGACACCGAAGACGCTCGACGGGCGCCACGGCGACGACTTCTCGGGCAGGGTTCCCGAGAGAGGGCGCCCGGTGAGGTCGCCGACCTCGAGCGCCCGGACGAGACGCCGAGCGTTGGAACGACCGATCGAGGCGGCCGACGCCGGATCACGCTCGCTCAACAGGTCGTACAGGGCCCCGGGCCCCCGCTCGTCGGCGATCGCCTCGTATCGACGCCGGATCACGGGGTCGGTTCCGGGGAAACGGAAGTCGAACAACACGCTCGAGACGTAGAGGCCGGACCCGCCGACGAGGACCGCCACCGCCCCGCGGGCCACGATGCCGTCGATCAGGGCCCGAGCCTCGCGCTGGTACCACTCGACGCTCGCCTCGTCGGTGACGTCGAGGACGTCGAGGAGATGGTGTGGGATGCCTCGTCGTTCGGCGGCGGGCAGTTTCGCCGTGCCGACATCCATGCCGCGGTAGAGCTGCATGGCGTCCGCGTTGACGATCTCGACGGCCTCGCCCCGGGCGGCCAGCGCCTCGGCGAGGTCGAGCGAGAACGCCGACTTGCCCGTGCCGGTCGCCCCGACGATCGCGACCAGCACGTCAGCGGAGGTCGTCGGTCGTGCTGTAGATCGGTGTGGTCGCCACCCGCAGCGTGGGCAGCCCGAGGCTCACCCTCGCCGGCCGAGCCGAGGAGGCGCGGGTCGCGTCACCGGCGGACGGCACCCCGCACGAGGCGGCCTGCGCGGCGTCCCAGGCATCGCCCGCGCGGGTGCGACGGACCTCGTAGAGGGACCCGGGCCCGTCGACCGCATCGGCCAACAGGTAGAACGGTGCAGCGTCGGTGACCCGCACGCTGACCACATCGCCGGGGCGCGGAACGGTGCGTCCCGACGGCACTTCGAAGTGGACGAGGCGACTGTCCTCCGCACGCCCCGACAGACGGTGGGTGGAGGCGTCTTTTCGCCCCTCGTCGGTGGCCACGAGGACGTCGACGGTCCGACCGACCTGACGATGGTTCTCTTCGGCCGAGATGCGGTCCTGCAGGGCGGTCAGCCGCTCGAACCGTTCTTGCACGACGGCCTTCGGGATCTGGTCGGCCATCTCGCCCGCCGGAGTCCCGGGGCGCACGGAGTACTGGAAGGTGAACGCCGACGCGAACCGGGACCGCTCGACGACCCGGAGGGTCTCGGCGAAGTCCTCCTCGGTCTCGCCCGGGAAACCGACGATGATGTCGGTGCTGATCGCGGCCTCGGGCATGGCCACGCGCACACGGTCGATGATGCCGAGAAACTTCTCGCTGCGGTAGCTGCGCCGCATGGCTCTCAACACCCGGTCGGAACCCGACTGCAGGGGCATGTGCAACTGCGGCATGACAGCGGGCGTCTCGGCCATCGCGGCGATCACGTCGTCGGTGAAGGACGCCGGATGCGGGCTGGTGAAGCGCACCCGCTCGAGCCCGGGGATCGCACCGACGGCACGCAGCAGCTTGCCGAAGGCGAGCCGATCACCGAACTCGACGCCGTACGAGTTGACGTTCTGCCCGAGCAGCGTCACCTCGACGGCACCGTCGTCGACGAGCGCCTGCACTTCGGCCAGGACGTCACCGGGGCGGCGGTCTTTCTCCTTGCCGCGGAGCGACGGCACGATGCAGAAGGTGCAGGTGTTGTTGCAGCCGACCGAGATCGAGACCCAGCCGCTGTGGGTGGAGTCGCGCTTGGTCGGCAGCGTCGAGGGGAACACGTCGAGTGCCTCGAGGATCTCGAGCTGGGCCTCGTCGTTGTGACGCGCGCGCTCGAGGAGCGTGGGCAGGGCGCCCATGTTGTGCGTACCGAAGACCACGTCGACCCACGGCGCCTTGTCGAGGATGACGTCCTTGTCTTTCTGGGCGAGACACCCGCCGACGGCGATCTGCATGCCCTCGTGCTTCTTCTTCTGACCGGCGAGCGTCCCCAGCGTCCCGTAGAGCTTCTTGTCGGCGTTCTCGCGCACCGCACAGGTGTTGATGACGACGATGTCGGCCTCGGCTCCGTCCGCCGGTACGTAACCGGCCGCCTCGAGCGAGCCGCTGAGACGCTCGGAGTCGTGGACGTTCATCTGGCACCCGAAGGTGCGGACCTCGTACGTACGGGCCGGGCCGTCGACGGGCGAGGGGATGGGGGTGGTGGCGACCGTCGTCATGGTGACTCAGTGTAGATCGCCGCCACCCCCGGGACGGTCACTCGAAGCGGACGCCGCCGCGGCCGCTGCCACCACGGGGCAGGGCCTTCTCGATCGCACGTCGGACGACCTCGGAGCGATACCCCCGGCGCATCAGGTAACCGTTGAGACGACGTTCGGCCGTCTCGCGGTCGAGGCCGCGCAACGACCCTGCGCGTTTGCGGGCCCACTCGTCGGCACGCTCTTGCTCTTCGTCGTCGTCCGTGTCGGACAGGGCCTCGTCGATGATGGACGGGTCGATGCCCCGGGCGCGGAGTTCGGACGTGACAGCGCCCCGGCCGAGACCCTTGCGCTCTTGCTTGGACCTGATCAGGGTGGCGGCCAGTTCGGTGTCGTCGAGGAGACCGACCCGCTCGAGACGGGCGATCTCGTCGGCCACGACCGATTCGTCGAGGTCCCGGGAGAGGAGCAGCTTCTCCATCTCGTGAGACGACACTCCCCGGCGCGAGAGGGCGTGCAGGCTGACGTTCTCGGCGCGTCGCTGCTGCGCTTCGAGGTCTTCGGGCCCGTCGTCGGGTTGGTCGTCGAATCCGGTCGCCTTGGGCCGGCCGGCTGCCCCCGCGCGAGAACCTCGGGCGGACGGATGGTCGCCCTCTGAGGCCGTGGATGTCGCACCGCCAGCCCAATGAGAACTGATGGCCGTCAGGACGGCCTCGGCATCGTTCGTCTGATGGGAAGCCTGGCCATCGGTCGTCGCCTCGGGAACCGAGGAACCGCTCATCGCGCCGAAGAGAGGCGTGACGGGGGCGAGCCGCCCGGTGTCGACACCGTCATCAGACGGACCCGACACCGGGGCGTCGTCGTCGCGCGAGGTCATGCGCCCTTTCGAGCGGCGATCTTCGCCTCGATCGATTCGACGGGTGCCTCGACGGGCTTGGCACCACCGACTCCGAGCTTGGCGAGGATCTTCTGCTCGATCTCTTGCGCGATGGCGGCGTTCTTGATGAGGAAGTTGCGCGAGTTCTCTTTGCCCTGGCCGAGTTGGTCGCCGTCGTAGGTGTACCAGGCACCCGACTTGCGGACGATGCCGTGCTCGACACCGAAGTCGATCAGGCTGCCCTCGCGCGAGATGCCCACGCCGTAGAGGATGTCGAACTCGGCCTGCTTGAAGGGCGGCGCCATCTTGTTCTTGACGACCTTGACGCGGGTGCGGTTGCCGACCGCGTCGGTACCGTCTTTCAGCGTCTCGATGCGCCGGATGTCGAGGCGGACGGACGCATAGAACTTGAGCGCCTTGCCACCTGCCGTCGTCTCGGGGCTGCCGAAGAAGACACCGATCTTCTCGCGCAGCTGGTTGATGAAGATCATGGTGGTGCCGGTCTGGCTGAGCCCACCGGTCAACTTGCGCAGCGCCTGAGACATGAGTCGAGCCTGCAGGCCGACGTGCGAGTCACCCATCTCGCCCTCGATCTCGGCACGCGGAACGAGGGCGGCGACCGAGTCGATGACGACGAGGTCGATCGACCCCGAGCGGACGAGCATGTCGGCGATCTCGAGCGCCTGCTCGCCGGTGTCGGGCTGCGACACCAGCAGGGCGTCGATGTCGACGCCGAGCTTCTTGGCGTACTCGGGGTCGAGAGCGTGCTCGGCGTCGATGAAGGCCGCGATGCCGCCGTTGCGCTGGGCGTTGGCGATGGCGTGCAGGGTCAGGGTCGTCTTACCCGACGACTCGGGACCGTAGATCTCGACGATGCGGCCGCGGGGGATGCCACCGATGCCGAGAGCGACGTCGAGGGCGATCGAGCCGGTCGGGATTACCGCCACGGGAGCACGCTCGTCGCTGCCGAGGCGCATGACGGCGCCCTTGCCGAACTGTCGGTCGATCTGGGCGAGAGCCGTCTCGAGGGCCTTCTCGCGGTTTTCGGCTGAGGGCATGTCGTTCTCCTTCGTGGTGGTCGTCCGTGCGCCTGTAGGCTGTCGCGTCGACGTCGACCGGTGGTGCAGGGTCGTCGTCGCTACGACAAGGCTGGTGTCGCCGGCATGTGCCGGTGACGCGGGACGTCGATGCGAGAAACGCTACGGGCCACCCCCGACATCGCGGTGGCGGTGACGGCCCGACGTGCAGAACTTGTTCGTCGACGTCCTTGTGGAGGACGCTACCATCCGTCCGAACACGTGTTCGACCCATCACTCCCGGCGTGTCGAACACACGCCCGAGAGAGCAGCACCTCAGCTGGTCCGTTCGGGCAACCCGACACCGTACCGACGGGACACCGGGACGCCCTCGGCCTCGCAGAGCGCGAGCCACACGTCGCGGGGCGATTCTCCCTGGGCGATCGCCTCATCGGCGGTCCGGTCACCGAGCGACTGGATGACGAGATCCCGGGTGATCACTCGTCCGTAGGCGTCTCCGAACTCGTCCTCGACGGCTCGGGCGAACTCGCTCTTGCGCATCAGACGAGCGTACCCCCGACGACGAACGCCCCCGGCGTGAGCCGGGGGCGTTCGGAGGGACGTCGGGCGGTCAGCGGACCGCGAGGTCGGAATCGAACTCGGCGACGAGGTCGTCCGGCAGGGTGTCGGGGATCGGATTGAGCCCCTCGATGACTGCCATGCGGTCGCCGACCTCGCGCATGATCACCGAGATGGGGGTCTCGAGGGCGTCGGCCACGGAGGCAAGGATCTCTGAGCTCGCCTCTTTCTGACCCCGCTCGACCTCGCTGAGGTAACCGAGGGCGACGCTGGCCTTGCTCGCGACCTGGCGGAGCGTGCGGCCCTTCTGCAGACGGAAGTCGCGAAGGACGTCGCCGATTTCTTGACGTACCAGGACCATGGGGACCCTCCTTCGGGGACGACCCATCTGACGGGATGGTTTCAGATGGGGGACGACGGGTGGTGCTCGGACCGACTGACCACGACTGTAGCCATCGGGGACTGTGCACCTGTTGTGAACTCTGGAGATGTAACGAGACCGAAACGCCCGCTATTCCCTCGTCTCGACCAGCCATCGGTCGAGTACTGCCAGGGATTCGGAGACCGTGGCGTTTCGGATGGCCTGTCGGTCGCCCGTGAGCGAGAGCGAGAAGACGCGGACGTCGCCGGGCACGGCCAGACCGACGAAGACCGTACCGGGTTCGTGCCCGCCCTGGGGATCGGGGCCGGCGACGCCGGTGGTCGCGAGGCCGATGTCGGCCGGGTGCCCGTCGATCGCCAGTCGGTCACGGATCCCGGTGGCCATGGAGGCGGCGACGTCGGGATGCACGGGCCCGTGTCGCGCCAGCAGTTCAGCGTCGACCCCGAGCAACGTGTGCTTGAGCTCGGTCTGGTAGGCGACCACCCCACCACGGACGACGGCCGAGGCACCGGGCACGGACACGAGTTCGGAGACCAGGGCACCGCCGGTGAGGGACTCGGCGACGGCGACCGTCAGACGCCTGCGCGTCAGCGCGGCGACGAGGTCGGCGGCCAGCGTCACGCGCCCGCCTTGCCGTGCTTGAGCGCCACGCGCATGTAGTCGGCCCCGGAGACGAGGGTGGCGACCGTGGCCGCTGTCATGAGCACACCGTTGACCCAGTGCATCCCCTCGCCGACGACGTTCCAGAGGGGGAAGAGCGCCAGGGTCACCGCGACCGCTTGCAGCACCGTCTTGATCTTGCCGCCGCGGGACGCCGGGATCACCCGATCACGCAGGACGGCGAAGCGGTAGACGGTGATGCCGATCTCACGGACGAGGATGAGCGCGGTGACCCACCACGGCAGCTCGCCGAGGATGGTGAGCGAGACGAGCGCTCCGCCGATCAGCACCTTGTCGGCGATCGGATCGACGATCTTGCCGAAGTCGGTCACGAGGTCGAGGCCACGGGCCAGCATGCCGTCGAGGCTGTCGGTCAGGATCGCCACGACGAACAACGCAGCGGCCCAGACACGGAGCGAACCGTCCGCCCCGTCGTCGATCAGCAACCACGCGATGAACAACGGGGCCATGAGGATGCGGACGACCGTGATGACGTTGGCGATGTTGCCGGTGCTGGCCGGCCCGGGCCCTTTCGACGCCACGCGTCCGCGGAACGAGAAGGCCGAGCGCGGGGAGGTCGGGCGGGAGCCGTCGTCGTGGCTCATGGTCTACTCCCTGCCCGTCAGGTGCCAGGCGTCTTCGCTTCCGGCGTCGTCGTCTTCCGCGTACCCACGGGTCATGGCCTCGACGGGGTCGCCGTCGTAGTCACCGGCGTCGGCCCGCGTCGCGGAGGCAGAACCCGAGGAGGCGCGACCGGCGCCGGTCTCGGAGACCGTGTCTCCGCCGCGCAGCTTCGCCAGCACACCGGGAAGCTGCTCGGTCGTGACGAGCACGTCGCGAGCCTTCGACCCTTCGGACGGCCCGACGATGTCCCGCGATTCCATGAGGTCCATGAGACGGCCGGCCTTGGCGAAGCCGACCCGGAGCTTGCGCTGGAGCATCGAGGTCGAACCGAACTGCGTGCTGACGACGAGTTCGGCGGCCGCGAGGAGCAGCTCGAGGTCGTCACCGATGTCGCCGTCGATCTCGCGCTTCTCGACCACCGCGGCGACGTCGGGGCGGTAGTCGGGACGAGCTTGGCGGGTGACGTGGGCGACGACCTGGGCGATCTCGTTCTCTTGCACCCAGGCGCCCTGCACGCGCATGGCCTTGGAGGCACCCATGGGCAGGAACAGCCCGTCGCCCTGACCGATGAGCTTGTCGGCTCCGGGCTGGTCGAGGATGACCCGCGAGTCGGTGACGCTCGAGACGGCGAAGGCGAAACGCGAGGGGACGTTGGCCTTGATGAGACCGGTCACGACGTCGACCGAAGGACGTTGTGTCGCGAGGACCAGGTGGATTCCCGAGGCGCGCGCGAGCTGGGTGATGCGGACGATGCTGTCCTCGACGTCGCGCGGAGCGACCATCATGAGGTCGGCCAACTCGTCGACCACCACGAGGAGGTAGGGATAGGGCTTGAGCTTGCGTTGACTGCCGGCCGGGAGGACTATCTCTCCGCCGACGACGGCACGGTTGAAGTCGTCGATGTGGCGGAAGCCGAAGCTGGCCAGGTCGTCGTACCTCATGTCCATCTCTTTGACCACCCACTGCAGGGCCTCGGCGGCCTTCTTGGGGTTCGTGATGATGGGCGTGATCAGATGCGGTACGCCGGCGTAGATCGAGAGTTCGACCCGCTTCGGGTCGATCAACACCATGCGCACGTCGGTCGGCTTGGCCCGCATCAGCAGCGACGTGATCATCGAGTTGATGAAGCTCGACTTGCCCGAACCGGTGGCTCCGGCGACGAGGAGGTGGGGCATCTTGGCCAGGTTGGCCACGACGTAGCCGCCCTCGACGTCTTTGCCGACGCCGATGGTCAGCGGGTGGACGCTCTTGCTCGCCGTCGAGGACCGCAGGACGTCGCCGAGCGCGACGATCTCTTTGTCGGTGTTGGGGATCTCGACGCCGATGGCGCTCTTGCCGGGGATGGGCGACAGGATGCGGACCTCGTTGGAGGCCACCGCGTAGGCCAGGTTCTTGGTCAGGGCGGTGACCCGCTCGACCTTGACGCCGGGGCCGAGTTCGATCTCGTAGCGCGTGACGGTCGGACCGCGCTTGAGGCCGGTCACCTTGGCGTCGACGTTGAACTGGTCGAGCACCTGGCTGATGGCGGCCACGATCGCGTCGTTGGCCTCGCTGCGCGCCTTGGCGGGCTCACCGACCGACAGGCTCGAGGCGGCGGGGAGACGGTAGGGGGCGCTCTCGGCACCGTCGTCCACCTCGTCGAGCGAGGGCGGGGCTGCCTCGTCGGGATCGACCGCGAGGAAGTCGGCGGCGGCGTCGCTCTCGCCGACGGGTTCGGTCGGCACCACCGGGAGGACCGTCGTCGACGCGGTCGCCTGGACGGGCGGGACGTCGAACCCCTGGGCGCGGACGGCGTCCTCGGCTCGATCGAGGTCACCGAGGAGGTCGGCCGAGAAGACGTCGGTCGGAGCCGTCGGTGGGGCGGCGGCCCCGGCGGCACCGGCCGCCGCCGCACCGCCCGCCTCGTCGGGGCTCGGTTCGAACGCCGGCTTCTTGCGACGACGCCGCCCGAGCGTCTCGGTGGCAGAGGTCTCTTCCGCTTTCACGAGCGGGGTGTCGTACGCCGGGTCGTCCTCGCGCTGGTCCTTGTTACGCCGCCACCAGGGCAGCGACTCGGACTCGGCCAGGTCGACGAGGTCGGCATCACCGTCGGCCCCGGCCGCCCCTGAGGTCGTCTCACCGAAGAGGTAGGAGTACAGCTCGCCGAGACGACGGTGGATGCGGTTCGGCGGGGTCTTGGTGATGATGAGCAGCGAGAACGCCAGCAGGATGACGACCAGAGGAACCGCGACCCATTCGGTGGCGAGAGCGACGAGCCACGACGCGACGACCCAGCCCAGCACGCCTCCACCCGTGGCGAGGGCGCGGAGCCCTGCCGCGGCTTCGGGTTGCCCGCCGAAGATGTGACACAGCGCGCTGATCGAGACGATCGAGAGGCCGAGCCCGATGCCGATGCGGGTGTTGTCGTGCACGGACGCCGGGTGCCGGAAGAGCCAACCCGCGAAGAGGATCATGATGACCGGCAGGGCGTAGGCGACGCGTCCCACGAGCCCGCCGAACGTGTACGCGTCGAATCCGATCGCGACGGGGCTGGTCGGGTTCAGCCACTCGACGACCGCCCCGGCGATCGCGAGCAGGACGAGCAGGAACGGCACGCCGTCTCGTCGCTCGTCTTTCGCCAAGGACTCCTTGCCGAGGAGCCGGAACGCACCGCCGGTCAGGTGTGCGAGCCCCATCCACGCCGCCACGAACGGCCCGGGGCCCTCGCGGACCGGGTCGGGCTGGCGGGGTGCGGGCAGCTTCTTGGTCGCCTTCGTGGCGCCGGAGGTCTGCGACGCTCGCGACGACGAACGCGCGCGCGCAGTCGACTTGGTGGGCGTGGCCATGGGCTCAAAGGTACCTCTCAGCACCGACAGCGGCCGGAGGTGCTCCGGTGTGTGTCAGTAGCGGATGGCGTCGATGACCTTCACACGGATCGCCACGAGAGCCGGGAGCAGACCGGCCACCGCCCCGATCGCCGTGGCCGACGCCAGACCGATCAGGGCCGCCTCGACGGGGAACGGGGGGAGGTCGCTGACGGCGCCCTGGGCGATGAAACCCTGGACCGTCGGGTTCTCGACGACGAGGACGGCCAGCATCACGCCCACGACGCCCGCCACAACCGTGCCGACGACGCTCTCGAGCATGACCGAGAAGAAGACCCGGGGAGCCGTGGCGCCGAAGGACCGACGCACGCCGATCTCGCGGATGCGCTGCCGGACGGTCACGAGCGCGATGTTGACGAGGCCGAGACCGCCGAGCAGCAACACCAGCACGCCGACCCCCGTGATGATCGACTTGATCGGACCGAACGGGTCGGCGTCGCCGCCCGCGGCGTAGTCCTGCCGCGAGACGTCGACCTGCACGTCGTCGCCGAGGGTGGCCCCCAGGTCGGACGCCACCTGGGCGCTCAGCGCGTCGCTGGTCTCAGGCGGCAGCCACATCTCGTACTGGGGGGTCTCGACGCCGTAGCTCGCCAGGGCGAGGTCGTAGTCGGGTATCGGCAGCAGGTACATCTGCGGGCCGTCGTACTCGGACGAGGCCGAGACGCCGGTGACGACGAGCGTGACGGAGTCGGCCCCCCGGACGAGCAAGGTCGGATGGGACGACAACGGCGGGGAGCCCAGCTGCCGCCAGAGCACCTCGTTGACGATGACGGGCGGCGCGAGACGGGACGCGTCGGCGTCGGTGAACCACGAACCGTCGGTCATGACGACCCGGTGCATCTCGCCGTAGGGGACGTCGACGGTGACGGCCGCGACCTCCGTGACCCCGTCCGGCAACTGGACGGCGCGGTTGCCGTAGACGACGCGACTGGTCTGCTCGATCCCGTAGCGTGCTGTCGTCGTGGCGAACGCGTCCTCGATCGCCTCGGTGCTCGGTGAGGTGGTGCCGTTCGAATACGCGTTGACGTAGTAGTTCGCGGGGCGCCCGCCGAACCGCTCGGCGCTCTCGCGCGACGACTGCTCGGCGAGCCCACCGAGGGCGACCACGCCGGTCAGGGCCGCGACGGCGACGGCCACCCCGATCAGGCTGAGCAGCACGCGCAGCTTGTTGACGCGGAGTTCGGCCCAGGCCTCGGCGAAGGCCCCCACCACGTCGGCAACCGCGCGCTTCACGCGTCGACCTCGTCCCGGAGGGGCGACGTCGACGCGTCGGGTGACGACATCGGTCTCGGCGTCCCGAGGGCCCCGTCGATCGACGCCGAGAGGACGCCGGTGTCGAGCTGGTAGTGCCTCGAGGCCCGGGCGGCGACCGCGAGGTCGTGGGTGATCGTCACGAGGGCGGCCTCGTTCTCGGTCGCGATGGCGTCGAGCAGCGTCATCACGCCCGCGCCGGTCTCGACGTCGAGCGCACCGGTGGGTTCGTCGGCGAGGATGACGCGCGGCCGGCGGACGAGCGATCGGGCGATCGCCACGCGCTGCTGTTCGCCGCCCGACAGGCGGTGGGGCATCGAGTCGGCCCGGTGACCGAGGCCGACGCGCTCGAGCATCTCGCCCGCGATGGACCGGCGACGCCAGAACTCGGCACCCGACGAGTAGAGCAGCGGGGTCATGACGTTCTCGAGCGCCGTGCGCCCCTGCAGCAGGTTGAACTGCTGGAAGATGAACCCGACCTGGGCGCCTCTCAGCCGATCGCGCCGACCGCGCCGGATCGAGCGCACGTCGACGTCGTCGAACCAGTGCGTCCCCGTCGTGGGCTCGTCGATGAGCCCGAGGATGTTGAGCAACGTCGACTTGCCCGACCCCGAGCGCCCCACGATGCTGACGTGCTCGCCCGCGTCCACCTCGAGGTCGACGCCCGTGAGGATGTCCAGGGTCCGGTCGTCGGCGAGGGGCACCGTCTTGGTGACCGCCTCGAGCCTGATGAGGGCCATCAGCTGCAGAGGTCCGCGCCCGTGGCGGGATCGACGCAGTCACCCTGCGGCGCCGCAGCGGCGCCCGGGACGAACTCGAGCACCAGGTCGCCCTCGGCCAGGCCGCCGGTGACCTCGACGATCGTTCCGTCGTTGATGCCGAGCGTGACGTCGCGCTTCTCGGCGGAACCGTCCGCCCCGACGACCGAGACGACGCCCTTTCCGGCCGCGCCCTCGACGGCCGTGAGGGGCACGGTGAGGACGTCGGTGGCGACGCCGGCCGGGATGGTCAGCTCGGCGGCGAGTCCGCTGAAGACGGTGACGTCGCCCGGGACGACGCAGGAGACGCTCTGGCCCGACGAGTCCCCGGTCGACGTGGAGGCGTCACCGCCGTCGTCCGACCCGGTGGACGACGAGGTGCTCCCCCCGACGGTGAGCGCCGTGCACGGGAACGGCGCCGGCCCCCCGGTGATGGCGACGGACCCCTCGGCCGGCCGACTGACGAGACGGTACAGCTGGTCCGCGGCGAGGGACCCCGTCACGTGGAACGTGGGAGGCGCGACCTGCGCGATCGCGTCACCCACGACGACCGTCTGGTCCTTGATCACGGCGACCGACGTGATCGTCCCGGCCACCGGAGCCGTGATGACGGCCGTCTTGACGATCGGCTTGCGCTCGGTCACGGTGCCGTCGGCGGCCACGAGGGGCTCTTGCGGCGTCTCGGACCGGAGCGTGGCGAGCCGGTCGCCCGCGGCGACCGCCTGCCCCTTCACGACGTCGACGCCTGTGACCGTGCCCGCGAGCGTCGCGGGCACAGGGGCCGCCGGGTCGGCGACCACGGTCGCGTCGACCACCACGTCGTTGGTGATGGTGCCGACGGCCACCGCGATCTGCGGTTCGACGAGCTCGCCGGTGGGGACGGCCACGGTGTCGTCACCGGTGGCCGGGGCCGCGAAGAACGCGAGCTTGACGAGTGCCGCCGCGATGGCGACGAAGATCAGGATGCGCAGGATCGGGAAGACCCAGACTTTGGCGATGCGCACGGCTACCCCCGGTCGATGTGCTGACGTGTCAGACGTCACCGTAGCGAGGCCCGAGACGTCGCCGCCTCACCCCTGAGGATGACCGGGAGCCTGAGATCTCTTCTTCGGGGACCGGGGGCGGTCGACCGCCCCGGGGACGACGACGG
>NZ_MJGS01000021.1:18911-66583 GCF_001864945.1 Frigoribacterium sp. MCBA15_019 | reverse complement strand
GGACGACGACGGTGCTGCGTGTTCACCCACCGGCCGACCGTGCGACGCACGACCTGGCTGAAGGCGTGCGTGTCGCGCGTGCCGTTCTCGGCGGCCTCGGTGAGGGCCGCGATGATCTTCGGCTTGACGTCGTCGAACACCCGCTCGTCTTCGGCGAAGCCGCGCGACTGGATCTCGGGCCCGACCACGACACGGCCCGTCGACGCGTCCATGGCGATGAAGACCGAGATGAAGCCCTCTTCGCTCAGGATGCGACGGTCCTTCAGATCGGCGTCGGTGATCTCGCCGACGGTCGAGCCGTCGACGTAGACGTAGCCGATGTCGAGCTGGCCGACGACCTTGGCGACGCCGTCGCGCAGGTCGACGACGATGCCGTCTTCGCCGAGGATGGTGTTCTTCTGCGGCACACCGGTCCGGACCGCCAGCGCCGCGTTGGCGTAGAGGTGGCGGTGCTCGCCGTGGACCGGCATGACGTTCTTCGGCCGCAGGATGTTGTAGCAGTACAGCAGCTCGCCGGCCGAGGCGTGCCCCGAGACGTGCACCTTGGCGTTGCCCTTGTGGACGACCTTGGCCCCGAGCTTCGTGAGGCCGTCGATGACCCGGTAGACCGCGTTCTCGTTGCCGGGGATCAGGCTCGACGCGAGGATGATCGTGTCGTCCGCGCCGATCTCGATCTGGTGCTCGAGGTTCGCCATGCGGGCGAGGACGGCCATCGGCTCGCCCTGCGACCCGGTGCTCATGTAGACGATGCGGTCGTCGGGCAGGTCTTTCGCCTTCTTGGCGTCGATCAGGACGCCGTCCGGCACCTTGAGGTACCCCAGGTCGGCGGCGATGCCCATGTTGCGCACCATCGAGCGCCCCATGAAGGCGACGCGGCGACCGTTGGCGTGGGCCGCGTCGAGCACCTGCTGGACGCGGTGCACGTGGCTCGAGAAGCTCGCGACGACCACGCGGCGGGGAGCACGGCGGATCACGTCGTCGAGCACGGGCCCGATGTCCCGCTCGAGCGCGGTGAACCCGGGCACGTCGGCGTTCGTCGAGTCGGGCAGGAACAGGTCGACGCCCTCTTCCCCGAGGCGGGCGAACGCCCGCAGGTCGGTGATGCGGTCGTCGAGCGGCAGCTGGTCCATCTTGAAGTCGCCGGTGTGCAGCACGGTCCCCGCCGAGGTGCGGATGGCGACCGCGAGGGCGTCCGGGATCGAGTGGTTGACCGCGATGAACTCGAGGTCGTACGGCCCGAGCGACTCACGCCCGCCCTCTTTGACGGCGAGGGTGTAGGGCGTGATGCGGTGCTCTTTGAGCTTCGCCTCGATCAGCGCGAGCGTCAGCTGCGAGCCGATCAGCGGGATGTCCTTGCGGAGGCGCAACAGGTAGGGCACGGCACCGATGTGGTCCTCGTGCCCGTGCGTGAGCACGACGGCCAGGATGTCGTCGAGGCGATCGCGAATGGGCGAGAAGTCGGGCAGGATCAGGTCGACTCCGGGCTGGTGCTCTTCGGGGAAGAGCACGCCGCAGTCGACGATCAGCAGCTTGCCGTCGATCTCGTAGACCGTCATGTTGCGGCCGATCTCGCCGAGGCCGCCGACGGGGATCACGCGGAGCGTGCCCTGGGCGAGTTCTCGGGGAGCGTGGATTGTCGTGGGCATCTGTTCCTTCGGTAGGTGTGGGGCTCGTGCCCCGGTGTGCGGGAGGTCTGCGGCCGACGTCGTCGTCGGCGGGGATCAGGAGGTCAGCGTGTGGTGCCGTGCACCTTGGGCAGCGCACCGCCGGCGGCCGCGTTGCGGTCGGGCCGGAAGCGGCTGAGGTCGAGGCCGGGGATCGACCCGACGTGCGACAGCTCGTCCTCGATCAGGGCGGCCTCGCTGTCTTCCGGGCCGACCAGGGGCAGACGCACCCGGGGGCTCGAGATGCGACCGAGGCCGTGCAGGATGTACTTCGCCGCGACGGTGCCCGGCACGTGCGTCATGACGGCGCGGACGAGGGGCTCGAGCATCTGGTGCGCCTCGGTCGCCGTGTGCAGGTCGCCGGCGTTCACGGCGTCGACGATGGTGCGGTACGGGGCTGCCGCGATGTTCGCGGTGACGCCGATGAGGCCCGAGGCGCCGATGGCGAGGTGCGGCAGCACGTTCGCGTCGTCGCCCGAGAAGTAGAGCAGGTCGGTCTGGTTCAGGACCCGGCTGACCTCGGCGAAGTCGCCCTTGGCGTCCTTCACCGCGACGATGTTGGGGTGCTTGGCGGCCCGGAGCAGGGTCTCGTACTTGATGGGGATGCCGGTGCGGCCGGGGATGTCGTAAAGGATGACCGGCAGGTCCGTCGCATCGGCGATCATGCGGAAGTGCGTCAACACACCGGCCTGCGTGGGCTTGTTGTAGTACGGCGTGACGATCATGACGCCGTCGGCGCCGGCCTTCTCGCTGGCCTTGTAGAGCTGGATGGCGTGCGCGGTCTCGTTCGACCCGCCACCCGTGATGATCTTGGCCCGACCGGCGGCCACCGACTTGCCCACCTCGACGAGACGGAGCTTCTCGGGGTCGGTCAGGGTGCTGGTCTCGCCCGTGGTGCCGGTGACGACGATGCCGTCGGCCCCGGCGGTGATGCAGTCGTCGATGTGTTTCTCGACGGCCGGCCAGTCGACCTCGCCGTCAGCGGTGAACGGCGTCACGAGGGCGACGAGGACCTGACCGAAGGGGTTACTGATGTTCGACACGCCCTCCAGCGTACTGGCTCGCATCGGGCCCGACCTCCCCCGCGCCGCGTCCGACACCCCCGGTCAGGAGGCGCGGGTCGCGTCGGCGAGGACGGCCGTCAGGGGGCGACGCGCCCGTTCGCCCCGAACGCCGCGTAGGTGAGAGGCATGAGCTCGGCCCAGAGGTCTTCCATCTTCTCGGCGCACATCTCGATCTCACGCTGCGGGAAGGACGGGAAGTGGGTGCCCTCGCGCTTGGTCCGCAGGCTGAGGAAGTTCATCAGGGACCGGGCGTTCACGGTCACGTACATCGACGAGTAGATGTTCAGCGGCAGCACGATGCGCGCGACCTCACGGGCGATGCCGGCGTCGAGCATGCGCTGGTAGGCCTCGAACGCCTGGACCGATGCGGCGCGGGTGGTCTCGTCGACCAGGGCGGACTGCTCGGGCGTGCCGGGCAGGAAGTCGTAGGCGCCGGGCTTGCCGACCTGCTGCAGGTTGCGGGTCGGGGCGGGCACGTAGAAGACGGGGTTGAGCTCGCGGTAACGGCCGCTCTCTTCGTTGTAGCTCGCCATGCGGTGACGCATGAACTCGCGGAAGACGAAGATCGGCGCCTGCACGTAGAAGGTCATCGAGTTGTGCTCGAACGGCGAGCCGTGGCGGTCGCGCATCAGGTAGTTGATGAGGCCGGCGCCCTTGGTCGCCTGGGCGCCGTCGGCGGAGGCCTGAGCGCCGTCGAGGGTCAGCTCGCCCATGGTGGAGACCCGGGCCGCGAACAGCACGTCGGAGTCGTGGGCGCTCGAGCGGACCAGCTCGACGGTGACGTCGGAGCGGAACTCGGGGGTCTTGGCGGAGGGCACGGCGGGGGTGGCTTCGGTCTCGGGCACGGCGTCGACTCTACCTCGCAGGACCCTCCCGACGGGAAGCACCTCGGGCACCGGCGGACGCTCCCCCAGCGGGCCGGATTACGGTGTCCCCATGACCGACGCACTCACCGTCCTGATCTCCGGCGCCAGCGGCATGATCGGCACCGAACTCACCCGCCAGCTGCGCGAGGCAGGCCACCGTCCGCTCTCGTTGGTGCGTCACGAACCCCGAGCCGAGGACGAGTACACCTGGGTGCCGAGTGCCGGCATCGTCGACCACGACCTGATCGCCCGCGCGGACGCCGTCGTGAACCTGGCTGGCGCCTCCTTGGGTCGCCTGCCCTGGACGGCCGGGTACAAGCGCGACATCCTCGAGTCGCGCCTGGCCGCGACGTCGACGCTGGTGGACGGAATGGCTGCGGCCTCGACACCCCCCGCGACGTTCCTCAGCGGCTCGGCCGTCGGCGTCTACGGCAACCGTCCGGGCGAACGACTGACCGAGTCGAGCGGCCGGGGTGAGGGATTCCTCAGCGACGTCGTCGTCGCCTGGGAGGCCGCCGCCGAGAAGGCCCCCGAGGCCACACGCGTCGTGACGCTGCGGACCGGCATCGTGATCGGACCCGGAGGAGGCGCGCTCAAGCCCCTGCTGCCGCTCACCAATCTGGGCCTCGGCTCGCGACTGGGCACCGGCGACCAGTTCTGGCCCTGGATCAGCCTGCACGACGAGGCCGCCGCGATCGTGCACCTGCTCACGTCGTCCGTGTCAGGGCCCGTGAACCTGGTCGGACCCACGCCGGCGACGAGTGACCTGATCACGCGGACCCTGGCGGCCGACCTGCACCGCCCCTACCTGCTGGGCGTGCCCGAGGTCGTCATCTCGACCGCCATGCAGGAGGCCGGGCGCGAGATGCTGCTGCCCAGCCAGCAGGTCGTGCCCGAGGCGCTCGAGCGCGACGGTTTCGTGTTCGAGCACCGCACGGTCGAGGACGCACTGACGGCGTTCGTCGACGCGCTCTGACCACTCGACCGACCCGAACCGGCGAGATCAGCCGGCCGTCTCGCGCCGGAGCTTGATGGCCCAGCGCAAGGCTTGTCTGGCCCGGCGGCGGTCGCCGCAGGCGTCGTAGGCCAGGCCGAGCCGGAACCACGAGCGCCAGTCGTCGGGGGCCGCCTCGACGGCCGCCTTGTAGGCCGGGAACGCGGCGTCCGCCGCCTCTCGCTCGTATCGACCGGAGGTGCGGCGCGGCAGGTCGTCGACCGGCAGCGCGCCCTCGTCCGCGAGTTGTCGGACGATCTGCTGCGTGCGGAGACCGAAGCGCAGTTCGACCACGAGGGCGAAGAGCCCCAGGAGGGGAAGGACGAGCAGGGCGACACCGAGCGCGATCGCCACCGGCTCGCCGGTCGACAGGAACAGCACGGCCCGTTGACCGACCAGAACGACGTAGAGCAGCAGGAGCAGCGCCATGAGGAGCGCTGCGGTACGCCCCTTCACGACTCGAGGGGCAGGACGGCGTCGAGGCCCACCACGACTCCGGTGACGCCGGGGGCGGCCTCGATGGCGACGCGGAGCCCCTGCTCGTAGGCACGCTGCGAGAGCGTGTCGTGCGTGAGCGTGAGGGTCTCGCCCTCTCCACCGAAGACGACCTCCTGCTTCGCCACGACGCCGCGCAGACGCATGCTGTGCACCGGCACGCTCGCCACCTGCTGCCCCCTGGCCCGCTGGTCCGCGTGCGGCGCCGACACCGGGCCGAGGTCGCGACGGGCCTCGGCGATGAGTTCGGCCGTGCGGACGGCCGTGCCCGAGGGCGAGTCGACCTTGCCCTGGTGATGGGTCTCGACGATCTCGACGGACTCGTAGAAACGCGCCGCGAGGGTCGCGAACCGTGTCGCGAGGACCGAACCGATCGAGAAGTTCGGCACGACCAGGACGCCGGGACCACCCGCGTCGGCGACGACCGTCGTGAGTCGGGCCAGCCGTTCGGCGTTGTAGCCCGAGGTGCCGACGAGCACCGGGATGCCCGCGCGGACGACGTGTTCGACGATGCCCGGGCTGACGGCCGGGTGCGTGACGTCGATGACGAGGTCGGCCCCGAGGACGTCGTCCAGATCGTCGCGGGACGAGAGACCGGCGTGGAGTTCGAGGCCCGGGGTGCGCTCGACGAGGTCGACGATGAACGAGCCGAGGGTGCCGGTGGCTCCCACCACGGCGATGCGCGAAGTCATGCCGTCCAACCTACCGGGGGCACCCGGGCGGACGGGGGCCGTGCCTCGACCTAGCATGGAGGACATGCCCCGGTTCCGCGAGACGAGCGTCTCCTCCCCCGATGCCGCCGCCCTCCTGACGGAGTACTTCACCGAGCGCGAGAACACCTTCCCCTCGGCACAGGGCAGCTACACGACGAGCCTGCCCGACGCCACGGCCTTCGTGCCCCCGGGCGGCGTGTTCGTCGTCGTCGACGGCGAACCGGTGGGCTCGGACCCCGGCCGGACCGCCGAGCCCTCCGCGTGCGGAGGCATCCGACTCATCGCGCCCTCGGCCTCGGGGGCCGTGCGGTACGAGGTCAAGCACCTCTACGTGCGTCCCACGGGTCGGGGGCAGGGCCTCGGGCGGGCACTGCTCGACGAGCTCGAGCGTCGGGCCTCCGCGTTCGGTGCCAACGAGATCGTGCTCGACACCAACGACAGCCTGGCGGCTGCCGGCGGGCTGTACCGCAGCGCGGGCTACGTGACGATCGAGCCCTACAACGCGAACCCGAACGCTACGACCTGGTACGGCAAGACCGTCCGGGCAGAGACCCCGGACGGCGCCGCCTGACGGTGGGTGGCCCCGGCGGACGACGGGGTCAGAAAGGCTGTTCGACCGGCAGGCCGGTGCGCAGCTCGACCGGCAGGTGACCCAGGTCGTTGTGCGTCACGAGTTCGGGCGGCTTGGCCGATCGCACCCGGATGATCGTCAACCCCGCGTTGGCCTGGTTGACGCCCATCCACCGCCAGTCGGGTGCCCCGAACACCTCGCGGACGAACCAGCCGATCACGAAGTTGTGCGTGATGAGCAGGTCGTGGCGATCCTCTCGGGCAGGGGTGAGCCACTCGGCGACGGCGTCGGCCATCTGGGCCTGCCCGGCCTCGATCTGCTCGTCCGTGACCCCGCCGAAGAAGGGCTTGTAGGACGACGGCATGTCGGGCGTCGGGCCGGACGGCACGCAGTCGAAGAGGAGGGTCGACGGCTGCGACTCGAGTGCCGGCATGCGCTCGGTCATGATGGCGGCCGTCTCTTCGGCGCGCTCGAGCGGCGAGTGCCACGCCGCGTCGAAGGGGACGCCGCCGAGGCGTTCGGCGAGCAGGCGCACCTGGCGCTTGCCCCGTTCACTGAGGGGACCGTCGGGCAGGCCGTGCTCGGCATCTTGCTGTTCGCCGTGCCGGACGAGGTAGAGGTAGTGGGACACCGTCGTCTCCTGGTTCATCGAGGGGTCGATCCCGACGTCGTCGTCGGGACAGGGAAGGACGTCTCGTCGACCTCGCCGACCACGACGGTCGACAGGGGCCCGGAGAGGAGCCGGGCCGCCAACGACCGGACGTCGTCGGAGGTCACGGCCTCGACGCGAGCGAGGGAGGTGTCGAGATCGACGAACTCGCCCGTCGAGATCTCGGCTCGACCGAGGCGGTTCATGCGGGTGTCGCTGTCCTCGAGGGCGAGGGCTGCAGCCCCTCCCAACTGGCCGAGGGCCCGACGACGCTCGTCGTCGGTGATGCCGTCGGTCGCGAGTCCGGCGAGTTCGTCGAGCATGAGGCGGGCCACGTCGCCCGCGTTGGCGGGGGTGCACCCGGCGTAGAGCCCGAACAGACCGGCGTCCGAGTAGCTCGGGGCGAACGAGTAGACCGAGTAGGCGAGGCCACGGCGCTCACGGATCTCTTGGAACAGACGGGACGACATGCCCCCGCCCAGCACCGAGTTCAACACGGCCAACGTGGGACGGCGGTCGTCCCCGACGGAGATGCCCGGCAGGCCCAGCAGGACGGTGGCCTGCTCGAGGGGACGCCGGATCACCTGAAGCGGTTCGCCGGCGACGAGTCCGACGGGCGCGTCGTCGCGACGGGGCACGGGCGACGCCGCGTCGGTGGGCCACCCGGCCCGGTCGAGCGCAGCCGTCAACCGGTCGAGGGCGCGGTCGTGGTCGACGGCACCGGCGATCGACACCACGAGGTCCTGGGGACGGTAGTTCTCGCGGTAGTGCCGGTCGACGTCGTCGCGTGCCGCGGCACGGATGCTCTCGGGTGACCCTCCGATCGGACGCCCGAGCGGATGGTCGCCGAAGACCGACTCGAAGAGCCGTTCACCGGCCATGTCGGCGGGATCGTCGTCCGCCATTGCGAGTTCTTCGAGGATCACCCCGCGCTCGGTCTCGAACTCGGCCGGATCGAGGGTCGACGAGGTCACCATGTCGCTCAGCACGTCGATGGCGTCGTCGAGGTCGACGTCGCGCACCCGGGCGTAGTAGCAGGTGTACTCCTTGGCGGTCGCAGCGTTGTGCTCGCCGCCCACCGACTCGAACGACACCGCGATGTCGAGGGCCGAGCGGGTCGGCGTGCCTTTGAAGAGGAGGTGCTCGAGGAAGTGCGTCGACCCCCGTTCGGCGTCGGACTCGTCGCGGGAACCGACCGCCACCCACAGGCCGATGGTCGTACTGCGAGCCCCGGGCATGCGCTCGCTGAGCACGCGGACGCCGGAGGGCAGCACGGTGCGCCTCACGAGCGCGTCACCCGTGGCGCGGAAGGAGATCTCGACCTCGTCGAGTGGGAAGGAGACAGGGCCGTTCATCACGTCGAGCCTAGGCGACCTGCCCTGCAGTCGTCCGTGAGCGGCTCGGAACGGCTGGCACCCGAATTGGGGGACGATCTTGGGGACAAACAGACGACTCTGTTTGTCCTCATCGGTGTTAGAGTCGATCCACCGACGACGACCACATCCCCCCTGATGGTCGCGTCGGCGGCTGGTCGGACGTCGTCAGAAGGTCCGGAGCGCGCGTCCCCCACGCGGCTTCAAGCCGAGACGTCCCAAGGAGCCACGCTGTGACGGTCGATTCCCCCCAACCGGCCGTCCAGCGTCTCCCTGGTCGCCCTCGCGCCGACTCCCCCGTCCCCGGCGCTCGGGCCCGCGTCCTCACGACCGCCGACCGCCTCTTCTACGACGAGGGCGTCCGCGTCGTGGGCGTCGACCGTCTCATCGCCGAGTCCTCGGTGACCAAGGCCACGTTCTACAAGCACTTCGGCGCGAAGGACACGCTCGTGCTCGAGTACCTCGCCGGTCGCCACGACCTCGAGGCAGCCGAGTTGTCGGCCCTGGTCGAGGCCCACGACGGGGGCCGCGCGACCCTCGAGGCCTACCTCGACGCGGTCGTCGCCCGGCTCCAGGCCGTGTCGTTCCGCGGCTCGGCCTTCGCCAACGCGGCCTCGGAGTTCAGCGACCCGACCCACCCCGTGCGCCTCGCCATCGCCGAGCACCGCGAGTGGCTGACGGGCGAGATGGTCTCCCTCTTCAAGGCGGCGGGCCACCCCCTGCCGGGCGATGCTGCCGACGATCTGGTCCTCGCCCTCGACGGCGCCCAGGTGGGCGCCTACGCCGGCGACGCCATCGCGGCGGCAGCAGCGCTGCGCCGCACGGCGGAGCGCCTTTTCACCCCCTAGGCCACCGGCCGACCACATCGGGCGCCTGCGTGGCCGCGGTCGCTGTCGGCGGGCACCCGCAGGGCCCGGGCCCCGGTCGACCGCGTCACCTGACGGTCAGGCGGAAGCGCGGTCGAGGTCGAGCACCTGGTTGCGCGTGAGCTGGACCCGAGCGGCCTGTGCGAGCTCGTAGACCTGCTTGGCGTTCGTCGCACTCGCGACCGGTGCCACGACGTTCGGCTTGGCCAGCAGCCAGGCGAGCGCGATGGCCGCACTCGAGACCTCGTGGACGGACGCGATGCGATCGAGCTCGTGGACGACCTTGAGCCCTCTCTTGGAGAGGTACTTCGCGAGCACGCGTCGACGAGGACTGTGCGCCACGTCGGAACGGGAACGGTACTTGCCGGTGAGGAAACCGCTCGCGAGGGCGAAGCGCGGCATCACGGCGAGACGCTGCTGCGAGGCGACGTGCGCCAGGCCCTTCTCGTACTCGGTCCGGTCGAGGAGGTTGTACTGGTTCTGCAGGGCCACCATCGGGGCGATGCCGAGCATCCCCGCCGCGATGCGGGCCTCGTAGAGGCGGTTGCCCGAGTGGTGGGAACCACCGAACCATCGGACCTTGCCCACCCGGATGAGGTGGTCGACGGCCAGCAGCGTGCGCTCGAAGGCCACCTCGGTGTCGTCCACGTGCAGGTAGAGCAGGTCGATGCGATCGGTGCCGAGCCGCTCGAGGGAGGCGTCGACGGCTCGCTCGATCGCCCGCGGGGTCAACCCGGGGTTGTCGGCGCTCTTGCCCACCTTGGTGGAGACGACCATGTCGTCACGGGATCGGCGGGAGCGCATCCACGACCCGATCATGATCTCGCTGCGGCCTCCTGCGTAGGAGTCGGCCGTGTCGACGAAGTTGCCGCCGAGGTCGAAGTAGGCGTCGAGCACGGAGGTCGTCTCGGCCTGGTCGGCCGTCCAGCCGAAGACGTTGCCACCGAGGGCCAAGGGGAAGACCTTGAGGTCGGAGAGACCGAGACGCCGGCGCGGCTGGATGATGCCGAGATCGACCGGAACGGTGGGCTGGGCGGCCGAGGCCCGAGCCGCGGCAGCCGCGACGGCAGCAGCGGCAGCGAAGTCGGACGTGGCTGAACGGGCGAGCTCGGCCGTCGTCTCGGTCACGCCGTCCCCTTCTCATCGCGAACCCCCGATGCGACTCTGTGCGATCGCATGGGGTATGGTTCGCCCTCCGCCATCAAGAATACGACCACACGCCCCGTTTCCGCCGCCGCCGCACCCAATCGTTACGCCGTGTCGCCGCCCCGGTCCGGGGGACGCGCCTCCTGGTCGGACCACAGCCGAGAGCGCTGCACCGACGGCGAAGGGCCCGCCCCGACCGAGGTCGGAACGGGCCCTTCGTGGCGTGCTGACTACGCGTCGACGGACTCGTCGGTCGACTGCTCGGTCGCTCCGCTCGAGTCGGTGTCGGCCTCGTCGGCCACGACCGGGGCGAGCGAGAGCTTGCCGCGGTCGTCGATCTTGGTGATCTCGACGAGGATCTTCTGGCCGACGCCGAGGACGTCCTCGACGTTCTCGACACGCTTGCCGCCGGCGAGCTTGCGGACCTCGCTGATGTGCAGCAGGCCGTCCTTGCCGGGGAGGAGCGAGACGAACGCACCGAACGACGCGATCTTGACGACCGTCCCGAGGAACTGCTCGCCGATCTCGGGGTTGGTCGGGTTGGCGATCGCGTTGACCTGGGCACGGGCGGCCTCGGCCGACGGACCGTCGACGGCACCGATGTAGACGGTTCCGTCTTCTTCGATGCTGATGTCGGCGCCGGTCTCGTCCTGGATGGCGTTGATCGTCTTGCCCTTGGGGCCGATCAGCTCGCCGATCTTGTCCTGCGGGATCTGGACCGAGATCACGCGGGGCGCGGTCGGGGCCATCTCGTCGGGGGCGTCGATCGCCGAGTTGAGCACGCCGAGGATCGCGGTACGAGCCTCTTTCGCCTGCTTGAGGGCGGCATCGAGCACGGCGGTCGGCAGACCGTCGAGCTTGGTGTCGAGCTGGATCGCCGTGACGAACTCGCTCGTGCCGGCCACCTTGAAGTCCATGTCGCCCAGGGCGTCTTCGGCTCCGAGGATGTCGGTCAGGGCCGCGTAGCGGGTCTGACCGTCGACCGTGTCGGAGACGAGGCCCATGGCGATGCCGGCGACCGGAGCCTTGAGGGGCACACCGGCGTTGAGCAGCGACAGGGTCGACGCGCAGACCGAGCCCATCGACGTCGAGCCGTTGGAGCCGAGGGCCTCGGACACCTGACGGATGGCGTAGGGGAACTCTTCGCGGCTGGGCAGCACCGGGACGAGGGCGCGCTCGGCGAGGAAGCCGTGCCCGATCTCGCGACGCTTCGGCGAACCCACGCGGCCGGTCTCACCGGTCGAGTAGGGCGGGAAGTTGTAGTGGTGCAGGTAGCGCTTCTTGGTGACCGGGCTCAGCGAGTCGATCTGCTGCTCCATCTTGAGCATGTTCAGCGTGGTGACGCCCATGATCTGGGTCTCGCCGCGCTGGAAGATGGCGGAGCCGTGGACGCGCGGGATGACCTGGACCTCGGCGTCGAGCGGACGGATGTCGGCGAGGCCGCGGCCGTCCATGCGGATCTGCTCGGTGAGGATGCGGTCGCGGACGACCTTCTTCGTGGCCGACTTGTAGGCGGCACCGACCTGCCCGAGGGCCGTGTCGGGCAGCTCGCCCGCGTCGACCTTGGCGGCGACGGCGTCCTTGACGCGCGACTTGAGGGCGTCGTCGGCGTCCTGGCGCTCGATCTTGCCGGCGATCTTGTAGACCTCGGCGAGCTCGGTGCCGGCCGCGGCCGTGACGGCCTCGAGCACCTCGTCGGTGTAGGGGAGGAAGACCGGGTAGTCGGCGATCTCTTTCGCGGCCTGGGCGGCCATCGTGGCCTGGGCGTCGACGAGCTGCTTGAGGAAGGGCTTGGCGGCCTCGAGGCCCTGGGCCACGATGGCCTCGTCGGGCTTCGTGGCGCCGCCCTGGATGAGACCCCAGGCGTGCTCGGTGGCCTCGGCCTCGACCATCATGATCGCGACGTCCTCGTTGCCGGCGGCGTCGGTGACGACACGGCCCGCGACGGTCAGGTCGAAGACGGCGTCGGCGAGCTGGCTGGCCTTGGGGAAGGCGACCCACTGGTCACCGATCAGGGCGAGACGCACACCGGCGATCGGCCCGGAGAACGGCAGACCCGAGATCTGGGTGGAGGCGCTGGCCGCGTTGATCGCGAGAGCGTCGTAGAACTCGTCGGGAGCGATGCTCAGGACCGTGATGACGACCTGGACCTCGTTGCGCAGACCCTCGACGAACGAGGGACGCAGCGGCCGGTCGATGAGGCGGCAGACCAGGATGGCCTCGGTCGAGGGGCGACCCTCGCGACGGAAGAACGAGCCGGGGATCTTGCCCGCGGCGTACGAACGCTCTTCGACGTCGATGGTGAGCGGGAAGAAGTCGAAGTTGTCCTTCGGCTTCTTGCTGGCGCTCGTGGCCGACAGAAGCATGGTGTCTTCGTCGAGGTAGGCAGCGACGGCTCCCTGAGCCTGCTGGGCGAGACGACCGGTCTCGAATCGGATGGTGCGCTTGCCGAACTTGCCGTTGTCGAGGACGGCTTCGCCGAACTTGATCTCTGGACCCTCCATGTGGGGGCTACTCCTCTTTGTTTTGCATCGAGGCCCCGTGTGGGCATCGATGTGTACCGGGAGCGGGCGGCGTGGACGGCATGGCGACATGCACGTGCAACAACGCGACGGAGGCGGTGGCACGTCTGGCCAACAGTAGAAACGGTCGGACCCCGCACCCGACCGGGACGCTCGGCGTCGGTCGGGGCATTCCGCCTGTCACCACCGGTGACCAGCAGCCGTACCGGCCTGCTCCGAGGGCGATGGTAGCACTCGCACCCTTCCGGCTGGGGTGCGGACGGCGGGTGTCGCCCGGACGGGGAGGCGCGGTGCCGGGGGGACGGCGTTAGGGTCGTCTGCATGCGTGCTCACGACAGGTCCGGCCGGGATCGTCGCGCGAGCCGTCTCGCGGTGGCGACCGGCGCCTCCTTGGCTCTCGTCCTGACGACGCTCGTGGCACCGTCCGCCGCGTCCGCCGCGGGGTACCCGACCTGGGCTCAGGTCGAGGCCGCGAAGGGGAACGCTGCGGCGACCCAGGCGCAGGTCGACCTGATCGACGCGTCGCTGGACAGCCTCGAGAAGGCCGCGTCCGACCGCAGCGACGAGGCCGTGCTCGCCGACCAGGCCAACGCCACGGCGCAGGCCGACCTCGCGGCCGCCGCGCAACGGGCGGACGAGCTCGCCGCGGACGCCGACCGTGCGCGGGCCACCGCCGACACCGCGAAGCAGGAGGCCGGCCAGCTGGCCGGCAGCCTGTTCCGCACCGGCGGCACGCAGACCATGGGCACCGACCTCTTCACGTCGCCCGACCCCGGGGCCGCCCTCTACCAGCTGGGCTCGCTGACGCAGCTCGGCGACCGGTGGCAGACGGTGCTGGCCGATGCGACCACGGCGAGCAACACGGTGTCCTCGCTCAGCCAGCAGGCGACGACCGCGGCCGATCGCCGCGACGCCCTCGCCCGCGACGCGCAGGCCACGGCCGACCAGGCCAGCGCGGCGCAGGCGACCGCGGACACCGAGGTCGCCGACGCCACCCGGCGGTCGGCCGACCTCTACGCCCAGCTCGCCGCGCTCAAGGACTCGACTGCCGAGCTCGAACAGCAGTACCGGACCGGGGTCGCGGCGCAGCAGGCGTTCGCAGCTCAACAGGCGGCGGCAAAGACCCAGGCCGCCTCGGGAGCGAAGGCGCCGTCGGGCTCGTCGGGAGGCGGCGGCGCATCGTCAGGAGGCGGCGCATCGTCCGGAGGCACGGCACCCGGCACGGGCGGCGGAGGTTCGGGCGGCGGAGGTTCGGGCGGCGGCGGCACGGCTCCCCCGGTCGGTGCCGTCAACGATCCGGCCGGTGCGAAGGCCTACGCCGCCACGAAGGTCGGCAGCGGAGCCGAGTACACCTGCCTCGTGCAGCTGTGGAACAAGGAGTCCGGCTGGCGCACGAACGCGTCCAACCCGTCCAGCGGGGCCTACGGCATCCCCCAGTCGCTGCCGGGCAACAAGATGGCCTCGTTCGGGCTGGACTGGCAGACGAACTACCGAACCCAGGTCAATTGGGGCATCTCGTACATCCAGAGCAGTTACGGCACCATGTGCGCCGCGTGGGCGCACTCGGTCGCGAACAACTGGTACTGAGGAGTCGGACCCGGCCGCCGGGCGCAACGTCCGTCTTGCCCGGGGACGAGAGAACGGCCCCCTCGGGCTGCAGCCGGAGCTGCGTGCCGAGAGGGCCGTCGTCGAGACGTTCGGAGCGCGAAGACTAGCGGCGCAGGCCGAGACGACCGATGAGCGTACGGTAGCGCTCGATGTCGACCTTGGACAGGTAACCCAGGAGGCGACGGCGCTGGCCGACGAGCAGCAGCAGACCACGACGCGAGTGGTGGTCGTGCTTGTGCTCTTTGAGGTGCTCGGTGAGGTCGAGGATGCGCTGCGTCATCACGGCGACCTGGACCTCGGGGGATCCGGTGTCGCCGGGGTGGGTCGCGTATTCTTCGATGATCCGGGTCTTGACGTCAGGTGCGAGTGCCATTGATGGATCCCCTTTCAGTTCGTTGCGCGGTGCTCGTCACCGGATGTGCGAGCTCTCTTTCTCCGCGGCCGTTCAGACGGCAACCTGAGGAGCCTACCAGACGGGCGACGCCGCTCTCTGTCGCGGTCGGCTCCGACCCCGACGCCGACGGGGCAACACGAGTCCGACGAACGCCGCACCGATCGCCGCCCCGAGGGTGTTCATCACGAGGTCCTGCGGGTCGGAGAAGCGCGTCGCCGACAGGTACGTCGCCTGGACGGTCTCGATGCCCACCGTCGCGGCGAAGCCCACCACGATGCCGACCCACCAGAACCGCTTGGGCACCAGCAGCGCGGGGAACATGCCCATCGGCACGAACATCGCCACGTTCGCGGCGGCCTCGACCCGGGCGAAGGTGATCCACGACGTCTCGTCGTGCCGGGCGAAGACGTCGAGCGCCCGCCAGAGCAGCGCACTCGTGTTCGCGTCGTAGACGCTCGGGCGCAGGGTCATCCAGGCCACCCCGGCCAGGTAGACGAGGGTGAGCAGGAGCAGGACGGCGCGACGCATCCCCCCATGGTGCGGCACCGCCCCGTGGGAGAAGGCCGGGAACGGGCGAAGATCAGCCTGGAGGACGACCCGCCCCGGGGGCGACCGCGGCAGGGCCGAGGAGGCGCGGTGTCCGACCGCGCGCACCGCGCCTCCTAGGCTCGTCGCGTGGACAGACTCACCGACCTCTGGGCCCGGATCAGCCAGCTCGCCGCCCCGCTGCCCGGCTCGTGGCTGCTCGGCAGCGTCGCCGCCGGCCTGCTGCTGGTGCTGCTGCCGGGCACCTGGCACACCGTCCGGCACGCCGTCACCGTCGTGCACGAGGGTGGACACGGGCTCGCCGCGGTGCTGACCGGGCGGCGACTGACGGGCATCCGGCTGCACTCGGACACCTCGGGCCTGACCGTGTCGAAGGGGCCGCGGACCGGGCCGGGCATGATCATCACGCTCCTCGCCGGCTACACCGCCCCCTCGATCGCCGCTCTGGGCGCCGCCTGGCTGCTGTCGGGGGGCTACGCGGCCGGACTGCTCTGGGCGCTGCTGCTGCTGCTCGCGCTGATGCTCGTGCAGATCCGCAACTGGTTCGGACTGTGGGTCGTGTTGCTCGGCGCCGCGCTGGTCGTCGTCGTGACGTTCTTCGCCTCGCCGACCTGGCAGGCCGTGTTCGGGCTCGTCGTCACCTCGGTGCTGGGCTTCGGGGCGCTGCGCGCGTCGCTCGAACTGCAGCGCAGCCGGAGCCGCTCGCGGTCGACCGCATCGGACGCCGACCAGCTCGCCGGGCTCACCCGCGTGCCGGGCGTCGTGTGGGTCACGGTGTTCGTGCTCGTGGCGCTGGGCTGCCTGCTCGGCGGGGCCGGGCTGCTCTTCCCCGGGGCGCTCGAGGCCGCGCGCTCGTTCGCCTGAGGCCGGTCGGCACCCGGCACCCGGCGCGAGGCGTCAGGTGCGAGGCGTCGGGTGCGAGGCGCCGGGCGTCAGGCGCGAGGCGTCAGGCGGGCGCGGACGAGAGGGCGTGCACCGGGACGTGGCCCTCGAGGCGGGCCCGGCCGCCGAGACCGTCGAGCTCGAGCAGCACGGCGACGCCGGCCACGACGTAGCCCGCCCGTTCGAGCAGGGTGACGGTGGCCTCGACCGTGCCGCCGGTCGCGAGCACGTCGTCGACGATCAGGACGCTCGACCCCGCGGGGATCTGGTTCGGACGCAGTTCGAGCGTGGCCTCGCCGTACTCGAGGGCGTAGCTCTCGCTGAGCACCTCGCCGGGCAGCTTGCCCGCCTTGCGCACCGTGAGCACCCCGACGCCCTGCTCGATCGCGATGGCCCCGGCGAGAGCGAAGCCCCGCGCCTCGATGCCGGCGACCGCGACGAACCCGCCGTCGAACGGCTCGGAGAGCGCCGTGGTCACCGTGGCGAAGGCGTCGGCGTCGGAGAAGAGCGGGGTGACGTCGCGGAAGAGGATGCCGGGCTTGGGGAAGTCGGGGACGACGGCGATCTTGCTGTCGACGAACGAGGAGGCATCGGTGACGGTCATGCCGTCAACGGTAGCCGGACGGAGGGCGTCCCCTGCCCTCGCGGCACCGGTCGTCAGACCGGCGACGCGCGACCGACCGGTACGTCACGATCGTGTCAACGGCCGGTCCGATGTCGGAGGCCCGTGGAAGAGTGCACGCATGTCGCGGTTCATCGTCCCCCCGTACCTGCTCGCCCACCTCGCCGAGGCCGACTCGCCCCGCCTGCACCGGGCGCCGCAGGCCGCGCGCAACGGCCTGCTCGCGATGGAGGCCGTCGACCGCAACGCGACTCCCCCGGTGGTGCAGGGGGCACTCGGCGGCGAGGCCGTGCTCGAGCGCACGATCTTCGACGCGCAGGGCACCGAGGAGTTGCCGGGCCTGCGCGTGCGCGGCGAGGGCGAACCCGCCACCGACGACGTCGCCGCCACCGAGGCGTACGACGCGCTCGGCGCCACCTACGCCCTGTTCCGCGAGGTGTACGGGCGGTCGTCGATCGACGGCGCCGGGCTGCCCCTCGACGCGACCGTCCACTACGGCCAGGACTACGACAACGCCTTCTGGAACGGCGAGCGCATGGTGTTCGGCGACGGCGACGGCGAGGTGTTCGAGCGCTTCACGGCATCGGTCAGCGTCATCGGGCACGAACTCACCCACGGCGTGACCCAGTACACCGCGAACCTCACCTACCAGGGGCAGTCGGGTGCGCTCAACGAGTCGGTCAGCGACGTGTTCGGGGCGCTCGTCGAGCAGCACCTGTTCGGCCAGACCGCCGACAAGGCGACCTGGCTCATCGGCGAAGGGCTCTTCACCCCCGAGGTGCAGGGTCGGGCGCTGCGGTCGATGAAGGCCCCGGGCACCGCGTACGACGACGACGTCCTCGGGAAGGACCCGCAACCCGGCCACCTGGACGACTACGTCGAGACCACCGACGACAACGGCGGGGTGCACCTCAACTCGGGCATCCCCAACCGCGCCTTCTACCTGGTCGCCGAGGCCATCGGGGGCGAGGCCTGGTCGCGCGCCGGTCAGGTCTGGTACGACACGCTCACCGGCGGCACCCTCTCGACCGAGGCCACCTTCGCCCAGTTCGCGGCGGCGACCGTCGAGGCGGCCACGGCACGATACGGAGCGGATTCCGACGAGACCCGGGCGACCACGGCCGGGTGGGAGGGCGTCGGGGTCACCCCGGCGGCCTGAGGACGCTCGTCGCGAGACCCTGCTGCCCCGGACGCCGCGGGGGTAGCATCGCGCCCATGAAGGTCACCGTGTCGCGCTCCGGTGGTTTCGCCGGCCTCACCCGCAGCTGGTCGGTCGACGTCGACTCCGAGCCCGACACCGAGTCGTGGCTCGTCCTCATCGACCAGGTGCCCTGGTCGCAGGCCCCGGCGTCCGCCCAGGCGGTGCAACCCGATCGCTTCGTGTGGGTCATCACGGCCGAGACCCGCCCGACCCGCAAGGCCAAGCTGCCCGAGCAGCAGGTCACCGGGCCGTGGCGCGAGCTCGTGGACCGTGTCCGCAGCACCTCCGAGGCCGAGGCGAAGACCGGTCCGACGCGATGAGCGACCGGACGCGCCGACCTCGCCGACCTCGCCGACGACTCTCGGGCGAGGTGCTGGCCGGGCTGCTCGCCCTCGTCGTCCTCGTGGCGGGCGGGGTCGGTGTGGCCGTGGTGCAGAGCGGCAACCCGCTGAACGTCCGCGGGGCCGCCACCGCGCCTCCTTGGGGTCGCCCGGCGACCGACCAGCTCGAGACCCGGGCGGCCGCCGCCGGCCTCGAGAACGTCTGGGGCCAGGACCTCGCCATGCACGTGCACACGCACCTCTCGATCACCGTCGACGGGCAGGCGGTCACCGTGCCCGGTGACATCGGGCACGACTCCGACGCGAAGTTCGCCGCCGAGATCCACACGCACGACACGAGCGGCATCGTGCACGTCGAGTCGCCCACGCGCGAGACGTTCGTCCTGGGGCAGCTCTTCAGCGAGTGGGACGTCGCACTCGACGGACAGGGCGTGGGGTCGCTCGGGCACGACGACGGACTCGAGCTGCACACCTTCGTCGGGGGCAGCCCCTACACGGCCGATCCGGCCGGCATCCCGCTGCGGGACTTCGAGCGCATCGACCTCGTGCTCGCGCCGATCGGCGAGACGGTCACCGCGCCTCCGGCCTTCGCCTGGCCTGCCGACTACCGCTGAGCCGCGCCGGACGCTCAGCGCAGGTCGTCGGAGCCCGCCGACGAGGTCAGGGCCAGCGGACCGGGACGGGGAGGCGCGTGGTCGTCGGCTCGGACGGCCCGCCCGGTGCCAACAGCTCGAGCAGTCGACCGGCCGCGACCCGCCCCAGGTGCTCGCCGTCGACGTCGATCGCCGGGACCCCCACCAGCCCGAGGGCGTCGACGACCATGCGTTCCGAGCTGACCGTGACGGAACGTTCGCGGTGCTCGTCGGCCCGGAGGACGAACATCAGGCCGAGCCCGATCGCCGTGGCGTAGGGAACGACGGCCGTCGCCCCGGAGGCGAGGACGTCGTCGCTCGCCCGGACCCCGGCCTCGAAGGTGGACGGGTAGGGCCCCAGCACCGTGAGCTCGGCCCGGCCGGCGGCGGCCTCGACCACCGCGGCCGTGCGCTGGACGTTCTGCCACGAGCCGTCGGGCCCGCCGAGGTAGGCGACGCGCTCGTGCCCCTCGGCGACGAAGCGCGACACGAGCGAACCGAACGCGGTCGCCGTGTCGGCCACGACCGACGACACCCCGGCCACCTCGCGGTCGACGAGCACGGTCGGCTTGTGGCCCGTCGCGGCCCGCACGACGTCGTCGGCCCCCCGCGGGGCCACGACGATGAACCCGTCGACCTGGTGTGACAGCCGCTCGAACGCGGCCAGCTCGCCCGCCTCGGCCAACGGGTGGACCGCGACCGTCAGCTGCAGGTCGGCCTCGCCCGCCGCGGCCTGGGCCCCGGCGATGATCGGCGTGAAGAACGCGTTGTCGAGGGTCGGCACGACGAGGGCGACGACGCCCGTCCGCCCACGGGCCAACTGGCGAGCCGCACGGTTGGGCACGAAGCCGAGCTTCGCGGCGGCGGCGAGCACACGACCGGCCGTGTCGGGCGACACCAACTCGGGGCGGCTCAGAACCCGCGAGGCGGTCGCCTTCGAGACACCCGCGAGCGTCGCCACGTCCGCCAGCGTCGCGAGCCGCCCTGCCCCAGTCATGCCCCCACCCTAGAGCCTCGCTGAAACCGGTCCCGCGCGACGTCCTGACGCTTGTAACAAGCTGTTTACACGGCAGGACCGGCGCGAGCGATCCACGCCCTTAGGGTCGATGTAACCGGTTTCACCCGACGTGGAGCCGACATCCCCCCTGAGGCAGAACCCATCGGAGGAAACCCGTGACGTCCCGCAAACCCGCGCTGCTGTTGCTGCTGCCGGGCCTCGCCTTCCTGCTGATCGGTTTCGCGGTGCCGTCGCTCGCGATGCTCTTCGCCCCGCCCGGCGTGACCGCCGGCGAGATCGTCGGCCGCCTCGGCCAGATGCTCACCGATCCCTTCGACCTGCGCATCATCGGACGCACCGTCGGGCTCGGCCTCGTCGTGACCGTGATCTGCGTGGCCCTCGGCTTCCCCATCGCCTACCTGCTCGCCCGCTCGACCTCGCGCTGGTCGGGCGTCCTGCTCGCCCTGGCGATCTTCCCGCTGCTGCTCAGCAACGTCGTCCGCACCTTCGGGTGGCTCGTGGTGCTCGGGAAGAACGGCGCCATCGGTCAACTGCTCACGACGCTCGGCCTGGTCGACGAGGCCCCGCAGCTGCTCTACACCGAGCTGGCGATCGTGCTGGGCCTGACGCAGTTGTTCCTGCCGCTCGCGATCATCTCGTGCTACTCGGCGGTGGCCCAGGTCGACCCGGGCCTCGACGACGCCGCCCGCGGGCTCGGCGCGAGCCGCACCCGCACCTTCTGGAGCATCGTCGTCCCCCTCTCGCTGCCCGGCGTCGTCGTCGCCGCGACCCTCGTCTTCGCCGGCTCGGTCACCGCCTACACGACCCCGTACCTCCTCGGCGGCTCGGGCCAGCGCATGCTCGCCACGCAGCTCTTCTCGTACTCGAGCGTGACGATCGACTGGGCCGGGGCCTCGGCCACCGCCCTGATCATGACCGTGCTGGTCTTCGTCGTGTCGGGTCTGTCGTCCCTCGTCGCCCGGAAGGGAGCCACCTCGTGACCACCCGCCGCCCGATCGCCGGCACGCTCGCCGTCGCCGGCTACGTCGTGATGATCGTCCCGATCCTGTTCGTCGTCGCCACCGCGTTCACGAGCGAACGCACCCTGCGCTTCCCGCCCCAGGGGTTCTCGCTGCGCTGGTTCGAGGCCGCGCTCGGCTACGACCCGTTCACCCAGGCCTTCGTCTCGAGCCTCCAGCTCGCCCTGATCGCCACGGTGCTCGCCCTGCTCGTCGGCATCCCCGCGACGCTGGCGATCCATCGAGGCAGGTTGCCGGGCAAAGGGCTCGTCGAGGCGCTGTTCCTGTCGCCGCTGATCGTCCCCGAGCTCGTGGTGGGGCTCGCGCTCTACCAGCAGCTCGTCATCGGGTTCCGGCTCGACAACTTCCCCGTGCTGTTGATCGGGCACACCGTCTTGATGCTGCCCTACGCGGTCCGGGTGACCGGCGCCTCCCTGGCCCTGGCCGACCCCGCCCTCGAGGAGGCCGCCCGCGGGCTCGGCGCCTCGCCCCTCCGGGCCTTCTTCACGGTGACCCTGCCCCTGTTGCGCCCCGGCATCTTCTCGGCGGCGCTGCTCAGCTTCGTCACCTCGTTCAACAACGTCCCCTTGTCGCTGCTGCTGCAGAGCCGCGACTTCCGCACCCTGCCCGTCACGATGCTCGACTACGTGCAGCAGAGCTACGACCCCATGGTCGCGGCGATGGCCACGCTCATCCTCGCGGGGACCGTCGTCATCGCCGTCATCGCCGAACGCACCCTCGGCTTCGCCAAGATCTTCGGAGGCATCAACAGATGAGCACCGCAGCAGAATTCGTCGCCGTCAGCCAGGTCTTCGGGGACTTCACCGCCGTCGACTCGATCGACCTGTCCATCGCCGAGGGCAAGCTCACCACGCTGCTCGGCCCGAGCGGCTGCGGCAAGACGACGAGCCTGCGCATGCTCGCCGGCTACGCCGCCCCGACGTCGGGCACGATCCGCATCGCCGGCGTCGACAGCACGCGCACGCCGCCCGAGAAGCGCGACCTGGGCATGGTGTTCCAGTCGTACGCGCTCTTCCCGCACCTCAGCGTCGCCGACAACGTCGGCTACGGCCTGAAGCTGCGCGGCGTCGACACCGCCGAGCGCCGCCGTCGCGTGATGGAGACCCTCGACCTGGTCGGTCTGGCCCACCTCGCCGGCAGCAAGCCGAAGAAGCTCTCGGGCGGCCAACAACAACGCGTCGCCCTGGCCCGCGCCATCGCCATCCGCCCGAAGCTGCTGCTGCTCGACGAGCCGCTGTCGAACCTCGATGCTCGCCTGCGCGTACAGATGCGCGCCGAGATCCGCCGCATCCAGGGAGAGACGGGCCTCACCGTCGTGCTCGTCACGCACGACCAGGACGAAGCACTCGAGATGAGCGACGACATGGTGCTCATGCGCGCCGGGCGGATCATGCAGCAGGGTTCGCCGCAGCACGTGTTCCCGAACCCGGCGAACCGCTTCGTCGCCGACTTCCTCGGCTACGAGAACTTCGTCACGGCAACCGACGGCACCCTGCTCGCGATCCGCCCCGAGCACCTCGGGGTCACGCCCGAGACCTCCGCAGGAGGCGCGGCGCACGACGGCCTGCACCTCGCCGGGGTCGTCAGCGACGTCGCGTACCGCGGGGTCGACCTGCTCGTCACCGTGCACGCCGTCGACGCCGCGGGGGCGGAGGTGCGACTGCTGTCGGACGTCCGCAGCACGGGCTCCGAGACGGTCGCGATCGGCGACCGGGTGACCGTCACGGCGCCGGCCTCGCGGCTCGTGGCACTCGCCGACTGATCCGCCCGGTGCGCGGAGCCGCGCGCGCCTCCTCGTGACCCGCCTCCACCGGGCCCACCCACCCGCGTTCCACACCGCCCGGTCTCGCCGAGACCGCCCCGAAAGGACACGATGATGACCCCCACCCTCCGCACCCGCCTGGCGATCGTCGCCGGCGTCGCCGCGACGACCCTCGTGCTCGCCGGCTGCTCGGCCGACGGCGGCGGCGAGCCCGACGCCGACACGATCACCGTGAGCACGTTCCCGTTCGGCGTCGAGGAGTTCCAGGAAGCCGTCATCGACCCGTTCACCGAGAAGACCGGCATCGAGGTCGTCGTCGACACCGGCTCGAACTCGGACCGCCTGTCGCAGCTGCAGGTCGCGGGCGGGCAGCCCGACGTCGACGTCATGCTGATCTCGGACTACTACGCGGCCCTCGGCCAGGAGGACGACCTCTTCCAGCAGGTGGACGCCTCGGCCGTGCCGTCGCTCGACGAGATCGCCGACTTCGCGAAAGAGGACTCCTACCTCGGCCCGGCCTACAGCTACCAGCTCAACGGCACGATGTACTCCACCGACGAACTGACCGCCGACGAGGCCGCGCAGTGGAGCCTCTACGGCGAGAAGGGCGTCTCGGGCAAGGTCGCCCTGCCGGACATCTCCGTGACGGCCGGCCAGCTGATGGTCTCGGGCGTCGCCGACGAGTACGGCGACGGCCCCTACGACATCGACGCGGCCCTCGACCAGCTCGGCGAGTGGGCCCCCGGCGTGCTGCAGTTCTACAGCTCGTCCACCGAGGTGACCAACCTGCTGACGCAGGGCGAGATCGTCGCCGCCGACTCGCTGAGCGGATTCGCGACCGACCCCGTCGAGTCCGGCGAGCCGATCGCCTGGACGGCGCCGGCCACGGGCCGCTACATGGCCACCAACCGCGCGATGATCCCGACCGGTGCCGAGAACGTCGACGGCGCGAACCAGTTCGTCGACTACCTGCTCTCGGTCGAGGCGCAGACCTCGTCCGCCGAGATCGTCGGCGACCTGCCCGTCAACCCGGGCGCCACGGTGCCCGACACGATCGAGGCCGTCGTGGGTGACATCGCCGCCGACCCGGTCGCCGCGGGCTACTCGACCCTCGACCCGACCGAACTCGTCCCCACCCGCTCGGACTGGGTCGACCGCTTCGCCCGTGAGGTGACCTCGCGCTGATGAGCACCACCCTGCCCCCGGCCTACCTGGACCGCATGCCCAAGGTCGACCTGCACTGCCACCTGATCGGCACCGTCCGGGCGAGCACCTTCGCCGAGCTCGCCCGCCGCGAGGGGCTCGAGCTGCCCGACGAGCCCGAGCGGATCTTCGCCGACATCAACTCGCTGCCGCCCGACCCGGCGCTCTACCGCGACACGCGCATCCCCGTGCCGCAGGGGCGCAGCGCCGACGAGCCCGAGGTGTCGTACTCGCTGTTCCAGGCGTCGAACTGGGTCGTCGAGGTGTTGCGCGACGCGGACGACCTCACGCGGATCGTCTACGAGGCCTTCGAGGAGGCGCACCGCACCAGCGGGACCCGTCACCTCGAGCTGTTCTTCGACGCCGTGCCGCCACACCTCGAGTCGCTCGGCTACGCCGGGTCCGTCGAGGCGTACGCCGAGGGCATCCGGATGGCGGAGCGCGACTTCGGCATGACCGGCCGGATGATCCAGGGCATCGACCGCAGCAAGTCGGGCGAGCACGCGCTCGCCCTCGTGCAGCAGGTCGTCGACCACCCTCACGAGTACGTCGCGGGCATCGGCCTCGACAACCTCGAGACCTCGGGCCCGCCCGAGCGGTTCGTGGACGCCTACCGTCTCGCCGGCGAGGCCGGGCTCGGCCGCACAGCCCACTCGTCCGAGCACTCCCCCACGGCGGTCAACACGATCACCTGCCTCGACCAGCTCGGCTGCGACCGCATCGACCACGGGTACTACGTGCTCGAGGACGACGAGGTCGTCGCGCGCGTGCGCGACGAGCAGGTGGCGTTCACCGTCGTGTCGACGACCTCGCGACGGTCGTGGCGTCCCTGGCGCCGCGCCTCCATCGAGGCCATGCTCGACGCGGGCCTGAACGTCGTGCCCGCGTCCGACGACCCGGGGATGTTCCCGACGAGCCTCGCCGCCGAGTACCGCATCGTGCACGAGCAGATCGGGGCCACCGCCGACCAGGTGCGCTCGATGGCCTACGCCGGCGTCGACGCCAGCTGGCTGCCCGGCGCCGAGAAGGAGGCGCTGCGGGCGCGGTTCGACCGCGAGCTGGCGGCCCTCGACCTCGAGTTCGGGGTGGCCGGGGTCTGATGCCGGCTCGGGGCGAGCCGCTGCGGGGAAGAGCCGGCGCGGGGCGGGCCGGCGTCGGGCAGAACCGGCCGACCCGGCCCCGCGACCCGGCCTACGAGACGACCGTGAGGCGTTGCGTCGGCCGGGTCATCGCCACGTAGAGGCTGGCGTTGCCGCGTCGGCTGGACTGTCGCACCCGCTCGGGGTCGACCACGACGACCGAGTCGAACTCGAGCCCCTTCGACGTCGTCGGGCTCAGCACCGAGATCGGCTTGGTCAACGACGCCGTGCCGGCAGCCACGAGGCCGTCGAACTCGGCCGACAGCACCTCGACCAGCGCCTGGACGGCCTGCTCGGGGGCGATCACCGCGAGCGTGCCCTCGGAGTCGATCTCCCGGTCGGCACGGACGGCCTCGACGGTGGCGCGCACGAAGTCGTCCTTCGAGGAGGCGCCGGTCACCTCGCGCACCGGCCACTCGCTCGACCGCACCGACCGGCTCGGGGTGATCCGCAGCCCGGTCGCCGTCGCGACGTCCTCGGCGTAGGTCACGATCTGCGCCGGCGTCCGGTAGTTGACGGTGAGCTCTTCGAGCCGCCACGGAGCCGACGTGCCCTGTGCGCCGCCGCCTCGACGACGGCCGAGCAGGGCCTGGAGGGCGCGGTCCCACGAGGTCGCCGACGCCGGGCTCGACGCTTGGGCGATGTCACCGACGACGGTGAACGACCGCAGCGGGCAACGCCGTGAGAGCAGGCGCCACTGCATGGGCGACAGTTCTTGCGCCTCGTCGACCACCACGTGGCCGAAGGCCCAGGTGCGGTCCCCCGCGGCCCGCTCGGCGGTCGTCATCGACGCGGCGCGCTCGGCGAAGCCCCCGGCGATCTGCTCGGCGCTGACCATGCCCTCGACGCCCATGTTCTCGATGGCGCGCTCGGCGTTCTCGATGTCGCGCTTGCGCTGGGCCTTGCGGGCCAGGCGCTCGGGGTCGACGCCGGACTGGAACTCGCCGAGCAACTCGGCGGCCTCGTCGAGCAGCGGCACGTCGGAGACCGTGAAGCCCGCCCCGCGTTCGCGCCGGAGCAGGGCGCGTTGCTCGGGCGTCCAGCGCGGGGTGATCGAGGCGAGCCAGTTCGGCCGGGCGTACAGGTCTTCGACGAGCTTCTCGGCGCTGAGCGGCAGCCAGGCGGTGTTGAGCAGCACGCGCACGTCGTAGGACTGCCGGATGTCTTCTCGCAGGACGGCCTCGTCGGACTCGTCGACCGTCGTGCCGTGCTCGCGCATCTGGTCGACCAGCTGGCGCGTCAGGGCCGAGAGGGCCGCCTTGTTGAAGGTGACCCGGGCCACGTTGTGGGGTTTGCCGCGCTCTTGGGCCTTGCGCATGGCCTCGCCGACGAGCTCGGGGCGCACCACGAGGCGTTCGCCGTTGATGTCGATGGTCGTCGGCTCGGCCGGGCGGATCTGCCGCGACCGGACCGCGCGACGCATCAGCTCGGCCATCTCGGCGGACCCCTTGAGCGCGGCGACGTCGGGCGCGTCGTCGGTCTGGGCCTCGACGCCCGGGTACAGGCCGCCGAGACTCGACAGGACGACGCCGCTCTCGCCGAGAGAGGGCAGCACCTGTTCGATGTAGCGCAGGAACGACCGCGACGGCCCGACGACGAGCACGCCCGAGCCCTTCAGCCGGTCGCGGTGCGAGTAGAGCAGGTACGCGGCCCGGTGCAGAGCCACGGCCGTCTTGCCCGTGCCGGGGCCGCCCTGGACGACGAGCACGCCGTCGAGCTGCGAACGGATGATGCGGTCTTGTTCGCCCTGGATCGTGGCGACGATGTCGGTCATGCGGCCGGTGCGCTGCGCGGTCAGCGCGGCCATGAGCGCCCCCTCGCCCTGCAACTGCACGTCGTCGCGGTCGAGCAGGTCGGGGTCGAACACCTCGTCCTCGAGACGGGTGACGGTGCGACCCTCGAGGGTCAGGTGGCGACGGGCGCGGGCCCCCATGGGCGTCGCGGCGGTCGCCTGGTAGAAGGCGCTGGCACCGGGCACGCGCCAGTCGAGCAGGATCGGGTGGTGCGCCTCGTCGCGCAGGCCGATGCGGCCGATGTAGCGGTAGCGTCCGCCCTCGCCGGGCTCGGCCGGACGGTCGACGTCGCCGGTCTGCCCGAGCAGGTCGGGCGTCTCGAGTTCGAGGCGACCGAACGCGAGCCGCTCGTCGACCGAGCCCAGCTGGACGATGGTGTCTTCGTACAGCCGCGCGTAGGCGTCGCGCTCGCTGCGGCTCTGGTGGTTGCCGCCGACGGTCTCGCGGCGGGTCCGCTCGAGGCGGACGCGGGCGTCGGCCTTCAGCTCGTCGAGGCGTTCGTAGAGGGTGCCCACATAGGCGCGTTCGCGGTCGATCTCGGATGACAACAGGTGTTCGTACCCTTCGGGAAAAGTCGGCACGCCAGTCTAGCTTCCGGCCACCGACGGCGAGGCCCGGAATCGGTCCGAGGACGCAGGAGGCGCGCCCGTCCTCGAGGGGACGAGCGCGCCTCCTGGGGTGGTCGCGTCGGAGCCGGGCCTAGAACTCCTCGTGCGTCAGCGGGTCGCCGTCCCACAGCCGACCGCGCTCGAGGCCGCTGATCGACTCGACCTCGTCGGGCGTGAGCTCGAAGTCGAAGACGTCGAGGTTCTCGCGCTGACGACCGGCGTCGGCCGACTTCGGCACGGGGACCGCGCCGAGCTGCACGTGCCAGCGGAGGACGACCTGGGTGGGCGTCTTGCCGTGGGCCTCCGCGATCGCGGTGACGCGTGCCTCGTGCAGGAGTTCGCTCTGCTTCGCGAGCGGGCTCCAGCTCTCGGTGACGATGCCCATGCTCTCGTGCACGGCGCGCAACTCGGCCTGCGGGAAGTACGGGTGCAGCTCGATCTGGTTGACCGCGGGCACCACGCCCGTCTCGTCGGCGACGCGCTGCAGGTGCTCGGCCGTGAAGTTCGAGACGCCGATCGAGCCGACGAGCCCGTCCTCCTGCAGCCGGACGAAGGCCTTGAACGTCTCGACGTACTTGTCGATCCGCGGCAGCGGCCAGTGGATCAGGTACAGGTCGACGAAGTCGAGGCCGAGGTTCGCCCGGCTCTCGTCGAAGCTCGCCAGGGTCTCGTCGTACCCGTGGTGCCGACCGGGCAGCTTCGTCGTGACGACCAGGTCGTCGCGGGACACGTCGCTCTGACGGATCGCCGCCCCGACGGCCGCCTCGTTGCCGTAGTTCAGCGCCGTGTCGAGCAGACGGTAGCCCGACGAGATCGCCGTGACGACCTGTGCCGTGCCCTCGTCGCCGTTCAGTCCGTAGGTGCCGAGGCCGAGCTGGGGCAGCGTGCGCCCGTCGTTGAGGCCGACCGAGGGGGCGACCGTCATCAGCTGACGCCGAGCAGGTCGATGACGAAGATCAGCGTCTTGCCCGAGAGCGGGTGGCCGCCACCGGCGGGGCCGTAGGCCAGGTGGGGCGGCACGACGAGCTCGCGGCGTCCGCCGACCTTCATGCCGGGGATGCCCTCCTGCCAGCCGCGGACCAGGGCCTGCAGCGGGAAGTTGATGGCCTCGCCGCGGCTCCACGACGAGTCGAACTCTTCGCCGGAGTCGTGCTCGACGCCGAGGTAGTGGACGTTGACGGTCGAGCCGGACTGCGCCTCGGCTCCGTCGCCGACGGTGACGTCGGTGATCTTCAGCTCGGTGGGGGCGGGGCCGGTGGGGGCGTCGATCTCGGGCTTGGTCTGGGGGTCGTGAGTCATGCCGACCATCCAACCACCCCGCCGAGGGGCGGGTCGGCCGCTCGCGTCCTCCCTGCGAGGCTCGAGAAGCCGACCCACGTTCGCACCGAGAACAAGTCATCGATGCGAACACATGGACGCTACTCCCGTGGTGTCGCGCCGCCAAATCGGCCGAGAGCCGGCCCGGACCGGGTCGCGCCGGTCGCGCGGGTCGCGCCGCACGGGCCGCGCCACCCGGGCCTGCGGGAATCTGCACGATCGGCAAGAATGGCAGCTTGTCCGCCACCCCGCCTCCGTCACCGCCGTCGCCCCGCTCTGCGCCGCCGGCCCGTCGCCCGTTGTTCGTCGACGTCACCCCGCTCCGCACCAGCCCCGCCTTCGCCCGGCTGTTCGCGGGCAGCGCCATCAGCGGCATCGGGACGCAGCTCACGCTCGTCGCCGTCGGCCTCGAGATCTTCGAGATCACCCGCTCGACCTTCGCGGTCGCCCTGGTCGGCGTCGTCTCGCTCGTGCCGATGATCCTGGCCGGTCTCTACGGCGGCATGCTCGCCGACGCCTTCGACCGGCGGAAGGTCGCGCTGGTCGCCGCCGTCTTCGCCTGGCTCTCGACCGCGGCCATCGCGCTGCACGCCTACCTCGGACTGCACGAGGTGTGGCTGCTCTATCTGCTGACCACGGTCAACGCCGTGGCGGGCACGATGATCGCGACCTCGCGCGCCTCGATCGTGCCGCGCCTCCTGCCCCGCGAGCTGTTGCCGGCCGCCTCCGCTCTGAGCGGCATCAGCATGGGCCTGATGCTGACCGTCGGGCCCGCGCTGGCCGGCGTGCTGGTCGCGGGCGTGGGGTTCCCGCTGACGTACACGGTCGACGTCGTGCTGTTCTCGACGGCGTTCCTCGGGATCGTCACACTGCCCCCGATCCGACCCGAGGGCGAGACCCAGCGCCCGGGGCTCGAGTCGCTGCGCTTCGGTCTGGCGTTCCTGAAACGGTCGCCGAACATCCGGACGACCTTCGTCATGGACATCGTGGCGATGACCTTCGGCATGCCCCGCGTGCTCTACCCGGTGGTCGGCACGCTCGTGATCGGAGGAGGCGCGGTGACGGTCGGCGTCCTCTCCGCCTCGTTCGCGGTGGGGGCACTGCTGAGCAGCGTCTTCTCGGGACGCCTCGGCCACGTGCGCCGTCAGGGCGTGGCCGTGCGATGGGCGATCACCGCCTACGGGCTCTGCATCGCCTCGTTCGGCGTCGTGTTGCTCGTGACACCGGCCCACGGCGGCGACGTCACGGCGGGACTCGACCAGGCGAACCTGGCCGCCCTCGGCGGGGCGGCGATCGCGCTGGCCGGAGCGGGTGCGAGCGACAACGTCAGCTCGATCTTCCGGTCGACCATCCTGCAGTCGGCCGCGCCCGACGCCATGCGGGGCCGCCTGCAGGGCATCTTCATCGTGGTCGTCACGGGCGGGCCCCGGGTGGGCGACCTGTTCGTCGGACTCGTCGCGGGCATCGCCGTCTTCTGGCCGCCCCTGCTCGGCGGGCTGCTCGTCGTGGCGCTCGTCGCGCTCGTGGCCCGGCTGACCCCTGCCTTCGGACGCTACGACGCCGAGGCGCCGACTCCCTGACCCGAGTCGGCGATGGCAGTCGTCGCGGCGACCGCACCCGAGGTGGGAGGCTTCGCGGCGGCGCGCGTCACCAGCCGGGGCCGGACTGCGGCGACCCGGGATGCTGCGGCACCTGCGGCGGCCACCCCGGGTGCTGCGGGTACCCGACGAAGGCCGTGGGCGGAGCCTGCAGGGCGACACGGCTCGCGGTGAGGGCGGAGAGCAGTTCGGCCTCGTCGCGCTGCACCGCCTCGTCGAGCGCGCGGCGGCCCTTCACCAGTCGCTGGCGGGTGAAGGCCAGGCGCGTGGCGTTCGAGATGAAGACCTTCATGGCGGGTCGGATACCCCGGGACGCGGCCCACGACCTCGCGCGGCGACGACCGGCGCTCGACGAGAGCATGCCGACCTCGTCGGCGCTGAACCAACCCACCGCGGCGTACTCGGCGAGCCGGTCGTGGGTGACCCTCCGCTCGTTGCGGCGCAGGAACACCACGAGCAGCACCATGGCCACGAAGATCGGCACCTGCACGAGCAGGTAGTAGACGAAGAAGCCGTCGCCGACCACGAACAGGGCACCGTTCCACAGCGCGTGCAGTCCCGCCGCGGGGACGAGGCCGACGAAGAACCAGCCGATCGCGCCGTAGGGGCCGGTCCGACGTGCCGCGAGACCGAGGGCGAAGCCGGTGCAGGCCGTGTACATCACGTGCGCGAACGGCGACATCAGGGCGCGCACGAAGAAGACGTAGGCGAGACCCTGGCTGCCCGTCGCGAGGTCTTCTCCGACCTGCAGGGCGAAGTACTGAATGTTCTCGACGAAGGCGAAGCCCGCCGCCACCGTGGCCGCGTAGACGATCCCGTCGACCGGGCCGTCGAAGTGCCGTCGGAAGATCCACAGGACGAGCAGCACCCCGAGCCCCTTCGCCCCCTCCTCGACGAGCGGCGCCTGGACGACCGCCCCGAGGACGTCCCCCAGCTCGCCGGACCTGACGCCGAGCACGGCCCGAGCCGTCTCGAGGGCGTAGTCGACGATCAGCGCCGTTCCCACGGCGACCGCCGCGCCCCAGAGGAACGCGAACAGCAGGGCCACCCGTGGTTCGGGCTCCCACCGGTCGACCAACCAGATGCCGAGCAGCACGATCGTCAACGGGACGAAGGCGAGCAGGCTGCCGGCCAACAGCACCCCGGGCTGCACGAAGACCAGGAAGTACAGGCCGACGGCCAGGGCGAACGTGCCGATCACCGTGAACCCCACGGCGAGCGCCACGGCACTCGCGACCCGGCGGTGCGGGGTCGGCTGCACGAAGACCGGCTGCACGGGGTACCAGACCGGCTCGGGGTTGGCCGCCGGACCCTGGACCGACCAGGTGGGGCCCGCCGCCGGGGTGACGGCGGAGGGATCGGCGTAGGGCGTCAGCGGGCGTCCGTACGCGTCGTGTCCGACGCCGCGGGGATCGGACCAGGTCATCCCCCGACCCTACGGGCTGACGCCGGGGTCGGCGCGGGGTGCGGGACGGGGGGCGGGACGGACCGCGTGACGGGCCGCGACGTCCCGGACCGCCCGGTAATCTCGCAGGATGGCCCCGACGCGTTCCCTGCCCGAGGACCCGTCGCTGTTCCGGTACGTGATCATGCGGGTCTGGCACGATTTCCTGCGCCACCGCACCATCGACGCCGCCGGGTCGCTCACCTTCTTCTCGATGCTCGCCCTGGTGCCCGGCGCGCTCGCGCTCGTCTCGGGGGTCGCCCTGTTCGTCGACGACGGCGACGCCGTGGACGAGATCCTCTCGGTGGCCCGGTACGTCCTGAGCCCCGACGCGATCGAGACCCTGCGCTGGCCGCTCGAGCAGATGCTCAGCCTGTCGAACCCCGGCGTCGCGTTCGGCATCGGCCTCTGGCTCACCCTGTGGTCGTTGTCGGCCTACACGACGGCGTTCGGTCGGGCGATGAACACCGCCTACGAGGTCGAGGAGGGGCGCCGCATCTGGAAGTTCCGCGGCCACATGATGATCGTCACGCTCGTGCTGATGGTGTCATTCGCCGTCATCGCGGTCATCCTGCTCGTGACGCCCACGCTGAGCGACGCGGTCGCCGCCCGCTTCGGCATCGGCCGACCGTGGACCGACCTCTACAACGTCGTCAAGTGGCCCGTGCTCGTGGTCCTGGCCGTCCTCTCGGTCGCGATGCTCTATTTCTTCACGCCCAACGTGCGACCACCGCGCCTGCGCTGGGTGTCGTACGGAGCCATGGTCGCCCTCGGCGGCTGGGCGATCGCGACGGTGGGCTTCGCGGTCTACGTCGCGACGGTGTCGAACTACGACCGCTTCTACGGCTGGGTGGGCGGTGTCGTGGTCGTGTTGCTCTACGCGTACATCAGCAACTTCGTGCTCGTGATCGGCGGCGAGCTCGACAGCGAGATCCTGCGCATGCGCCAGCTGCGTCGGGGGGTGCAGGCCGAGGAGGTCATCCCCCTGCCGCTCCGTGACACCGCGCGCAACCACATCCTGGCGCGGAACCTCGCCTGGGACGTCCGGGTGGGCCGGGCGATCCGCGAGCGAGCCCTGCGCGAGAACGGCGGCGTGCTCGAGCCGGACGAACTGCGGCGCGTCCACCTGCGGGGCGACCGAGACCGGCCGGCCGACGAGCGGCCCCAGGCCGCGCAGCGAGCCGACCAGGTCGACCCGAGCACCCACGCCCCGTCGACGCCTTAGAGGCGCGGACCCTCAGGAGGCGCGGTGCCGGTCGACCGGCGCCGCGCCTCCTGCCCGTGGTCGCGTCAGCCGGCGGTCTCGTCGCCCGGGTTGCGCGCGCCCGTCGTGTTGGCGGCCCGGGCCACCGCCGCGGCGGGGTCCTCGACGTCGATGACGGTGATCGCGCTGGTGATCGGCGCGAGTCCCGAGAGGCGGGCGGGCGACAGCACCTTACGCACCTGCTCGTCGGTCATCAGGCCGGCCGCGACGACGAGCGGCGCGATCGCCGCGTTCGTCGTCAGCGCGGTGTGCGCGATCGCCGCGGCCGCCGTGTAACCGATGTAGGGCGTGAGCGCCGTGACGCTGCCGACGTTCGTCTCGACCTGCTGGGTCAGGCGGGCGCGGTTCGCCTCGATGCCGTCGACGCAGTTGATCCGCAACGTCTGGCAGGCGTAGGTCATCCACTGCAGGCTCTGCATGACCGAGTGGGTGATGACGGGCTCGAACGCGTTGAGCTGCAGCTGCCCGGCCTCGGCGGCCATCGTGACCGTCACGTCGGCCCCGGCCACCGAGAACGCGACCTGGTTGACCACCTCGGGGATCACCGGGTTCACCTTGCCCGGCATGATCGACGACCCGGCCTGGCGCGGCGGCAGCGTGATCTCGCTGATGCCCGCCTGCGGGCCCGACGACAGCAGTCGCAGGTCGTTGCAGATCTTGGACAGCTTGATCGCGCTGCGTTTCAGGGCGCCGCTCAACGTCATGAAGACGCCCGTGTCGCTCGTCGCCTCGATGAGGTCGGGGGCCGTGACGAGGTCCATGCCCGAGAGCGTGCTGAGGTGGCGGCGGACGGCGTCGGCGTAGAGCGGGTCGGCCGTGATTCCCGTGCCGATGGCCGTGGCACCGAGGTTGATCTCGCCGAGCAGCGGCACCACGTCGCGCAGTCGCTGGACGTCTTCGGCCAGGGTGTGCGCGAAGCCCGTGAACTCCTGGCCGAGGGTCATCGGCACGGCGTCCTGCAGCTGGGTGCGGCCGACCTTGAGCACGTCGTGGAACTCGGCGCCCTTGGCGGCGAACGAGTCGGCGAGCAGGTCGAGTTCGACGAGGAGGCGGCGCAGGGTGAGCACCATCGCGATCTTGATCGAGGTGGGATAGGTGTCGTTGGTGCTCTGGCTGCGGTTGACGTCGTCGATCGGGTGGAGGTGGCGGTAGTCGCCCTTGGCGTGGCCGAGCAGCTCGAGGGCGCGGTTGGCGATGACCTCGTTGCTGTTCATGTTCGTCGACGTGCCGGCGCCGCCCTGGATGACCCCCACGGCGAACTGGTCGTGCAGGGCGCCCCCGCGGATCTCTTCGCAGGCGCGTTCGATGGCCTCGGCCTTGACCGGGTCGAGCACGCCGATCTCGACGTTGGCGCGGGCCGCCGCCTGCTTCACCAGCGCGAGGGCCGTGACGAGGTCGGGGTAGACCGAGATCGGCCGCTGCGAGATCGGGAAGTTCTCGAGCGCCCGGGCGGTGTGGATGCCCCAGTAGACGTCGGCGGGGACCTCTCGGCTGCCCAGCGAATCGGTCTCGGTGCGGGTCGGTGCTGCTGTCTCGGTCGTCACGTGTGGTGAGCCTCCGTCGTCAGTCGGGGCCCGGTCGTCGTCGACCGGACGCTTCCGTCGACCCTACCGGCGGGACGGCGGACGGGTCCCTCCCGGGGAGGCGCGGCTCGGCCGCCCGGGACGATCCCGCCCCTGGGGACGAGTCCACCAGAGGGGTACCAGGTCAGCGGTGGAAGCCCGGGACGATCAGGTAGATGCCGTACAGCACGCCGAGGGCGCAGACCACGAAGCAGGCGTAGCCGGCGGCGGTGCGCACGGGGGTCCGGCCCTCGACGGTCAGGAGGCGCAGGCCGAACGAGTAGAGCGACACGAGGGCGGCGGCGGAGAAGAGCGCGACGAGCGCCACCACGACGAAGGCGGACCAGTCGATCATCAGCGCACCTCGTCGTCGGTCGGAGCCGTGCTGCGCGGGGCGGCGACGGGCTCGGGTGGGTCGTCCATGCGGACGAAGGGGGCCTCGACGCCGGACGCCGGGGTGTCGACGCGGCCCTTGCGGACGGCCCGCCGGGCCCGGCGACGCGAGAGCACCGAGGTGGCTGCGACGTCGACCTCGATGGCCGAGCCCTGGTCGTGCGGCCGACGGCGGGAGAGGACGAAGATGCCGGCGATGACGACGGCGCCGACGGCCGCGTCGATCACGAGTCCCGTGACGCCGAGGGTGGCGATGAGGGCCGCGACGGCACCGACGGCCGCCGAGGCGGGGAGCGTGATGAACCAGGCGACGACGATCTTGCCGGCCGTGCCCCACTGGATCTTCGAGCCGCGGCGTCCGAGGCCGGCTCCGATGATCGACCCGCTCGCGACCTGCGTCGTCGACAGCGCGAAGCCCAGGTGGCTCGAGGCCAGAACGGTCGCGGTCGTCGACGCCTCGGCCGAGAAGCCCTGAGTGGGCTTGACCTCGGTGAGGCCGCCGCCCATGGTCTGGATGATGCGCCAGCCGCCCGTGTACGTGCCCAGCGCGATGGCGAAGGCGCAGACCACGACGACCCAGAAGGGCGGGCCGGAGTCGGGCGTGAGCAGCCCGCCGGCGATGAGCGTGAGCGTGATGACGCCCATGGTCTTCTGCGCGTCGTTCGTTCCGTGCGCCAGGGCGACCAACGACGACGTGAAGATCTGGCCGTAGCGGAAGCCGCCCCGCTCGCTCTTGTCGTCACGGCGTCGGGTGATCGTGTAGGCGAGGCGCGTGGCGGTGTACCCGACGACGCCGGCGATCAACGGGGCGAGCAGGGCGGGCAGCACGACCTTCGACAGCACGACGCCGAAGTCCACCGACCCCATGCCGGCACCGACGATCGCCGCACCGATCAACCCACCGAACAGGGCGTGCGACGAGCTCGACGGCAACCCGCGCAGCCACGTGAACATGTTCCAGACGACGGCGCCGATGAGGCCGGCGAAGATCATCTCGGGGGTGATCTGAACCCCGCCGTCGCCTTCGCGGATGATGCCGCCCGAGACGGTCCTGGCGACCTCGGTGCTGAGGAAGGCCCCGACCAGGTTGAGGATCGCGGCCACCGTGACGGCGACCTTGGGCTTCATCGCTCCGGTCGCGATCGGGGTCGCCATGGCGTTGGCCGTGTCGTGGAACCCGTTCGTGAAGTCGAAGAAGAGTGCCAGTGCGATGACCAGGACGACGATGAGTGTGATGTCCACCGGCCTGAGTGTCACAGCTGGGTGGACGCGGGTCAACTCGGCGGTTACCTGCGGGGTACATCCCGGTGAACGGTGGGTGACGCAGGCTGTCGCCCGGCCGTGGGCACGCCTCAGACGTGCGGCACGAAGTCCTGCCAGGCCCGTCGCCTCTCGCCCCGCGGGTCGTGCTCGACACGGTCCCGGGCGTCGATGATCAGGGTGCGCCTCCGGTGCGGGTCGTAGGTCGGCCAGTCGGCGACCGCCCCCGTGCGGACGAACTCGAGCCACCGCGAGCGCGTCCGCGCGGCCGTGCGCAGGAAGGCCCGGCGGCCGCCCAGCAGGCTCATCGCCCACCCGAACGCGGAGCCCATGCGGTCGTAGATCGCCCAGAGCTCGAGACCGTGGAACGCGTCGACCCCGGCCGTGCGCAGGATGCGGGTCGTCGCGTCGAACCGGTAGAACCGGACCGGCTGGTGCAGCGCGTGCCGCTCGGCGACCTTGACGCTCGGGAACCAGAACGCGTAGTCGCCGCCGAAGTCGAGGGCGGCCGGGCGGGCGGGAAGCCCCGGGTAGTGCTTCTTGATCGCCTTCCGCGCCTTCTTCTCGGTCGCGGCGAAGATGGCCCGGATGCGCGGCTTGGTCGTGGCGAGGATGTCTCGGCGCCCGGTGAACACCGACCCCTCGCGGTCGTTCGTGCCGATGATCAACGGCACCGGGTGGGCGCGTCCCGCCTTGAAGGCGTCGAGCGGGCGTTCGGGCAGGAAGTCGCCGTCGATGACCGGGCTGAAGCAGATCGTGCCGGGGTCCTCGTCGGGGATGCGCAGCTGCAGTCGACTGGCCGCCCGGACGATCGCGGTCGTCGGCGCCTCGGCGAGCATCGTCGCCGCGTCGTCGACACTCGTGGCCTCGAGGTCGTCGTCGTCCAGGTCGTGCGCCAGCAGCTCGAGGAACTCCCCCGCCCAGCGCTGCGTCACGTCCGGCGGGTAGATCGCGTTCGGCGGTGCGCTCTGCGCGACGACCCCGCGGAAGAGTCCGCGAGCGCGCGGCACCGTCATGAGGGTCGTCACGGCGTTGCCACCCGAGCTCTCGCCCGACACGGTCACGCGGTCGGGGTCGCCGCCGAACGCGGCGACGTTGTCGCGGACCCATTCGAGGGCGGCGACCTGGTCGCGCAGCCCGAGGTTGCTGTCGAACGGGCGCTCCGGGGTCGCCCAGTGGCTGAAGTCGAGGTAGCCGAAGGCGCCCAGCCGGTAGTTGAGGCTGACGTAGACGATGCCGCCCTCGCGGACGAGCGTCTCGCCCTGTCTCGGGAACTCGCGCGACGACCCGACGCTGTACGCGCCTCCGTGGACGAACACGAGCACGGGCAGCGCGTCACCCGGCGCGGTGCCGTCCGGCGTGATCACGTTGACCGTCAGGCAGTCCTCGCTGAGGGGCGTGGTGGCGTCGACGCCGACGAACTGCACGCGGTCCTGTGGGGCGGCGGGGCCGAACCGGCCGGCGTCGCGGACGCCCGTCCACGCCGCGGGCGGCTCGGGGGCCCGGAACCGGAGGCGCCCCACGGGTGGTGCCGCGAAGGGGATGCCGCGCCAGGCGAGAACGCCGCGCTCCCGCACGCCGCGGACCTCGCCCGAGCGGGTGGTGCGGACGAGGTCGGGGGCCGGGACGGTCGCCCGGGGCTGTGCGGTCACGCAGCGATGTTACGGGCCGTCGGACGGCCGACCGGGGCCGTTCACCCGACGTTCTCCTAGGGGGTGCCTGGGAGGATGGATCGGACTTTGCAGTCGGTGCACATCGCATGGCTGCCCTCGACGACTGGACGGAGCCCGGCTCACATGGAACTCGGCGAGCTGCTGATCATCTTGACCGGGTCGCTCGTCGTGACCGCCTTCGCCCGCTGGCGGGGTCTGCCCGCACCGCTCCTCACCGTGGGCATCGCTCTGCTCGTGTCGCTGATCCCCGGCGTGCCCGACATCGAGATCGACTCCGAGGTCATCCTGACCGTGGTCCTGCCGCCGCTGCTCTACTCGGCCGCGCTCGACGTCAGCCTGCTGAACTTCCGCGAGAGCCGGGTGCAGATCGCCCGACTGGGCGTGGGCGCCGTGATCGTGACGGCGTTCGCCGTCGGGGGCGTCGCCTACGTGATGATCCCCGACATGACCCTGCCCGCCGCACTCCTCGTCGGGGCCGTGGTCGCGCCTCCCGACGCCGTGTCGGCGGCCGCCATCGGTCGCAAGCTCGGGCTGCCCCGCAAGGTGATGACCGTGCTGTCGGGCGAGAGCCTGATCAACGACGCCGCGTCGCTCACCCTGGTGAAGGTGTTCCTGGCGATCGTGGGCGGTGCGAGCCTCACGCTGTGGGACGACCTCGGCATCTTCGGCCTCGCCATCGGCGTGGGCGTGGCGGTGGGCCTCGCGCTCGGCTTCGTCGCCCACCGGGTGCGGATGCGCATCGACGACCCCGTGGTCGAGAACGTCATCGGCCTGCTGTTGCCGTTCGTCGCCTACATCGCCGCCGAGGAGCTGAGCGGCTCGGGCGTGCTCGCGGTCGTGGCCGCGGGGCTCTACGTGGGCTTCAACTCACCCCGCACGGGCTACGCGACCCGTCTGCAGGAGCGCCCGTTCTGGTCGGCCGCCGACGTCGTGCTCGAGGGCTTCGTCTTCGCGCTGATCGGCCTCCAGCTGCGGGCCGTCGTGATCGACGTCAGTGAGAGCGAGCGTGGCCTCGGACAGAGCGTCGGCGTCGCGCTCGCCGTCCTGGCCGTGGTCGTCCTCGTGCGACCGGTCTTCGTGTTCGGCACCTACTACGCAGCCCGCGCCGGCCGGTACCTCTTCCTCTCGACGGTGCTGCGGAAGCTCCGCCGGGTGCCCGCGCTCCGCCGGCTGCGGCGAGCTCCGGCGCTGCGGACGGTGCGTTACCACCCGCAACCCCGCATGGACTGGCGACAGCTGAGCGTCATCTCGTGGACCGGCATGAGAGGTGTGGTCACCCTCGCCGCGGCCGTGTCGATCCCGGCGGTCACCGAGTCGACCATCCCCGTGCCGGCGCGCGACACGATGTTCCTCATCGCGTTCATCGTCACGGTCGGCACCCTGCTGCTGCAGGGGCTCACGCTGCCGGTCGTCATCCGGGCGCTCGGCGTCCGCGACGACACGCAACGCGACCGCGACCTCGCCGCCGAGCTGGCGGTGTTCGCGACCAGCACCGACGAGACCATGGCCTACGTCGCCGAGCGTCGTGCCGAGTGGGAGAAGCGGTGGGGGCCCGAGCTCACGGAGCGCGCCGTGCAGCTCTCGACGACCCGACTGCTGCGGCAGAACGAGGCGCTGCAACGCACGGCCCTCGACGACGCCGACGAACGGGACGTCTCGGGGGCGACCGCCGCCCAGCGCGCCCGCCGTCGTGCGGCGCCCCAGGCGCTCGGCTCCATCCGGCGCGAGCTGCTCGCCAAACGACGCGAGGTGGTGCTGCGCGAGCGGGACGCCGGCGCCCTCGACGAAGAGGTCATGAGGCGGGTGCTGCTCGGACTCGACGCCGAGGAGCTCGCCATGGACACCTCGGCCTTCACGAGCACGAGGTCGTGACTCCCGCGCGGCGTATCGTGAGCGGCACCGGCGGCGAGACGAGAAGACGACAGAGACCAGGAGGGCGCGGCACCGTGGCGACCACGACGAACCAGACGACCACGGACGCCGAGGGCGGCCCGGCGAAGCCCGAGCCCGGTCGTTACCGCCGCTGGTACTCGACCCTCCACCCGTCGTTGCAGCTGATCGGCCTGCAGCTCTGGCTGCCGCTGTTCTTCATCGTCGGCTTCTGCCTCTGCTACATCGCAGCCTTCCACGCGCCCCATCCGCACGACGTCCCCGTGGCCGTCGTCGGATCGTCGTCGGCCGCCGCCGACCTCCAGACGGGGCTCGACGAGGCCCGCCCCGGCGTGATCGACGTCCGGGCCTACGGTTCCGTCGACGAGGCCGAGCAGGCCGTGCTCGCCGGTCACGTCGCCGTGGCCTACGACCCGGCCGACACCACGATCTACACCGCGAGCGCCCACCAGTACCAGGTCGCCGCCCTCATCCCGGCGACGATCACCCCCGTGCTCGAGGCCCAGGGGGTCACGCCCACCGTCACCGACCTGGCCCCCCTGCCCGCGAACGACGAGTACGGCACCGTGTCGATGTACCTGATGCTCTCGTGGTGCATCGGCGGCTACATGGTCGCGATGTTCATCGGGCTGATGGGCGCCCCGCTGCGCCACCGCACCCGGATGACGGTGATCGGCGTCGGGGGCGGCGTGATCTCGCTCGTGACGAACGTGCTCGCGGGGCCGGTGATCGGGGCCGTCGACGGGCACTTCGTGCCGCTCTTCTTCATCGCCTGGGCCTGGATCATCGCGATCGGCCTCGCGGTCAACGGCATCAGCTACTTCGTCGGACGGTTCGTCGCCCTGCCCGCCATGATCGTCTTCGTCTTCCTGTCCATGCCGTCGTCCGGCGCCGCCTACCCCGCGTGGTTCATGCCCCAACCGTTCGCGTGGCTCAACGCCGTCGTGGTCGGCAGCGGCATCACCGAGATGCTCAAGCGCGTGCTCTACGGCGTGGGCCCCGGCTACGGCCGCGGCGTGACGATGATGCTCTGCTACGCCGCACTCGGCATCGTGCTGATGATCGTCGGCAAGCGCTGGTGGGAGAACCGCCGCATCGCCCGCATCGTGTCGGGGCGCACCACGATGTTCGCCGACGCCCAGAACGCGAACCGCGAGTTCCTCATCGCCGAGCGCGACGAGGTGCTCGCCCGCCACGGCCTCGTGGCGACGGACACGGGCACGATCAACACGATCCCGGAGGACGAACGCGGCGATCTCGGCGATGCCGGCGAGCGGGGCGACATGTTCCTCGGCGCACCCGGGGGGCTCGAGAACGACGAACTCTCGACGCGACCCGTGCGGGTCGTGCCGAGCGACCGGGCCGGGTCGGCGCACCCCGGGCATGACGGCGGCGCGGCGCGCTGAGGCGGTACCCTCGACGCTCGTGACCACGAACACCCTGCACCGTCTGCTCGTCGCCCTCGTCGTCCTGCTGCTCGTCGCGGCCGGAACCCTCTACGTGCTCTCGGTCACGCTGGCACCACAGGGTGGTCCCGACGTCGCGGCGCGCTTCGTCGGCTACGCCTGGATCGCGGTCGTCGGTGCCGTGCTCACGGGCGTCGTCGACTTCTTCGTGCGGGCGGGCCTGTCCCGCACCAGGACTCGACGCGGGCGCTGACCCCGCGCCGGTGACGTGCCGATCTCAGACGAGTCGGGCCTCGGCGGCCGACGCACGCCTCTCGGCCAGCTCGATCGCCGCGAAGCGTTCGATGCGGTGCCACCGCGCGGCCGTTGCGGCCATGCCCGCGACGAGGGCGACCACGCCGAGGCTCGAGAGCGCCAGCAGGATGCCGCCGAACGCCGCTCCGACCACGACGGCGACGAGGCCGAGGGCCCAGGCGACCGCGGGCAGCCACAGCGGCAGCGTCAGGTGACGGGCCGCCCCGGCGGTGCCGGCCAGGGGCCGCATCGTGGTGGTGGTGAGGCCGTCGTAGCTGGTCATGTCGCTCCCCGTGAGATCCGTCCGACGGCGGGGGTGTCCCCCGAGATCCGTCTCGGGTCCGACCCTAAGCGGGGCGCGCCGCCGCCGCGCCCCCCTCTGCGAGGGCCACGCGTCCCGGCCGGAACGCCTCAGGGACCGGCGTGTCCGGCAGGAAGAGGGGCGTCGGAGGCCACCGTCGCGAGGTCGGCCGCGAACACGAACGTCCGGGCGACCTGTCCCCCGGCGAGCACGCCGGGCAGCCAGTGCGACGCGTCGTCCCACATCTCGTCCAGGGGCAGGTCGTCGAGGTCGAACCACCGCGGCACCAGCTCGTCGCTCTCGGCCGGTTCGCCGCGCCACGTGGTGACGACGAAGACCGTCGACCGCTGGCTCCAGCTCTCGCGGTGCGGGAAGAGGTAGAGCAGGTCACCCCGCCGGTCGAGGTCGGACGCGACCACCTCGACGCCGCTCTCCTCCGCGATCTCGCGGACCACCGCCTCCTCGACCCCCTCGCCCGGCTCGAGCTTGCCGCCGAGGCCGACCCAGCGCCCCGTGCCGAGTCCGCGCTTCTTGCGACCCAGCAGCACCTGCGTGCGGCCCTCGTGTTCACGCAACAGGTAGGCGACGCAGACGCGGTAGACCGGCATGACGGCAGGCTATCGGCTGCCGTCCCGCCCGGAGGACCGACGGCAGGAGGCGCGGGGCGCGTCCCCGGGAACGGCTCGGCGGCTCGCGCGTAGGCTCGTCGGCATGTCCGAAGCACGATCGAGCGGGAGGCGACGCCCCGGGCCGGAGTTCCGCGGTGCCGGTCGCAGCCTCGAGGTGCTGCGAGCCGAGGCCCACGACGAGCTCTCCGCCCTCATCGAGCTGCGCTGCCGCAACGGCGAGGACCCCTGGGACGTCATCCCCGGTCTGCCCACCGTCGACGAACAGGTCGTCATCTCGCTGCGGGCCGACGCCCTCGGCACCGACGGCGTACCGACCGCGACGGGGCTCGGCCTCGCCGACGAACTCGGCTACCTGCGCACCATCGCCCTCTGGCACCCCGAGTTGTCGCGCGCCGTCTGGTCGCTCATGGGTCGGCTCGACGACGCCTCTCGCTGACCGTCGATCCCCCGGCCCGTCTGTCGGTGGTGCGCCGTAGCGTGTGCGCATGAGCTGGTGGGACGTCGTGACGGTGACCGTGGGTGCGTTCGTGGGCGCCGGGGCGGCGTTCGCGTCGAACCTGCTCGTGCGACTGATCGAGTCGCGGCGGCGCGAGGCCTCCGCCCTCAACGAGCTGATCACCGAGATCCACTTCCGGCGCGTGCTGCGCCGGGTGGCGCCGAGGCTCAGCCCCAACCCCCGCGCCCTCGACCCCGTCTACGAGCAGGCGCGTCATTCGATCTCGGCCCTCCGGGGCGAGATCCGGCGGGCTCGGCGAGCGCTCCGCCCCCGCTCGTCGGCCCTGCCCGTGCTCAACGAGATGACGCTCGCCTGCAACACCTTCCTCGACGACAGCGACGACGCCCCCGAGCGCTACCGGCTGCACCTCATGCAGCTGCACGCCCGGCTCAACGCCTCGGTCCGACGGCTCAGGTCCGACCGCCGCTCGATCTCCGACCTCGAACCCGGCGAGGCGCACCTCGGCCCCACCGTCCAGGGGTTGACCGCGCCGACCACGGCCTTGCCGGTCGACGACTGACCCGCCGCGTCGGACGGCGACCCACGGCGGGACCGACCCACGGCGGGGCCGGACTACGGCCCGGCCGGTCGTCGCCGAGGAGGCGCGGGTACCGTCCCCGAGATGAGCGACCGCGACGAGACCACGACTCCCGACACCACGGCACCCCGCGACGGCGCGTCGGCCGCGCCCGACCCCGCCGGGCACGACGTCGACGCGACGTACACCGTCCCCGGAACGCATTCCGAGTCGGCGGCCGAGAAGGCCGGCACCCCCGAGCAGGCGATCGACGAGGCACGCGAAGGCGAGGCCCCCGACCCGGCCGACGTCCACGTCGCCTCGGACGAGTACCCCGAGGTGCCGGCCTTCGGCGGCATCACGGCGAGCGACCGCTCGATCTGAGCCGCCGTTAGGCTCGGGTGATGGCCTCCGTTCCTGCTCCCCGCGCCCCCCAGAAGCCCGTCACCCGCTCGCACCACGGTCACGACTTCGTCGACGACTACGAGTGGCTCCGCGCGAAGGACGACCCCGAGGTCGTCGCGCACCTCGAGGCCGAGAACGCGCACACCGAGGCCGAGACGGCCCACCTCGCCGACCTGCGGCAGACGGTCTTCGACGAGATCAAGGGCCGGGTGCAAGAGACCGACCTGGGCGTCCCCGTCCGTGAGGGCTCGTGGTGGTACTACTCGCGCACGGCCGAGGGGCAGCAGTACGGCATCCACTGCCGCGCGCCGATCGCCGGGCCCGACGACTGGACGCCCCCGTCGATCGAGGCGGGCGAGGCCGCCGAGGGCGAGCAGGTGCTGCTCGACGGCAACGTCGAGGCCGACGGGCACGACTTCTTCTCGATCGGCAGCTTCGACGTCTCGCCCGACGGATCGTTGCTCGCCTACGCGGTCGACATCGAGGGCGACGAGCGCTACACGCTGCGCATCCGCGACCTGGCGACCGGTCACGACCTCGACGACGTGGTCACCGGCACGGCCGCCGGCGCCCTCTTCGACGCCACCGGCCGCTTCGTCTTCTACCCCACCGTCGACGAGTCCTGGCGTCCCGACACCATCTGGCGGCACGAGGTCGGGCAGCCCGGCGACGACGTCACGGTGTTCACCGAGACCGACGACCGCTACTGGATCGGGGTGGGCCTCACCCGCAGCCGCCAGTACCTCGTCGTCGACGTCGGCTCGAAGATCACCAGCGAGACCTGGTTGCTCGACGCGGCCGATCCGACCGGCGAGTTCCGGGTCGTGTGGCCGCGTCGCGAGGGCGTCGAGTACGACGTCGAGCACGCGATCGTCGCGGGCAGCGACCGCCTGCTGATCGTCCACAACGACGGCGCCGAGAACTTCGAGCTGGTCGACGTGCCGGCCGACGACCCCACCTCGACGACCGACCGCCGCGTGATCGTCGAGCACCGCGCCTCCGTCCGGCTCGAGTCGGTCGACGCGTTCGCCGGGCACCTCGTGGTCGAGTACCGGCGCGACGCGCTGCCGCGCTTCGCCGTCGTGCCGCTCGGCCCCGACGGCTACGGCGAGGTCGCCGAGGTCGGCTTTGACGAGCCGCTGTTCGCCGCCGGCGCGGGCGGCAACCCCGAGTTCCACCAGCCGACCGTCCGCTTCGGCTACACCTCGTTCGTCACCCCGTCGACGGTCTACGACCTCGACGTCCGCACGGGCGAGCGTCACCTGCTCAAGCGCCAGAACGTCCTCGGCGGCTACGACCCGGCCGACTACGATCAGGCCCGCGAGTGGGCCACGGCGGCCGACGGCACCCGCGTGCCCGTGTCGCTCGTCTGGCGCCGTGACGCCGTCCCCGCCGAGGGCCCCTCGCCGGTGCACCTCTACGGCTACGGCTCGTACGAGCACAGCATCGACCCGGGCTTCAGCGTCGCTCGCCTGTCGTTGCTCGACCGCGGCGTCGTGTTCGCCGTGGCACACGTCCGCGGCGGCGGCGAGCTGGGACGCTCGTGGTACGAGGACGGCAAGACCCTGACCAAGAAGAACACCTTCACCGACTTCGTCGCCGTCGCCGACCACCTGATCGCCGAGGGACGAACGACCCCCGAGCTGATGGTGGCCGAGGGCGGCAGCGCCGGCGGCCTGCTGATGGGCGCGGTGGCGAACATCGCGCCCGACCGGTTCGCCGGCATCGTCGCGGCCGTCCCGTTCGTCGACGCGCTGACGAGTATCCTCGACCCCGACCTGCCGCTCACCGTGATCGAGTGGGACGAGTGGGGCGACCCGCTGCACGACCCCGAGGTCTACGAGTACATGCGCGGCTACAGCCCGTACGAGAACGTCCGGGACGACGTCACGTACCCGCGCATCCTCGCCGTGACCTCGATCAACGACACCCGGGTGCTCTACGTCGAACCCGCGAAGTGGGTGGCGCGGCTGCGCGAGGTCGACGCACCGGTGCTGCTGAAGACCGAGATGTCGGCCGGGCACGGCGGCGTCAGCGGCCGGTACGAGTCGTGGCGCGAACGGGCGTTCGAGATCGCGTGGATCCTCGACGTTCTCGGGCGAGCCTGACCGTCGTGGACCACGTCGCCCTGCTGCGGGGCGTCAACGTCGGCACCGCGAAACGGGTGGCCATGGCCGACCTGCGCCGCGTGGCCGCCGACCTCGGCTTCGAGCACCCCGAGACGCTGCTCAACAGCGGCAACCTGGTCTTCGGCGCGTCGTCGGTGCTCGGTGCCGACGACGCGACGGGGCTGCGGGCGGCGATCGCCCGGGCCACCGGTGTCGACGCCGACCTCGTGTTGCTCGACGCCGAACGGTTCGGCCGGCTGGCCGTGGCGAACCCGCTCCGCGACGACGGGCACGAGGGGCGCGAGGGGCGCGAGCCGAAGCTGTTGTCGGTGGCGTTCGCCGAGGTGCCGGGCGCGCTCGACGGGGTCGCGCCTCCTGACGTCGACCTGGGCGACGAAGAGATCGTCGTCTCGCCCGACGCCGTCTACCAGTGGCTGCCGGCGGGCGTCCTCGCCTCGCGGGTGCCCGCCGCCTGGTGGCGCGGACTGCCGACCTCGGTCACGGCCCGCAACGACGCCACCGTCCGCAGACTCGAGGCCCTGCTCGCGCGCCGCGCCCGCTGACCCCGTTTCTGCTTCGCCCTACCCGGCCCCGCCTGCCTGTCCTGTGCTGTGCTGTGCCGTGCCGTGCACATCGCGACCATCGGGCGACGACACGCCGCTCATGTCTCCTTGGGTGCGGCGTGTCGGGCGGCCGATGTCGGGTTCGGCCCGCCGTCGGAGGGACGCACGGTCGGGTTCGGCCCGCCGCCCGAGGGACGCACGGTCAGGTCAGGCCCGCCGCCCGAGGGAAGCGCGACCCGACCGGCCTGACCTGACCGTCCTGACCCGACCGGCGTCGGCGGGCCCGACCGAGGACGGGCGAGTCCGACGGATGCGGGCGGGCGCGCTCGACCGTCCGCCACGAACACGCCCGCGTTCGGCCTCCGGCGCGGTCGGCATCGGCACACCCTCCGGCCTCCGGCCTCCGTGGTCAGAGTCGTCGGGCAGCGCGGCGGAAGCCGCGGAGGGCGTCCTCGGCCTGCCGCACCTCGAGGGTCGCCAGCACGCCGTAGCCGAAGGCGTCCTCGCCGGACCGGTGGGCGAACGCCGCGACCTCGCGCACCGTCCGCACCGCGGCCAGGGCGTCCCGGTGCTCGCCGAGGGCGTCCTGCACGGCCTCGGCCCGGCGGGCACGGCCGCGACCCGACCCGCTGCGGGGCCGATCGGCCTCGAGGGCGTACCGCAGCCGCCGGGCGGCCTTCCGCCCCGCGTGCAGGGCCGGGGCCGCCTCCGCTCCGCTCTCGCCGTCCGACGCCTCCAGGGCCGTGAGCCCCGCCCGGACGGCCCGCTTCGCCCGCTTCCGCTCGGCCCGCAGCCGCGCGGCTGAGAGCTCGGCCGCCGGCTCCGCCGCGTGGTCCCCCGTCGCCGGAGCCGTCACGAGCG
>NZ_MJGS01000021.1:0-18224 GCF_001864945.1 Frigoribacterium sp. MCBA15_019 | reverse complement strand
AGCAGGCGTCGCACGTCACCGACGGCCTCGACGAGTCGTTCGCCGAGCCGGGCGTCGAGCCGGCCCGTGGCCTGGGCGGCCACGAACCCCGCCGGAGCCGAGGAGGCGCGGGTCGCCACCCGGCCCCGGGCCACCTCGACGTCGCGCGCGGCCCCCGTCACGTGACCGACGTGGGCCGCACCCGCCACGACGGTCGCGGCCAGCCCGGGGTCGAGGACGCCGTCCCACACCGTCAGGAGGACGCGCAGCCGCCGCGTCGTCGTCCGGAGCCGGTGGACCGCGTCCGGCTCGTCGTCGCGCACGGCGACGTCGACAGCGAGCAACTCGTCGCGCAGGCCCGCCGCGGCGGACGTGACGAAGGCCGCGGCCGACTTCTTCTTCGGGGCCGGGGCAGCCGGGGCCGTCGAGACATCCGCCCCGCTCGTGCCGTCGCCGGAGTCCGCCCCCGACACGGCCGGCTCGGAGCCCAGCCCGCGGGCGAGCTTCGACTTCGACGACGACACCGACGCCCCGGCCGACTCGAGCCGTTCGGCGACGGCGTCGAGCAGCCGCTCGCCCTCGGCGCCGTCGACCCCCGGGGCCAGCTCGACCTCCCACTCGCGCCAGGTGCGCAGCAGGCCCGTGTCGGGGTTCGACGCCCTTACGACGTCGTCGGCGAGTTCGCCCAACTCGCGGCCCGAGCCGTCGAGCAGGCGGGTCACGGTGCGCGTCGTCTCGAGTCGCAGCACGGGGTGCACGGGCCGACCCCGAAGCCGCGCCTCGACGAGCCGCCGCAGGGCGTCCGGCACGGGCTCGTCGGGGTCGCCGAGCGGCCAGTGCACCTCGCGGCGCCCGGACGTGCCGGCCGAGGGCGGCAGCTTGAGGTGCCAGCCGGCGTCGCCACCGCCCTCGCGCCTCCTGAGGGTCGTCCGGGCCCCGAGCAGCGTGTGGTCGACGGTGTCCCAGTAGGTCGCGGCGAGCTCGACGGGGTCGTCGTGCCCGACGCCGTCGACGACCAGCGCATCGGCGTCGGTGCCTCCCCCCACCCCGGCCAGGTCGGGCACCCCGGCGCTCTCGTGGACGTCGTACTTGCGCTCGATCTCGGTCTGTTCCGTGCGGCGCGGGGATGCGGTGCTCATGCCCTCCGTTCTAGTCGAGGCGCCTGGCCGGCCGCCTCCCGGACCCGACAGGGTGCCCCGGCGTAGGGTCGTCGCATGAGCGATGTGGCCCCGAGCCTTGCCGGATGGATGGCGCGACAGCGCTGGTACGCGACGAAGGGACGGACGCCTGCCCTGCGCGTGATCGGCTCGTTCGAGGCCGAGGTGGACGACGCCCTCGCCATGACGCTGCTGATCATCGACGAGGCGGCCGACGTCCCCGTCCTGTACCAGGTGCCCCTCGTCAGCCGCGCGACTCCCCTGCCCGGCGGCGACGCGGCATTCATCGGCTCCGCCGACGGACGCTACCTCTACGACGGGCCGCACGACCCGGCCTACACCCGTGAGCTGCTGCGCTCGATGTCCGCCGAGGCGCACGTGGTCGGTGCGGACGTCACGGTCGACGGCACGCGCATCGTCGACCCCGGGCAGGTGCGCCGCTCGCGCGTCCTCTCGGGTGAGCAGTCGAACACGTCGATCGTCTACGACGTCGAGGGCGGCCCCGTCGACCAGGTCATCGCGAAGGTCTTCCGCGTGCTGCACCACGGCGACAACCCCGACGTCACCACCCAGGCCGCCCTGACCCGGGGCGGATCGACGCACGTCCCCTCGTCGTTCGGCTCCCTGCGGGCGACCTGGCCCGACGTCGGACGCGAGGGCGGCACCGCCACCGGCCACCTCGCCTTCTCCCAGGAGTTCCTGCCCGGCCTCGAGGACGCCTGGCGCGTCGCCCTGACCGCCGCGGCCGACGGCACCGACTTCACCGCCGAGGCCCACGCGCTCGGCGTGGCCGTCGCCGAGGTGCACGCGACCCTCGCCACCGACCTCGGCACCGTGCCCGCCGGCGACGACGAGATCGCCGGAGCCCTGACGAGCATGCGTCGCCGCATCACCACCGCGGCGCGCGAGGTGCCGCAGATCGCCGAGCACGCCGACGCGATCGGAGCCGTCTACGACGCGGCCGAGCACCTGCACTGGCCCGACCTGCAGCGCATCCACGGCGACCTGCACCTCGGCCAGGCCCTGCTCTCGCCCGAGCGCGGCTGGATGCTGATCGACTTCGAGGGCGAGCCCCTGCGGCCGATGCCCGAGCGCTCGCGGCCGGACCTGCCGATCCGTGACATCGCCGGCATGCTGCGGTCCTTCGACTACGTCGCCGGCTCGCTCGCGCAAGAGGACGTGCCGGTGGACGCCAGGGCCTGGGCGCACGACGCCCGTCGCGCGTTCGTCGACGGATACGTCGCCTCGTCCGGAGTCGACGTCCGGGCCGCCCGCGCCCTGCTCGACGCGTTCGAGATCGACAAGGCCGTGTACGAGGCGATCTACGAGAGCCGCAACCGGCCCGACTGGATCGACATCCCGCTCGCGGCCGTCGGACGCCTTGCCGCACGCAGCGCCCCCGCCGCCGGCTGAGCCGGGCGGGCAGGACCGCTAGGCGTCCTGCGGGTGACGCACCGCGCCTCCTGACCGCTCGAGAGCGAGAGTGCAGGAGGCGCGGCGACGGCCTCAGGGACGGGGCACGTTGCGCAGGTTCGACCGCGCCATGGCCACCGCCTCGCCGGCCCCGCCGTTCATGACGATCTTCGACATGGCAAGCGAGAAGCCCTTCACCTGGGCGCCCGTGATCGTCGGCGGCAGCGACAGCGCCTTGGGGTCGGTCGCGATGTCGACGAGCGCCGGACCGTCGTGCTCGAAGGCGGCCTCGTAAGCGGCCCGCAGGTCGCGAGGGTCGTCGACGTGGACGGCGTGGATGCCGATCGCCCGCGCCACGGCGGCGTAGTCCGTGTAGGGCACGTCGACGCCGAAGTCGGGGAACCCGTCGACGAGCATCTCGAGCTTCACGAGGCCGAGCGTCGAGTTGTTGAAGACCACGATCTTGACCGGCAGCTGGTACATCTGCGCCGTCACGAGCTCGCCCATCAGCATCGACAGCCCACCGTCGCCCGAGATCGAGACGACCTGGCGGTCGGGGTAGGCCATCTGCGCACCGAGCGCGTGCGGCAGGGCGTTGGCCATCGAGCCGTGCAGGTACGAACCGAAGATCCGGCGGCGCGGGGTCGGTGTGACGTAGCGGGCGGCCCAGACGTTGCCCATGCCCGTGTCGGCGGTGAAGATCGCGTTGTCGGCGGCGACCTCGTCGAGCAGCGAGGCCGCGTACTCGGGGTGGATGGGCCGCATCTTCTCGACGTTCTTCGTGTAGGCCCCGACCGCACCGGTCATCAACTTGTCGTGCTTCTTGAGCGTCTTGTCGAGGAACTTCCGGTTCTTCTTGCGGGTCACCAGCGGCATGAGCGCCCGGAGGGTCGGGGCGATCGCACCGTGCACGGGAACCTGCACGTCGGCGCGACGGCCGATGACGGCGGCGTCGACGTCGACCTGGGCGATGGTCACCTTCGAGGCGTCGGGCAGGAACTGCGGATACGGGAAGTCGGTCCCGAGCAGCACGAGCAGGTCGGCGTCGTGGATGCCGGCGTGGGCGGCGCCGTAGCCGAGCAGCCCGGTCATGCCGACGTCGAACGGGTTGTCGTACTGGATGACGTCCTTGCCGCGCAGGCTGTGCCCGATCGGGGCGGCCACGAGGTCGGCCAGCGCGATGATCTCGTCGTGCGACCCGCGGCCGCCCTCGCCGACGAAGAACGCGACGGTGTCGGCCTGGTTGATGGCGTCGGCCAGGGCCTGCACGTCGTGCCGGTCGGGGACGAGCTCGGGCGGGCGGACGCTGACGTACGCGGGCACCTTGCCGCCCGCGTCGAGCTCGGCGATGTCGCCGGGCAGCGTGATGACGCTGACGCCCTCGCCCGCCAGGGTGTGCCGGATCGCGCTGGCGACGACCATCGGCGACTGCTCTGCCGTCGAGATCATCTCGCTGTAGCCCGAGCACTCGACGAAGAGGCGGTCGGGATGGGTCTCCTGGAAGTAGTCCGAGCCGATCATCGTGCTCGGGATGTGGCTCGCGATGGCCAGGACCTTGGCACGGCTGCGGTTGGCGTCGTACAGGCCGTTGATCAGGTGCAGGTTGCCCGGCCCGCACGACCCGGCGCAGACGGCGAGCTCGCCGCTCATCTGCGCGTCGCCAGAGGCCATGAACGCCGCGGCCTCCTCGTTGCGGACGTGGATCCAGTCGATCCCGCCCTTCGCCGACCCACCGGTGCGACGCACGGCGTCGACGATCGGGTTCAGGCTGTCGCCGACGATGCCGTAGATGCGCCGGACCCCGGCGGTGACGAGCTGGGCGATGATCTGGTCGGCGACCGTGTCTGCCATGGTGTTCCCTTCGTGGTGCGTGCTGGTACGCCTCCCAGCCAACTCCCCCGGCGCTCACCGCCGACCGGGCTTAGCCTGGGGCGATGAGCGACATCGCGAGCACGTACGTCCCCGAGTCCGGCAGCATCACCATGTTCAGCACCTCGTGGTGCGGCTACTGCGCCCGACTCAAGCAGCAGCTCGGCAAGCAGGGCATCGCCTTCACCGAGGTCAACATCGAAGAGGTGCCGGGCACGGCCGAGATCGTCGAGAAGGCCAACGGCGGCAACCAGACCGTGCCGACGATCGTCTACCCCGACGGCTCGACGGCCACGAACCCGTCGCTCGCCGACGTGCAGGCCAAGCTCGGTCTCTGACGTAGCGACCATGGGTCCGACCGGCGCGGGCTCGGCCCCGGCGCGTCCGCTTCGCGTCCTGGTGCTGGGCGGCACCGCCTGGCTCGGCCGGACGATCGTCGAGGCGGCCGTCGGGCGTGGTCACGACGTCACGTGTCTCGCGCGCGGCTCGTCGGGCGTCGTACCCGAGGGCGCGGCGTTCGTCCGGGCCGACCGGGGTACGTCCGGGGCGTACGACCCCGTGATCGAGGGCGGGCGACGCTGGGACGCGGTCGTCGACCTGGGTCGCGACGCAGCGCACGTCCGGGACGCCGTGGCGGTGCTCGAGCCTGCCAGCGCCTCCTTCGTCTTCGTGTCGAGCGTCAGCGTCTACGTAGACACCGCGACCACCGGGGCCGACGAGTCGGCAGCCCTCGTCGACGCCGACGAGTCGGACTACGGCGGGTCCAAGGTCGCCGCCGAACGAGCCGTCGTCGACGCCTTCGGTGCCGATCGGTCGCTGATCGTCCGGGCAGGGCTGATCGGCGGACCGGGCGACCACACGGGTCGCACGGGGTGGTGGCCGCTCCGCTTCGCCCGAGCTGCCGCGTCGATCGAGCCCGATCCGGTGCTCGTGCCGGACGTCCCCGGTCTCGACGTGCAGCCCGTCGACGTGCGCGATCTGGCGAACTGGATCGTCCTGGCCGCCGAGCGCGGGCTCTCGGGGACGGTCGACGCGGTGGGCGAGCGGCAGTCGCTGGCCGACCACCTCGCGTTGGCCCGCCGGGTCGCCGGTCACACGGGTGAGGTCGTCCCCGTCGGCGAGTCCTGGCTCGAGACGCACGAGGTCGGGCCGTGGGCAGGGCCCCGGTCGATGCCCCTCTGGGTGCCCGTCGCCACGCATGCGGGTTTCGGTGCCCGGTCAGGAGGCGCGGGTCGGGCCGCGGGCTTCGTGCCGCGCCCCGTCGACGAGACGCTGCGCGACGTCCTCGCGTGGGAACTCTCGCGTCCCGGCGCGGGCGGCCCCCACGGCGCGGGGCTCGATCCCGACGACGAACGCGACCTGCTCGCTGCGGCCCGCGCCCGCTGAGGTCGCACGCCGCACACGCACGCGCGACGCCGCTCGCCGCACCCGCCATCCACTGCACCGCGTTTCGTGCAGCACACCCGATCTAGTCGCGGTGCGGTGCACGAAACGCGGTGCGATCCCGGCAGGCGGCCCGTGTCAGCTCTGTGCCGGCGGAGCGAAGAACTCGATCTGGTTGCCGTCGGGGTCCTTGATCATCAGGGCGTGGCCGAAGTCGACGTCCTGCAGGTCGGACTCGATGCCGACCGACGTGGCGTGCTCCTGCCAGGCGACGACGCCGGCGCGGTCGGTCACGGCGAGACCGATGTGGTCGAGACCGGGGACGGTCGGGTCGGAGGCCGCGGACGAACCGTCGGTGTAGGCCGTCACCCCGAGGATCTGGCCGTTGCCGACGGAGAAGATGCGGCGATCGAGGCCGTCGAGCTCGATGCGGCCGACCGGGCCCGCACCGAGCAGCTTCTCGTAGAAGGCGAGGCTCGCGTCGAGGTCGGAGACGGTGATGGCGACGTGGGCGTAGCCGGACAGTTCGGGCATGGAGTGCTCCTTCGGTGGTCGGGTGGTCTGCGACCACCGAACTCGCCTCGACTGAGAAGGGCCTCTCGTCCCCCGCTCGGTCGTCCCCCGAATCCGTCCACAGGGCGGCGAGATCCGACGTCGGAGCCCGTCGGCGCCCGAGACGATCGATGCGTGACCACCGACGAACGAGACCTCCAGTCCTTCCTCATCCGATCACGGTTCGACGATCCGGCGGAACGCCGTGCCCACGCACGTGGCGAACTCGTGCGTGTCGCGCCGGGACGCTACGTCGAGGCGGCGGCCTGGCGCGGCCTGCGTCGCGAGGAGCGCCACGCCCTCCGAACGGTGGCCGCGGTCGGCCGGATGCGTGACGAGGTCGTCGTGTCTCACACCTCGGCGGCCGCGGTGTGGGGCATGCCGGTCCTCGGCCCGCCGCTGGCCCGCGTCTCGACGACCGACCCGGAGCGCGTGCGGACCCACACGGGTGCACACGTGACGAGGCATGCGGCACGGCTGCCGTCGGATGAGATCACCCGTCATCGGGGTCTCGTCGTGACCACGCCGGCCCGGACCGCCGTGGACGTCGCTCTGACCGGGACACGCAGCCAGGCCGTGGCCGTCCTCGACCATCGCCTGCGACGCCGGTTGTGCACGCTGGCCGAGTACCAGGCGTGCCTGCTGGGACGGGACCGTGTCCGGGGATCGACCCGCGCCTCCTGGGTCGCCGACTTCGCCAGCCCCCTGGCCGGTTCCGCCGGCGAGTCGGTCTACCGGGTCGCCCTCGACGGTCTCGGATTCCCGGCACCCCGCCTGCAGGAACGGCACGTCGACGACGAGGGGCTCATCGGCTTCACCGACTTCGGGTGGGAGGCGTACGGCGTGTACGACGAGTTCGACGGATTCGTGAAGTACCTCGACCGCGAGATGCGGCACGGGCTGACGGCGGAGGAGATCGTAGTCCTCGCGAAGGTCCGTGAAGACCGGCTGAGGGGCCTGCCCTACGTGAACCGGGTGACACGCACCATCTGGCGCGATCTCGCACGTCCACAGCGGATCGTCACGCGGCTCGAACGAGCGGGCGTCCCCCGCGTCCACACCGCGAATCGTGCACGGCACCGTGACTAGTCGCGGTGCCGTGCACGAAACGCGGTGCGTTGCGAGGCGGCGGGGTGGAGCCGGGTCAGGCCTCGAGGGCGTCCGTGAGCAGGGCGACCAGGGCCGAGAGCTGCACGTCGACGGAGTCGACGACCTCGGAGTCGTCGCCGTCGAGAGCGCGGGCGGCGAGGCCGGCCTTGCTGTCGATCAGTTCGGCGATCTTCGTGTCGATCGTCTGCGCCGCGATGACGCGCCAGGCCGTGACCGGCTCGGCCTGGCCGATGCGGTGCACGCGGTCGATGGCCTGCGTCTGCTCGGCGTCCGTCCACGACAACTCGGCCAGCACGACGTTCGAGGCGACCTGCAGGTTGAGCCCGACGCCGGCCGCGGTCAGCGAACAGACGACGACCTCGACCTCGGGGTCGTTCACGAAGGCATCGATCTGACGCTGACGGACGGCCGGGGTCTGGTCGCCGCGGATCGACGAGTACTTGATGCCGCGTTTGGCGAAGGTGGCCTCGGCGACGTCCATGACGTCGATGTGCTTGGCGAAGAACACCACCTTGCCGACGTTGCGGGCGAGCTGGGCCGTGTAGTCGGCGGCGAGGCCCGCCTTGGCCTGACCGATGCGGCGCACCATGCTGAAGACGTTCTCGCCGGTGCTCGACGCGCTGGCGTCCTCGAGCTCCCACTTGGCGACCTGGCGGACGAGGTCGTGGTCGATGCCCTCGACGCGGACGCCCGACGTGCGGGTGGTGAGCGCGGTGCGGTACTTCTGCACCATGCGGCGGGCCAGCTCGCGCTCGGCGTCGCGGATGGAACGGCCCACCTCGTCGTCGAGTTCGACCGGCAGGTCGGCGATGCGACGGGCGGGGATGTCGGACGCGACGTCGACCTTCTTGCGGCGGACGATGCCGAGATCTATCACGATCTCGCGTGCCGACGAGAAGAACCCGGGATCGGCAGGGGTCAGACCCACCTCTTCGAGGCGCTCCATCAACTCGGCGGCGGGCTTCTTGTCGCCGATCCAGCCCAGGAACTCCCAGATGGCGCGGAAGTCCTCGATGTCGTTGATCAGCGGGGTGCCGGTCAGCGCCATGAGCAGGGGGTGCGCCGTGCGCGACCGGATGCGCTGGGCGAGCTGCAGCACGTGGCGCGACCGCTGCGATTCTTTGTTCTTGATGAAGTGGGCCTCGTCGACGATCATGCCCTTGAAGCCGAGATCGCCGAGCCAGCCGACGTGACGGTCGAGCACCTCGTAGTTCACGATGACCACGTCGGCGAAGGCGTCGAGCTTCTCGCCGTCGCCGTGGATGACGGTCGCCGTGCGCGTCGGCGTCCACAGCTGGACCTCGCGGGCCCAGTTCGTCTTGACGACGTTCGGCACGACGACGAGCAGCGGGTACGCGGCGGCCGCCTGGGCGGCCAGCAGGGCCTGGGCGGTCTTGCCGAGGCCCGGCTCGTCGGCGAGCAGGTAGGTGCGGTGGCCCTGGCGGGCGGACTCGACGAGCTGAGCCTGGTGGTGCATCAGGGTCGCACCCGCGGGAGCGTCGACCGTCGTGGGTTCGGGCAGCGGCATGCAGGCCGAGCCGCCGCCGGCGCCGTACTCGAAGGACTTGAACAGGGGGCCGAAGAGCTCCCAGTTCGCGAGGCGACGCGGGTGTGCCTCGCGGGCGACCTCGGCGAGGGCGAAGTCGGGCGGCAGGAACGGGTTCGCCAGCTGTCGCGAGATGACCGACTGCGGGACGACCTGTCGCTCGGAGGTCGGCGCCACCGGCGCGGCCTCGGTGACGATGATCTGCTGCTCGGGCTCGAGTTCGAGCCCGGCCGACATCTGCATGTCGCGCTTGAGGGTCTTGGCCGCCTCGCTGACCGTCGCCGCATCACCCAGCAGGGTGATCAGCGACGTGTCGCGGGCGGCGGTCTTGGCGAGGATCTGGGCGACGCCGTCGAGTCGCTTCATCTGCTCGGCGCGCTCGGACTCGCTGATGGCCTTGTCGACCTTGACCCGGGCGCGTTCCTCGCGCATGAGCAGGGCGATGACCTGGAACTTGGTGCGGCTCGAGGGCTTGACCTGACCGCGTTGCGCGGCGGCCTCGACCTCGCGCACCGCGCGGGCGAGGACGGGGATCAGCCCGTCGTTGTCGACCTCGCGGCGACGGTTCGGACGCTGGGCGGTGCGGGTTCCACCCGATTGACGCTGGCCTGGTCGAGCCAAGGCTCCTCCTCGTGGTCGACGCGGGGCGTCGACGGTGCTGTGCCGCCATGTCGGCGGTGGGTGCTGCGCGGGGCACCGAGAGGCTCGGCGACCCGGACGGACGGCGACCGTGACGGTCGCGCCGGATGCGTGCGGGGCGGGGTGCCGCGCGGTGGACAGCTGTACCGGCTTCGCGACGGGCGACCTTCGTGGCGGGCAGTCCGACGACGGCGCGTGCCCCGAAGCCCCGTCACGCCGAGGTGTCGACTCGCACCGGAGGAGGCGCGGACCGGAGAACACCCGGGCGGTGAAGCTGGGGACAGTTTACGCGTACGACGCACCCGTACGCCACCAGCGCCTCCTCGTGTCGCGTGGGCCGGGCGCCGCGGGCCCGTCGGGTCGGGTCGGTCGCAGTGGCCCCGTCAGCCGCGGCGACGCAGGCCGCGGGTCGCGGGCCCCTCGAGCACGCTGCCGTCGGCGGCGAACCGCGAACCGTGCAGCGGACAGTCCCACGACCGTTCCGAGTCGTTCCAGGTGACGATGCCGACGAGGTGCGGGCAGATCGCCGACACGGTGCACACCTCGCCGTCCACGGTCGAGCGCGCGACCGGGGCGAAGCCGCCCGAGCGTCCGACCTCGCCCTGTCCCTCGGCGGGGGCGACGGCGACCAGACGGCGTGTCATCGCCCCGGCCCAGCCCTTGGCCGCCCACCAGGCGTCGGCCGCGTTGATGCCGATTCCGGAGGCAATCGCGATCGGCGTGGTGACCCGCTTGTGCAGCGTGGTCATCCACGGCTGCGGATCGCCGAGCACGTCAGAGACGAGGGTCATCGCCGCCTGGACCGCATTCGTCAGCCCCCAGTGCTCGTACCCGGTCGCGAGGTAGATCCGCCCGCGACCGCGCGGCAGCCAGCCGACGAACGGCACGTGGTGCGGCGTGCCGTAGTCCTGGCCGCTCCACGAGTGGGTCAGCCGGGCACCGGGCCAGTGGCGCGTCGTCCAGTCGGCGAGGTCGTCGACCAGTGCGCTCGTCGAGGAGGCGCGGCCCACCGGGTGCCGGTTGCCCCCGGTCACGAGGCGGTCGCCCACCGCGGAGAACGACCGCGTCGGCCCGTCGACCGCCTGGTACATGCCGTCGGGCAGGTCGTCGGCACCCTCGAAGGCGAGTCCGTAGGAGCGCTCGCTACGGAGTTTCGCGAAGTAGAGGCCGCGGTCGAGCACGGGGCTGCCGGTCGTGACGTGGACCCGGTGGCCGCGGACGTCGGGGCCGTCGCTGTGGGTCACCGTCGGACTGGACGCGTCGACGCCGGTCACGCGCACCCCCTCGACGACGACGCCGCCGAGGGCCCGGACGTCCGCCACGAGCGCGGCGATCGCCTGCATCGGGTCGAACTGGGCCTGGTCGGGCAGCCGGAGTCCGCCCGTGGTGCCGAAGGGCAGGTCGAGGCCGAACTCCTTGACGACGGGCAGACCGGCCTTCCGCGCGACGAGGTACTCGTCGTCCACCGTGGCGATGCCGCCGCGGGTCGTCGCGTAGCTGAAGGCGTCCCGGCGCTCGACCTCGACGCCGGCCTCGTCCAGGTAGTCGACCATCCAGTCGAAGCCCGCCCGGTTGCCCGCGACGTAGGCGTCGACGACGCGCTGGTAGGTGTTCGTGCGAATTCGCTGGAGCTGCTTGCCCTGCAGCAGCGACATCGACGCCGAGCCGCTGCCGCTCGCGACGCTGCCCACCGAGCGCGCCTCCAGGACGGCGACGCGATGGCCGCGCCGTGCGAACAGCAGGGCGGTGACCAGGCCGGTCAGGCCGCCGCCGACGATCACGTCGTCGTAGACGGTCTCGGGGTCGATCCTGTCGGTCGTGACGTCGTGCGCGGCGTCGAGCCAGGGTGACGGCATGGGGCCTCCAGGTGCGCGGGTGGGTGCTGCGCGCCACGGTAGGCCCGTCGGCCCGTCCGTGTGTGCCCGACGGAGAGACCGCGGGTCAGGAGGGGCGGGCGAGGGTGCCGGCGGCGGCACCGATCAGCTGGACGGCCTTGCGGCGGCCGGTGTCGGTGCCGAGCGTGGCCTGGCCGCCGGCGTGGGCGAGCAGCTGCGACGCGACACCGGGCGCGAGCCGGTCGGCGAGGCCGGGCATGCGGTCGACCCAGGTGCGCGTCACGTCGTCGGCGAGGCCCTCGCAGGCCCGGGCCTCGGCCTCGTCGCCGTTGCCCCGGTGCCACTGCCCGGTCACGACCAGGTGGGCGACGAGGGCCGCGGCGTCGCGGGCCGGGTGCCCGAGCCCCGCGGTGTCGACGTCGAGCAGACCGGTGACCCGCCACGGCTCGGACGGGTGCACGAACAGCTGCTCGAGGTGCAGGTCGCCGTGGATCACGGCCAGGGCGTCCGAGGCGGAGGCGGCGCGGCGCCGGTCGATCTCGTCGTAGAGGCCGTCGATCTCGGTCGCCCGGTCGGGCAGCCCGGCTCGCAGCGTCGAGCGGTGCCAGGCCCCGTGGTCGAGGGCGTCGGACTGCGCCCGGGCGGTCACCTCGACCCGGGCGATGCGCGTGCCGAGGTCGACCATCTGCTCGACGAACCGGGGGTCGTCGGCGAGCTCGACGACACGCTGCCCGGCCGGCACCCCGGGGACGCGCTCGAGGACGAGCAGGCCGTCCGGTCGCGACGCGAGCACGGCGGGCACCGGCAGCCCCTGCGCCCGGAACGCCTCGTGCAGGGCGACGATCGGCCCCACCCGGTCGGGCCGGACCACCTTGAGGAAGACGGTCGTCTCGGCGGCGTCGAGACGGATCACGGCCCGCTTGCCGGGGCGGTACGCCGCGACGCTCAGCCGGGGTTCGGTGACGACGACGCCGAGGGCCGCGAGCGCGTCGGCCACCCGGTCGGGGTAGGTGGCCCCGGCGAGCGCCGGCAGCATGGGGTCGGCCGGGTAGGCCCAGACGGCGAGCGGCTGACCGGTGGTCGGGTCGCGGGTGAGCACCGAGGACGCGTCGGCGGCCCGGGTGTCGGTGTCGATGAAGGTGAGCACGGTCGAGGTCGCGCCGGCGGGGTCGACCGTGTCGACCTCGTAGCCGTAGAGGAACCCGGCGCCCGAGGGCTCGACCGAGTGGGGTCGGAAGGCGACGACGGTCAGCCCCGAGTTCGCGAACGCGGCGGGGAGCACCTCGGCGGAGTTGGGCCACACGGGGAGGCAGTCAACCAGCACCCGACCCGATCGGCGGGGAGGCGCGGGCGGGGTGACCGATTCGTGACCTGACGCGGCCTCGCGACGCGGGCCGCGCCTCCCCGTCTATCCTGGGGTCGTGAAGATCGTCTCGCGCATCCGCCAGACGAAGCGCACTCCCCTGTTGCAGGTGGTGAAGACCAGCGTCGCGGTGATGGCGGCCTGGTTCGCCTCGGTGGCCCTGTTGCAGCAGCCGCTGCCGATCTTCGCGGCGATCGCGGCCCTGCTCGTGGTGCTGCCGAGCGTCAACCAGTCGTTCGTCCGGGGGCTCGAGCGCAGCGTGGGCGTCATCGCCGGCGTGCTCATCGCGTTCGCGGCCGGCCAGCTGTTCGGTGACGCGACCTGGATCGTGCTGGCGATCGTCGTGGTGAGCCTGCTCGTGGCGTGGGCGTTCCGGCTGACGCCGAGCTCGGCGAACCAGGTGCCGATCTCGGCGATGCTCGTGCTGGCGATCGGCGCCCAGACCCCCGACTACGCGCTCGACCGGGTGCTCGAGACGATCATCGGCGCGGCCATCGCCCTGGCGATCAACGCGTTGATCGTGCCTCCCGTCGCGCTCGCGCCGGCACACCTCGCCGTGGGCCGGCTGGCGCGCGACATCGCGTCCGTGCTCGACGAGACCGCCGCCGTGCTCGACGAGCCGGTCGACGGGTCACGGCTCGCCGCGGGCCTGACGAAGGCCCGCGAGCTGCGGGTGGTCCAGGCCCGGGCGGTCGACGCCGTCACCGCGGGTGAGGAGAGCCTGCAGCTCAACCCCCGCGCGAGCCGCAATCGCAGCGTGCTCGAGGCCGACGCGGCGCTGCTCCGGCGGCTGACCGTGCTCGTCAACCGCGTCGTGGGCATGGTGCGGTCGGTCCACGACAACTACGACCCGGGGTTGGCCGACGATCCCGTGGTGCAGAGCATCGCCGAAGACCTGCGACGTGCCGCGCACGACGTGCGCCTGTTGGCGCGGACCACCGAGGAGGCGCTGCCTCCCGGGCGCGCCTCCCGCGTCCCCGACACCGCCGGCGGACACGGGACGGGTCTCGGGCACGACGACGGCCCGGCCCTCACCTCGCCGGTGAGCGTGCTGCGACCCGACCCGGACAACTGGGTGCTGGTCGGGTCGCTGCTCGAGGATCTGAGACGCGTGCGGGAAGAGATCATCGGGTAGCATCCGACGATGCGACGTGGCCGGGCGACAGGGGTGGTCCGTCCGACCGTCGACGCGTACGCCCCGTTCGACCTGGTCACCGATCCCCGGGCCCTCGGGCTCGCCCGCGAGGCGATCGACACGGCGCACGGTCGGACGGTCGTGCACCACGCGGCGTCGCCGGCCGACCGGTCCGCACGGCGCCGGGCGACCGTCATGCTGCACGGCGCGGCCGGCTCGTGGACGACATGGACCCCCCTGCTGCAGGCCGCCCGCGAGGTGGACGCGGTCGTCTCCCGTCCGGTGCTGATCGACCTGCCCGGCTGGGGTGGTTCGCCCGAGCCCGACCCGGGCCTCGACGTCGAGTCGGCCGCCGCCGTGGTGGTCGAGGTCGCCGAGGCGCTGGGGGTCACCGAGTTCGACCTCGTGGGCCATTCGATGGGTGCCTTCGTCGCCCTGCACCTGGCCGCCGTCCGACCCGACCTCGTGCTCAGCGTCTCGGTCGTGTCGGCCACGTCCTTCTCGGCGATCGACGCCGTCACGCACCCGGTGCGCGGTCTCGTGCGTCTGCCGGCCTTCACGCTGCTGCGCGCCGTGTTCGGGGTGCTGCCCCGCGCCTCCGCGTCCCTCCTGCGCGGTGCGGCCCGGATCGGGCTGCTGCGTGCGCTGTCGTCACCCGTGTTCCGCCACGTCGACCGCGTCCCGCGCTCGGTCCTGCAGGCGTTCGTCGCCGAGCTGCGGCCCCGGGGGTTCCTCGCGGCCTCGCGGTCGGGGCAGGGGTACGACGCCTCCCGATGGCGCGCGATCGACTGCGACGTGGCCGCCGTGAGCGGTGCCGACGACGTCTTCGCCCGGTCGTCCGACCTCGACCGCCTGGGCGAGGTCGTGCGGCACGCCCGGACGACCCTGCTCGCCGACTGCGGGCACTTCGCCCACGTCGAACGGCCCCACGAGACGATGCGGGCCCTGGGCTGGGTCGAGGGCTAGGACGCCTCGGCCGTCGGCCCCGAGCCTGCCCCGGCCTCGACCTCGCGCACGATCATCGCGACGCACCGCGCGTGGCCCAGCGGCCGGAAGTGCCCGTCGACCGGGAACTCGAGGTTGACCGCCCCCGGCAGCACGCTGCCCTCGGTGACGTGGGCGTCGAACCGGGACGCCATCGAGGTGATGGTGCGGTTCGCCTCACGCTGCTCGGCGAGCCGCAGCAGGTCGGCATCACGGGGTGAGAAGGGCCGCAGAGCCCTGACGGGCAGCACCGTCGCCCAGCGTGACCCCGAGAACGGACTGTTCACCGTCACCATGCGGGCGATGCGTCGATCGGTGTCGGTCGAGACCATCATCGTCTTGCCCACCAGTCCGCCCTTGCTGTGCGCCAGCACCACGACGTCCCGCAGGTCGTGGGCGTTGAGGATGCGCTGGGCGACCTCGGCGGTCGCCGCGATCGGACGACGGTTGTGCCCCATCCCCGGCACGACGACGATCGGGTGCCCCAGGTCGTTCAGCCGGTCGGCCACCGGGCGGAGGAACCGCCAGGTCTCGTAGACGCCCGGCAGCAGCAGCACCGGCTCGCGATCGCCGTCGCGGTAGCGCCTCGGCACCACCCGACCGGACCGCGGCACGAGATGCACCCACCAGACGTACCGGTAGTCGAGCACGACCGTGCGGAGGAACCGCCGGAGGCCGACGCGACGGCGTCCGTGGCCGCGCGACGGTGTGGAGCTCATGCCGCCACGCTAGGCGACGTCAGGCGGCCGTGCCCACCAGCGGCAGCTCGCCCCAGGGCTCGCCCTCGGGCCAGGCGATCGACTCGACCGCGGCCCGGGCCATCTCGAGCGTGAGGTCCCAGCGGCCGCAGATCGAGGCCCACGGGGGCGGGAAGGACACCGCGTCGTCGAGCAGGGCGAGAGCGAGACCGCCGAGCCCGGCTCGGGCCGCCGCGCTCGCCGCGTCGGGCAGGGCGTCGGCGAGACCGTGGACGACCCTCACCCGGTGGGCGAAGTCCATCTGCTCGATGTCGTCGAACGCGCCCCAGGCACTCTCGATCTCACGTCGCAGCCGGGTGATCTCGATCGCGTCGAATCCAGGACGGTCGGCGCGTCCGGGTACCGCTCGTGCCATGTCAGCCCCCCTCAGAGCATGGGCCGAGGATCGGGTACCCACGGCCGGGCGTCGGCTTCGGTGCCGATGCAGGCGAACATACCATCCGGTACGGTCCGGTCTCCAGGGCCGTGGATCACGAGTCGATCACGGCCGGGAGCGCCCCGTCGGCGCGTCCCCGGGGCACGGTCCGCTGCTCCGGTCGGGCCGTCCTGCTCACCTGTCCCCCGAAGACTGAGTCGACGCCGAGGGCCGCGGTCTACCGTCCACCACGCACCCACCGGTGCGACGACTCCGCACGAACCCACGACGAACGGGAGACATCATGTTCCAGGGATCCGACCAACTCCGCGACAACATGCAGAAGGTCCTCGTCGACCTCATCGAACTGCACGTCCAGGGCAAGCAGGCGCACTGGAACCTGCTCGGCTCGAACTTCCGCGACCTCCACCTGCAGCTCGACGAGATCGTCGACGCCGCCCGCGAGTTCAGCGACGAGGTGGCCGAGCGCATGCGCGCCGTCTACCTGATCCCCGACGGCCGCACCTCGACCGTCACCCGCGGCACGAGCCTGCCCGAGTTCCCCGCCGGCCCCGTCGAGACCACCGCGGTGGTCGACCTGATCGTCGACCGCATGTACGCCGTCACCGGCACGATGCGCACGGTCCACGACGACGTCGACGACGAGGACCCCACTACGGCCGACGTGCTGCACAGCATCCTCGAGCGCCTCGAGCAGCTCGCCTGGATGACCGGTGCCGAGAACCGCCACCCCGAGAAGGACGCCCGCCAGGACGACACCCGTCGGCGTGACGAGGACGCCGCGGCCGAGGGCCTCGACCGCGTCGGCGCCGTCGCCAACTGACCCGACCACCTCACGAGGGCACCGTCCGGACGCGCGCGACCCGCGCCTCCCGGGCGGTGCCCTCTCTCGTCGAGAGGACGACCCCATGACCGAATCGTTCGACCACGTCATCGTGGGCGGCGGCATGACCGCCGACGCCGCCGCGAAGGCCATCCACGAGGCCACCCCCGACGCGACGGTGCTGATCGTCAGCGCCGACGTCGACGCGCCCTACACGCGTCCGGCGCTGTCCAAGAAGCTCTGGACCGACCCCGACTACACCGAGGCCGACAACGACCTCGGCACCGTCGCCGACTCGGGTGCCGAGATCCGACTGCGCACGCTCGTCGAGTCGATCGACCGCGACGCCCGCACCGTGACCACCAGCACCGGCGACGTCGTCGGCTACGGCGCCCTGCTGCTCGCCACGGGCGGCAGCCCCACCGCGCTCGACCTGCCGGACGACGACCGCGTCGTCTACTTCCGGACCGCCGAGGACTACCGCCGACTGCGCTCGCTCTCGGGTGGCGGCCGCCACGTCGTCGTCGTGGGTGGCAGCTACATCGGCACCGAGCTCGCCGCGGCCCTCGTGCAGAACGACACCCGCGTGACGTTGGTCTTCCCCGACGACATGCTCGGCGGCTCGGTGTTCCCCGAGTCGATCGCCTCGACGTTCGAAGAGACCTTCGAGGAGGCGCGGGTCGAGCTGGCCCGCGGACGTCGCGTGGAGAGCGGCACGGCCGACGACGCCGGCGTCCACCTGCGGCTCGACGACGGCTCGACCCTCGACGCCGACGCGGTCGTCGTCGGGCTCGGCATCTCGGTCGACGACCAGCTCGCGGCCGACGCGGGCCTGACCGTCGACGACGGCATCGTGGTCGACGAGCACCTGCGGACGAGCGACCCGAACGTGTTCGCCGCCGGTGACGTGGCCTCGTACCCGGACGCGATCCTCGGGCGCCGCCGCGTCGAGCACGTCGACAACGCCAAGTCGCAGGGCCCCGTCGTCGGTCGCAACATGACCGGCGCCGACGAGGTCTACGACCACACGCCGTACTACTACTCGAAGGTCTTCGACATCTCGTACGAGGCCGTCGGCACGCTCGACGCGTCGCTCGAGACCGTCGTCGACGACAAGGGCGACGGCACGGCAGTGGCGTACTACCTCGGCGACGACGGCGCGGTCGAGGGCGTGCTGCTCTGGAACGTCGAGGAGGCCCGCGACGCCGCCCGGGCCGTCATCGCCGCCGGGGTCGTGCCGCGGGACGAGCTGGTGGGGCGCATCTGACGCGCTGCCGACCAGGACGCGACGACGCCCGCCCG
>NZ_MJGS01000020.1:62661-62986 GCF_001864945.1 Frigoribacterium sp. MCBA15_019 | reverse complement strand
GTGGGGAGCCGTCCTGCGGGCGGGTGGGTCAGCGTCGGGGGGCGAAGGCGGCGACTTGTGCTTTGGCTTCGGTCGCGGTGCCCTTGTCCTGGATGAAGTTGATCGTCCAGGTCGAGGTGCCCATGTTGGCGCGGGTCCAGGACCAGGTGTTGTTGTCCTCGACTCGGGTGGTGCCGAGGGCGGTGCCGAACTTGTTCTCGACCTGGATGGTCTTGCCCTTGGTGCCGGTGCCTTCGAACGTGAAGCCGGTGTTCGGGACGTAGCCGGCCTTGGGGTCAGCGGGGTTGGTGACCGTGACGAGGGGGGCCGGTGCGGGGGTGTCGGT
>NZ_MJGS01000020.1:31866-61787 GCF_001864945.1 Frigoribacterium sp. MCBA15_019 | reverse complement strand
GGTCCAGGACCAGGTGTTGTCGTTCTTGACTTGGGTGGTGCCGAGGGGGGTGCCGAACTTGTTCTCGACCTGGATGGTCTTGCCCTTGGTGCCGGTGCCTTCGAACGTGAAGCCGGTGTTGGGGACGTAGCCGGTCTTGGGGTCGGCGGGGTTGGTCACCGCGACGAGGGGTGCCGGTGCGGGGGTGTCGGTGCTGGGTTTGAAGTTCAGCACGGTCGCGGTCGACTGGGTGGTCTCGCCCTTGTCCTGGATGAAGTTGATCGTCCAGGTGGAGGTGCCCATGTTGGCGCGGGTCCAGGACCAGGTGTTGTTGTCCTTGACTTGGGTGGTGCCGAGGGGGGTGCCGAACTTGTTCTCGACCTGGATGGTCTTGCCCTTGGTGCCGGTGCCTTCGAACGTGAAGCCGGTGTTCGGGACGTAGCCGGCCTTGGGGCCGGCGGGGTTCGTGACGGCGACGGGTGCGATCTCGCCGGCTCCGGGGTTCAGGGTCACGGTCGAGACGGTGGTGTTGTTGCCCTTGCCGGTCTGGGTGACTTCGAGGACGTGCTCACCGTCGTCGAGCTTCGTGGTGGTGAGGTTCCACTGGCCGTTCTGGAAGACCTTCCCGGCGGCGAGGATCGGGACGTCCTTGCCTTTCTCGCGGATCTCGATGCTGGCGTCGATCTCGCCCTTGCCGGTCATGTTCAAGGTGCCGCCGTCGAACGCGATCCCGTCGACGGGGGTGTCGATCTTGACTGCGGCGCCGTAGGCGATGGTGGCGGTGGCGGTGCCGCCGTCGTCGCCGTCGATGAGCTGTTGGGCGGTCACGGCGTAGTCGCCGGGTGCGTTCGGGGCCGGGATCTCGAGCTCCCAGGCGCCGTCGGCGTTCGTGGACGCGGTGGTGCGGCCGATCTCGGTGCCGGCGGAGTCGCGGACGACGATCGTCGCGCCGGGCTGCGCAGCACCCTTGACGATGGCCTCGTCGGTGCGGTCGGCCCCGAACGCGGTGGTCGCGGTGATCGGGGAGACCTTGATCTCGGCGTCGAGGGTGTATTCGCCGGTCTGGACGCCGTTCTCCCACTGGGTGAGGTGCAGCGGGTTCGACCCGAGCTTCAGGCCGCCCACCGTTGCGGACCAGGCACCTGTGTCGTCCGCGAGGAACTGCTCGGCACCGTTCACGATCACCGCCGAGTTCGGCATCGCAGTTCCTTCGAGCGTGGCTGTCTTCGCGGCGCGATCGATGTTCGTGACCTTGGCCGACAGGGCAGCGAACCCATGGCCTGGCGCGAAGGCCAGCCCTTTTTTCTCTTCCATGCGAGCTGGCGTCGGTGTCGCTGGGAAGGCCGTGTATTCCCCGTAGTAGTAGGGACGCGTGAGAGACAGGCCTCCTGCCGACGTCAGGCTGTCACTCCCGTCTTTCCAACGGAAGTCTTGCCCCGTCGAGCATGCGGCGGAGGTCAAGTAGGAGCCCTTGGGCGCACTGGTTCCCTGCTTGATCCCCACGCATGTTCCGTCCGTCCCTCGGATCTGCTTCGTGGCCGTGTCGTACGTGAACGGCCAGGCAGCTTCCGACGCCTCTTCCAGCGTGGCAAAGGCACGCGTGCCGCGGGTCGGATCATTCGTCGTCACTGCCACGTAAGGGAGGGCGGTCGACGGCTGAGTGAAGACGAGCTTGATCGGCCGGACGCTTTCAGGTGCTGACGTAGCCGAAGCTGCAGCCGGCCCGAAGCTCAGCCCGGTGACGATGGTGGCCGCGGCGAGCCCTAGGGCTCCCGCGGTCTTGAGGGTCTTCTTCATGTGTGAAGGTGGTCCTTCTTGTCTGGGCGGCGCGATGCTCCGCCAGGCGAACAGATTGTGAAATGTTAGACACAAAACAAGGCATGCACAACATGACAAGTGCGAGGTATTGCGCGTCGGGCCGATCGGCATAAACTTGAGTCAGTTCCACTCAAGTTTCGAGAAAGGCACATCCATGGCGAACATGCAGGGCGCACCGGCCTCCACCGAGAAGCAGAAGAGCGCGCTCGAGAAGTACGGCGTCGACCTCACCGCCATCGCCCGCAGCGGCAAGCTCGACCCCGTCATCGGCCGCGACGCCGAGATCCGTCGCATCAGCCAGGTGCTCACCCGCCGCACCAAGAACAACCCCGTCCTGATCGGCGAGCCGGGCGTCGGCAAGACCGCCGTCGTCGAGGGGCTCGCCCAGCGAATCGTCGAGGGCGACGTCGCCGACAGCCTCAAGGACAAGCGCTTGATCAGCCTCGACCTGGCCGCCCTCGTCGCCGGCGCCAAGTACCGCGGCGAGTTCGAGGAGCGTCTGAAAGACGTCCTTAAAGAGATCACCAAGAGCGACGGCCAGGTCATCACGTTCATCGACGAGCTGCACACCCTGATGGGTGCCGGCGGCGGCGAGGGCTCGGTCGCCGCCTCCAACATGCTCAAGCCCATGCTCGCCCGCGGCGAACTGCGCCTCATCGGTGCCACCACCCTCGACGAGTACCGCCAGTACATCGAGAAGGACGCCGCGCTCGAGCGCCGCTTCCAGCAGGTCTACGTCGGCGAGCCCAGCGTAGAAGACACCGTCGCCATCCTTCGAGGGCTCAAAGAGCGGTACGAGGCGCACCACGGGGTCACGATCACCGACGGCGCCCTGGTGGCCGCCGCCTCCTTGTCCAACCGGTACATCCCCAGCCGCCAGTTGCCCGACAAGGCCATCGACCTCGTCGACGAGGCGGGCTCCCGCCTCAAGATGGAGATCGACTCGTCGCCCGTCGAACTGGACCAGCTCTACCGGGGCCTGGTGCGCCTCCAGATCGAAGAGCTCGCCCTCAAGAAGGAGAAGGACGACGCCTCGCTGGCGCGCCTCGCCACGCTGCGCCAGACCATCGCCGAGCAGCAGGCCGCGTTCGACGATCTGAACGCCCGGTGGCAGGCCGAGAAGGCCGCGCTGCAGGGGGTCGGCACCCTGCGCAGCGACCTCAACGAGGCGCGCATCGATGCCGACCGTGCCCTGCGCGAAGGCCGCTACGAAGACGCCGCGCGCATCAGCTACGAGCGCATCCCCGACATCGAGAAGCGTCTCGCCGACGCCGAGTCGTTCGAGCAGTCCGACGAACGGCTGGTCAGCGACAGCGTCACCGACTCCGACATCGCCGAGGTCGTCGCCGCCTGGACGGGCATCCCGGTCGGTCGCCTGCTCAGCGGCGAGACCGAGAAGCTGCTGCACCTCGAGAGCGAACTCGGGAGGCGCCTCATCGGTCAGAAGGCGGCCGTCCAGGCCGTCAGCGAGGCCGTCCGGCGCACCCGCGCGGGCATCAGCGACCCGGACCGCCCGACCGGCTCGTTCCTCTTCCTCGGCCCCACCGGAGTCGGCAAGACCGAGCTCGCCAAGGCCCTCGCCGACTTCCTGTTCGACGACGAGAAGGCGCTCGTGCGCATCGACATGAGTGAGTACGGCGAGAAGCACAGCGTGTCCCGGCTCGTGGGCGCGCCTCCCGGGTACGTGGGTTACGAGGCCGGCGGCCAGCTGACCGAGGCCGTGCGGCGCCGCCCCTACAGCGTCGTGCTGATGGACGAGGTCGAGAAGGCGCACCCCGAGGTGTTCGACATCCTGCTGCAGGTGCTCGACGACGGCCGGCTGACCGACGGTCAGGGTCGCACGGTCGATTTCCGCAACACGATCCTCGTGCTGACCTCGAACCTCGGCTCTCAGGTGATCACCGACCCGTCCCTGAGCGACCCCGAGAAAGAAGAGCTGGTGCAGGGTCTCGTGCGTCAGGCGTTCAAGCCCGAATTCGTCAACCGGCTCGACGACATCGTCGTGTTCTCGACGCTCAGCACCGACGACCTCGGCCAGATCGTGTCCCTCTACGTCGACCGCCTCGGCCGCCGGCTGGCCGACCGGCGACTCTCGCTGGCCGTCACGCCCGACGCCCGGGCCTGGCTCGCCGAGCGCGGCTACGACCCGATCTACGGAGCCCGCCCGCTGCGGCGCCTCATGCAGCGACAGATCGACGACGCGCTCGCCATGGCGCTGCTTGGTGGCGAGATCGCCGACGGCGACACCGTGCGGGTCGACGTGGCCGACGGGGGCGAGGGGCTGACGGTGGTACGGCACGACGTGGTCGAACCGGACGCCGCCGAACTCGACGACCTCACCGACTGATCGGCGCGTCGGGGCGGTCGGCATCGCCGACGCCCAGCTGAGGACTAGTCAGATCGATGTACTGCATGTAAAATACGAAACATGCAGATCATGAGTGTCGTCGGGGCTCGCCCGCAGTTCGTCAAGCTCGCGCCGATGGCCCGTGCCTTCGAGGGCCGGTGTGACCACGTCGTTGTCCACACCGGCCAGCACTACGACGCGGCGATGTCCGACGTCTTCTTCGACGAACTCGAGATCCCACGACCCGACGAACAACTCGACATCGGGTCGGCGTCGCACGGCGCCCAGACCGGGCGCATGCTCGAGGCCGTCGAGCGCGTCGTGCAGCGACGGCGCCCCGACGCCGTCCTCGTCTACGGCGACACGAACTCCACGCTCGCCGCGACGTTGGCGGCCGTGAAGTTGGGCATCCCGGTCGCCCACCTCGAGGCGGGGCTCCGGTCGTTCGACCGCGCCATGCCCGAAGAGCACAACCGCGTCATGACCGATCACGCCGCAGACCTCTGCCTCGCGCCCACCGAGACGGCGCTCGGGCATCTCCGCGACGAGGGGCTCGAGCGCCGCTCCGTGTTGGTCGGCGACGTCATGACCGACGTCCTCTTCTCGGTTCGTGACCGTCTCGCCCGGCAGGAGGCGCGGGTCGGCCCGGTGGGCGAGGTCGCAACCCGGGGGCCCTACGTGCTCGCCACCCTCCACCGCCCGTCGAACACCGACGATCCCGGGCGGCTGAGAGAGGTGCTCGACGGCCTCGCCGTCGTCGCCGAGACCGGGCGCACCGTGCTGCTGCTGGCTCATCCGCGGTTGCGGGCGCGCGCCTCCTCGTGGGGGATCGAGCTGTCGAGGCCGGGCATGGTCGTGGCGCCGCCCGTCGGGTATCTCGACCTCGTCGGCCTGCTCGAGGGGGCTTCGGGTGTCGTGACCGACTCGGGCGGATTACAGAAAGAGGCTTTCCTGTTGCGCCGACCGTGTGTCACGGTCCGGGCGGACACCGAATGGGGCGAGACCGTGAAGCTCGGCTGGAACGACCTCGTCGGCGACGGCCCCCTCGACATCGCCGCGCGACTCGCGGCGCTGCCGTGTCCCGAGACCGCCGCCGCGCCGTACGGGGACGGCCGAGCGGCCTCCAGGGTGGTCGACGCCATGCTGTCCCGCTTCTGAGCACAGGGCACGAAAGCTTGTGCCCTGTCGTTGACCCATATAACATGTAAAACATCGCTGACCCGGCGTTGACACCCGAAAGGCCCCGATCCATGCGCGTGACCGACATCCTGCGAGCCCTGCTCGCCAGCTGGCTGCTCGTGGTCGTCGGCCTCCTGGCCGGCGGCGGCGTCGGCTACGCCGTCTCGGCCGTGGCGACTCCGACCTACGTCAGCAGCGCCAAGATCTTCGTCGCCGTCCGAGGGCAGTCCGACACCACGGCGATGGAGATCGCCTCCGGGTCGAACGCGGCACAACAGAAGATCAAGACCTACACGACGCTCGTCACGACACCGCGGGTCCTCGACCCCGTCGTCGCCGACCGAGGGCCCAGCGTCACGGTCGACGATCTCGCGAGCCAGGTGACGGCGAGCTCGCCGACGGCCAGCACCCTCATGACCGTGGCCGTCACCGACGTCGACCCGCAGCGCGCGGCCGAGTTGGCCAACGCCGTCACCGAGAGCCTCCGCACCGTGGTGACGACCGAACTCGAGCCCGAGTTCGCCCCCGGTGTCCCGTCCGTCACGATGGAGGTCGTCGAGCCGGCCGCGCCGGCGCTCTCGCCGGCGACCCCGCGCACCGTCGCCAACGTCGCGCTCGGCCTCTTGCTGGGCCTCTCGGCCGGTGCCGCGGCGGCCCTCGCCCGGCGGGCGCTCGACACGAAGGTCAGGGGGCGCGACGATCTCGTCGTCGAGGGCGAGTTGGCCGTCGTGGGCGAAATCCCGTTCGATGCTCAGGTGCGGCGCCGGCCGGTGGTCGCCCGCGACGGCGGTTCGAGCGTCCATGCCGAGGCGTTCCGCATGCTGCGGACCAACATCCGGTTCCTGGGTGCGGGGTCGACGGCGCGGTCGTTCGCGGTCAGCTCGGCCGGGCCGAGCGAGGGCAAGACCACGACCACGGCGAATCTCGCGGTCTCACTCGCCGAGGCCGGGCTGCGAACCGTCGTGGTCGACGCCGACATGAGGCGACCCAACCTGGCGAAGATCCTCGGCATCGAGGGCGCGGTCGGGCTGTCCGACGTTCTCATCGGGCGCTTCGAACTCGACGAGGTGCTGCAGACCTGGGGGCACGACGGCCTCACCGTGCTGCCCGCCGGCGAGGTGCCGCCGAATCCGAGCGAGCTGCTCGGCTCGGGGGCCATGCGCGCACTGCTCGACGACCTGGGGGGCCGGTACGACGTGGTCGTCGTCGACACCCCGCCCCTGCTGTCGGTCACCGACGCCGCGCTCATCAGCGAGATGGTCACAGGGGTCCTCCTCGTGGTCGCGTCCGGGCGCACTCGCCGTGCGCAGGTCGCGTCGGCGCTCGAACGTCTCGACGCCGTCGGGGGCACGCCGCGTGCCGCCGTGCTGACCATGGGGCGTCGGCGTCGGGCCGACTCCCGTTACTACTACTACAGCGAGACCGATGCCCCGCGTCGTCCGCTCCGGGGGCTCCTCCGCCGAGCCTGAACGACGGGGCCCCGCCCGACCTGTCGGCCGTGGGGCCCGACGACGTCGCTCGACGCCCCTGCGTCCGAGCTCGGGCCGAGCCGCGCCTCCTTGCCGACGACCGCTCTCCGTTACAGGGCCTCGCGGCCCTCTTCTTGTCACCTCCGAACGAACGGAACACCATGACCACATCACCTCCCGACATCGTCCACGTGTCGAGCGCCCACCCCTGGACCGACAATCGCGTCCACCTGCGCGAGGCCGCCGGTGCCGCGGCCGCCGGGTATTCGGTCCGCCTCATCGCCGTCGAGAGCGACGTCACCACCCACGAGACAGGCGTCGAGGTCGTGACGATCCCCCGTCGCCGTCGTCGCGCCCGCATGACGCTCGGCTCGACCCAGGCCGTCGGGCTCGCCGTGCGGTCGAGGGCACGGGTGTGTCACCTGCACGACCCCGAGCTCGTGTGGGCGGTGCCCCTGCTGCGTGCGCTCGGGCGCCGCGTCGTCTTCGACGCACACGAAGACCTTCCCGACCAGGTGATGTCGAAGGCGTACGTCTCGCGCCGCACGGCGCGCCCCGCGCGCGCAGTCGCCCAGCTCGTCGTGCGCCTCGTGTCGACGGCCGACCGGGTCGTGGCCGCCACCGAGACGATCGCCGACGCCTACCCGGCGGGCAAGACGGTGCTCGTGCGCAACTACCCGCGCCTCCGTGCGGAAGAGGCATCGGCGATCGAGCCGAGCCGCCGGTCCCCGGTCGTGGCGTACGTCGGGGCGTTGACCGCGAACCGCGGGTCGGCGGTCGTGGCCGGGCTGACCGGCTCGCCGGCCTTCCCCCGCGGCTGGCGGCTCGAGCTGGCCGGACACGTCTCGGCGCCCGAGGCCGCCGAGCTGACCGCTCGACCGCGGACCGACGATCTGCCCGTGGTCTTCCACGGCCGGCTGTCGCCCGAGGCCACACGCGACCTGCTGCTGGGTGCCCGGGTGGGGGTCGTCGTCTTCGAGCCGACCGCCGCGCACCTGAACTCGTTGCCCACCAAGCTCTTCGAGTACATGGCCGCCGGGCTCGCCGTGGTCGTCAGCGACTTCCCGCTCTGGCGGAGCCTTCTGGGGCACCTCGACTGCGCCACCTTCGTCGACCCCACCGACGTCGACGCCGTGGCCCGAGCCGTGGCCGCTTACGACTCCGACCCCGACCTGCTCGACCGTCACGGCCGCAACGGGCGACGTGCCGCGCTCGAGACGTTCAGCTGGGACGGCGAGGAGGCGACGCTCCTCGAGCTCTATCGTGACCTGATCGGCAACCCGACACCCGACGGTCGCACCCCCGAGGGTGCAGCGTGAGCGCCGCGCTTCGACCCGCTGCCGCGCCCCTGCGTGTGCTCGTCGTCTGCACGGGCAACCTCTGCCGTTCGCCGCTCTTCGCCGCCCTGCTCGCTCGTGACGTCGACGGCGCCCGGGTGACCGTCACGAGTCGGGGCACGCTGGCCACTCCCGGCGCGGTCGTGCCCGCGGCGACGCTGGCGGCCGGGACGCGCCTCGGGGTCGATCTCGGGGGCCATGTCGCCCGGCCTCTCTCGGGCGTCGACCTCGACGATGCCGACCTCGTGCTCACGGCCGGTCGACGTCATCGCCGAGACGTCGTGCGGATGTCCCCTGCGGTCGCCTCGAGGGCGTTCACCATCGTCGAATTCGCCCGGTTGGCCGAGGCGGCGCTCGCCGAGGGGGCGGTCCGCGTCGCCGACGGAGGGTCGGTCGAGTCCGGCCCGGGGTGGCCCGGGGTTTCGCTGGAGTCCTTGCTGCGCCTACGAGGCAGTGTGCTGCGTCCCGACGATCCCGAGGACGACGACGTCCTCGACCCCATGGGGCGACGGGCGGGTGTGCATCTGCGCGTCGCCCGCCGGCTGGCGGCCGCGGCCACGACGGTCGCCTCGGCGCTCGGACCCGTCGTGGTCGACCCACCCGCCGAAGGGCCCGGCCGTGCTCGCCGATTCGAGCCGGACGCCCGCGACGTCACGGAGCCGGCCCGAACGGTCTCCAGGTCGCCCGAGGCGGCCTTCGTCGCGGTCCCCCCACCCGTCCCCGCTCGAGCGGGTCGCGCCGACGACCCGAGGCGTCGACGCGCGAGACGCGAGGGTGACGCTCGGGGATTCGCCACGGCCTGACACGCCACGGCCTGAGACGCCACGGCCTGAGACGCCACGCAGGAGGCCGCCGGTCACCCCTCGTCGGCCCAGCGGCGCACGACGGCCCCTTTGTTCCACACGGCGAGGTCGGTCTCACGCCAGTCGTTGGCCAGCAGGTCGAACACGTTGTCGGCATTGGCCACGGCCAGGCCTCGCACCGGGCCGGAGGTGCCCTCCGTGCGGGCGACGCTGGTCGCCGACACGGTGACCGTGTTCGCGCCGCTGCGGGCCTCGACGACCGACACCGCGCCTCCTTCCGTCGAGGCCTCGAGATCGGAGGCCGACGTGCGCGTCAGCGTCAGGGCGTCGTTCGAGTGGTAGACGAGCACGCCCCGGTCGATGCATCGCTCGAGGGTGGTGCCGCTCACGACGACGCCGCGGGTGAGGTAGAGGACGATGCCCGCCTCGGTGCCACCGCCGTGGCCGCGGACGGTGTTGCCGGTGACGAACCCCGTCGCCCGTTCGACGTCGTCGCCCACGGTCGTGCCTGCACCCTTGACGAGGATGCCGGCCCCGGGTGAGGCCAGGTCGATGCGCTCGACGACGTTGCCGGCGACGACGAACGCGGTGGGCGCGTGTCGGTACGAGCGGTCGACCTCGTCGCGACAGGGCACGACCGCGATCCCGACCCGGCAATCTCGCACGACGTTGTCGCGGATGACCACCCGATCGCCGGCGTGGGTGTCGAGGCCCTCCCAGAGTCGGACGCCGGTGATCGCGTTGCCCTCGACGACCACGCGCGTCGACCGGCCGGACACCGTCATCGGCACGGTGTCGTCGCGGGTCACGATCACGCCGTAACTGTTGACGTACGGACTCGGCTGGTGGACGTCGGTCACGTCGCACCGACGGACGACGGTGTCGACGCACGAGCGCAGCAGCACGCCCGCGTAGCCGACATCGGTGACGGTGACCCCCTGGACGACCAGCCCCGTCGTGTGCTCGGCCCGGATGCCGTCGTGGCTCAGTTCGACGAGCCTGCCGCCGGAGATGCGCACGTCGTCGAGTGGGGCGTCGGCTGTCCCCACGACGTCGATGCCCCGTCCGGCGCCCGACCGACGACCGCCGGCCCCGGTGACCACGGCATCGACGACGGCCACGTGCGACGCCGTGACGCGGACGACGCTGAAGTCACCGTTCGCCGCGAGGTGGCCCTCACCGGTGAAGCGGAGAGTGACGGCCCGGGTGACTTCGAGCGGGCCCGAGCGGTCCCAGTGGCGCGTGACGACGAGCTCGCCGCCCTCGGGCACGGTCGCGAGGACGAGGTCGAGGTCGGTGGCGTCCGTGTCGACGACGACCGGCGAGCACGCTGCCGCTTCGTGCCCGGGGGCCCCTGAGCCGGTCGCGGCAGCCATCGCCGGGGAGGCGCGGCCCGAGGCGACGAGGACGCCCGCCGCCGTGCCCGCTCCGGTCAGCAGCAGCGCCCTTCGGCCCAGCCGTGGTGCGGCAACGAGGTCGGTGGCATGAGGTGTACGAGCATGAGGCATGAAAGCACTCTAGCGTGACGGTGGCTCCCATCCCGTCCGCGGAGCCACGGCGAGCACGAGGGTGCCGAGCGCCAGGCCGTGCGAGAGCATGGCCGTCGGCAGCGACGTGTTCGACAGGGTGATGCTCGGCATCATCATGACCATGGCCCCGACGGTCAGAGGCAGTCCTCGAGCCGACCAGTCGACGAAGCGCAGGAACGCCAGGAGGACGGCGCCGGTGCCCAGGACCCCGAGATGACCGAAGTTGGCGAACCCGTCCGCGAACAGGTTCGCGTTCGCCGCCAGGGCGCCCCCGGGCTGCAGGTACTGCCCGACCTCCATGGGGATGGACCGGTCGTAGGGGTAGTCGACCCACCATCGCAGGACCGACTGGCCGAGCATGGCCGGGGGATTCTCGCCGAAGAACTCGACGTAGACGCTCGTCAGCACCCCGGGCGTGATGAGGAACCTGCGGGCGAACAAGGACGTCCAGAGGAGACCGCCCTGGAGTTCGTCGGCGCCGGCCGCCAGCACCATCAGGACGACCGGGCCCGCGAGGTAGCCGACGCCGGGTGCGAGGGCCCGCCCTCGTGCGACCCGGGTGGCCAGGGCGATGAACACGACGGCGGGGAACGAGAACAGGATCGTCTTGAAACCGGTGCCCGAGTACAGCAGCAGCTGCCCGATCACGCCCACGGCGATCAACGGCACGTTGCGTCGGCTGAGGCCCCGGGCCATCAGCACGGTGTTGACGACGTTCGCCTGGCCGCTCAGCAGGTAGCCCAAGAGGCCGTTGTCGCCCTGCACCTCTTCTTTGTAGACGGCGCGGACGTCGTAGACGTCGTCGAGCGCCACGAAACGGAGCGAGAGCCCGGTGGTCGCGGCCATCACGCCGTACGTCAGAGCGGAGTGCAGTCCGCAGACCACCCAGAGGGCGGTACTGGGTGGGAGGCGTCGGCCGGGATCCGAGCCGGGTGCGGGGGCGAAGGGGCCGAGGTCGAGTGGCCCACCGGCGAGCGACTCGTGTCCGGCGACGGCTGCCGATCGTCCGCGCCCGTCCAGGAGGCGCGTGCCGACGGTCGCGACGCCGAACGCCACACCCACGGTTGCGCTGGCCAGCACCGCCTCGTCGGCCTTGAGATAGCCGGTGTACGCCACCATCAGCAGGGCCGGAGCGACGCCGACGACGAAGAGCACCCAGAGCATGACGTGGGACACGCGCTGCGGCCGGGCAGGCAGCGTGATCGCGACGGCGCACGCGACCGCGATCGTGGCCATGGTCGCCTGCGGGCTCGCCTCGCGGTACGTGAAGCCGGCGTAGGCGAACGGAACGGTGATGAGGTTCGCGTAGACCCAGTGCAACGACAGCGCGTAGACCATCGTGCCGACCGAGACGCCGACGGCGTGGCGCAGCAGCGCGGCGGATGCTCCGGAGAGCGCCGACCCGCGCAGGCCGCGGGCGACCGTCGCCGTGGTGCCGCTGCTCATCGACCGGCCCCCGGCCGGCGCGAGGGCGCCGTCGGGATCGAGAGCGCCTGGTCGAGTGCCGCGGCGAGTCGGACGACGAGGACGTCGTAGTCGTAGTGCGCCAACACGTGACGGCGGCCGCGGGCGCCGTGCTCGAGGCGTTCGGGCGCGCTCATGGTGGCCACGCGACAGATGGCGTCGGCCAGGGCCGGTACGTCGTCGCCCGGCACCCGCACGCCGGCACCGGAGTCGGTGACCGGGTCGCGCGGCACCGAGGCGCCCAGCACGACCGGCTTGGCGAGCAGGAGGTACTCGAAGAACTTGTTCAACGACGTGCCGTGCCGGTAGAGGTCGAGCGGGCGCAGGTTGGCGATCAGGGCATCGGCCCGGCGACCGACGGCTCGGGCTTCGCTCTGGGGGAGGTGCCCCTCGAAGACGATGCGCGAGGCGTGGCCGCTGGCGGCCGCCCGCTCTTCGAGTCGGCGGCGGTCGGGGCCCGTGCCCACGAGCCGCAGCACGAGAGGTCGACCGGCGAGACGGTCGGACGCGAGGCAGAACGCGTCGACCACCGGGACGAGGCTGTTGGCGGTGCCCATCGAGCCCAGGTAGGCGATCTCGAAGGTGTGGCCGGTGCCGGTGCCGGTGTCCGTGTCGTCGACCGTCGTGCCGACCGTGTCGCGATCGTCCTCGATGTCGTCGACCAGCTGGCGCGACACCCCGTTGGGAACCCAGGCGAACGGCGCGTGCAGCCCTCGTGCCGAGAAGTACCGGCCGGCACCCTCGAGGGGCGACACGACGACGACGGCTCGGCGGACGCAGTGCCGTTCGACGGCCGCGAGCACCAGGGCGATCGGTGACCGTCGACCGATCGAGCCGAATTGGACGAGGGTCTCGGGCCAGAGGTCCCGGGGTTCGTACACGAAGGGGACGCGGAGGCGTCTGGCGATCAGCGAGGCGGCCCAGGCGGCCGGTGGGTGGACGGAACCGCCCACGACGACGTCGGGGCGCGGCAGGCCGTTCAGCATGCCGGGAACGAGCAGCAGTGCGGTGAAGAGCAGGACGTCCGCGACGCGCAGCAGCCGGACGCGGGCGTACGACACCCCTCGGAGCCAGACGAAGTCGTGTCGGTCGTCGACGAAGCGTTCTCGGAGACGGCCCCGACGCATCGTCTGGCGGCCGCTGGGATGATCCGTGCTCGCCGAGATGACGACGGCACGCCAGCCGGTGTCGGGCAGTCGTCGGGCGAACTGTTCGTGCCGACCGCTGCGGCCGTCGCGATGCTGGTTGGTGGCGTAGTGGTTGACGAACCAGACGACCCGCGGCTCGCTCATCGAGCCGGGACCCCACGGACCACGGTGTCGGCCGCGACGTCGCGGACGACGCAGGCGGAGGCGCCCACGACGCAGCGTTCTCCGACGTGCAGCCCCTGGAGCACGGTGGCACCGGCTCCGACGAGGCTGCCCCCGCCGATGGTGACGGCCCCCGAGACGACCGCGCCGGGGTTGACGCTGACGACGTCGCCGAGTCGGCTGTCGTGCCCCACGGCGGCGTTCGCGAGGAGCAGCCCGTGACGGCCGACACGGACGTTCGTCGAGACCCGTACTCCCGCGCAGATCGCGGTGCCGTCACCCAGGAGCACCTGGGAGCCGAGGGTCGCCGTCGGGTGCACGAGCGTCGTGGGGTGGCCCGCGGCCGCCGCGACACGTGCCACGACCCGGCTCCTCACACCGGGGTCGCCGAGCCCGATGACCCAGGGCTCGTGCGCGCCGCCGGCGAGCCACTCGTCGATGCTGCCGAGATACGCCGTGCCCGTCCGGGACAGGCGGTGCCGGTCGGCGGAGGACGGGCCGTCGTCGACGACTCCGGCCACGGGCCGACCGAGGGCACGGGCGACGTCGAGGACCTCGCGGCCCATGCCGCCCGCGCCGATCACGACCAGACCGCCGGCGGCACCTGCCCCGCTCACGCCGCGACCTCGATCTCGACGGTGGTCGTCGAGACGGTGGTCGTCGAGACGCCGGTCGTCGAGACGCCGGTCGTCGGGACGACGGCGGGCCCCTCGAGCTCGAAGCGCGCCGATCCCCGGAAGGGCGCGCAGGTCGCCTCGCCGGCGGCACTGACTCCGGTCCGGCGGAGCACGCACCCGATCGTCTGCGCCAGGATGCGCAGGTCGAGCAGGAGCCCTCGCTCGTCCACGTACCGCACGTCGAGATCGAAGCGCTCGTCCCAGTCGAGGAGGTTGCGCCCGCTCACCTGCGCGAGTCCCGTCAGGCCGGGCCGGACCTCGTGCCGGCGGTGCTGGTGTTCGCTGTACAGGGGGAGGTACTGCATCAAGAGGGGACGTGGGCCGACGAGGCTGAGGTCGCCTCGGACCACCGCGACGAGACTCGGCAGTTCGTCGAGGCTGGTGGACCGCAGCAGACGACCGAAACGGGTGAGGCGGTCGGCGTCGCTGAGCAGCCCCTCGGCCGCGTCGACGTCGCGCATCGACCGGAATTTGACGAGAGCGAACGGCTCGCCGTGGCGCCCGGGCCGCATCTGACGGAAGAGCACCGGCCGCCCGAGGAAGACCGCCACGCTCGACCCCACCACGAGCATCAGCGGCGCCAGGAGGACGAGGGCCGAGGAGGCGCAGAGCACGTCGAGCGCGCGCTTGGTCGTCTCGTAGACCGCCCGTCGGCTGCTGCCTCGGTCGTGTTCGGGTCGTGACACGGTTTCTCCTGTCCAAAGATGTGTGAAATGTCAGTTTAGGCGAGGCCCGGCCGTCTGGCTAGTGTCATTTTGCTCTGGTATTTTCTGACGACATGTCGTATTCTACTTTCCGACCATAGATGGAGGAAGCCATGAACCCGACACCGCCCCCCGCGCCTCCGGCGCTCGCCGAGACGGGATCGAGTCCCGTCCGTGTCGCCGCATCGGCCGACGTCGCGCCCGAGGCCCGGATCGATCCCTCGACGCGTGTCTGGGGGTTGGCCCAGATCCGCGAAGGGGCCCGTGTCGGCAGTGATTGCGTCATCGGCCGTGGCGTCTACGTCGGTTCCGGCGTGGTCGTGGGCGACCGGTGCAAGATCCAGAACGACGCGCTCCTCTACGAACCCGCCGTCCTCGGCGACGGCGTCTTCGTGGGGCCGGCCGTCGTGCTCACGAACGACCGCGCTCCACGGGCCGTCACCCCCGACGGGCGACTCAAAGAACCCTTCGACTGGACTCCGGTGGGCGTGCGCGTGGGCGACGGCGCCTCGCTCGGCGCGCGTTCCGTGTGCGTCGCTCCCGTGTCGATCGGCCGGTGGGCGATGGTCGCCGCCGGTGCGGTCGTGACCCGAGACGTCCCCGACCACGCGCTCGTCGCCGGCGTCCCCGCCCGCCGGATCGGCTGGGTCGGTCGCGCCGGGGTCTCGCTCGTCCCCGACGGGGATGCCCTCGTCTGCCCGGTGACGGGCACCCGCTACCGCGTCGAGAACGACGCCCTCCGAGAGGAACGATGACCATGGCGACACCCCTCCCCATCCCGGCGGCCCGTCCGCTGATCGGCGACGACGAACGGGCGGCCGTCGACGCCGTCATGGCCAGCGGCATGCTGGCGCAGGGTCCCGAGGTCGCCGGCTTCGAGCGTGAGTTCTCGGCCGAGCTGCTCGACGGTCGTCCCGCCGTCGCGGTCAACTCCGGGACGACCGCTCTGCACCTCGGTCTGCTCGCCGCGGGCATCGGGCCCGGCGACGAGGTCGTCGTGCCGTCCTTCACCTTCGCCGCGACCGCCAACGCCGTCGCGCTGGTGGGGGCGACGCCCGTCTTCGCCGACATCGAGCCCCGGCACTTCTGCCTCGACGTCGAGTCGGTCCGAGCCGCTCTCACCCCGAAGACCCGGGCCGTCATGCCGGTGCACCTGTACGGTCACCCGGCCGACATGACCGGCATCGGGCGACTCGCCGCCGAACACGACCTGCTGGTGTTCGAGGACGCCGCGCAGGCACACGGGGCCACGTGGGCCGGACGTCGCGTCGGCACGTTCGGTGCCGCCGGAGCCTTCAGCCTGTACCCGACCAAGAACATGACCTCGGGCGAGGGCGGCATGGTCTCGGTCGGCGAGCGGGACGTCGAGCGCCTGCTGCGCCTGCTGCGCAACCAGGGTATGGAACGCCGCTACGAGAACGAGGTCGTCGGTTTCAACGTCCGCATGACCGACCTGCACGCCGCCATCGGTCGTGTGCAGCTGCGCAAGCTCGCCGCCTGGACCGAGCGTCGCCGCGTCGCCGCCGCCCGACTCTCGTCGGGCATCGAGTCGGTGGTCACGCCGACCGTGGCCGACGAGGCGACCCACGTCTGGCACCAGTACACGGTCCGTGCGCCCGACGACCGGGACGGTTTCGCCCGGGCGCTCGAACGCGAGCACGGCATCGGCACGGGTGTCTACTACCCCACTCCCGTCCACCGGCTCGCGCCCTTCCGGTCCGAGGCCCACCTGCCCGAGACGGAACGCGCGGCGCGCGAGGCCCTGTCCCTGCCCGTCCACCCGTCCGTGACGGACGCCGAGCTCGATCGCATCGTGCAGGGCGTCGAACTCGTCGCCGGGGCCGGCCGATGAGCGCCCGGTTCCCCGTCCGTACCGGGCTGATCGGCCTCGGGATGATGGGGCGGCACCACGCGCGGGTGCTCCGGGCCGTCGACGGCGTCGAGCTGGTCGGCGTGGCCGACGCGTGCGGCGACCCGCACGGAGTCGCCGGCGGGCTGCCTCTGGTCGACGACGTCGACGGGTTGCTGCGGTTGGGCGTCGACGCCGTGGTCGTCGCCGTGCCGACCGCGTACCACGAGGCGATCGGCCTCCGGCTGGCCGAGGCGGGCGTCCACGCTCTCGTCGAGAAGCCCGTGGCTCACGACGGGGCCGCCGGGCGGCGGCTCGTCGAGGCGTTCGAGAGCAGAGGGCTCGTCGGGGCCGTCGGCCACATCGAGCGCTACAACCCGGCGCTGCAGTCGTTGCGGGCCCGGCTCGAGGCGGGCGACGTCGGCGAGGTGCACCAGATCGCGACGCGACGTCAGGGGCCCTTCCCGGCCCGCATCGCCGACGTCGGCGTCGTCAAAGACCTGGCCACCCACGACATCGACCTCACCGCCTGGCTCGTCCAGAGCGGCTTCCGCAGCGTCTTCGGTCAGGTGGCGCACAAGAGCGGCAGGCCGCACGAAGACCTCGTGGCGTTCTCCGGCCGTCTCGAGGACGGCACCGTCACCAGCCATCTCGTGAACTGGCTCTCGCCGTTCAAGGAGCGACTCACGGTCGTGACCGGTTCGCGAGGCACGTTCGTCGCCGACACCCTCACGGCCGATCTCACCTTCTACGAGAACGGCACGGTCGACACGTCATGGGACGCCGTCGCGGCCTTCCGCGGGGTGTCCGAGGGCTCCATGGTCCGCTATGCCCTCGACAAGAGAGAGCCCCTGCTCGTCGAGCACGAGGCGTTCCGCGACGCCGTGCGGGGCGATGGCCCGTCGCGGGTCGTCACCCTCCGTGAGGGGCTCGCCACCTTGCGCGTGGCCGAGGCCGCCATCGAGTCCGCCACGACCGGCCGGCCCGTCGACCTGGCCCGGGACCCTGCCCCCGCCTCCGTCGTCCCCGCCTGATGCGCCTCCCGCACGACCGACCCTCCACCCGAAAGAGCAACTCCATGAAGATCACCGTCATCGGCCTCGGCAAGATTGGCCTCCCCCTCGCGGTGCAGTACGCATCGTCGGGGCACACCGTCGTCGGCGTCGACGTCTCGCCTCGCGTCGTCGAGCTGGTCGGCGCCGGCGTCGAGCCCTTCCCGGGCGAGCACGACCTGGCGCGCCGGCTCGCCGAGCTCGTGCCCACCGGACGTCTGCGGGCGACCGTCGACTACGCCGACGCCGTTCCCGGCAGCGACGTGGTCGTGGTCGTCGTGCCCCTCTTCGTCGACGACGACGCCCGGCCCGACTTCGGCTGGATGGACGCCGCCACCGACTCCCTCGCCGCCGTGCTGACCGAGGGCACCCTGGTCGCGTACGAGACGACCCTCCCCGTGGGGACCACCCGCACGCGGTGGGCCCCTCGCCTCGAGGCGGGCAGCGGGCTGCGCGAGGGCGTCGACTTCCACGTCGCGTTCTCGCCCGAGCGGGTGCTCACCGGTCGGGTCTTCTCCGACCTGCGTCGCTACCCCAAGCTCGTCGGGGGGCTCTCGTCCGAGGGTGCTCGTCGCGCGATCGACTTCTACGATTCCGTGTTGCAGTTCGACCGGCGTGACGACCTCGCCCGCCCGAACGGTGTCTGGGACCTCGGGTCCGCCGAGGCGGCCGAGATGGCGAAACTCGCCGAGACCACCTACCGCGACGTCAACATCGGGTTGGCGAACGAGTTCGCCCGCTACGCCGAGACCGTCGGCATCGACGTGGCGCAGGTCGTCGAGGCCTGCAACTCGCAGCCGTTCAGCCACATCCACCAGCCGGGCATCGCGATCGGCGGGCACTGCATCCCCGTCTACCCCCGGCTCTATCTCTGGAACGACCCCGACGCCACCACCGTGCGAGCGGCGCGGGCCCGCAACGCCGCGATGCCCGACCACGCCGTCGACCTGCTGGGGCGGGTGCACGGTGACCTCTCGGGTCAGACGGTCGCCGTGCTCGGAGCCGCCTACCGCGGCGGTGTGCGCGAGACGGCCTTCTCCGGCGTCTTCGCGACCGTCGCTGCTCTCGAACGGGCCGGGGCGACGGTGGTCGTGCACGACCCGCTCTATCCGGACGACGACCTGGCCCGGCTCGGGTTCACGGCCCACCACCAGGGCGAACCCGCCGACGCCGTCGTGGTGCAGGCCGACCACGAGGACTACCGTCTCTGGGGCGAGGGTGACGTGCCTGGCGTGCGAACCGTCGTCGACGGCCGACGCATCCTCGACCCGGCCGCCTGGCCTTCGGCCGTGGTCACCGCGATCGGAGACGGAGCGGCCCTGGCACGTTCCACCCGCGGGCCTGCCGTCCCCGCGGGCACGTGATCGACGCCGGCCGGTCGTCGATCCGTCGCCTCCTCGCCGGGGTACGCGGCATCTCGTCCCGTCCGGCGCTGACGGTCCTCGGGGGCAGCCTCGTCGGGCAGGGAGTCGTCCTCGCCGCCTCGCCCCTCATCACGCGCCTCTACGGCCCGGCCGATCTCGGAGCGCTCGCCGTGGTCACCGCCGTCTCCGCGATGGTGGGTGCCGTCGCACCGCTCGGCTACGACCGGGCCGTCGTCGTGCCCCGGGGCGAGACGTCGGCCCGCGCGCTCGTCGCCCTGGCGCTCGGCGGCGTCCTGGTCGTCGGCCTGGCGGCGGCGGTCGCCGCGTGGTGTTGGGGGCCCGCCCTCGCCCGCCTGACCGGTGCTCCGGTGCTGGCCGACTTCTGGTGGGTCTGCCCCGTCACCATCGTGGTCGTCGCCCTCCAACGGGTCGTCACGAGTTGGTTGGCCCGCTGCCGTGACTACCGGGCCCTCGCCCGCCGCACGGCATGGCAGGGCCTCGGGCAGATCGCCTGCAACCTCGCCCTCGCGCCCCTCGGTGGGCCGCTCGGCCTCGTGCTGGGCGTGGCAGCGGGTCGCTCCGCGTCCCTCGTCGGCTCGTTCCCCGGCCGACGGGAGCGGTCCACGTCTCGGCGTCGACGTCCCCGGCCGAGTCGACGCGCGGTGGTTCGAGGCGCCTCCCTGTCGCGGCGCCTGCTGATCGTCCGCTCCGTCGGCGTGCGCTACCGCCGCTTCCCGCTCGTCACGACCTGGTCGAGCCTGGTCAACGTCGCCGGCCAGCAGGCCCCTCTCGTCCTGTTGGCCTCCCTGCACGGTGCTCCGGCGATCGGCGCCCTCGCGTTGACGATGCGCGTGCTCGGTGCTCCCGTCGGCATGGTGGCCGACGCCGTCGGGCTGCAGGTCGAAGGGCAGATCGGCGCGCTCGCACGCGCCCGACGCGGGGGGCTCTCGCCGTCGGTCGTGCGCCTCCTCGTCCCGCTCGCCGGGGTGGCCGCGACCGGGGGAGTCCTCTGCGTCGTCCTCGCGCCTCCTGCGTTCCCGGTGCTCTTCGGCGACGGCTGGGGCGAGTCCGCCACGACCGCCGTCGCCGTGGTCCCGGCCCTCGTCGCCCAGATGATCGCGTCACCGTTGTCCCGCGTGCTTCCCATGCTCGAACGTCAGGCCACGCAGCTCGCGTGGGACGTCGCCCGGCTCGTGGCCACGACGGTGGCCGTCGTCGGCACGGGTGTCACCGGCGCCGGTGTCCTCGAGTCGGTCGTCGCGTGGTCGGTCGCCTCCGTGCTGAGTTACGGGGCCCTGCTGGGACTCGTGCTGCACGCGGTGCGGCAGGCCGATCGTCTTTCGATATTTACCTGAGCGTGCATCATGTGTAATATGTCAGTACGAACACGAGCCAGGGAGTGACATGACCACGCAGATCCACCTCTCCGCCCCCGATGTGGGAGAACGCGAGCGCGACGCCGTCGACGCCGCCCTGCGGTCCGGCTGGGTCGCACCGCTGGGTCCCGAGGTCGACGCCTTCGAACGAGAGATCGCCGCCCGGGTCGGTGTCGCCGCCGGTGTCGCCGTCTCGTCCGGTACCGCTGCGCTCCACCTGGGTCTGCGAGGTCTCGGCGTCGGCCCGGGCTCCGTCGTCGTCACCTCGACCTTCACCTTCGCGGCGACGGCCAATGCCGTCGTCCACGCCGGGGCCCAGCCATTCTTCGTCGATTCCGTCGAGAGCACGGGCAACATGTGCCCCGAGCTGCTCGACGAGACCTTGAGCGCCTTGGCTCGTCAGGGCAGACGCGTCTCGGCCGTCATGCCAGTCGACATCTACGGCCAGGTCGCCGACCTGTCCCGCATCGAAGGCGTGGCCGAGCGGCACGGGGTCCCCGTGCTGTGCGACAGCGCCGAGTCGCTCGGTGCGACCCGTGGCGGTCGAGCCGCAGGCTCCTTCGGCCAGGCCTCGGCCGTGTCCTTCAACGGCAACAAGATCATGACGACGTCCGGCGGTGGCATGCTGCTCACCGACGACGTCGAGCTCGCCACCGAGGCCAGGCGTGTCGCCAGCCAGGCGCGCCTGCCCGTCGCTCACTACGAGCACGCCGAGATCGGCTACAACTACCGACTCAGCAACGTGCTCGCCGCTCTCGGCCGGGCCCAGCTCGAGCGCCTCGACGGCATGATCGCCCGACGGCGCGTGATCCGTGAGCGATACCGCGAACTCGTCTGGTCGTACGAGGGCGTCCGACTGCTGCATGACGGCATCGACGCTGACGACAACGTCTGGCTCACGTCGCTGATGTTCGACGATCCGACATCGGTCGCCCGGGTCGGCGAGGCACTCGCCGCCCGGTCCGTCGAGACCCGTCGACTGTGGAAGCCCATGCACCGACAGCCCGTGTTCGCGTCGGCCGGATCCACGGTGACCGGTGTCGCCGACCGCCTCTTCGAACACGGGCTCACCGTGCCGAGCGGATCGGTGCTGAGCGACCTCGACGTCGACCGGGTGCTCGAGCTGCTCTCGGCAGCACTCGACCGTCAATCCTGACCCGGGCCCCGCCCGATAGCCCCGCTCGATCACCCCACCGCGCCCACCCCGTCGCGACCCCCGATACCTGCACCACGAAAGGCCGTCATGTCCCCTGTCTCGCATCCCTCCCCCCTGCTGATCGTCGTCGGCCAGGGCTACGTCGGCCTCCCGCTCGCCATGAGGGCCGTCGACGCCGGCTTCGACGTCGTCGGGCTCGACGTCGACCGGTCTCGCGTCGACGCCCTCGCCGCCGGCATCTCGTTCGTCGAGGACGTCCCCGATGCCCAGGTCACCGCGGCCCTCGACTCGGGCCGCTACGCACCGCGGTCGTCGCTCGACGGCGTCGACCGCTTCGACCACGCGATCATCAGCGTGCCGACCCCGCTCCGTGAGACCCTGCCCGACCTCAGCTACATCGAGTCGGCCGCTCGCACGCTCGGCGCGGTCCTGCGCCCCGGGGCGACGGTCGTGCTCGAGTCCACCACGTCCCCGGGAACCACCGCCGAGGTGCTCGTCCCGATCCTCGAGGCCGTCAGCGGGCTGTCGGCGGGCCGCGACTTCCACGTCGGGTTCAGCCCCGAGCGCATCGATCCCGGCAATTCCGAGTGGTCGTTCCGGACGACGCCGAAGATCGTCTCGGGCATCGACGACGCCTCGCTCGCCGAGGTCACCAAGCTCTACGACGCGCTCGTCGACGTGACGGTCCCGGTCCCGGGCACTCGAGAGGCCGAGCTGGCGAAACTTATCGAGAACACGTTCCGTCACGTCAACATCGCCCTGGTCAACGAACTGGCCATCGCCGCGCACGACCTCGGTATCAACATCTGGCAGGCGCTCGACGCGGCCGGCACGAAGCCGTTCGGTTTCATGAAGTTCATGCCGGGCCCCGGCGTCGGGGGCCACTGCCTGCCGGTCGACCCGAGCTACCTCTCGTGGGAGGTCCGACGCAAGCTCGGCCGATCCCTGCGTTTCGTCGAGCTGGCGAACGAGGTGAACGAGGGCATGCCCGAATACGTCGTGCGGCGCCTCGAGGCTCTGTTGAACGACGAGTCCAAGGCCGTCCGAGGGGCGAACGTGCTGCTGGTCGGTCTGTCGTACAAGGCCGACAGCGGCGACGTCCGAGAGGCGCCAGCAGTCCACATCGCCCGTCTGCTCGCCGCTCGAGGGGCGTCGGTCACGGCGGTCGACCCCCATGTCTCCGACCGCGACTGGCCGGCGGGTGTCGTCCGCTCCGAGCTCGACGACGAGACCGCGGCGTCCGCCGACGTCTCCGTGGTGCTCACGCGGCACACCGACGTCGACCTCGGTGCGCTCCGCGGTCGCCTGGTCCTCGACACCCGCAACGTCGTGGACGAGCCGACCCGCGTGGTCCTCTGACCCGCCGTGACCGGTCCTTCGGCCTCGTCACCCCTTCCTTCCTCCCCTCAGCAGAAAGCACGCTCGTGATCGACTCCTTCACCTCCTCCTCCGCTTCCCCCTATCGAGGACTGCGCGTCCTCGTCACCGGCGCAGCCGGGTTCATCGGCTCGGCCCTCGTGCCGCGCCTCCTCGACGCCGGTGCCACCGTCGTCGGCATCGACGTCCGCCAGGGCCACACCGGGCCGGGCTACGAACACGTCCAAGGCGACGCCGCGGCGCTGACGGCCGACCAGCTGAGTTCCCTGCGTCCCGACATGGTCGTCCACCTCGCCTCGGTCGTCGGGGTCGTCGCCGCGTCGGCGGACCCCGAGGCCACCCGGTCGACCATCCTCGGCATGACCTCCCGCTTCGTCGACCTCGTCGAGGGCCTCGGCGGAGTCCGTTTCGTCTACGTGTCGTCCTCCGAGGTCTACGGGCAATCGGCGTCGTTCCCCCTCGTCGAGACCTCGCCCCTGTCCCCCCTGTCGGCCTACGGGTGCGCCAAGCGCGAAGCCGAAGAGCTCGTCGTGGCCGAGACCGAGGCCGGGCGGCTCGACGGCGTCGTGGTCAGGCCCTTCAACGTGTACGGGCCCGGCCAGCGCACCGACTTCGTCGTCACGCGGTTCGTCGAGCAAGCCCTCCGCGGCGACGAGGTCACCGTGGTCGGTTCGGGTGACCAGCTCCGCACCTTCACCTACGTGGACGACTTCGTCGACGGTCTGCTCCGGGCGGCCGTGCACCAGGGCGACGAGCGTCTCTTCAACCTGTCGGGTCACGAGACGTGGACCATCGGCGCGCTCGCCAGCACGGTCGTCGACCTCGCCGACTCGTCCAGTCCGGTCGTCTCGACCGCCCCGACCGATCTCGGTCGACCCCGCGAGATCGAGGTCGAGAACCGGGTGGCCAGCTGTGACCGGGCCCGGCGCGTGCTCGGCTACCACCCCCGGGTCGGCGTGCTCGAAGGCGTGGCGCGGTGCGTCGCGGCCGCACGGGCCGTCGAGCGCGACGACCGAGCCGAGGCGCTCGTCGCCGGGTGAGAGCTGCGCCGTGCGGCGTCCCGGCGCGGCAGACTGGACCCATGCGCACCTGGGTGAAGATCTGCGGCCTGTCCACGCCCGAGACGGTCGCCGCCGCCGTCGAGGCAGGGGCCGACGCCGTGGGATTCGTGTTCGCGGCGGGCAGTCCCCGCACGATCGACCCCGTGACGGCGCGCGAGCTGGCAGCCCGGGTGCCGGCGGACGTCGAGACGGTCGGCGTGTTCCGTGGCCAGAGCATCGCGACGGTGCTCGAGCTGGCCCGCGCCTCCTCGGTGTCGACCGTGCAGTTGCACGGCGACGAGACGCCCGCCGACGTCGCCGCGGTCCACGAGGCGGGCTTCCGGGTGATCCGCGCCGTCAGCGCCGCCGCCTACGCGGCCGAACCCGAGGAGGCGCGGGTCGCCTTCCGCGAGGACGCCCTGCTGCTCGACGCGGTCGCCCCCGGTGCCGGGGCCACCTTCGACGCCGGCTCCCTGCTCGCCGCGCCTCCCGGCCGCGACTGGTTGCTCGCCGGAGGGCTGGCGCCCGACAACGTCTCCGGCCTGCTCGCCGGGTGGCGTCCGCACGGCGCCGTCGGCGTCGACGTCAGCTCGGGCGTCGAGTCGTCGCGCGGGGTGAAGAGCGTCGAGCTGATCCGCGCGTTCGTGGCGGCCGCCCGGGCCTGACGTCCGGACCCAACGGACCCCCACCGGACCCCACCGGACGCCGCCGAGCGCACACCCGGCCTGCAAGGAACCAACGAGCCCGGTGCGGGCCGAGCCACGTCTCGACTACCGCGCGGTGCCGATCAGGTCTCTGGCATCCCCGACGAGGCGGTCGACGTGTTCTTCGGTCGTGTCGAACGAGCACATGAGGCGCACCTCGCCCGTGGCCCGGTTCCAGTCGTAGAAGTGGTGGGCCTCGCGCAGGGGCTCGACGACGTCCCGGGGCAGGACGACGAAGACCGCGTTGGCGTCGACGCGCTGTGTCACGGTCACTCCCGGCAGCGTGGCCAGCCCGTCCGCGAGGCGCGCGGCCATCGCGTTGGCCCGGGTGGCCGACCGCAGCCAGAGGTCGCCGTCGAGCATCGCCAGGAACTGCGCCGAGACGAAGCGCATCTTCGAGGCCAGCTGGGCGTCCATCTTGCGCAGGTAGACCAGGCCGGCCCGCGCCTCCTCGGAGAAGGTCACGACCGACTCGCCGAGCACCAGGCCGTTCTTCGTGCCGCCGAACGACACCGAGTCGACGCCCGCGTCGCGCGTGATCGCGCGGAGCGGCACCCCGAGCGAGGCCGCCGCGTTCGCCAGACGCGCGCCGTCGAGGTGGACGCGCATGCCGAGCGAGTGCGCGTGGTCGGTGACGGCCCGGATCTCGTCGGGTGTGTAGACCGTGCCGAGCTCGGTGCTCTGCGTGATCGTGACCGCCAGGGGCTGCGGGCGCTGCTGGTCACCCCAGCCGTAAGCCTGTCGGTCGATCAGTTCGGGCGTCAGCTTGCCGTCGGGAGTCGGCACCGTCAGCAGTTTGAGGCCGCCGAGGCGCTCGGGCGCCCCGCCCTCGTCGGTGTAGACGTGCGCGGTCGTCGCGCAGACGACGGCGGCCCATCGCGGCGTGAGCGCCTGCAGCGCCGCGACGTTCGCACCCGTCCCGGTCAGCACGGGGTCGATCGCGGCCCCCTCGCCGAACGTCTCGACGATCACCTCGGACAGCCGCGCCGTGTAGGGGTCGGCCCCGTACGAGCCGACGTGCCCGCCGTTCGCGTCGACGATCGCCTGCAGCACCTCGGGGTGGGCTCCCGCGTAGTTGTCGCTGGCGAACGAGTGGACCGAGGGATCGTGGAGGCGCGTCACCCGATGATTCTGCCCGACCGGCGCATGTCGACACGTCGGGAGGCGCGGGGGAGGGGTTCGTCGAGGGCCTGTTCGACCCGTGGTGCGGCCGCGACCTCTTGTGCAATGTGAATATCATACGTAAGATTGTATGTGATACATCGTCGACTCGATGTCGCGTCCGGTCCGACCCGCCGGGCGTTCCTCAAACCCCGAGAGGCCCGTCATGTTGTTCGCCCACGCCCCCAAGCTCGTCCTGGCCGGTTCGTATCCGGTGGTCCGTCCGGTCGCCGACCGCGCCGCGGCGCTCGACGCCGAGGTCCTCGTCCTCTCCTCGGACGTCGTCGTCCCGCTCGACGACGTCGTGGGCTTCGACTGGGCCGTGGTGGCCGTCGACGACGCCACCTCGACCGAGGTGCAGCTCGATCGGGCGGTGGCCGGTCTCGCCGGCGGTCTGCGGCGCGGGGCTCTCGTCGTCCTCTCCTCGGAGCGCCCGGTCCAGCAGCTGGCCGCGCGGTTCGCCGACGACCTCTCGCGAGCGAGCGGGCTGCCGCTCGGCGAGGCGTTCGCCGTCGCCGCGTGCGAGGCGGGTGCGATCACGTGGGGAGTGGACGCTCAGGCCGTGGACGAGGCGGCTCACCTCGTCGAGCGCATCGGCGCGCCCCGGAACGAGGCGTGATCGCCGCCTGACCTGCCCGTCTCGGCGGGCACGACCCGGGGGTGCGACAGGATGGACCCATGGGTGGAGTGCTGATCGGGTTCGCGATCATCGGTGTGATCATCGTGACCGGTTACGTCGTCGGTCGCATCGACCTGCTGGGGGAGTCCGGCCACCGGGTGCTCTCGCGCCTGGTCTTCTTCGTCCTGACGCCCTGCCTGTTGTTCTCCACCATCTCGCAGGCCGACGTCCACGTGTTGTTCTCGCGCCTGTTGGTCGTCTCGGCCATCGCCTCGCTCGTGGCCGCCGTCCTCTCGGTCGTCGTGCTGAAGTTCGTGCTCCGACGCAGTGCGGCCGAGACGGCGATCGGCACGATGGGCGGCGCCTACGTCAACGCGAACAACATCGGCCTGCCGGTGGCCACCTACGTCCTGGGCAGCGCCACGTTCGTCGCGCCGGTCCTGCTCTATCAGCTGCTCGTCCTCACCCCGATCGTGCTCGCCGTGATGGACACGGTCACGAACCGCGGCAGCAGCATCGGTCGTACGATCGCCCGCCCGTTCACGAACCCCCTGCTGATCGGGTCCGCACTCGGCGTGCTCGTCGCGGTCACCGGTCTCGAGATCCCTCAGGCCGTCCGCGAGCCCTTCGAGTTGGTGGGCGGTGCGGCGGTGCCCGTCGTGCTGCTCTCCTTCGGCATGTCCCTGTACGGCTCGAAGCCGTTCCAGGCCGGCCAGGGCCGTGCCGACATCCTCGTCGCCGTCGTCTTGAAGCTCGTCGTGATGCCGGTCACGGCGTGGCTGCTCGGGGCGTTCGTCTTCGACTTCGATCGTGACGAGCTGTTCGTCGCGGTCGTGCTCGCGGGTCTGCCGTCGGCCCAGAACGTCTTCAACTACGCCCAGCGGTACCAGACCGGGGTGGTCGTGGCGCGCGACACCGTGTTGGCGACGACCATCTTGTCGGTTCCCGTGCTGGTCCTGGTCGCGGCGTTGCTCGCCTGACCCGCCCCTCCTGGTGTCGAGGTGGCCGGGCGAGCCGTCTGCGGCGTCAGAAGATCATCGGACGATCGTCGTCGAGCTCGGTCTCGAGATCGAGGTCGACGACGACCGGCACGTGGTCGCTCGGGGCGTCGCCCTTGCGCTCGTCGCGGTGGATGGCGGCGGACGTGACGAGGTCGTCGAACGCCGTCGACCCCAGGATGAAGTCGATGCGCATGCCCTCGTTCTTGGGGAAGCGCAGTTGCTTGTAGTCCCAGTAGGTATAGCCCTCGGGGCGGCGGGAGCGGACCACGTCGGTCAGGCCGATCTCCTCGAAGCGGAAGAAGGCGTCGCGTTCGGGCTGGCTGACGTGGGTGTGACCCTCGAAGACCGACATGTCCCAGACATCGGTGTCGAACGGGGCGACGTTCCAGTCGCCCATCAGGGCCAGCGGCTGGTCGGGGCGTTCGGCGAGCCACGTCTCGGTCTCGGCGGCGAGCTTGGAGAGCCAGTCGAGCTTGTAGTCGTAGTGCGGATCGCCCAGCTCGCGCCCGTTCGGAACGTAGAGGCTCCACAGCCGCACGCCTTCGACCGTGACGCCGATCGCGCGCGCCTCCTTGGGCTGGTCCGGCCCTTCGTGCCCCTTCGCGAACCCCGGTTGCGTGGGGAAGGTGATCTCGACGTCCTCCATCGGGAGTCGGCTGACGAAGGCCACCCCGTTCCACTGGCTGAGGCCGTGCAGCTCGACCTCGTAACCGGCCTCGCGGAAGGCGTCGTAGGGGAACTGCTCGGGCTTGCACTTGATCTCTTGCAGCCCCGCGACGTCGATGTCTTCTCGGACGAGCCAGTCGACGACCCGGCCGACGCGGGCTCGGACGGAGTTGACGTTGTAGGTCGCGACGCGCATGTGGACCACGGTACCGGCCCGGCATCGCCACGGCCCGAGGGTCACTTCGTTGCCCAAAGGGCATTGAAACACTTCCCATCGGGCAACGAAGGCGCTAGAAAATACACATGTCGCATGAGGGACGAGGCGGGCCGGGCCGGAGTAGCCGGTACGAACGCGCGCGCGGGGTCACCCCCGCTCGCATCGAGCCCTACCCGCCGCGACGGCCGACGTCGGTCGACGCGCGCCTGGTCCGACTCGCACTCTCGGCGGTCGTGCGGTACGAGGACTTCTTCGCCCCGCCCGGCACCTGGGCCGAGCTGCATCGGCTGACCGCGCGATCGCTCGACGAGGCCGAGCGTCGGCGGCGGTGACCCGCTCGCCCCGCCGCTCCCCGCCCGCCTGCTCTACCATGGGTCACCGTGACCGACGCACGCACGCAGCTCATCGACTTCATCGGCTCCGAGGCCGTCTTCCATGGTGACTTCACCCTGACCAGCGGCAAGAAGGCGACGTACTACATCGACCTGCGCAAGGTCAGCCTCGACCACCGCGTCGCGCCCCTGATCGGCCGGGTCATGGTCGACCTGATCGCCGAGGTGCCCGACGTGTTCGCCGTCGGAGGGCTGACCATGGGCGCCGATCCGATCGCCGCGGCGGTGCTGCACCAGGGCGTCGCGATGGGCAAGGACTACGACGCGTTCGTCGTCCGCAAAGAGCCGAAAGATCATGGCCGGGGCAAGCAGGTCGAGGGGCCCGACCTCGCAGGCAAGCGTGTGATCGTCCTCGAAGACACCTCGACCACCGGCGGGTCGCCCCTCGCGGCCGCGAAGGCCCTCGAAGCCGTCGGGGCCGAGATCGCCGCCGTCGCCGTCGTCGTCGACCGCAGCACCGGAGCGCGCGAGGTGATCGAGGCGGCGGGCTACCCCTACTACGCCGCCATCGGGCTGGAAGACCTCGGGTTGACCCCGTGACCGACGACCGGCGGCGCGACGACGAGGGCGAGCCCGGCCCCGAGCAGGCCGATGCCAGCGACTGGCTGGCGTCCCAGTTCGGCGACGAGCCCGCCGTCGCAGGCGACACCGACGACGCCTCCGACGAGGTCGACGACGCCCCGGGCGACGACGGTGCAGGAGGCGCGGGTCGCGTCGACGGCGCCCCTCCCGCCCCGGCCTCCCCGGCTCCCGACGCTGCCACCCGGGCTCTCGATCTGCAGGCCACCCAGGCCATGGACGTGCTCGGCGACCGGGACCGTGACCGAGAGGCCGAGCCGGAGCCGAAGCCGGAGCCCCAGGCCGAGCCCGAGCCCGGACCCGCTCCGACCTCGCTGCCGTTCGTGGTTCCCGAGCCCGCGGCCGGAACGCTCCCGCCCAGGACATCCGAGCACCCCCAGGCCCTCGACCTCTCCGCCCTGAAGGGTGCTGTCCGGCCGCCCTCGTCCGTGCCCACGCCCGACCTGCCGGACTCCGAGGACCGGCCGCCCGTCGCCGAAGACGCGTCGGACCGCGACGAGGACTCGGCCGAGGTGGTGGAACCTCGGCCTGACGGCGAACCCGGTCCGTTCACTGCCCTCATCTCGGCGCCGCGCTCGGATGCGGCCGCACCCCGTACCTTCGACTGGGACGCTCTGCCCGAGCCCGAGCCCGAGCCCGAGCCCGAGCCCGAGCTCGAGCCCGAGCCCGAGCCCGAGCCCACGGCGGACGTCGAGCTCACAGCCGTCGTCGAGCCGGAAGAGCAGCCCGAGATCGAGCCGGAATCGCAGGTC
>NZ_MJGS01000020.1:0-31132 GCF_001864945.1 Frigoribacterium sp. MCBA15_019 | reverse complement strand
CGGAATCGCAGGTCGAGCCGCGACCTGAGTCCGAGATCGCACCTCAGTCGGAAGCCGGGCCCGACCCGGAGCCCGAACCCGGACTTCACGCCCCGGAGCAGGCATCGGCGACCTCCGGCGTCACGACCGAACCGGGTGCCGAGGCGCCCTGGTGGGTCGAGGAGCACCACGAGATGACCCGACGCGAGCGCCGTCTGGCCGAGGCGGCCGCGGCCGCTGCCGCTGCCGCTGCGAACGGTGCGGCCCCTGCGGGGCCGGCCGGGGCCGGTGCCGGTGCCGGGGCCGCGTCGGCTCCGGTGGTCGGCACGCCGTCCGTGTCGAGGCCCGGCGGCGAGCCCGAGACCGACCCCTCGACCGACGCCGACCGTGAGCCCACCTTCACCGAGATCCTCGGCGTCGTGTCGTCCGCACCCGCGGGCGGCGACGATCCCCAGCCGCAGCACGCCGCCCCCGTGACACCCGCACCGGCCGCCTGGTCGCTGTCCGAGTCGGGGGCGGTGCCCGAGGTCGTCACCGACGTCGACCCGGGCGCCGAGCCCGCACGTGCGGGCGTGGTGGACGACGCCGACCGGGACGTCGACGACGAGGGCATCGACGACGACGACGAGGTGACGACCGCGACCGCGCTCTTCGCGCCTCCTCGGTCCGCTCTCGACACCGACACCGACACCGACACCGACACCGCCACCGACGATGGCACCAGCGCGGCCACCGGCGCCACCGCGGTGCTGCCCGGCCTCTCGGCGACCGTCGCAGGGTCCGAGACGACCGGCTCCGGGTCGAGGGCAGCCGCCGGCCCCGTCGGCGAGCGCCCTCGGGGCGGTGCCGGCACGGCAGGCGTGTTCGTGCCGCAGACCCGTCCCGTCGAGCCGGCGCCCGCGGGGTCGCCGCGCGGGCCGGGCATCGCCGACTGGGTGCGTGGGCACAAGGTGCTGGCCGCCGTCGGGGCCGCGCTCGTGATCGTGCTGCTGCTCGTGGCCCTGTTCTTCATCGCGCGGTCGCTGTTCGCATCCACGGACGACCTGGCGTCCGACCCGGCGGCGGCCACGTCGCCGACGGCGGCCCGCACGGTGACCGCGGCCCCGGTCGAGCCGGTCGCCGAGGTCGCCCCCGCCGGTCCGCTGGCGCCCGGAGTCCACTCGTACGCCGATCTGCAGGGTGGCGAGTGCTTCTCGACGTTCGAGTCGGCCTGGCAGCAGGACTACGACGTCGCCGACTGCGGTCAGCCGCACGTCGCCCAGTTGACCCGGGTCGGTACCCTCGACGGCGACGCGACCGCCGCCTACCCCGGAGCCGACGTGCTGCAGAGCCAGATGAACCTGCTCTGCACGGGAGCGGACGCCCTCGACCGGCAGGCCGCGGCCGCCTACCCCGACGTGCAGCTGCTCGCGAGCTTCCCCGCCGACGCCGACGCGTGGGCGGCGGGTGACCGAACGTACTCGTGCTTCGTCAACCGAAGCAGCGGCGAACCCCTGACGACCAGCCTCGTCGCGGTCGCGGGCTGAACGTTCGACGCGACCCGCGCCTCCGGGGGGCGGGGCCCCGCGGGGCCTAGGCCTCGGCCGGCACCACGTCGGACTCGATCGGCTCGCTGCGGACCAGTTCGTGCACGCCCGACAGGATCTCGTTCGGCCGGAACGGGTAGCGGTCGATCTCGGCCTGGTCGCTGATGCCGGTCATCACGAGGATCGTGTGCAGCCCTGCCTCGATGCCGGCCATGATGTCGGTGTCCATCCGGTCGCCGATCATCGCGGTGTTCTCGCTGTGCGCGCCGATGCGGTTCATGGCCGAGCGGAACATCATCGGGTTGGGCTTGCCGACGACGTAGGGCTCTTTGTTGGTCGCCTTCGAGATCATGGCGGCGATGGCCCCGGTGGCCGGCAGCACGCCGTCGGCGCTCGGCCCCGTGGCGTCGGGGTTCGTGACGATGAAGCGCGCACCGCCGAGGATGAGCCGCACGGCCTTGGTGATCGAGTCGAACGAGTAGTTGCGGGTCTCGCCCACGACCACGTAGTCGGGGTTGGTCTCGGTCATGATGAACCCGGCCTCGTGCAGGGCGGTCGTGATGCCGGCCTCGCCGATGACGAACGCCGAGCCGCCGGGCATCTGCGACCGGCAGAAGTCGGCGGTGGCGAGGGCGCTCGTCCAGATGCGCTCCTCGGGCACGTGCAGCCCCGAGGCGCGCAGACGGGCCGCCAGGTCGCGCGGGGTGAAGATCGAGTTGTTCGTCAGCACCAGGTAGGGCGTGCCCTCGTCTTGCCATTGCTGGATCAGCTCGGCGGCACCGGGCAGCGCGTGGTTCTCGTGGACGAGCACGCCGTCCATGTCGGTCAGCCAGCATTCGACGTCTTCGCGTGAGCCCATGCCGTCACCTTAGCGAGGTGCCCTGACGACGAGGAGGCGCGGGTCGCCTCCTCCCACCGCCTACCCTGGTTCGATGCCCCAGGACGAGTCGCCGACCCCGCCGAACGACGAGCCGACGCACGGCGTCGGCCCCTGGCCCGGCGGGGAGGCGGCCTGGCCCGAGGGCGACCACTGGGACCCCGAGCTGCTGCGCGAGGGCGACCGTCGCAACGTGATCGACGGCTACCGGTACTGGACGATGGAGGCGATCGTCTCCGACATCGACTCCCACCGTCACCCCTTCCACGTCGCGGTCGAGAACTGGCAGCACGACATGAACATCGGCTCCATCGTCCGCAGCGCCAACGCGTTCGCTGCCGACACGGTGCACATCGTCGGGCGTCGTCGGTGGAACAAGCGCGGGGCCATGGTGACCGACCGCTACCAGCACGTGCAGCACCACCCCGACGTCGCCGCCTTCATCGCCTGGGCGCGCGAGGCCGGCCTGCCCGTGCTCGCGATCGACAACGTCGAGGGGTCGGTGCCGATCGAGACCTTCGCCCTGCCCGAGCGCTGCGTCCTGCTGTTCGGACAAGAGGGGCCGGGACTCAGCCCCGAGTCGATCGCCGCGGCCGACGCCGTGATCGAGATCTCGCAGTTCGGGTCGACGCGCAGCATCAACGCCTCGGCAGCCGGCGCGATCGTCATGCACGAATGGGTGCGCCAGCACCGGTTCTGACCCACGATGCCGCCGCCCGTCCGCGCTGAAGTGCCCTCCGTCGGCCCCCGCCGCTAGCGTGGTCGCCATGTCCTCCACGAACCTGCTCGGCGTGCCCGAGACCCGGCTGCCCGCCGAACCCGCCGTCGTCGCCGACCTCGAGACCCTCACCACCGCCGAGGTCGTCACGGCCCACCCCACCTCGTCCCTGGCCTGGGCACTGCTCAGCGACGAGGCCGCCGCCCGCGGGGCCGACCTCGAGGCCTACGCCTACGCCCGGGTCGGCTACCACCGTGGGCTCGACGCCCTGCGCAAGGCGGGCTGGCGCGGCCAGGGCCCCGTGCCGTGGTCGCACGAGCCCAACCGCGGCGTGCTGCGCTCGCTCTTCGCCCTGCGGCGCGGGGCGGTCGCCATCGGCGAGACCGACGAGGTCGAGCGCCTGACGACGTTCCTCGCCGACGCCGACCCGAGCGTCCTGCCGTCGCTCGAGGCCCAGGCGGGCTGACCGGCGCGACCGTCTCGGGAACGCAGGAGGCGCGGGTCACCCGACCCGCGCCTCCTGCGTTCCCGACGGCGACCGCCGCCGCGCGGGCCTCAGCCGATCAGTGACGGCCGCAGGTCGCGCAGAGTCCGCGACCGCGTCATGCGGGAGGTCGCCACCCAGGTCAGCACGAGCGCGCCGAGCAGCCAGGCCGCCAGCACGCCGGCGTCACCCCAGGCCGCGGCGCTGCTGCCGCCGTACATGACCTGGCGCAGCCCGTCGGTGGCGTAGCTCATCGGCAGAACGAAGTGCAGCGCTGCCAGGGGGGCCGGCAGGGTCTGCCACGGGAAGGTGCCGCCGGCCGTGACGAGCTGCACGACCATCAGCACGAGGCCGAGGAACTGCCCGACGCTGCCGAGCCACACATTGAGCGTCATGATGATCGCCGCGAAGGCGGCCGAGGCCAGCGCCATCAGGCCGATCATCCCGAGCGGGTGGGCGACCTCGAAACCGAGCGCCTGCGTGACGATCACGTAGAGCGCGACCATCTGCACGACGCCGAGCACGACCGGGGCCAGCCAGCCGGCCAGCGAGATGCGCACGGGGGCCTTGACGGCCGTGATGGCTCGCTTCGAGATCGGCTTCACGATCAGGAACAGTGCGTACATGCCGATCCAGGCCGCGAGGCTGATGAAGAACGGGGCGAGCCCCGCGCCGTAGGTGCCGGCGCTGGTCAGCGCGTCGTCCTTCACCGAGACGGGGTCGCTGATGGCGCTCGCCTGGTCGTCACGCGTCTGCTCGGTGCTCGAGGGGATCTCGCCCAGTCCGCTCTGCAGGCCGTCGCGCAGCTGGGTCGTGCCGGTGTCGAGGCTGACGACGCCGTCGCGCAGCGTGGTCGACCCGCTGCTCAGGGTGTCGAGACCGGTCGCGAGGGTCGAGGCACCCGTGGCGGCGCTCGCCGCACCCGTGGCGAGCTGTGACGAGCCGGTGGCGGCCGACGAGATGCCCTGGGTCAGGGCCGGCGTGGCGGCGGCCAGGGTCGCGGCACCGGTCGAGACCTGGTCGGCGCCCGTGGCGAGCTGCCCCACCTGGGTGTTCAACCCTTGGATCTGCGTGTTCGCGTCCTGGAGTGCCGTGGTCAGCGACTCGGTCGCGGGGGCGAAGGTCGCGGCGATCTGCTGGATCTGCTCGTCGGTGTACCCCTGCTGTCTCAGGGCTTCGGCGATCTGCTGCTGTGCCTGCTGCTGGGCGGCGGGCAAGGCGGCCGCGGCCGTCGCACTCGTCGTGGCCGCGTCGGCCACGCCGGTGGCCAAGGCGTCGTTGCCGGCCGCCACCTGGGCGGCGCCGTCCGCCAGGGTCTGGGTCTGCGAGGGCAGGTTCGTCGTCTGGGTCTTCAGGGTCTGCAGCCCCGTGTCCAGCGCCGACGCCCCCGAGCTGAGCTGGCTCGTCCCGTCGGCGAGGGTGTGGGCCCCGGTCGCCGCGTCGGCCGCCCCGTCGGCCAGCTGGTTCGCCCCGGCGACGGCCGAACCGGTGCCGGCGACGAGCTGGTTCGCCCCGTCGACCGCGCTGCCCAGGTTGGTGCGCACGTCGGCGAGGCCGACCAGCAGGCGGCCCGCGGCCTCCTTGCCGACCTTCTCGGTGACCGAGGCCCGGATGGTCTTCGCCGCCTGCTCGGCGATCGTGGACGAGAGGTAGCTGTTGACGTCGCTCGTCGCGAGGGTGATCTGGGCCCGCTTCGGGTCGTCGCCGCTCGCCGAGGTCAGGTCGTCGCTGAAGCCCTTCGGGATCGTGAAGGTGAAGTCGTAGGTCTGGTCGCGCAGGCCGGCCGCGGCCTGGGCCGCCGAGACGACGTGCCAGTCGAAGTCGCCGCCGTCGGTGATCTGGTCGGTGACCTCGTCGCCGTAGTTCACGGTCTCGCCGTCGACCGTCGTGCCGGCGTCGGTGTTGACGAGCGCGGCCGGGATCTGGTCGAGCTTCGCGTAGGGGTCCTGGTTGGCCCAGAGGTATAGGCCGCCGTAGAGCAGCGGCACGGTCATCAGGGCGACGAGTGCCAGGCGGGCGAGCGGGGTGGCGGTGAGGCGCTGCAGCTCGGAACGGACGAGGGCGTAGATCTTCACGGCTTGTCGCTTTCGACGGAGGTGTCGGGGGTGGTGGCGACCGCGGTGTCGTCGGGGGAGGGAGGGGCGGTGTCGGTGTCGGTCTCGGGCGCGGCGGCGGACTCGGCCGGGGCGAACTCGGGCGTGGGCAGCGACTCGATCGTCGCGAGGGCCGCGAACCCGGTGATGGTCAGCACGGAGTAGTCGCGGCCGACGAGGTCGTGCACCACCGAGAGCCAGGCGGCGACGTCGCCTCCGTGACGCTCGGGGGTCGTCAGGATCAGTCCGCGCACCTCGGGGCGCAGCACGGCCAGTTCGCAGAGCAGGCGGACGCGGAGCTCGGTGGGCAGGGCGCTCAGGCGCGTCCGCTCGTGCTCGCGCAGGCCGATCTCGTGGAGCAGCAGGCGAGCCGAGGCCTTGTCGGCGCGGAGCCCGGCGAGGGCGAGTTCTTCTCGGGCGACCTGCACGACCGTGAGGGCCGCGAACGGTTCGGCGACGGTGGGGGTGTCGACGAGGGCGAAGGAGGCGCGGATCGCCGCGTCGTCCGACCGGCCGTCGACCGTCACCCGGCCGGTCTCGGGGCGCATGCGGCCCCCCGCGACGAGCGACGCGAGGGTGGGCGCGTTCTCGGTCTCGACCGCCACGAAGCCGGGGGTCCAGCGGTCGGCGACCGCGCTGAGCGGGGGCAGGGCCGCCCCGGGGCCGTCGCCGATCGCGACGCCGTGCAGTTCGAGTCTCATGCGGGTTCTCCGGTGGGGGGAGTCGAGGAGGCGCCGGTCGCCTGTTCGGGAGGGAGCGCGAGTTCGGGGGCCGTCGCGACGAGGTCTCCGGCGGTGCGCCAGTCGAGGCCGACGACGCCGAGCACCGCGAGCATGACGAGTCGGTGGCCCTCGGCGCGGCTGAGTCGCTGCGTCGTCGCCTCGTCGAGCACCGACAGGGCGGCCCCCTCGACGAGGTGTGCGAGCGTGCGTGGAGCGATGTCGTCGCGCATGCGTCCGGACTCGACGCCGCGGCGCACGACGTCGCGCACGGCCTTCCGCAGCGGGGCGAGGGCCTCGCCGACCTCGTGCGCCATGGGGCCGCGCACGGTCAGCTGGGCCATGACCCGCACGTGCTCGACCTCGGCCCAGAGCAGGGCGGCCAGGGAGGCGAGCTGCACGACCGGGTCCGCGATCGGGGCGGGTCGCGCGGCGATCGCGATGCGGGCGGCACCGCGCAGGCTGACCTCGCGCACCAGGTCGTCCCGTGTGGCGAAGTGGCCGTAGACCGAGCGACGCGACAGGCCCGCCTCGGCGGCGATGGCCTCGAGCGACACGGACGGGTCGCGGTTGAGCAGCAGCGCCGCGGCGGAGATCAGCGCATCGCGGTTCGCGGTGGCGTCACGGCGTGGTGCGCGGGCGGCGCGCACGGGGGAATCGGCGGCAGGCATGACCCGATCGTACGATCTTGCACACCTTTGTGCAACTTATTTCGGCACCGCGGTCGTCGGTCAGCGCGCGCGGGGCAGGGTGGCTCGTAGTGCCTCCTCGTAGGCGTCGCAGACGGACTGCCAGGTGTAGGCGTCCGCGGCACGAGCGAGGGCCGCCTCGCTGAGACGCTGCTGTTCGGCGGGGTCGTCGAGCAGCGCGGTGACGGCGGCGGCGATGGCGGCGGGCTCGGGCGCCACCAGGGTGCCGGCTCCGTCGAGCACCTCGCGGTTGTAGACGGTGTCGCGCGCGACGACGGGCGCCCCCGCGAACATCGCCTGCACCAGCGCGGGGTTCGTGCCGCCGACGCTGTGGCCGTGGAAGTAGGCCCCGGCGTGCTGCCAGAGGGCGTGCAGACGGTCGTCGTCGCTGACGTGACCGAGCCAGGTCACGCGGTCGTCCTCGTCGGCCAGCGCACGGACGAGCTCGTCGAGTTCGCCGCCGTAGCCGGTCGAGCCGACGATGACGACGTCGTGCCGCTCGGCGATCGTGCGGGCCGCCTCGACGAATTCGACCACGGTGTTCTCGGGGACGAAGCGCGCGACGACGAGGGCGTACCCGCGGTGTCGTTGGCCCGGCTCGACCGGCAGGTCGCGGACCGGGTCGCCACCGTAGGGGATGAACAGGCCGTCCACCCCGAAGTCGGCCTGCCAGCGCCGGACGATCTCGCGGGCGTCGCAGATCAACCCGTTCGCGAAGCGTGCGCTGGCCTTGGCTCCGAGACGGAACACGGTCTTGGCCGCGCGCCCCCACTTGGCGCGCTCCCACTCGATGCCGTCGACGTTGACCAGCACGGGGATGCCCCGCAGCCTCAGCAGGGGCAACCAGAAGCCGTTGGCCACGTTCATCACGAGGGCCGCGTCGGGCCGCCGAACGAGGGCGTCGAGCACGGCGGTGAGGCCGTAGCTCAGGGTGCTGAGGGACTTGCTCTCGACGCCCTTCGTCAGGCGGGAGGTCACGCGACGGTCGCGGGCGGGGTCGTCGTCGCGCGTCGACCCGTCGCGACCGTAGACCGTGACGTCCCAGCCGGCGTCGACCAGGGCGGGGGCGATCCGGCGCACCGCGGTCTCGAACCCGCCGTAGTAGCTGGGATAGCCGCGGGTGCCGATGACGGCGACGGAGGGGCGGGCGTTCGGACGGCGACGGGGGCGTGCGGGCATTCGGGTGTCCGTTCGGTCGGGGTGCTCAGCACGGTAGCGCACCCTGACGCCGGGTCGAGAAGACGCGACTCGCCGCTCACGTCCGGACGTGAGCGGCGAGTCGTGACCGTTCGGCAGGTGGGTCGTCTAGCGAGCGCCCATCAGGTGCTCGAGGGCGAGCTGCTGCAGGCGCACGAAGCCGTAGCCGTGTCCGCCGAAGTGGGCGTCGGCGTCGAAGTCCTCGTAGGAGGCGCGGTCGGCGAGCAGCTGTTCGTAGCCTTCGCCGTCGGCGAGGGTGTTCACCGAGAGTTCGGCGACCTGGCTGGCGACCAGGGCCTCCTGCACCTCGGGGTCGGCGCGGAAGGCCTGCGCGCGCTCCTTGAGGAGCAGGTACATGCGCATGTTGGCGGCCGCGGACTCCCACACGCCGTCGATCGTCTCGGTGCGCGAGGGCTTGTAGTCGAAGTGACGCGGGCCGTCGTAGGTCGGTCCGCCCTGGGGCGAACCGTGCTCGAGCAGGTCGACGAGCGAGAAGGCGTTCTGGAGGTCGCCGTGGCCGAACACGAGGTCCTGGTCGTACTTGATGCCGCGCTGACCGTTGAGGTCGATGTGGAAGAGCTTGCCCTGGTACAGCGCCTGGGCGATGCCGGCCGTGAAGTTCAGCCCGGCCATCTGCTCGTGGCCGACCTCGGGGTTCACGCCGGCCATCTCGGGGTGCTCGAGCGTCTCGATGAACGCGATCGCGTGACCGAGGGTCGGCAGCAGGATGTCGCCGCGGGGCTCGTTGGGCTTGGGCTCGATCGCGAAGCGCAGGTCGTAGCCCTTGTCGAGCACGTACTGCGAGAGCATGTCGACACCCTCTTTGTAGCGCGAGAGGGCGGCCTGCACGTCCTTGGCGCTGTCGTACTCGGCACCCTCACGGCCACCCCACATGACGAAGGTCTTCGCGCCGAGCTCGGCGGCGAGGTCGATGTTGCGCAACACCTTGCGCAGGGCGAAGCGACGGACGCCGCGGTCGTTCGACGTGAAGCCGCCGTCCTTGAAGACGGGTGCGCTGAAGAGGTTCGTGGTGACCATGGGCACGACGATGCCGGTCGCGTCGAGCGCGCCCTTGAGGCGGTCGATCTGCTTCTGCCGTTCGGCGTCGGTCGAGCCGAAGGCGAACAGGTCGTCGTCGTGGAAGGTCAGTCCGTAGGCGCCGAGGCGGTCGAGGTTCTCGACGGCCTCGACCACGTCGAGCTGGGGGCGGGTCGGGCCGCCGAAGGGGTCCGAGCCGTTGTAGCCGATCGTCCAGAGGCCGAACGAGAACTTGTCTTCGCGGGTGGGGGTGGTGGACATCGGTGTCCCTTCCAGGGTCGAGCGGTCGATCGCGTCGGGCGGTCCCGCCTCGACGCGAATGTTGTGAGCCTCAACATATCCCTTCCCCGGGCAGTACGGAAGGGGCGGAGGTCATTTGTCGCGGGGTCCCACAAAAGACTTGCGCGCCGCGCCGCGGCTGTCGTAGTGTCTCGACCCGCGGCAGTCGAAGCGCTTCCGCACCAGTTCGACAACCGACAGCGAGGTCATCATGACGACGATCCACGACGTGGCCCAGGCCGCCGGTGTGTCGATCTCGACGGTCTCGTACGCCCTGTCGGGCAAGCGGTCGATCGCGGCGTCGACCCGGCAGCGGGTCACCGACGCCGTCGAGCGTCTCGGCTACCGGCCGCATGCCGGAGCCCGCATGCTGGCCGGTGCCCGGACCAACATCCTGGCGCTCAGCGCGCCGATCCGGCCCGACAACCATCAGCCCACCCAGATGCGGTTCGTCACCGCCGTCGTCGAGGCGGCTCGTCGTCGCGACTACGACGTGCTGCTGCTCGCCACCGACGACGAGGTGTCCGGCATCCGTCGCGTGGCCTCGAGCTCGCTCGTCGACGGCGTCGTCGCGATCGGCGTGGCGACCGTCGACGAACGCGTCGACCTCGTCCGCGAGCTCGACCTGCCGGCCGGCTTCATCGGCATCCCGCAGGGCGTCGACGACCTCGCCTGCATCGACCTCGACTTCGCCGCCGCGGCCGCCGAGAGCGTCGACCGTCTGGCCGACGTGGGGCACCGATCGATCGGCGTCATCGGCCACCCGGCTTCGTACAGCGAGCGTGACACCGGCTTCATCCGTCGCTTCGACGACGCCTTCGCCACCCGTGCCGAGGGCCGCGGCGTCGAGACGCTGACCGTGGCGGCGGACCTCGGGCGGGCGTCGGCCGTCCGGGCATTCGACGACCTCCGCGAGAAGCTGCCGGGCATGACCGCGCTCGTCCTGCACTGCAGCGAGCCCACCGCCGAGGCCGTCCTCCAGCGCGTACGGCGTCTCGGTCTCGAGATACCCCGCGACCTCTCGGTGCTGGCGGCCTGTGCCAGCTACCCCGCCGACGAGTTCGAGCCGGCCCTCGACACCATCCCGCTGCCGATCGACGAGATGTGCTCACGGGCGGTCGAGGCCGCCTTCGAGCGGATCGAAGGCCGTCTCGACACGGGCGTCGAGTTGATCGCGCCCACCTACCTGGCGAAGGGCTCGGTCTCCGGGCCGAACCGCGCCTCCTGAACCCCACCGACCGCACCACCGCACCACCGCACCATCCGCACCACCGTCATCCGACGCTCAGATCACATCGCTCCGCGTCGATCGTCGAAACGCTTCGACGATCGACGCGGGGCCTCTACGAGGAAGTAGACACCATGAAGAAACGACGCATCGTCGCCGTCGGGACGGCCCTCGCGGCCACCGCGGCCCTGCTGACCGGCTGCTCGGCCGGCAGCGGAGGGTCCTCCGACCCCAACGTGTTGAAGCTCTGGCACTTCGAGAGCGAGACCAGCGCGATGGGCATCGCCTGGGACCAGGCCATCAAGACCTTCGAAGAAGAGACCGGCGCGAAGGTCGAGTTCGAGGAGAAGAGCTTCGAGCAGATCCGCTCGACCGCCAGCCAGGTCCTCAACTCGAACGAGGCGCCCGACATCCTCGAGTACAACAAGGGCAACGCGACGGCGGGCCTGCTCGCGAGCCAGGGGCTCCTCGCCGACCTGGACGACGCCGTCGACGAGTACGGCTGGGACGACGACCTCGCCCCGTCGATCGCCACGACCTCGAAGTACGACGAGAGAGGCGTCATGGGGTCGGGCAGCTGGTACGGCATCCCGAACTACGGCGAGTACGTCGAGGTGTTCTACAACAAGGACGCCTTCGCCGAGCAGGGCATCGCCGTGCCCACGACCTACGACGAGTTCGAGACGGCCCTGCAGACCTTCACCGACGCGGGCATCACGCCGCTCGCCGAGGCCGGCGGCGAGTACCCGCTCGGCCAGCTCTTCTACCAGCTGGCCCTCTCCAAGGCCGACCGCTCGTTCGTCGACGACTACCAGCTCTACGAGGGCGACGTCGACTGGCAGGGCCCCGAGCTGAGCTACGCCGCCAACAAGCTGAAGGAGTACGTCGACAACGGGTGGATCTCGAAGGACGTCACCGGCATCAAGGCCGAGGACATGGGCACCACGTTCATGAGCGGCGGGGCGCCGATCATGGTCTCGGGAAGCTGGTGGGCCGGTCGCGTCGCCGACGAGGCCACCTTCGACTGGGGCACGTTCCTCTTCCCCGGCAGCGAGATGGCACCGGGTTCGGGCGGCAACCTCTGGGTCGTCCCCGAGAACGCGGCCAACAAGGACCTCGCGTACGAGTTCATCGACATCACGATGCGCCCCGAGATCCAGAACCTGATCGGCAACAACGGTGGCGTGCCGGTGAAGGCCGACCCCGCCGACATCACCGACCCGAAGAGCCAGGAGCTGATCGCCAACTTCAACACCCTGCTCGACCGCGACGGCCTGGCGTTCTACCCGGACTGGCCCACGCCGACCTTCTACGACCAGCTGGTCGCGGGCACGCAAGAGCTCGTCAACGGCACGGCCACACCGGACGAGATGCTGACCACCCTGGGCGACCAGTACCAGAGCGGCGTCGACGACATCACCGGGAAGTAGCCGTGACCTCCCTCGACACCCGCCCCGGTGCCGGGGAGGCGCGCCCCCGTCGGGAGGGTCGACGCACGTCGTCGGCCCTCCCGCCGGAGGAGAGCCTCCTCCCCGGAGCCCGCCGCGCGGGCTTCTGGCTGTACCTGATCCCGGGCTTCGTCCTGTTCACCGTCGTGATCCTGGTCCCGCTGATCTGGAACGTCTACCTCAGCTTCACCGACTACCGCGGCATCCGTCCGCCGACCTGGGCCGGGCTCGACAACTGGCGGGAGCTGATGAGCGACGACCGGTTCTGGACGTCCTTCCTCAACAGCGTCTTCCTCATCATCGCGATGGTGGTCGTCCCCACGGTGCTGGGCCTGCTGCTCGCGGCGATGCTCTTCGACCTCATCGGCCGCAAGTTCGGCGGCCGTTTCGCGTCGTTCCTGCGGGCGACCTACTACCTGCCGCAGATCCTGCCCGTGGCGATCGCCGCGATCGTCATCGGCTGGATACTCCGACCAGAGAACGGTGCGCTGAACACCGTGCTCGACGCGGTGGGGCTGGGCGCCCTGCAGCACAACTGGCTCGGAAGTCCCGACACCGCCCTGCTCAGCATCATGGTGGTGATGGTCTGGGTGCAGCTCGGCTATCCCGTCGTCATCTTCATGGCCGCGCTGCAACGGGTCGACCCCGAGCTCTACGAGGCGGCCGAACTCGACGGTGCCGGCTGGTTCCAGCGGTTCCGGGCGATCACGGTGAGCATCATCCGACCCGAGATCTTCGTCGTCGTGCTGACCTGCACGATCGCCGCGCTCAAGGTGTTCGGGCCGATCTACGCCCTGACCCGCGGCGGCCCCGGCGACTCGACCATCGTGCCGAGCTACTACGCCTACAGCGAGTTCTTCCAGAGTCAGCAGGTCGGCTACGGCGCGACCATCGCGACGGCGCTGACGCTCGTCATCGTCGTCATCACGATCTTCTTCATCCGGGCACAGAACCGGGTCGAACGAGCAGAGAGGGAACGTTGATGGCCACGACCGTCGTGCCGCCGGTGAAAGACGACCGCATCCGTCCCGCGGTGCCCAGCCCGCGCCTCCCGAAGGCGAACAGACGGGGGCGCAAGAAGACGGCCACCGACTGGCTCATCCTCGTCGCGGCGATCGCCTTCGGCGTGCTGATCGCCCTGCCGTTCCTGTTGATCCTCGTCAACTCGTTCAAGTCGCCCGCCGACTACACGACCGGAGGGCCGCTCAGCCTGCCGACGTCGCTGTACTTCGACGGCCTCGTCGACTTCTGGAACCGCGTCGAGTTCCCCGCCAAGCTCTGGAACAGCTTCGTGATCGCCGGGCTGGTCGCCCTGTTCGCCGTGGTCATCTCGGTGTTCAACGCCTACGCGCTCGGCATCGGGCGGGTCCGCGGCCGCACCTGGATCATCGTGCTGTTCCTGCTGGCCAACATGCTGCCCCAAGAGGCTCTGCTCTACCCGCTGTACTTCATGTTCAAGCAGGTGGGCCTCTACGACAACATCTGGGCGGTCATCATCATCTTCACGGTGATCCAGAGCGCCTTCGGCACCTACCTGCTCTCGAGCGTCTACGGCACGTTCCCGAAAGAGGTGCTCGAGGCGGCGTCGCTCGACGGGGCGAGTCGGTGGCAGATCCTCTGGCGGGTCATCGTGCCGATCAGTCGGCCGACCCTGTCGGTGCTCGCGATCTTCTTCTTCATCTGGACGTGGAACGAGTTCCTCATCCCGCTCACCTTCCTGGTGTCGAACGGCAACCAGACGGTTCCCGTCGCCATCACCGCCCTGCAGGGCGACCGGCTGATGGACGTCACCACGACGAGCGCGTCGGCCCTGCTCGGGTTGATCCCCACGCTCGTCTTCTTCCTGATCTTCCAGCGCACCCTGACCCGCGGCATCACGGCCGGCGCGGTCAAGTGACGCGTTCCACCCCGAAAGGCTCCACATGAAGTTCACCGACGGTTTCTGGCAGATCCGCCCGGGGGTCGAGTCCCTCTTCGCCCAGGAGGTCCACGACGTCGAGGCCCGGGCGGACGGACGCTCGATCGAGGTCACCGCGCCCACCAAGGTGATCGCCTCGCGAGGCGACACCCTCAACCGCCCGACGCTCACCGTCGCGTTGAGCTCGCCGATGGAGGGCGTCATCGCCGTCGACGTCACGCACTTCGCCGGTGGTCGCGACGAGATCGGGTTCGACCTGGTGGGTTCCGAGGGCGGCCCGGCCGGAGTGGGGGTCGTCGAGACGAGCGAAGGAGGCGCGACCCTGACCTCGGGACGCCTCACCGCCACGGTCGGTCGCGGTGCGCCGTTCGACCTGACTTTCCGCGACGGCGAGACCGTGCTCACCCGCTCGGGCCACAAGTCGGTCGGCTACCACCGGGTCGCCGCCGACGCCCAGGTCGACGGGGCGATGCTCGGCAACGCCCGGGCCGGCACCGGGCGCGTCCTCGCTCCGAGCTACGTCTCTCAGCAGCTCTCGCTCGGTGTCGGCGAGCTCGTCTACGGCCTCGGCGAGCGGTTCGGCCCGTTGGTCAAGAACGGCCAGACGGTCGACGTCTGGAACGCCGACGGCGGCACCTCGAGCGAGCAGGCCTACAAGAACGTGCCGTTCTACGTGACGAACCGCGGGTACGGCGTCCTCGTCGACCACCCGGGCCACGTGTCGTACGAGATCGGCTCCGAGTCGGTCGAGCGGGTGCAGTTCTCGGTGGCGGGCGAGACCCTGCGCTACCTGGTGATCGCCGGCCCGACCCCGGCCGACGTGCTCGACCGCTACACGCGCCTGACCGGTCGACCGGCCCACGTGCCGGCCTGGTCGTACGGCCTGTGGCTGTCGACGTCGTTCACGACCGACTACGACGAGGCGACGGTGACGGGCTTCGTCGACGAGATGGCCCGCCGCGACATGCCGATCAGCGTGTTCCACTTCGACTGCTTCTGGATGCGCGAGTTCCGATGGTGTGACTTCGAGTGGGACCCTCGCGTCTTCCCCGACCCCGAGGGCATGCTCGCCCGGCTGCACGACCGGGACCTGCGCGTCTGCGTCTGGATCAATCCCTACATCGGGCAGCGCTCGACGCTGTTCCGCGAGGCGGCCGACGCCGGGTACCTCGTGAAGAACCCCGACGGCAGCGTCTGGCAGTGGGATCTCTGGCAGGCGGGCATGGGGCTGGTCGACTTCACGAACCCCGAGGCGACGGCCTGGTTCCAGGGCCACCTACGTCGGCTGCAGGCCCAGGGCGTCGACGCGTTCAAGACCGACTTCGGCGAGCGAATTCCCACCGACGTCGTCTGGCACGACGGCTCCGACCCCGAGCGCATGCACAACTGGTACACGCAGCTCTACAACCAGGCGGTCTTCGAGGTGCTCGAGGAGGTACGCGGCGAGGGTGACGCGGTCGTCTTCGCCCGTTCGGCGACGACGGGCGGTCAGGCGCTTCCCGTGCACTGGGGTGGCGACTCGACGTCGACCTTCGAGTCGATGGCCGAGACCCTCCGCGGCGGACTGTCCCTGGCCATGAGCGGCTTCTCGTTCTGGAGCCACGACATCGGCGGCTTCGAGGGGACCCCCGACGCCGAGGTCTACAAGCGGTGGACGGCCTTCGGCCTGCTGTCGAGCCACAGCCGGTTCCACGGCAGCTCGTCGTACCGGGTGCCGTGGGCGTTCGACGACGAGGCGGTCGAGGTCACCCGGCGCTTCACGAAGCTGAAGCTGTCGCTCATGCCCTACCTGTACGCCGCCGGGCTCGAGTCGTCGCGCTCGGGGCTGCCGGTCATGCGTCCGATGGCCCTGGCCTTCCCCGACGACCGAGGCGCCGCCCACGTGGACACGCAGTACCTGCTCGGCGACGACCTGCTCGTCGCGCCGGTCTTCTCGGCCGACGGCACCGTCGAGGTCTACCTGCCGGCCGGACGCTGGACGAACTGGTTCACCGGTGAGGTCGTCGACGCGGGCTCCGGCACCTGGCGCACCGAACGGCACGACGTGCTGAGCCTGCCGCTCTACGTGCGCGAGGGGGCGGTGATCCCGGTCGGCGCGCGGGACGACCGCCCCGACCACGACTACCTCGACGGTCTCGTGCTCAAGGTGTTCCCCGGGGGCGACGGCAGCCGCTCGCTCACGGTGACGACGCCCACGGGTGAGTCCGCCGACTTCGTCGTCACGCGGTCAGGAGGCGCGGTGTCGGTCGAGACCGCCGCCACCGGCTGGCGCGTCGACGAGGTCTGAGTCCCGCGGTCGACGGGTGGCACGTGTGCCGCCCGTCGCCCGGGAGGGGCCGGCCGCCCAGGTTCATCCGCTCAGGGGTCGTGGTGCCACCTCCCAGGCGACAGACTGGGCGCGACCAGCCCGTACTCGATCAGCACGGAGACGACATGTCCGACCCTCACGAGCCCCGCCCGCAGGACGGGCACCCGCCGCAACCGTGGCCGCAGAGCCCCCCGCCGCAGCAGCAGTACCAGGCGCCGCAGCACTACCAGCAGCAACCGCCGTTCCCCGTCCAGCAGTACCAGCAGCCCTCGCAGGTGTGGGTGACGCAGTACGCGCAGCCGAGTCCCCCGCGCGGTCTCAGCGTCGCCAGCATGGTGATCGGCCTCGTGTCGATCTTCTTCGGATTCACCTTCCTGGTCCCGCTCGTCGGTCTCGTCCTCGGGATCGTCGGGCTGAAGAAGGAACCGGCCGGGCGGGGCATGGCGGTCGCCGGCCTGATCCTCAACGGTCTGTTCGTCGTCGGGTGGCTGCTGCTGATCGTCTTCGTCTTCGGTGTGGGTTTCCTCGGGCTCGCCGGCGCGGGAGTGAGCGGCACCGTCTCCTGACCGTGAGGACGCGGCGGCGTCCGTCCGGGGCCCCGGCCGCTCGGCCGGTCGAGGTAGCCTCGACGAACGAGGGGGCGACGACGTGACGGCACGAGACGTGACACGACAGCAGGGCGGCGGCGAGACCGAGGCGGCACCCGATCTCGGTGCTCGGTTCGACCGGGTCCGGCGCGACAACCTCGCGACGGTGCTCGGCATCGTCCACACCGACGGGGCCACGTCGCGGTCGGGCCTGACCCAGGCGACCGGCCTCAACCGCTCGACGATCGCCGCGCTCGTGGGCGAACTCGTCGACCTGGGGCTCGTCGTCGAGACCGACCCGGTCGGCACCAACCGGGTCGGGCGTCCCAGCCCGGTCGTCGCGCCGAGCCCCCGTGTCGTCGCCGTCGCGGTCAACCCCGAGATCGACGCGGTCACGGTCGGGGTGGTCGGGCTCGACGGCGTCGTGCAGCACCGCGTCCGCCGCGAGACCGACGGCGTGCCCAGCGCGCCCCAGGCCGCGGCGCTCGCCGCCGAGGTGATCGCCGAGCTGCGGACCACCGCGCTGTCTCCCGACGTGCGGGTGCTCGGGGTGGGTCTCGCGGTGCCCGGCCTGGTCGGCTCCGACGGGGGAGTGGTGCGCCTCGCCCCGCACCTCGGCTGGATCGACGAGCCGTTCGCCGCGGTCGTCGCGTCGGCGACCGGTCTGCCGACCCGCGCCGCCAACGACGCGTCGCTCGGTGCGGTCGCCGAGGGGCGCTTCGGAGCCGGGCGGGGCGTCGACGACCTCGTGTTCCTGAACGGCGGTGCGAGTGGCGTCGGCGGGGGAGTCCTGATCGGTGGCAGCCCGGTGACCGGCGTCGGCGGTTTCGCCGGAGAGATCGGGCACACCCTCGTGAACTCGGTCGGCCAGCTCTGCCACTGCGGCGCCGTAGGCTGCCTCGAGACCGAGGTCGGGCAGGCCCGCCTGCTCGCCGTCACGGGGCTCGACCGCGGTCAGGCCGACCAGCTCGACGCGGCGCTCGCCGGTGCCGAGCCCGGTTCGTCCGTGGCCGTCGAGGTCCGGCGCCAGATCGACTTCCTGGCCGTCGCCCTGCGGGGCGTCGTCAACTCGTTCAACCCGGAGCTGATCGTGCTCGGCGGCTTCCTCGGTTCGCTGCACGCGGCCGACCCCGGCCGGCTCGCCGATCGGGTCCGCAGCCAGTCGTTGCCCGGTGCCCGCGACGACGTCCGCGTCGCCCGCGCCGCGCTGGGAGTCGACCGGCTCACGATCGGCGCCGCAGAACTGGTCTTCGCCGAGGTGCTGGCCGACCCGGCGTCCGTGACCCGCGCCTCCTGATGTCGTCCTCGTGGCGTTCGACCCGCCACGAAGTAAACAACCCGCCACGCAATCGGGTGGCGGGTTGTTTACCTCGTGGCGGGCAGGCGGGCAGGCGGGCAGGCAGGCGGGGTCGACCGCCGCCCTGTGCCTCAGGCGTGCGTGTGCGGCTCGGAGTTCGCCCACACCGACGCCGCGGCGACGCCGGCCAGTTCGACGCTGCCGACCGCCTGGTCGTGTGCATCCGTCAGCACGACGTGCAGCGAGCCGGCGTAGTCGCGGCGCTCGCCGACGCGGACGTGCGCGCCGACCCGCAGGTCGAGCGAGCTGAGGTAGCGCAGCAGCTCGGGTTCGTCGTCCGAGACGCGGACGACGAAGCCGCACTCGCCCTCGACGAAGTCGCCCAGCGGGTGGGCGGGAGGCCGCACGACCGTGCCGTCGGCCGCGGGGATCGGGTCGCCGTGCGGGTCGGCCGTGGGGTGCCCGAGCTCGAGGTCGAACCGGTCGAGCAATCGATCGCTGACCGCGTGTTCGAGCACCTCGGCCTCGTCGTGCACCTCGTCCCAGCCGTAGCCCAGGCGTTCGACCAGGTACGTCTCGATCAGGCGGTGGCGACGCACCATCGACACGGCGATCGCCCGGCCCTGGTCGCTCAGCGCGATGCGCCGGTAGGGCTCGTAGTCGAGGTAGCCGTCGCGGTCGAGCTTGCGCAGGTTGCCCGAGACGGTCGAGGCGCTGACGCCGAGCGTGGCGGCGATCTCGTTGGTCGAGATGCCGGAGTCGCTGCCGGCCTCGGCCCACTCCTCGGCCTTCCAGATGACCTTGAGGTAGTCCTCGGCCATGGTCGTGCGCGTGCTGGCCGGGTCGCTGGGCATGGTCCGATCCTAGGTGGCGTCACCCGCGCCTCCCCTGTCGTCCGCGCCCCGCGCCCCGCGCCGCGAGCCGTGAGCCGCGAGCACCGGCGTCACGGCCGCGGCAGCGACCCCAGCCGCTGCGCGGCCCGGTAGCGCTCGCCGACGGCGGGTCGCAGGTCGGCCTCGAAGGAGGCGCTGGTCGCCGGAGCCCAGGACGGTCGCGTCCCCGACAGGGCCCAGCCCGCCTGCCGTGCCGCACCGTCGGCGACGTACTCGCCCGGCTCGGGCACGACCACGGGCAGGTCGAACACCTGCCGCGCGACGTCCTGTACGGCCGGGTTCAGGGCCGCCCCGCCGATGAGCAGGACCCGCGTCGCCTCGACACCCTGTCGACGGACCGCGGCGGCACCGTCGGACAGCGCCGACAGCATGCCCTCGACGGCGGCGCGGGCCAGGTTCTCGCGGGTCGAGCTCGCCAGGGTCAGGCCCGAGAGCGTGGCCGTGGCGTCGGGCAGGTCGGGGGTGCGTTCGCCCTCGAAGTAGGGCACGAGCGTGACGCCACCGGCGCCCGGCTCGGCCGCGAGGGCCAAGCGGGCCAGTTCGTCGTGGTCGACGCCGAGCAGCCCGCCGATCGACGACAGCACCCGGGCCGCGTTCAGCGTGGCGATCAGCGGCAGGTAGCCGCCCGCGGCGTCGGCGAAGCCGGCCACCGTGCCGCTGGGGTCGGTCACGGGCCGGTCGGTGACGGCGAAGGCCGTGCCGCTGGTGCCGATGCTGATGACGAGGTCGCCGACCGTGGCGTCGAGGCCGAGGGCTGCGCCGGCGTTGTCGCCCGCGCCGGCACCGACCACGATGCCGGCGGGCACCGGGCCGTCCGTGATCGTCGTCCCGGCCGCCTGGTCGGCGTGCAGCACCCGCGGCAACACGATGCGTTCGTCGTCGCCCGCGGGGGAGCCGGTGGCCTCGCGTGCCCCGCGACCGAAGGCGTGCTCGAACAGGTCGAGGTCGTACGCCTCGCCGGCGGGGCTCCAGTACGAGGTGCCGCTGGCGTCCGAGCGGTCGGTGACCAGGGCGTCGAGGTCGGGCCCGAGCGGGCTCTCGTCGGCAGGGCCGTGACCGAGGAGGCGCCAGGTGAGCCAGTCGTGCGGCAAGGCCACCGCGGCCACTCGCGCCGCGTTCTCGGGCTCGGCGTCGCGCAGCCAGCGCAGCTTGGTCGCGGTGAAGGACGCGACGGGGACGGAGCCCGTGCGTCGGGCCCACTGCTCGGCCCCGAGTTCGTCGATCAGGTCGCGGGCTGCCGGGGCGCTGCGGGTGTCGTTCCAGAGCAGGGCGTCGCGCACGACGCGCCCGCCGGCGTCGAGGGCGACGAGGCCGTGCTGCTGACCGGCGACCGAGAGCGCGGCGACGTCGTCGAGGCCGCCGGCGTCCGCGATCGCCGCGAGCAGCGCCTCCCACCAGGCGGACGGAGGCACCTCGGTGCCCTCGGGGTGTCCGGCCGACCCCTGCCGGACGAGTTCGCCCGTCGAGAGATCACGGACGACGACTTTGCAACTCTGGGTCGATGAGTCGACCCCGGCGACGAGACTCATGGGCACAGTTTGTCGTACGTGACCACAAATGGCCACCGGGGGTGGCTCTCGGGTCGCGCGCCGCGCCTCCTCGGCGGGTCCGGTCGCCTCCGGGCGGCCCGGACGAGCCTGTCGGTAGACTCAAGTGCACCTCACCCGGTGCGTTCCCCGACATGAGGAGAAACCCATGCCAGCAGTGGTGATCATCGGAGCCCAGTGGGGCGACGAGGGCAAGGGCAAGGCCACCGACCTGTTGTCGAGCCGCATCGACTACGTCGTCAAGTTCAACGGCGGCAACAACGCCGGCCACACCGTGGTGATCGGCGACCAGAAGTACGCGCTGCACCTGCTGCCCTCGGGCATCCTCTCGCCGGGCGTCACGCCCGTCATCGGCAACGGCGTCGTCGTCGACATCGAGGTGCTCTTCGACGAGCTCGACGCGCTCATCGCGCGGGGCATCGACGTCTCCCGGCTGCGGGTCAGCGCGAACGCGCACGTCATCACGCACTACCACCGCACCCTCGACAAGGTGACAGAGCGCTTCCTCGGCAAGCGCCAAATCGGCACCACCGGTCGCGGCATCGGCCCGACCTACGCCGACAAGATCAACCGCGTCGGCATCCGCGTGCAGGACATCTTCGACGAGGGCATCCTGCGGCAGAAGGTCGAGGCGGCCCTCGACCAGAAGAACCACCTGCTCGTCAAGATCTACAACCGGCGTGCGATCGAGGTCGACGAGGTCGTCGAGTCGCTGCTCTCGTACGCCGAGCGGCTCAAGCCGATGGTCGCCGACACGGCGCTCGAGATCCACCAGGCGCTCGAGGCCGGCAAGACCGTCCTCTTCGAGGCGGGCCAGGCGACGATGCTCGACGTCGACCACGGCACCTATCCGTTCGTCACGTCCTCGTCCGCGACCGCGGGCGGCGCCTCGACCGGCTCGGGAATCGGGCCCGGCCGCATCGAACGCGTCATCGGCATCGTCAAGGCGTACACGACGCGCGTCGGAGCCGGCCCGTTCCCGACCGAGCTCTTCGATGCCTCGGGCGAGTTCCTGCGGGCCAACGGCTTCGAGTTCGGCACGACCACCGGCCGCCCGCGCCGCTGCGGCTGGTACGACGCCCCGATTGCCCGCTACACCGCGCGCATCAACGGCGTCACCGACTTCGTGTTGACGAAGCTCGACGTGCTCACCGGCCTCGAGACGATCCCGGTGTGCGTCGCCTACGACGTCGACGGCGTCCGCCACGACGAGGTCCCCGTCTCGCAGAGCGACTTCCACCACGCGACGCCGATCTACGAAGAGTTCCCCGGCTGGACCGAAGACATCACCGGTGCCCGCAGCTTCGACGACCTGCCGAAGGCCGCGCAGGACTACGTGCTCGCCGTCGAGGCGATGAGCGGCGCCCGCATCTCGGCGATCGGCGTCGGCCCGGGCCGCGACGCCATCGTCCAGCGTCACGACCTGCTCGGCTGAGCCGCGCTACCACACTCACCCACCACCGAGCCAACTCCCAGAATCTAGGTATGGTCTTCTCCTCATGACACTCGACATCGCCTACACCGCCATCGCCCACGCCACCGGCGGGGGTCGCGACGGCCACGTCCGCAGCGAAGACGACCGACTCGACTTCGACACGCGTCCCCCCAAAGAACTCGGTGGCTCCGGCGAGGGCACCAATCCCGAGCAGCTGTTCGCCGCGGGCTTCGCCGCCTGCTTCCTCAGCGCCATGCACGGTGCCGGCAAGAAGCTCGGCGTCGACACGAAGGGCGCCGAGGTTTCGGCGAGCGTCGGCATCGGCGGCAACGGCGAGGGCGGGTTCGGCCTCGCCGTCGAGCTCGACATCTACACGCCGAACGTCGAGCCCGAGCGTCGTCAAGAGCTCGCTGACGCGGCCCACCACGTGTGCCCGTACTCGAACGCCACGCGCGGCAACGTCGAGGTCACCCTCACGTTGGTCGACTGACCCGGCCCGGGCCGACCCGGCCGTGAAGGAGGCGCGTCCTGCGAGAGCGGGACGCGCCTCCTTCGTCCGTGGCGGTCCGTCGCTGGTCCCGTCGCCGGGCGCGCCGATAGGGTCGGTGCATGGCACTCGACAGTCCTCTCGGGGCGGACAGCCCCCTCAGCTCAGCCGACCAGGGCGCGATCGACGAGCTCGCGGGCATCCGCCAGAGCATCGACAACATCGACGCCGCCCTCGTCCACATGCTCGCCGAGCGGTTCAAGTACACGCAGTCCGTCGGCCTGCTCAAGGCGGCGGCGGGCATGCCGGCGAGCGACCCCGAGCGTGAGCGCGTGCAGATCCAGCGCCTGCGCCGCCTGGCCGAAGAGGCCCGCCTCGACCCGGCCTTCGCCGAGTCCTTCCTGAACTTCATCGTCGCCGAGGTGATCCACCACCACGAGCGCATCGCCGCGGGCGACGACCCGACGGCGGGCCGCGCGTGAGCGACCCCGACCCGTCCGCCCCGCAGCGTCTCTACGTCGGTTCGTACACCGCGGTCAGCGGTGGCCACGGCGTCGGCATCACCGTCCTCGAGCGGTCGCGGGCCGACGGCCGCTGGCAGGCCGGGCAGGTCGTCGAGGCCGACGACCCGTCGTTCCTGGTCGTCACCGAGGGGGCGTTGCACGCCGTCGCCGAGACGAACGAGGGCCGCGTGCTGTCGTACACGATCGCGGCGGGCCGCCTGGTCGAGGCCGGCGTCGCCGCGTCCGGCGGTGCCTCGCCCTGCCACATCGCGCACGACCCGGCCTCCAACGCCCTGCTCGTCGCGAACTACGTCGGCGGCACCTTCGGGGTGCTGAGCTCCGAGGCCACCGACCCCGCGCGCGTGACGGCGACCGTCGCGCTCCCGTCGGGTTCCGGCCCGGTCGCCGATCGCCAGGGCGGGCCGCACGCCCACCAGATCGTCGCCACGCCGTGGGGCACGCACCTGGTCAGCGACCTCGGCACCGACCGGCTGATCGAGGTCGCCGTCGACGTCGTCACGCTCGAGCCGTCGATCGTCGCCGTCCACCCCATGCCTCCCGGTTCGGGTCCGCGACACCTCGCCTGGCTCGGGGACGACCTGCTCGTCGTGGGCGAGCTCGACGCCCGTCTGTACGTCGTCCGCCGCCAGGGTGACGAACTCGTCATCCCGTACTCGGTGGCGGTCGTCGAGGGCGAGCCGAACGAGCGGGGCGACCTCCCGTCGCACCTGGCCGTGCACGGCTCGCGGGTCTACGTCGCCACGCGCGGCCGCGACACGATCAGCGTGCTCGAGACCTCGGTCGACGCCGAGGGCGGCTCCGACCGCGGCGAGCCCTCACGGCTCCGCCTGGTCGGGCAGGTTCCCTGCGGCGGCGACTGGCCACGGCACTTCGCCATCGCCGACGGTCTGCTCTACTGCGCCAACCAGGGCTCCGACACGGTCTCGGTGCTGCCGCTCGACGAGACGACCGGTCTGCCCGGCGCCCCCGTCGACCTGTTCACGCTCGGCAGCCCCGCCTGCATCGTCGCCGTCTGATCGCCGAGACCCCGAGAAGTCGCCGAGACCCCTCCGCGCGCGCAGGGGTCTCGGCGGTTTCCCGGGGTCCGGCCGGCCGGGACCGCAGGAGGCGCGGGTCAGCTGCGCGGCACGAGCCGCTGCAGCACGGCGATGACGTCGTCGATCGACGTGTCGTGGCGCGGGTCACCGCCCGAGTCCACCGGCGAGAACGGCCGAGGCGTGAAGTAGAGCCCGTCCGACACGAGTGACACGACCCGGGCGACCGCGGGGTCGCCGACGGCGTCGAGGACGACCTGGTGCCAGCGCGACTGCATGGCGGTCAGGGCCTCGAGGGCGCGGGGGTGGCGCCCGCTGGACGCCAGGTTCGAGACGGCGGTGATGCAGCGGTCGAGCGGGTCGTCGGCGGGGATGGCAGCGGGCGACGACGTGCGGACGAAGTAGTCCACGACGCCCTCGGGCGCACTGGTCATCGCGGCGACGTCGTCGTCGAGCAGTGCGGTGAGCCGGTCGACGAGGCCGTCGACCAGCGCCTCGCGGGTGGGGAAGTGGTAGAGCAGTCCGCCCTTCGAGACGCCGGCGGCAGCGGCGACGGCGTCGAAGGTCGCGGCGCGTTCGCCGTCGTCGACGACGAGCGTCTCGAACGTGTCGAGCATCGATTCCCGGGCTGACGGTCGAGGACTCATTCTGTTACTGTACCGTCTGGACGGTGTAACTGTACCGTCCGGACGGTCAGGGCCCGCGCCTCCTGCCCTCGTCGGATCGCCGACGGGCGGTGCCTGCCCCACAGCACAGGCCGTCCACCCACCGCCCCACCGACCGCGAGAGAGCACCATGACCCGCCCCGCCACCGTGACCACCACGACCCCGACCGGCGTTCCGCTCCGTGCCGGGCGACGACAGTGGGCCGCGCTGGTCGTGCTCATGCTGCCCGTGCTGCTCGTCTCGGTCGACAACACGGTGCTGAGCTTCGCGCTGCCCGAGATCTCGACCGCACTGCAGCCGAGCGCCGCGGGCCAGCTCTGGATCGTCGACGTCTATTCGCTCGTCCTCGCCGGCCTGCTCGTGGCCATGGGCTCGATGGGCGACCGGTTCGGCCGGCGCAAGCTGCTGTTCATCGGGGCGAGCGGGTTCGCCGTGGTCTCGGTGCTCGCGGCGTTCTCGACGAGTGCCGAGCAGCTGATCACGGCCCGGGCCGTTCTGGGCTTCTTCGGCGCGATGATCATGCCGGCGACCCTCTCGCTGCTGCGCAGCACGTTCCTCGACCGCGAGCAGCGTCGGCTCGCCATCGCCGTCTGGGCCTCGGGCTTCGCCGCCGGGTCGGCCCTGGGGCCGATCGTCGGCGGTGTGCTGCTCGAGCACTTCGCCTGGGGCTCGGTGTTCCTCGTCGCCGTGCCCGTGCTCGTCCCCCTGCTGATCGCGGGCCCCCTGCTGCTCACGGAGAGCCGCGACCCCGCCCCGGGGCCCGCCGACCCGTTCTCGGTGCTGTTGTCCCTCGCGGCGATGGCCCCGGTCGTCGCGGCGATCAAGCTGCTCGCGACCGACGGCTTCGTCTGGCCCGTCGCCGCCCTGGCCGTGGTCGGCGTGGGCTCGGGCTGGCTCTTCGTCCGGCGCCAGCTCAGTCGACCGAGGCCGCTGCTCGACGTGCGGCTCTTCACGAACCCGGTGTTCGCCGGCTCCGTCATGGTCAACCTGCTCGCCGTCGTGGCGCTCGTGGCCTTCCTGTTCTTCACGACCCAACATCTGCAGCTCGTCGCCGGGCTGCGACCGCTGCAGGCGGCGATGACGCTGGTGCCCGGTCTCGTGGTGATGATCCTGGCCGGCCTCGGTGTCGTACGGGTCGTCCGGTGGCTGCGCCCGCGCACCATCGTCGCGATCGGCCTCGCCTCCGCCGCTCTCGCCTACGCGGCGGTCTTCGCCACCGGTGCCGGGGCCCCGGTGGTCGTGTTCGTCGTGGCCTTCGCCTTCGTGGGCCTGGGCGTCGGTGCCGCCGAGACGATCTCGAACGACCTGATCATCGCGGCCGTGCCCGCGAACCGGGCTGGGGCCGCCTCGGCGGTGTCCGAGACCGCGTACGAGGTCGGCGCCGTGCTCGGCACCGCCGTGCTCGGCAGCATGCTCACGGCCATCTACCGGGGTGCGCTCGTCGTCCCCGCCGACGTCCCCGCCGAGGCCGGCGAGGCCGCTCGCGAGACCCTGGGAGGCGCGGTGGCGGTCTCCGACGGGCTGCCCGACTCGCTCGCGGGGCCCCTGCTGCACGCCGCCACCGACGCCTTCGACCAGGGTCTCGTCGTCACGGCCGGGGTCGGAGCACTGGTGATGGTCGCCGCGGTGGTGGTCGCCCTCACGACCCTGCGCCGCGCCTCCTCGGCCGACTGAGGCCCGGGCCGTGCCGGGCCACCCCGGCACGGGTGGACCGACCCGGTCGCCCGGCCCGCGCGGCCCTCCTGCCCACGGGTAAAGTGTGGCGAGCCCCCCGAGACGCCAGGAGAACCATGCCCCGCACCGTCAGACTCGCCGCCATCCCCGGAGACGGCATCGGCCCCGAGGTCGTCGCCGAGGCGCTCAAGGTGCTCGAGGTCGCGGCGGGCGACGACGCGACGTTCGAGGTCACGACGTTCTCGCTGGGCGCGGGGCGCTACCTCGAGACGGGCGACATCCTCACCGACGACGACCTGTCCGCCGTCGCCTCGCACGACGCGATCCTGCTCGGCGCGGTGGGCGGCGACCCCCGCGACCCCCGGCTGGCCGGGGGCATCATCGAGCGCGGCCTGCTGCTGAAGCTGCGCTTCGCCCTCGACCACTACGTCAACCTCCGGCCGACCAAGGTGTACCCCGGTGTCGCCTCGCCACTCTCGGCGCCCGGTGAGGTCGACTTCGTCGTCGTCCGCGAGGGCACCGAGGGCCCCTACGTCGGCAACGGAGGCACGCTGCGGCAGGGCACGCCGCACGAGATCGCGAACGAGGTCAGCGTCAACACGGCCTACGGCGTCGAGCGCGTGGTGCGCTTCGCCTTCGAGAAGGCCCGCAGCCGCCGTGGTCGCCTGACCCTGGTGCACAAGACGAACGTGCTCGTCTTCTCGGGCAGCCTCTGGCAGCGCACCGTCGACGCGGTCGCCGCCGAGTACCCCGACGTCGCGGTCGACTACCAGCACGTCGACGCGGCCACCATCCACCTCGTGGTCGACCCGTCCCGCTTCGACGTCATCGTCACCGACAACCTGTTCGGCGACATCCTCACCGACCTCGCCGGCGCGATCAGCGGCGGAATCGGGCTCGCGGCCTCGGGCAACCTCAACCCGGACGGCGCCTTCCCGAGCATGTTCGAGCCCGTGCACGGTTCGGCTCCCGACATCGCGGGTCAGCAGAAGGCCGACCCGACGGCGGCGATCCTCTCCGTCGCGCTCCTGCTCGACCACCTCGGCCTGTCCGACGCGGCCGCCCGGGTCACCCGCGCGGTCGACGCCGACATCGCCGACCGCGCCTCGCGCGACGTGTCCGTCCCTGCCCGCCGCACCGCCGAGATCGGCACGGCGATCGCCGACCGCGTGCGCACCCTGTCCCCGTCTGCCTCCGCCTGAAGGGCATCATGACCACCACCGACAACGTCTCCGCCCCGACCGACGACTCGGCCGACTTCCCGCTGCAGTTCGAGCTGACTCCGTCCGAGACGGCTCGCGACGACGCCGAACGCGAGACGATCCTCAGCGACCCCGGCTTCGGCAAGCACTTCACCGACCACATGGTGACCATCGAGTGGACCCTCGCCGACGGCTGGCACGCGGCGTCCGTGCACCCGTACGGCCCTCTCCAGCTCGATCCGTCGGCGTCGGTGCTGCACTACGCGCAAGAGATCTTCGAGGGCATGAAGGCCTACCGGCACGCCGACGGCTCGGTCTGGTCGTTCCGCCCGGACGCCAACGGTCGTCGCCTGCAGCGCTCGGCCCGCCGGCTGGCCCTGCCCGAGCTCAGCACGGACGACTTCGTCGAGTCCGTCCGCCAGCTCGTGCGGGCCGACCTGGGGTGGGTGCCGTCGGCCCCCGAGACGAGCCTCTACCTGCGACCGTTCATGATCGCCACCGAGGCGTTCCTGGGGGTCCGGGCCGCGCACGAGGTGTCGTACCACGTCATCGCGAGCCCGGCCGGCGCCTACTTCAGCGGCGGCGTCTCTCCCGTCTCGATCTGGCTGACCACGAACTACGCCCGCGCCGGCAAGGGCGGCACGGGTGCGGCCAAGACCGGCGGCAACTACGCGTCGTCACTGCTGCCGCAGCAGGAGGCCTACGAGAACGGCTGCCAGCAGGTGCTGTTCCTCGACTCGTCCGAGAGCAACTACGTCGAAGAGCTCGGCGGCATGAACGTGGTGCTCGTCAAGAAGGACGGCACCCTCGTGACGCCCGACAGCGACTCGATCCTCGAGGGCATCACGCGCGACTCGATCCTCGAGTTGGCCGAGGCCCGGGGGCACCGCGTCGAACGACGTCGCGTGACCATCGACGAATGGCGTGACGGCGTCGAGTCGGGCGACATCGTCGAGGTCTTCGCCTGCGGTACGGCCGCGGTCGTCGTCCCCATCGCCGAGCTCAAGGGCGAGGGCATCCACATCGGGTCGCCCGCCGCGTCCGGCGGCGAACTGACCATGTCGCTGCGCGACGAGCTGACCGACATCCAGTACGGCCGCCGTCCCGACGTCCACGGCTGGATGACTAGGCTCGACGCGTGAAGATCGCCCGTTTCGCCACGCCCGGAGAAGACCCCCGCTACGGCATCGTCGACGAGCGCGAGCTCATCGTCCTCGCCGGCGACCCGATGTACAGCGGGTACGAGACGACCGGTGAGCGGGTGTCCCTGCGTCAGGCCAAGTTGCTCGCGCCGGTGATCCCGCGCTCCAAGATCGTGGGGGTCGGCCTGAACTACCAGGACCACGCCGACGAGCTCGGCCAGTCCGCGCCCGAGGCGCCCGTCCTGTTCCTCAAGCCCAACACGACGGTCATCGGCTTCGGCGACTCGATCCAGCTGCCGCCCGACGTCGGCCGGGTCGACTTCGAGGGTGAGCTCGCCATCGTCATCGGCTCGATCGCCAAGCGCGTCAAGGCCGAGGACTACCAAGACGTCGTCTTCGGCTACACCGTGGCCAACGATGTCACGGCCCGCGACGTGCAGAACGCCGACGGCCAGTGGACCCGCGCCAAGGGCTACGACACCTTCCTGCCGCTCGGGCCCTACATCGAGAACGAGTTCGACTGGGCGGACGCCACCATCGAGACCCGGGTCGACGGCGAGGTCATGCAGCGCGAGTCGACGATGCAGATGATCCACAAGATCCCCGAGCTCATCGAGTACGTCACCGACGTGTTCACCCTGCTGCCCGGCGACGTCATCCTGACCGGAACGCCTGCGGGCATCGGTCCGTTCACGTCGGGCCAGACCGTCGAGGTCGCGATCTCGGGCCTCGGCTCGCTGATCAACCCCGCCAAGAACCGGGTCTAGGCCCGTCCGGTGAGCCCCGCCGCCGTCGACGCGCCCTTCCGTGCGCGTCCGGTGCCGGGGCTCGTCGTCGCCGGGGCCGCCTACGGGCTGGCTTGGGGCCTGCACCTCGTGCTGCCGGCGGTGCCCGTCCTGACGTGGTGCGTCATGCTCGGCATCGCCGTCGCTCAGGTCCGGCCCCTCCGACCGGTGCTCGACGGCGTCTGCAAGCCCGGACTCACGCTCGCCTCCAAGCGGTTGTTGCGCATCGGCGTCGTGTTGCTCGGCCTCCAGCTCAGCCTGGTCGACGTCGCCGGCCTCGGGTGGGTGACGGTCGTCGTGGTGGTCGCGATCCTCGTGCTCACCTTCGGCGTCACCTACCTGCTCGGCCGGTGGGCCCGTCTTCCCGGTGACCAGCCCCTTCTGCTGGCGGCCGGATTCTCGATCTGCGGGGCGTCGGCCATCGGTGGGATGAGTGCCGTGACCCGGGATCGCGGCAAGGACGCGGCGACCCCCGTCGCCCTGGTCACGCTGTTCGGCACCCTCGCGATCGCCGTCCTGCCCCTGGTGGGTGGGTGGGTCGGTCTGACTCACCTCGAGTTCGGAGCCTGGGTGGGAGCGAGCGTGCACGACGTGGGGCAGGTCGTCGCCACGGCGCAGACCGCCGGAGCCGCCGCCCTCGCGATCGCGGTGATCGTCAAGCTCACGCGGGTGTTGATGCTCGCCCCGATCGTGGCGATCACCTCGACGATCGTCCGTCGGCAGGACGCCGGCGCCGGCGCCGGCGCCCGACCGCCGATCGTGCCCTTGTTCGTCGTCGGATTCGCCGTGGCGGTCGTCATCCGCACGGTGGTCCCGGTTCCGGAGGCGCTGCTCACGACCGCGGGAACGGTCCAGTCGGTCCTGCTCGGGCTCGCGCTCGTCGGCCTGGGGTCGGGGATCCGACTCGAGCGCCTCGTCCGCACCGGTGGTCGCGCCGTCCTCGTGGGCCTGATGTCGTGGATCACCATCGCCTCGGTGTCTCTCGGCGCTGTGCTCGTGCTGCCCTTGGGCTGAAGGGCCCGTACCTCCGCGATGCGTAGCGCGACACGCCCGGGATGCATGGAGGGTTGGCCAGAATCGCCAGGACATGGCTACAGTTGCTTCTTGTCACCCCAAAGGTGCGGCGGAGCGGAGCTCCTCCAACCCTCAAGCGGGATCAACTTCCAAGTCCTCGAGATGCTTCACAGCCTCGGACCAAGTGAGTTGCGAACACTGAACAAGGTGATGTAGAGTTACGGCTCGTTCCGCAAGGGACTTCGGCACGGATTCGGCATCGTCAGTCAGTGCAATCAGGTAACAGAACTGCCCAGGGCGAAGGTCTTCTAAGACTGGGTCCCAGGTGCGTTTGGTCCTTGAGA
>NZ_MJGS01000019.1:0-51063 GCF_001864945.1 Frigoribacterium sp. MCBA15_019 | reverse complement strand
GTGCCGGTCCTCGAGACCGGCACCGCGCCTCCTGCGTGGGCCGAGGTGCCTCGACGTGGCGCTCACGTCCCGAGGTGAGCGGCACGTCGTGACACGTCGACGATCCGTGGTCGGGGGGCGCCGCGCCCCGAACTGGGTCATCCGTTCTGCGCTGCCTCGCCGAGTCCGGGGGCGATGCTCGGTACCCTGCTGTCGTGAGCCCCGACCTTCCCGCCACTCCGGAGAACCACCCGGAGTCCGTCCGGCGTCTCGCCGCGACCTTGCAGACCCTGGACGAGGCACACCGCCGCTACCGACTCCACGCCGCGAAGGTCGTCGGCATGGGCCACACCGAACTGGCCGCGCTGCTCGCCGTCGCCGACGCCCCGGGGCTCACCCCGGGCGCGCTCGCCCAGGAGCTGCTGCTCAGCACGGGGGCGACGACAGCCGTGGTCGACCGGCTCGAGAAATCGGGGCACGTCACGCGCAGCCGGCACCCGGGCGACCGCCGCAGCCTCTTCCTGCACCTGACCGCGCAGGGCGAGGACACCACGACCACCCTGCGCGAGGCGTACCAGTACGTCCTCTCGACCACGGGCACGGACGAGACGATCGCCGAGGCCCTCCCCCAGCTCGACAGCATCGCCGCGGCGCTCGACGCGGCCGCCCGCGAATCCGCGTCCTGACCCGCGCCGCGCCTCCTCGAGGTCGGGGTCGGGGTCGGGGTCGGAGTCGGGGTCGGGGTCGGGGTCGCACCACCGATGTGTCGTCGAACCACGGAACACGATGGTTCGACGACCCATAGGTGGTTCGACTGCGAGTCCCGACTGCGCGGCATGCCTCCTAGGATGCGGGGCATGACACGGGAGGCCGGGGCACGCTACGCCGCGCGGGCCCGCGAGTACGTCGACCACCTCGGCTCGATGTCGTCGGTGCACCCGGCCGACGAGCACCTGGTCACGTCGTGGGCGGTCGCGGTCGCGGGCCCCGTGCTCGACGCGGGGTGCGGGCCGGGCCACTGGTCGGGGCACCTCGCCGCGCGGGGCGTCGACGTGCGCGGACTCGACCAGGTCCCGGCCTTCGTCGAGCACGCGCGCCGCGCCCAGCCGGGCGTCTCGTTCGACCTCGGCGGCGTCGACGCCCTGCCCTACGAGCCCGACGCGTTCTCGGGAGTCCTCGCCTGGTACTCGCTGATCCACCACGACCCGAGCAGCATCCGGCGCCCCCTCCGCGAGTTCGCGCGCGTCCTCCGACCGGGCGGCGGGTTGCTCGTCGGGTTCTTCACCGGGTCGACCGTCGAACCGTTCGACCACGCGATCGCGACCGCGTGGCGCTGGGCACCCGACCTCCTCGCGGACGAGCTGCGCGCCTCCGGGTTCGACGTGCTCGAGACCCACACGCGAACGGGTCCACCGTCCGGGCCGAGGCCCCACGGCGCGATCATCGCCCGTGTCGCACCGTGAACTGAGCATCGCACCGTCCATTTCCGCGGTGCGACGTCCAGTCGGTGGTGCGACTTCCACGTGACCGACGCCGAGGCCGGCGCAGCGCCCGTCAGCCGCCCTGCCGGACCTGTCGCACGTACCGGTACACCGTCGGCTCGGACACGTGCAACGCCTCGGCCACCTGGGCCACCGCCCCCTTGAGAAGGAACACCCCCGCCCGTTCGATCTCACGCACCGCCGCGACCTTCTCGTCGGGCGTCATGCGGTGCGGCTCGACACCCTGGGCGGCGACGATGCGTGCGACACCGTCGAGGGCGAGCTCGTCGACGTTCATGCTCAGTCGCTCGGCGACCGGCCCCGACGACGACGTCGAGGCAGGGCCCGCCTCGGAGCCGGAGCCCAGGGTCGCCCCCTTGACCAACCCGGTCGTCGCCGTGATGGCCGCGAGCAGGTCGCGGGCCCGGGTCAACGGCTCGTCGTCGATGTTGAGGCACAACATGCCGACGACGTCGCCGCCGGCGTCGCGGATGAAGAAGGTCGACGAGCGGAACGTGCCGCCGGTGCGGGACTCGGCCAGGTAGTTCGCCAGGTAGTCGCGGTCGTCGTGCTCGTGGTTCTGCAACACCTTGAGCACGAGGTCGGTCGCCGGCCCGCCGACGCTGCGACCGCTCACGTGGCCGTTCGTCAGGGCGACGATCGACCGACTCAGGTCGCTCGTGTCGTGCAGCACGACCTCGGTCCGAGGCCCGAGCAACTCGGCGAAGAAGTCCATGAGCGGCAGATAGGGCTCGAACTCGGCCCGCAGGACGCGGCTGGCGTCGACCACGGTGGCGCTGCTGGCTCTCGACATGGGTCCAGGTTACCGGCATGTAACGAAATCGTCGCACTGTGATAATTTCTTCTCACCCGGCCGATCACTCGGCTAGCTTGCGATGACCGACGATGCTCACGAAAGGCTCGACCATGACCCGAACCCGCTCCCGCTCCGCCCTCTGGGGCACCGTCGCCACGGGCGCCGTCCTGGCCCTGGGCCTGACGGCGTGCAGCGGCCCGAGCGCGCCTCAGCCCGGCGACGCGTCCGGCGACGCCTCGTCGTCGTCGTCCTCGACCATCCCCGACACGAGCGCACTGCTCGACGCCGTCCAGGTCGACGACGCCCTCGCCGCCCAGGTGCCCGCGGACATCAAGGACAAGGGCACGCTCGTCGTCGGCTCGAACGTCCAGTCCGCGCCGAACAACTTCTACGCGGCCGACGGCTCGACCGTCATCGGCTCGGACCACGACCTCATCACCGCGGTCGGCAAGAAGCTCGGCCTCGACGTCGAATACCAGAACCAGGACTTCGGCTCGCTCATCACCAGCCTGCAGTCCGGCCGCGTCGACGTGACGATCGCCGCGATGAACGACACGGCCGAGCGCCAGCAGGCGATCGACTTCGTCGACTACCTGACCTCGGGCATCACGCTGATGGTGCAGAAGGGCAACCCCGACGACATCACCGGCCCCGACGCGCTCTGCGGCAAGTCGATCGCCGTCGTCACCGGCACCAGCCAGCAGGAGTTCGCCGAGGCGACCAGCACGCAGTGCGAGTCCGACGGCGACGAGGCGCTCGACATCACGGTGACCGACAGCGACAGCCAGAACCAGACGCAGCTGCGCACCGGCCGCATCGACGCCATCGTCAACGACCTGCCCAGCGCGGTCTACATCTCGAAGACCGCCCAGGACGGCCAGGCCTTCGAGGTCGTCCCCGGCGACGTCATCGACGGCGCCCCCTACGGCATCGGCGTCAACAAGGACGACGCAGCTCTGCGTGACGCCATCGCCGCGGCCCTCGACTCGCTGATCGACGACGGCACCTACGGCGAGGTGCTCGACGCCTGGGGCATCACCTCGGGCAGCGTCACCGAGGCCACCGTCAACGGCGGCAAGTAGGTGGCGACCGCACGACCGACGGGAACCGACCCGGGCGACACGACCCGCGCCTCCTCGGGTGCTCGCGAGCTGCTGCCCCAGGTGCGCCTGAAGCACTGGGGCCGCTGGGTCAGCGCCGTCGTCATCGTGGTGTTGCTCGTCGCCCTCGTCTACGGGGCGTCGCAGGGCGACATCTCGTACCGCGACATCCCGTACTACCTGGTGTCGCCGATCATCCTGCAGGGCCTCGTCGGCACGATCGTGCTCGCCGTGGTCGCGCAGGTGAGCGCGGTGGTGATCGGCGTCGTCATCGCCCTGATGCGCATCTCGAAGAACCCGGTCGCGCAGGCCTTCGCGGCCGGGTACACCTGGCTGTTCCGCGGCCTGCCCGTGCTGCTGCAGATCCTGCTCTGGTACAACCTGGCGCTGATCTTCCCGCGCCTGACCGTCGGGGTGCCGTTCACCGACGTGGTGTTCCTCGACGTCAGCACGAACGACGTCATGACGACCTTCGTCGCCGCCTTCCTCGGCCTGGCCCTCAACGAGAGTGCCTACATGGCCGAGATCGTGCGCGCCGGGCTGAAGAGCGTCGACCGCGGTCAGATCGAGGCCGCCCAGTCCATCGGGCAGACCCCGATGCAGCGCATGGCCCGCATCGTGCTGCCCCAGGCGATGCGCATCATCATCCCGCCGACGGGCAACGACTTCATCAACATGCTCAAGGGCACGGCGATGGCGTCGGTCATCGGCTACCTCGAGTTGATCAAGGCGGCGAACAACATCGCCTCGTTCAACCTGCAGGTGATGGAGACCCTCATCGCCGCGGCCATCTGGTACATGGTCATCGTCAGCGTCGCGAGCGTCGGCCAGTTCTACCTCGAGCGCAGCTTCGACCGGCAGGACCGCCGCCCCGGCGGGCCGCCGAACGCCCGCGCCCTCCGCCGCAAAGTCGCCGCCGACCTCGGCCGCGCACCCCTCGTGAGGAGCACCCCGTGACCACGACCGACACGACGAACGCAGGAGGCGCCGGTCCCGCCGCCGAGGCAGCCCCCGTCCTCGAGGCCATCGGCATCGGCAAGTCGTACGGCAGCCACGAGGTCCTGCGCGACGTCTCGATGACGGTGCGCAGCGGCGAGGTGGTCTGCATCATCGGCCCGTCCGGCGCCGGCAAGTCGACATTCCTCCGCACCCTGAACCGGCTCGAGGAACCCGACGCGGGCGAGGTCTGGGTCGGAGGCGAGCCGATGGGCTTCGAGCTGCGCGACGGCAAGCTGCACGAGCTCAGCGAGCGTCGGCTCTCGGCTCAGCGGGCACGCACGGCCATGGTGTTCCAGCACTTCAACCTGTTCCCGCACCTGACGGTGATGGGCAACGTGCTCGAGGGCCCCGTCCGCGTGCAGCGCCGGTCGGCGAAGGAGGCGCGGCGCGAGGCCGTCGAGATCCTCGAGCGGGTGGGCCTCGGCGACAAGGTCGACGCCTACCCCGGCCAGCTCTCGGGCGGGCAGCGGCAGCGCGTGGCGATCGCCCGGGCCGTCGCGATGAAGCCGCTGTTCCTGCTCTTCGACGAGCCGACCTCGGCCCTCGACCCCGAGCTGGTCGGCGAGGTGCTGAAGGTGATGGGCGACCTGGCCCGGGACGGCATGACGATGCTCGTCGTGACCCACGAGATCCAGTTCGCCCGCGAGGTCGCCGACCGCGTGGTCTTCATGGCCGACGGCGGCATCGTCGAGCAGGGGCCGGTCGAGCAGGTGCTCGGCGCCCCGCGCGAGGCCCGCACGAAGCAGTTCCTGCAGCGGGTGCTGGCGTGACGTCGGGCACGGCGACGGGCTCGGGACCGGCGACGGCCCCCGGCTCGGCGCTCGACGCCTACCTCGCGTCGTTCGCCGAGCCGGTCGGCTACCTGAACTTCGGCAGCTACGGGCCGCCGTCGCGGGACGTCGTCGAGACGATCGGCCGCCTCGCCTCCGCGGCGAGCGCCGGCGTGCCCTCGTCCGGGCTGCACGCCGAGGACGAGCGTGCCCTCGCCGCGGTCTCGCGCCTCACCGGGTTCGACCGCACCGGGGTCGCCCTCACCGGCAGCACGTCGCTGGGGCTGATGCAGATCGCGTTCGGCCTGCCCCGGGGCGAGGTCGTGGTCAGCAGCGCCGAGTTCCCGTCGAACCTGTACGCGTGGTGGCGCTCGGAAGAGGCAGGGCTCACGACGGTCCGGCCGTTGCCTGCCGTCCCGGGGCAGCCGCTCGCACCCGTCACGCCCGAGCGCGTGGCCGACGCGGTGGGGCCCGACACCGTGGCCGTCGCGGTGAGCGCGGTCGACTTCCGCACCGGTACCGTCGCCGACCTCGCCGGGCTGAGGGAGGCCGTGGGCGACCGTCTGCTCGTCGTCGACGGCATCCAGGGGTTCGGCGTCCTCGACGCCGACTGGACCCTCGCCGACGCCCTCGTCGTCGGCGGCCAGAAATGGCTGCGCGCGGGCTGGGGAACCGGGTTCGTGGCGCTGTCCTCGCGGGCCCTCGCGCGCCTCCGTCCGGTCCTCGGGGGGTGGACGGGCGTCGAGGGTGCCTCGCGCTACGACGGCGTGCCGCACGCCCCGCTGCCCGGGGCGCAGCGCCTGTCGGTGACGAACGGGTCGCCGTTCGCGTCGGGGGCGTTGGCCACGGCGCTGGAGCAGCTCGAGTCGGTGGGGGTCGACGTCGTGGCGTCCCGCGTGGCCGACACGGCGGGCGACCTGGTCGGCCGACTCGAGGCCGCCGGGGTGCCCGTGCTCTCCCCCGTCGACCGATCGCGGCGGGCAGGACTCGTCGTGGCGGGCGTTCCGGCTGGTGAGGCCGCCGCCGTCGGCGCGCGACTCGAGGCCGCCGGCGTCACGGCGACCGTCCACGGCGACGACCGCGTGCGCCTCAGCGTCCATGCCACCACCACCCCGGCCGCGATCGACGCGGCCCTGACCGTCCTGGGAGGACGACGATGACCCTCGACCCGAACCCCCTCCGCGCCGTGCACACCGACGCGGCTCCGGCCGCGATCGGCCCGTACTCGCAGGCCGTCCGCGTCGGCGACCTCGTCTTCGTGTCGGGCCAGCTGCCGATCGACCCGGCCACGGGCGAGTTCGCCGGGCCGGACGTCCGCGACGAGGCGGCCCAGTCGTTGCGCAACGGCGCCGCCGTGCTCGAGGCCGCGGGGTCGGGCATCGACCTGGTCGTCAAGACGACGGTGCTGCTGGCCGACATCGCCGACTTCGCCGTCGTGAACGAGGCCTACGCCGAGGTGTTCGACGGCGGGGTGCTGCCGGCCCGCGCCGCGTACCAGGTCGCCGCCCTGCCCAAGGGCGCCCGGGTCGAGATCGAGTTCGTCGCGGCGGTCGCCCCGGGGCACGCCGCGTAGCATCGCGGCATGCCCGAGGGTGACAGCGTCCACCTGCTGGCGGCGCGCCTCCGTCCCTCGCTCGTCGACCGCGTCGTCGTCGACGGCGAGCTGCGGTCGGGCGGCCGGGCGGGCGAGTCGCTCGCCGGTCGGCGCATCGTCGAGGTCGACACCCACGGCAAGCACCTGCTGACCCGCTTCGACGACGCCACCACCCTGCACACGCACCTGCGCATGCAGGGGTCGTGGACCCTCACCCGACCCGGCCGAGTCCTGCCGTCGCGACTGCAACGGCAGGTCCGCGTGCGGGCCCGGCTCGACGACGGGCACACCCTCTGGGGCGTCGACCTGCCGGTCGTCGACCTGGTGCCGACCCGCGAGGAGCACGCCCTGATCGGCCACCTGGGCCCCGACCCGCTGCGCCCCGACTGGGACCCCGAGGAGGCGCGACGTCGCCTGGCCGCACTGCCCGGCGTGACGGTCCGTGCCGCCCTGCTCGACCAACGTCCGATGGCCGGCCTCGGCAACCTCTGGGTCAACGAGGTGGGCTACCTCCGCGGGGTGCACCCGGCCACGCCGATCGGCGAGGTCGACCTGGTGAAGCTCGTCGACGTCGCCGCGCGCGCCCTGCGCTTCTCGGCCACGACGCCCGGCGCCTACCAGGTCACGACGGGACGGACCCGCCGCGGCGAGACGCACTGGGTCGTCGGTCGCGCCGGACGCCCGTGCCTGCGCTGCGGCACCCGCGTGGAGGCGCGAGACGACCCGCCGACGCCGGACGGGCGCACGCGTCGGGCCTGGTGGTGCCCGCGATGTCAGCCCGCGACGTGACGTGGGTCGGTCGCGACGACGACCCCCAGGGGTGAGCCTCGGTCGGCTCAGCGCACGCTGACGAAGATCGGGTTCGCGTACAGCCAGGTGTCGGCCCACGGGTCGGCCGGGGCGACGGGGTACGGCTGGGGCGCGCGGGGGTCGACCTCGGCGCCGAGCGGGCCGACGCCGTGCACCCGGCCGTCGCTGCCGCGGAGGCGCACGTAACCGTCCTCGGTGGCGGGCTCGAGCGGCACCACGACGCGGAACGGAGCGGCGGAGCGGTCGGCGACGTCGAGCAGCTCGACGACCCGGGTGCCGGGCGCGCGCTGCTCGTCACGGTCGGCCACGGGCCCGGTGACGCGGCCGCGGATCACGTCCAGGTGGGCGAGCCGCGGGACGGTGCCCCGTGAGGTGGGCGTCGTCGTGGGCACGACGTCGACCACGAGCTCGAGGGCGGTACCGCGCGGGACGGTGAGGGTCCCGCCCAGGGTGGCCTGCGCCTCCTGACCACCGGTGGCCCGGAGCACCACCGAGAGCCCGGCGACCAGGTGCCCGTGGTCGACCCAGAGCCGTCCGGCACGGATCGCGTCGAGCAGGGCGGCGGACGACCGGTCGACGGCGCCGACGTGGTTGCGGCTGAACTCGCCCGGCCAGAAGTCGGCGCCGTTCTGGGGCGTGGCCGTGGTGACCGGGTCGGGTCGACGGCCGGCACGGTCGAAGTTGGCGAGCGTCGCGCCGGCCTCCCAGCCGGGCCCGGTCGGGAAGTCGCCGACGCGCGTCGAGTCGGATTCCTTGAGGTGGAGGTCGCTGTTCGAGGTGACCCACCAGCGTCGGCCCTCGCTGAGCAGCGAGTCCCACACGCCCCCGACGACGGCCGTCGTCCAGTCGAAGCCACCGTGGGTCAGGTAGGCCGCAGCGGGGTAGCCGGGGAACGAGAACTCGCTGGGGGCGTTCTCGTACTCTCCCCGCCGCGAGCGCTCGGTGGCGTTCGCGGCGATCGCGCCCGCCTGGGCGCCGGGGGCGCCCTCCATGCCGACGAACACCTCGGGGTCGGCGTCCTGCCAGGCACGGAGCTCACCGGGCGAGTCGATGCCGAGGCGACTCGGGTGGTTCGCCAGGACGATCACGTCGTCGACGACGCCCGCGCTCTTCTGGGCGCTGAGCCAGGCGATCGCGTCGGTGGCGTGCACGAGCCACTCGGCGGCGTCGTCGGTGCCGGGGCGCGGCTTCTCCCAGCCGTTGAGCTTGCCGTCGTGGTCGAGCTCGAAGCGGCGCAGCACGCGGGTCGTCGCGGGCCCGGGAGCGACGAGCACGGTGGCGTGCTCGGCGCCGGGGATGTACCACTCGAGCCCCTGCAGCACGAGCAGGTCGGGGCGCGCCGCCCGGGCGGTCTCGATCTCGCGGGCGGCGTTGAACACCCCGCCGACGTTGGCGTGGCCCTTGTTGCTGTGCTCGGTGAAGGCGATCGCGTCGACCCCGAAGCGTTGCGCCTGGTCGAGGATCGTCGTCATGGGGTACTTCGCGTCGTGCGAGTAGACCGAGTGCACGTGGTGGTCGAACACCAACCACGAGAGCGCGGCCGGGTCGACGACGGCGGGCGCCGACGGCAGCGGCGCGGCCTGCGCGGCTCGGGCAGGGGCCGCGGCCCCGAGCCCCTGGGTGGTCGCCCCCACGGCGACGGTCGCGGCGACGGACGCCCCCAGGAAGGTCCGGCGCGAGACGCCCGACCGGGTGGCTGCGCTCCGGTCCACCTCGGGCAGGGAGGACGCCTCACCGGTCGGGGCGGACTGCTCGGGGCGGGGGTCGAGGGACATGGCATCACTTTCGTCGGGCGGGCGTCCCGACCGTAGGCACCGGTTCTGAACCGCAGGCCAACGGTCGGGGACGTGTGCGACACCCGACGTTCACGACCCGTTCCCCCGGGTGCGCGACAGTCCTGGCGTCGCCCCGCGCTCCCCGCCGTGGGGGCCCACCGCACCCACCGAAGGTCCCGATGCCCTCCTCCGTCCCCGCCGTCCGTCGTCTCCCCTCGCGCGCCTCCGTCCCGGCCGTCCGTCGACTCCCCTCGCGCGCCTCCGGACGGGCACTGCTCGTCGCGGCGGCCCTCGCCGCCGGCACGGTCGCGGGCCTCGCCGGACCCGGTTCCGCCGTCGCCGCCCCGGCGCCGGCACCCGCCGAACCCGCGCCGCTCGTGCTGCGCGACGCCGCCGGCACCGCGATCGTGTCGGGCGACGCGCGCGCCGATCCGTCGTTCGCCTCGGCACTGCTCGCCGCTGGCTGCCCGGCCGACGCGGACGACGCCGCCCGACTCTCGGTGACGTCAGGAGGCGCGACGGTCGTCACGTCTCCGAGCGTCGCGGTGACCGCGGGGCAGCCGGTCGAGGTGCCGATGGCGATCTCGTTCGAGGAGGTCGTGGCCGGCGGCGTCGAGGAGGGCGGAGCGACGCTCTTGCTGGAGTGCCTCGTCGTCGAGTCGGGCATCCCGTCGACGGTCGTCGTGGCGGCGACGGTGCCGGTGACCTTCGCCGCGGGGTCCTGGTCGGTGCCCGGGGCCGAGGTCGACCCGGGGCCGCCGTCCGACGACCCGACCGCGGTGCCGACCGACCCCGGCACGGCGCCCTCCCCCGCACCTACGGACGGCGCCGGAGCGGGGGTGGGCTCGACGCCGCGCCCCTCGGCCACGACACGGCCCGCCGCCGACGGTGACCTCGCCTTCACGGGCGGACAGGTCGCCGGGGTGGGCGCGCTCGCCGCCGGCCTGCTCGCGGGCGGCACGGCACTTGTACTGCGGCGGCGCCGGGCCGCGCCCGTCGACGGGCCGCCCGCGGAGTAGGGCTACCGCCCGCTCGGCGCCTGCTCGTCCGCCGCGACGTCCTTCTGCACGGCAAACTGCGTGCGGTGCAGTTCCTCGTAGCGTCCGGCCGCAGCCAGCAATTCGTCGTGCGTGCCGCGCTCGACGATCGAGCCGTCCTCCACCACCAGGATCTGGTCCGCGCTGCGGATGGTGGACAGGCGGTGCGCGATGACCAGGGCCGTCCGCCCCTCGAGCGCCTCGCTGAGCGCCGCCTGCACGGCCGCCTCTGACGTGGAGTCCAGCGCCGCGGTCGCCTCGTCGAGGATGACGACGCGGGGCTGCGCCAGCAGGAGGCGCGCGATGGTCATCCGCTGACGCTCGCCTCCCGAGAGCCGGTAGCCGCGCTCTCCCACCATCGTGTCGAGCTGGTCCGGCAGGGACCGGATGAGGGGCTCGAGCCGCGCACGGCGGACGGCGTCCCACACCTCGTCTTCGGTCGCCTCCGGCCTCGCGAGGCGCAGGTTGCTGAGGATGGTCTCGTGGAACAGGTGGCCGTCCTGCGTCACCATGCCGAGGGTGTGGCGCATCGAGGCGAAGGTCACGTCGCGGACGTCCGTGCCCGCGAGGCGCACGGCGCCGCTGTCGACGTCGTACAGACGCGACATTAGCTGCGCGATCGTGGATTTCCCGGCACCGGACGTGCCCACGAGCGCGACGGTCTGCCCCGGCTCGATCCGGAAGGACACGCCGTGCAGCACCTCCTCGCCGCCGCGGGTGTCCAGGGTGGAGACCTCCTCGAGGGAGGCGAGGGACACCTTGTCGGCGGACGGGTACGCGAAGCGGACGTCGTCGAACTCGACGCTCACCGGGCCCTCGGGAACGGAGGCGGCGGCGGGCTTCTCCTGGATCAGCGGTTCGAGGTCCAAGACCTCGAAGACGCGCTCGAAGCTGACCACGGCGCTCATGATCTCCACCCGCGCGTTCGCGAGCCCGGTCAGCGGCACGTACAGGCGAGTGAGGAGGAGCGCCAGGGTGACGACTTCTCCGGTGTCGAGCTGGCCGGCGAGCGCGAGGGCACCGCCGAGCCCGTACACGAGCGCGAGAGCGAGGGCGGAGACGAGCGTCAGCGCGGTGACGAAGACGAACTGCAGCAGCGCGGTGCGGACCCCGATGTCGCGGACGCGGGCGGCGCGGACGCGGAACTCCTCGGCCTCTTCGTCGGGACGGCCGAACAGTTTGACGAGGGTGGCGCCGGGTACGGAGAAGCGCTCGGTCATCTGCGTGCTCATCGCGGAGTTGTGGTCGGCGGCCTCGCGGCGGAGGGCCGCGAGACGGCTGCCCATGCGCCGCGCGGGCACGAGGAAGATCGGGAGCATGACCACGGCGAGGACGGTCACGAGCCAGGACGTGCTGAGCATGACGATCAGGGTGAGGACGAGGGCCACGACGTTCGTGACGACGCCCGAGAGGGTACCGCTGAAGGCCTGCTGGGCGCCGATCACGTCGTTGTTGAGGCGGCTCACGAGGGCGCCCGTCCGGGTGCGTGTGAAGAACGCGATCGGCATCTTCTGCACGTGGTCGAAGACGGCGGTGCGGAGGTCGAGGATCACGCCCTCGCCGATCCGGGCCGAGAACCAGCGGGTCACGAGCGAGACGCCGGCGTCGGCCAGCGCCACGACGGCGATGAGGACGGCGAGCCGCACGATCGTCGCGAGTTCGCCCTGCGCGACGATGACGTCGACCACCCGGCCGGCCAGCACGGGCGTCGCGACCGCGAGGAAGGCGCCCACGACGGAGAGGGCGATGAAGATCACCAGCTTCGACCGGTAGGGCACCGCGAACGTCATGATCCGCCGGACGGACTCGCGCGAGATGCCGTGCCCGCCGTCCCGGGCGGACGAGATCTTGTAGAGCGAGCTCCAGGCCGCGCCTTCCATGCTCATGGTGGTTCCTTCCGTGGGGGCCTGGCCCAATGTAGACGGCAGGCCGCCCCGGGCTCGCAGCCGCAGCATCCGTCGGGCAGTCGTGATCGGTGATGCGGGAGGATCGAGGTCATGGACACGGACACGCTGGCGTCGACTCCCCGGTTGACCCTCCGCCTGCACCGAGAGGACGATCTGGGTCGACTCGTCTCGATCTACTCACGACCGGACGTCGCCCGGTACCTCCTGGAGGAGCCCTGGACGGTCGAGTCCGGGCGAGCACAGCTCGCTCGGCGCCTGGGCCGGACCGAACTGGCCGAGCCCGTGGCGGCGCTCGCTCTCGCCGTCGAGCGGGAGGGTTCGGTGATCGGCACGGTGTCGCTGTGGCGCACGGAGCAGGAACGGCGCACGCTCGAGATCGGGTGGACGCTCGATCCCGAGCACGGAGGCCGGGGGTACGCGAGCGAGGCGGTCGCGGCCGCGCTGCAGCTCGCCTTCGCGCGCGACGACGTCCACCGCGTGACCGCGCAGATGGATGCCCGCAACACGTCTTCCGCGCGCCTCGCGGCCCGGGTCGGCATGCGGCAGGAGGCGCACCACCGGCAGGACTTCTGGAGCAAGGGCGAATGGACCGACACCCTCGTCTTCGCGATGCTCGCCGACGAACGACTCCCGCAGCAGGGCGAGACGGGGAAGTGACCTGATACGCGCCTCGGACGCGTTCCACCATGCACGCGTCACGGGCCGCGCCCTCGGCGGCCGTCCGACACCGGAATGCCTTGACCTGTCTTGCACCACAAGGTAGCTTGTGATGCATGACAGCGGATGTGGGAGCCCAACTGCGCAAGGGCGTCGTCGAGTACTGCATCCTCGGACTGCTCGACCGTGAGCCCATGTACGGCTGGCAACTCTCCGAGCAGCTGGTCGAGGCCGGCCTCGTCGCCAGCATCGGCACGCTCTACCCCGTCCTCGGTCGCCTCCGGGCCCAAGGTCTCGCCACCGCCTTCGACCAGCCGTCCACGACGGGCCCCGTCCGCAAGTACTACCGGCTCACTCCCCTCGGACGCGACCAGCTCAGCGCTTTCCGCCTCCAGTGGGCCCCGTTCACCGCCTCGGTCCACCGACTCATCGGAGAAGACACCCGTGACTGACAACACGCCCGAAATCACGACGGCCTACCTCGCCCAGCTCGACACCGAGCTCGGCCAGCTCCCGGCGGAACTGCACCGGGACATCGTCACCGGCGTCACGGAGGAACTCCGGGGTCTCGACGCCGAGGCCGCGGCTGCTCGCATCCAGCAGCTCGGCGATCCCGCCTTCATCGCGGCCGAAGCGCGCGCCGAGACCGCCACCGAGGCTCCCCTCGTCAGCCAGGACGCGCCTCCTCCCGGCCGGACGTTCTCGATCGTCGCGGTGGTCGTCCTGATCGCCGGCTCACTCCTGGTGCCGGTCGTCGGCGCACTCGCCGGCCTCGTCTTCGTCAGCCAGGCCCGGGCCTGGACCCGACGGGAGAAGGCAGCCGCCTGGCTCGCCTGCGCGGGCGTCGCTCTCCTCGCCCTCGCGGCCGCGACGGTGATGGCCTCGGCGGGACTCGGCGGCACCCACCTCGTCGTCCTGGTCGGCTACCTCGTCGTCCCCGTGGTCGGCATCGTGTTCGCCGTCCGAGCGCAGCGCCGGGGCTGGCGCGCCTGAGGCGGGACGCCGCCGCGCGCGGGGACGGCTCCTCTCCGCGGGCGGCCGCGATCCGATCCCCTAGCGGCCGCGAGGGAACCGTTCGTCGAGCAGCGTCGCCAGCCGATCGAGGTCACCACGCACGAGGTGAGCGTCGGACGCGAAGTCAGCCTCCGACATGCCGTCACGGCGGAAGAGGGTGAAGACGGCCTCGCTGCCCTCGTCGTTGGCCACGACACGGAAGGGGTTGCTCACGACCGATCCGTCCGGCAGGGTCACGTCGTGATCGAGGATGCCGAGCTCGACCGGCCCGGTGAACGCGACCTCGACGACCCCCATGGGTGAGTCCGTGATCCACCGCCCCTCATCCTGACGGATGCCGGCACTGAGACCGCCCGCCCACGCGGGGAGGTTCTCCGGGTCGCCGGCGACGCTCGAGACGGCGGCGACGTCGTGGTCGAACGCGCGCGAGATGTGGACGACGGGCCAGGTCATGCAGGGAAGCTAGCAGCGTTCCGTTCGGCCAGCGACCCTCACGACGTCGAGTCGGGGTCGGCGTTCCGGGACCGCTCGGGTTGCAGGTGCCGCAGCGTCATGTGGTCTGCTCGAAGCACGTCCCGTCTCGTCCCGCATCGAAAGGCCCGCCATGCACTCCATCCCCGTTCCGCCCCGTCAGGTCCTGATCGGTGACGCTGCGGCGTTCGTGGGCATCACTCCCCGGGCGATCCGCCATTACCACCAGATCGGCCTGCTGCCCGAGCGCGAGCGGGGTGCCGACGGCAGGCGCCGCTACGGCTACGCCGAGATCATCCGGCTGCTGTGGATCCGACGGATGGCCGACGCCGGGATCGCCCTCGAGGACATCCGTGACGCGTTCGCCGGGGCCGCGTCGGGCGGGGCCGACGGCGCTGACACCGGCGTGTCCGACGGCACGGACGAGGTCGCCGCCGTTCTGGCCCGACTGGAAGACGCCCTCGAGGCGCAGGAGGACGAGCTGCGCCGGAAGCGGGACTCGGTTCGGCGCATGCGAACGCTCGGCAGTCGTCTGGGACTGCTCGACGACATCGTCTCCACCCGTCTCGAGGCCGCACCCGAGGGCTCCCTGCGCGAGGACGACCTCGACACGCTGCTGGTCACCGAGCGCATCTTCGGTCCGCTCGGTGCCGTCCTCCAGGCGAGCCGGTTCCTCGTGCTGGCCCTCCATCCCGAGCTCCGCGCCGAGTCCGACCGCGTCGACGCCGCCGAGGAGGCGCTCGACGACTCGGTCGCCGTCGACGATCCCCGGGTCGCGCAGGTGGCGGCCGAACGTCATGCCTTCGACACCAGGCTGCTGGGCATGATCGAGGAGTCCGGCCAGCCGGACGAGGACGACGCGATCTTCGACGCCTGGGACGAGCAGCACCCCCTCGAGGACGCCGACGCGGCACCGGCCCCCGAGACGGCAGGGGACTCCCGCGCCAGGAGCGCCGGGGACATCATCCGGAGCATGCCCTACGACTTCTCCCCGGCCCGACTGCGCTGCATGGAACTGGCACTGCGACTCGCGATGGACGAGACGGCGGCATCCTGAGCGGAGCCTTCAGGTGGCCGCAGCAGAAAACCCTTCGGCCCGCGTCGCAGCTCTAGGAGTTCTCGCCGACGTGTTCGACGGCGTCGTCGACGATGTGCGAGACGTGCCGGTCGCTGACGGAGTAGATCGCCTCGCGACCCACACGGGTGACCTCGACGAGGCCTGCCGATCGGAGGACGCGCAGGTGCTGCGACACGAGCGGTTGCGCCAGGCCCGAGGACTCGACGAGGGCGGTCACCCCGGCCTCGCCCTGCCCGAGGCGACGGAGGAGGCGGAGCCTCGAGGCCGATGAGAGAGCTTTGAAGAGCTCCGCGGCGGATTCGAGGGCATCGGTGCTCATGACGCACACATTAGCGCCGACGAATGTGACCGAGGGCCCCACCAGCCGGTGGAGCCCTCGGTCACACGGCGCCGATCGGCGCCCGACGATCAGTGCTCGTCGTAGTGGTCGCCGTGCTGGGCGTGCTTGTGGTCGCCGTGGACGTAGTCGACGTGGTCGTCGTGCGTCACCGTCTCGTGACCACAGGCGCTGCCGTGCTCGTGTTGCGTGACGGTGTGCTCTGCGTGGACTTCGGTGTCAGCCATGGTGATGCCTCTCTCAGCGGGTGGATGGGTCCATGACACCAGATGCATGCACGTATGGCAATGCGTTGACGTAATCGATGTCGATAACCGGAATCACCGACCTCGCCGGTCGCCGCGTCAGGGCCGCGGCGAGGACGACGACGCCAACGACCGACAAGGCCGAGCCAGCAGCCAGGACGAGGCGGGAAGTCCGGAAGGCACGACGCGTCATGCCCGGACCCTAGCGCGCCGTCGGGGCCGGTCGGTGCCGTGGCCGGCCGTGCTCTGGAGGGTCGCGTGGACACAGAAGCCCACCTGCGATCCCGAACCGGTTCGTGACGCGTGTGAGCACGACTCGCGTAGGACACGCCGCACGGAAGCGTTCGCGAGCGTCCCGATCCTGCGCGGGCGGCGCAGGCGGTCCCACGATTCCGACATCCACGTGAGTGGCTTACGAGAAAGTGCGTACCTCCGTTCGACGGGCCTTCCTGCGATGCTGCGATCACCCGCCGACCATCGCTGAAGGAGCCTTCATGTCCGTCGCATCCAGCCGCCTCGCCCGCGGCACGGCCGTCCTCGCCGGAGCCGCCCTCCTCGCCGGACTCGGCGTCTCCACGCCGGCAGCCGCTGCTCCCGGAACCACACCGAAGCCGACCGTGACGGCTGCCGCCGACCGGCGGGACACCACCACCGAACACCGCAATGCCTGTGCCGTGCGGACGCTCATCACTCAGACCTTCGCCGATCCCGACAGCACGTCCTCCCGGCAGCTCGCGGCGCGGTTCGTCTCACCGAGCGCGGTCGCGCACGGAGCAGGGACCACCGCCGGGCCACAGGGACTCCTCGCGCAGTTCTCGGCGGACCGGACCCGCGTCCCCGGTGCTCACGCGGTGATCAAGCGCGTCGCAGCCGACGGAGACCTCGTCGCGGTGCACTGGCAGATCACCCCTGACCCGCGCGACGAACGACGCGGTGACGCCGCCGTCGACCTGTTCCGGCTCGATCACGGCCGGATCGTCGAGCGCTGGTCGCTCGAGCAGCCCGTTCCGACCGGCACACCGGCCAGCGGGAACACGAACACCATGTTCAGCGACCTCTACCGGCCGGCACGTCCGACCGCCGCGCCGTCGGAACGTCAGGAAGAACGCAATCGCGTCCTCGCGGTGTCGGCGTACGACACGCTGTTCCGTGACCACGACGCGTCGATCCTCGACCGCGCCTTCGACCCCGCGTACCTGCAGCACAACCCGGTCGCTCCGAACGGGACGGCGGCGCTGAAGCAGCTGTTCGGCAGCGGTGCTCAGTTCCCGGCGCAGCAGTCCGTCATCTCGCTCTCCGACGGCGACATCGTCTGGACCATTTCCCAGGCGGTCAACGCGAAACCCGGCGACCCGCTGCTCGCTGCCGACCTGTTCCGCGTCGACGACGGCCTCATCCGCGAGCACTGGGACGTGGTCCCGACGAACTAGCCGCGACGGTCTCGGTGACGGGGGCTCATCGAGGTCGTAGCCGGGTGGCGGCCGGGCAGTCGAACACGTCGCCCCCGGTCGCGAGCCCGACCCGGTTCAGGTACCGGATCACGATGCCGTAGGACTGCCAGAGCGTCGTCTCGGTGTACGGGATGCCGTGCTCGGCGCAGTGCCGCTTGACGAGCACGCTGGCCTGACGGAGGTGCGGCCTCGCCATGCTCGGGAAGAGGTGGTGCTCGACCTGGAAGTTCAGCCCGCCCAACGCGGCGTTCATGAGGGGGCTGCCGCCGACGTTCCGTGAGGTGAGCACCTGCTTCGACAGGAAGTCCACCCGCGTGCCCTCGGGGATCATCGCCATCCCCTTGTGGTTCGGAGCGAACGACGCCCCCATGTACAGCCCGAAGACCCCGAGTTGCACGCCGACGAACGCCGCGGCCATCCCGGGGTCCAGCAGCCAGAACACCAGTCCGAGGTAGACGGCGAAACGGGCGGTGATCAGACCGATCTCGTGCCAGCGTTTGTCGACGCGTCCCCGACCGACGAGGGTCTTGTACGACGTCACGTGCAGGTTGATGCCCTCCAGCAGGAGGATCGGGAAGAACGCGTACCCCTGGCGGTGCGCGAACCACCGGGCGACGCCGGTCTTGCCGACCGCGTCCTCTTCCCGGAAGACGATCACGTCGGGGGCGATGTCGGGGTCCTTGCCCACCGTGTTGGGATTGCCGTGGTGACGGGTGTGCTTGCTCATCCACCAGGCGTACGACATGCCGACCACGCCCGCGGCGAGCACGCGACCGACCCGCTCGCTGGCACGGCCCGATTCGAACACCTGCTTGTGCGCCGTCTCGTGGGCGAGGAACGCGTACTGGGTGAAGATGACGCCGAGGGCCGCCGCGATCAGCAGCTGGAACCAGCTGTCTCCGAGCAGGGCCGACCCGGTCACGGCGGCTGCCAGGCAGACGGTGACGAGCACGAACGCCGTCACGTAGAAGCCCGTCCGCCGGCGCATCAGCCCGGCGTCGCGCACCTGGGCCAGGAGGGTCGTATACGTGCTCACCGGCGTCGACGGCGTGCCGGCCACGGTGGGTCGGAGCCCGGGAGGCGCGTGGCCGTCCGCCGGGACGGGTCCGGTCGCGGACAGGGTCGTGGCCGTCGTGGTGGTCGTCATGGTGCCCGCCTTCCGCTCGCGTGGTCAGCCGACGTCGAAGGCGGGAGGGCGGAGGGCGCGCTCGCCCGGACGGGGGCTGCGACGGCGCCCGCCGAATGCGGGACGGGCCGTCAGATCGCGGCCTGGGTCTCGGGGCGCTGATGTCGAGGCTAGACCCCGGACCCTTCCGTCCGCGCCGGTGCGGGCGCATTGTCAGCTCGAAGCGGGTCGGTCAGCTCGAGGACCTGACCGTCCTCGACGATGGCTCGGGCGACCTCGGCGATCTTGGTCTGGGTCGTGCGGGCCTGGTGCCTGATGAGCCGGTACGCGGCTTCCATGTCCAGGTCGCGGGTGTGCGCGACGAAACCCTTCGCCTGCTCGATCAGGACGCGACTGTCGAGGGCCCGCTGCAGCTGCTGCTTGGTCACCGCGAGATCGGAGACGACCCGCTCCTGCAGGATGCTGATGGTCGCGACGTCCGCCAAGGCCTGCGCGGCGACGGCGTCGGCGTCGTTCAGCCCGCCCTCGTGGTCGCGGAAGAGGTTCAACGAACCGATCGTCTCGTCCCGCAGCCGCAACGGGATCGCGTGGACGGAGACGAAGCCGAGCCCTTCGGACATCGCCGCGAACGCCGGCCACCGCTCCTGGATCTCACGGGGAGAACCGACGGACACGACCCGCGCCGAGGTGATGGCCTCCACACACGGACCCTCCTCCGCGCGCAGCTGCATCAGCCCGACGAACTGGCTGCGCTCGCTCGTGGACGCGACGACGTCGTACCCGTCGGAGGCGTTGCCGAGGACGATGCCCGCCGCCGACGCGTCGAACAGCCCGATGGACCGGTCGACGAGGGACTGCAGCAGGCCGATGAGGTCGTAGTCGTGGACGAGGCTGTCGGCGACCGTGACGAACGCGTCGACGAGGCATCGTTCTCGGTGGGTCTGTCGTGTGGCGCTCATGGGACGGGGCCCCCTCGGGGTGTCGTGGGCTGGGTGAAGGTCAGGGTGCGGTCAAGGACCCGCTGGGCGGCTTCGTCGACCGTCGTGCCCGTGCTGTACGCGTGGCTGCGGAGCATCAGGAGGGCGTCGTCGGGCGAGACGGACGCCTGGGCGATCACCATGCCGGTGGCCTGGTGGATCTCGCGACGGCTGAAGGTCGCAGGAGGCGCGGCGGCGTCGCCCTGCGTGGCCGCCTGTTCGATCCCCCGGACGAGGAGCGTCCTGCCCACCATCGCGGCCATCCGTCGGACGTCGGACGTGTGGGCGAGGTCGAAGGTGTGGGTGGTGTCGTCGTAGAGGTCGAGCACCCCGATGGGGATGGTGCCGACCGAGAGCGGGAAGGAATACACCGCGGAGAGTCCCTCGGCGATGAGCGCGGACAACGCGAACGGCCAGGCCTCGCCGGCTGCCGAGCGCAGATCGGGTTCCAGGACCGCCCGGTGGGAGGCGGCGGCCTGCCACGCCGGCCCTTCCCCGAGGTCCAGCTGGATCTCCTCCCACCGGGCGGAGCGGGCATCGGAGGCCGAGAGGGTCTCGACACCCAGGGGATCGCCGAGAGACGAGACGGCAGCACCGGTCACCCCGAAGGCCGCGACGAAGGGCGAGGTCAGATCCGAGGCCCTGTCGGTGGGCTCGTCGCCGGCCGCCCGGGCGAGGGCGACCAGTCCGGCATCGGTGCGGGACAGGTCAACCATGAGCCGACGGGGGTTCGTTGAAGGTGTGCATCAGGACCGATCTCGCGGTGTCGCTGACGGGGTCGCAAGGTCTTGGCGAGAGCCGATGGCCCCAGAGCATGACACATCGACGTCGCCGACGGGAAGCCCCTGATCACCCGTTGTGCAATCCGCCCCGCCTGATCGCTCCTCGACGTCCTGCCCGCCCCCTTCCCGCTCCGGTGAGGACGAGAGAGGGTTGCGGTCGTGTGGTCATCGGCCCTACCGTGAAATTCGGCCACCCCAGACCATAGGCAGCCGGCACCCCACGAGCGCGAGCCCTGCCCGAATCACGGTCTGAAGTCACCTTCCTCCGTTCTCGAGTTGGGCCACGACCGGCCCCGCCCCGAACAGGCCTGAACGACACCCCGACGACCGGTGCCCCGGCATCAGGCTCCGGTCGCCCCTGACTTGCACCCTCGTGATCTCACCCGTTGGTCTCGAGGATGCAAGCGGTCCTCCCGACGGGACTGCACCCGGCGGGTGCCTGGAACCCGAACCTCCAGGCACCCGCCACTCCCCTTCCCCGTTCCACCCGCCGGCCAGAGAAGGATGCCCATGGGCCACCTCCACGACGGCGACCGCTCGCGCGGTTTCGACGATCGCGCCCTCACCGATCCCGCTCACAGCGGGGGGTGGTGTGCTCCTCGCGGCCGAGCCCGGCGAAGTCCCCATCGACGCGGGGGTTCGTTGCCGCTAGGGTCAGGTCGTCGGCCGAGACCCCGCTGATGGCACGTCGCACTGTGTTGCGCTCCCCGGGGACCGGTTCTGCCTCTTCTCGTGGTCGCTGCCACAGCCGTACCGCCTGGCGGTCGAGCAGACGAGAGCGGGCATCCGGCACCTGAACCGCCGGATGCCCGCTCTTCTCGACGGCGAACCGCGCCTCCCCCGCAGGGCGCCGCCGCTGCGTTCGACGACCGATCGGATGACGAGGTCCACATGACGAACGGTTCTCCTGCAGCGAAGCCACTCCGTCTGGCGGCGGCTGCTGTGCACTGGGTCGAGTTCTTCTTCCGCCGAGCCGACCGCTCCGGTGACATCTACCCGGACGACGAGCCGTACGGGCAGGTCCCGGGGGCGGACCCGGACCGGATCATGGTGATGGGTGAACGAGGCGAGATCAGCCTCGGGGTCGTGACCCCCGAACTCTCGATCGCCGGATACATCGCTCGAGAGCACCACTAGCGAACGGGACGGGGCTGCGCATGGTCGGTCGCCACGCTTGCCGGCGACCACATCGACGACGGACGAGCCTTCGTGGGCAGGCATGCCGGCGACATCGCGAAGACCGATCTCGTCGTCGTCCTGGCCGGGATCTCCGACTGCCTGACCTTGACCTCGGCGGCGCGGTGGCACCGGGGCCTCGACGAGATGCTGACAGCCCTCTTCGACCACCTTCCCCTCGATGCACACGTCGCGGTCGCGGAGATCCCCCCGCTCGAGAACGCCGGCAGTCTGAGCCGATCAGCCCGCCTCGCAGCCGGATACCGCTCGACGCTGCTCAACCACCGGACGAGGAAAGCCCTCCGGTCCCACCCGCGCGCGACGGCGATCCCGTTCCCGCCGGAGCTCACCGACCGACTCTGGGTCCCCCAGTCGCGGCAGGAGCGGTACACCCGCACCTATTCCCTGTGGAGCCGGAGCCTCATCGCGGCGTGCCTCGAGGCACGAGAGCTCGTCGCCCCTTCCGCACCTCACTCCTCCCTGCGCTACCCCCCACCGGTCCACGACCCGGACCGTGAGGTTCGGTGAGGAGCCCGTTCGCACCGTCACGGGCGTGCTCTTGGGTCGGGCACAGGAGATGGGTGCGTAATCTCGATTCATGACGCGCATCTCAGATCCTTCGTCCGACTGCCATAGTCCGGGCGCCCGGACGACCCCGGGCACCCCCCGGCCGATCGACCTCCCCGCCCGATGAACGGCGACCTGCTCCTCAACATCGTCCTCGTCGTCGTCTTCGTCCTGGTCGGCGGTGTCTTCGCCGCCACCGAGATGGCGCTCGTCACCCTCCGCGAGAGCCAGGTCAACGCGATCGCCGCGCGCGGCAAGCGCGGTGAGAAGGTCGCGGGCCTCGCCCGCGACCCGAACATGTTCCTCGCCGCCGTGCAGATCGGCGTCACCGTCGCCGGGTTCGCGTCCGCCGCCTACGGCGCCTCCTCCATCGCCCCGTCCGTCACGCCCCTTCTCGTAGGCTTCGGACTCGGCGAACAGGCCGCCTCCACCGTCGCCACCATCGTTCTGACACTCCTCATCGCCTACCTCTCGCTCGTGCTGGGCGAGCTGGCACCGAAGCGGCTCGCGATCCAGCGGAACGCCTCCTTCGCCTACGCCGTCGCCCCCGTCCTCGCGGTGTTCGCCGTGCTCATGCGCCCCGTCATCTGGTTGCTGTCGATCTCGACCAACCTCGTGGTCCGCATGCTCGGCGGCGACCCGCACAAGACGGGCGAGGAGATGACCGAGGAGGAACTGCGCGACATCGTCTCGAGCCACGAGGGCCTCCCCGAGGACGAACGCCGCATCCTCGACGACGTGCTCTCCCTCCGGCACCGGCAGCTCAGCCAGGTCATGCGCCCCCGCCCCGAGGTCACGGCCGTCGACGGCACGGGGAGCGTCAGCGACGCCGCCCGCGAGGTGCACGACCAGCCGTATTCGCGCTACCCAGTCATCGACCGGTCCATCGACGACATCATCGGCTTCGTGCACGTCCGCGACCTGTTCGAGGCGATCACGAAGGACCCCGCGACACCGGTCCGCGACATCGTACGGACGATCTCGTACCTGCCGGCCACGGCGCGCGTCCTCCCGACGCTCACCTCGATGCGGGCGGACGGCCACCACATCGCCGTCATCGTCGACGAGTACGGCGGAACCGACGGCATCGTCACCCTCGAGGACCTCGTCGAGGAAGTCGTCGGCGAGATCTTCGACGAGTACGACACGGAGTTCGCGGCCGCCGACCTCGAGGCGGGCGGCGGGATCGTGGACGGCCGTCTGAACTTCCAGGACTTCGAGGAGGCGACGGGCATCCACCTGCCCGAGAGCGCCTCCGACACCGTCGCCGGCTACGTCATCGAGACCCTCGGGCGCTTGGCGGCCGTGGGCGACGTCGTCGAGATCGACGGCGCCCGCCTGCAGGTGACCCAGATGGACCGACGCCGCATCTCCGAGCTGCTCGTCATCCCCGACGTCGACGAGACACCCGCGGACGACGCGAGCACCCCGGAGGACACGCGGAACTGAGCCCGGGCCATCGGAGGCCATTCGCGTCCTTGCCCAGCTGTGGCCGCTGCCGGCGGCGGTGTCCTCGACAGCTTGGTCACTGCTCTCGGTGATGCCGGCGCTGCCGACCGGGGGCAGGTCCGGCACCGGGAACCGGTCGGCAGCGGCGCGCGACGGCCACTCGTCCATGTCGAAAGGCCTCCTCCTGTACGGACTGATCATCGTTTCGGCGATTTTCCGGGGGCCTTGACAACTGCGCCAGGATCGGTTGGCAACGCGCGGACTTCTCTTCGGGTGCGGGATGCCCGAAGATCCGCGTTTCTCGGTGTCCGAGATGTGATCTGCTGACCTGCCCGGTGCGCAAGCAGCTGAACCGATCAGGTCGTGTGACCTGTAGCGCGGGTTGCGTCGTGGTCACGCCCGGACGGCCGTTTCGTCGTCCGAGGGGAACCCGAGGAGAAACAGCATGAGCAACAACACCACCGGCACCGCCCGCAACGGCCGCACCACCCGCCTGTCCACAGAGACGAAGGCGGCGTTCAAGACGACCGAGTTCATCGTCTACGTGGTCATCCTGGTCGGCATGTTCATCGCCGCCGCCGTCACCGACAACGGCGACGACGGACAGGGCTTCGGCGCCGACCAGGTCTGGCTCTACGCGACGATCCTCACCGTGGGTTACATGATCGCCCGTGGCCTCGCCAAGTCCGGCAGCCGCGAGTACTACGACAACGACGACCACGCGGACCACGACCACCGCTGATTCGTCGTCCGCGCACCGCGCGGCACACGAAGGCCCCTCGCCTCGGGAGGGGCCTTCGGCCGTGCCACGCGTCCGTTCACCCTCCCGGCCCCGACGCCGACCGTGCTCACCAGACCCCGAGGAACGGATGCCTGCATCCGACACGACCTGTCAGCCGCGCGCTGTCGGCCCGCCGGCCCGCCTGCCCGTCAGACCGACCCGGCGGGCAGCTCGATGGTGACCCGCAGGCCGCCGCCGACCCGGGCCCGCACCTCGAGCGTCCCGTCGTGGGCGCGCACGATCGCGTCGACGATCGCCAGACCGAGCCCGGAGCCCTGGTGGTCGCCCCGCACGCGGGCGTCGCCGCGCTGGAACGGCTCGACCAGCGTCGCCACGAGATCCGGCGACACGACCGGCCCCGAGTTCTCCACGACCAAGACGGCCCCGGCACCGCGCGGGGCCGCAGCGACCGACACCCACGCCGCCGATCGAGCGGCCACCGACCCGACTTCGGGCGCTGAAACCGCCGACTCCGCCACCCCGGAGCCCGCCCGCTCCCCCGCCACGTTGTGGACGATGCCGTTGTGCACGAGGTTCGTGACCACCTGACGCAGCAGGGCGGGTGACCCGGCCGTCGGCGCCACCTCGCCCTCGACCTCGAGGGCGACGCCCCGTGCATCGGCGACAGGCGCGAGCAGCTCCACGGCCTCGTCCGCCAGCAGCGACAGGTCGACGGGCGACCGGTCGAACGACCGCTGGTCGGCCCGGCTCAGCACCAGCAGCGCCTCGGTCAGGTCGATCGCCCGGTCGTTGACCTCACGCAGTCGACCCGCGAGCACCCGAGCGTCCGCCGCCGGGTCGTCGTGCGCGACCTCGAGCAGGGTCCTCGAGATGGCGAGGGGCGTGCGCAACTCGTGCGAGGCGTTCGCCGCGAACCGGCGCTGCGCCGAGACGTGGTCCTCGAGCCGCTCGAGCATCGTGTCGAACGCGTCGGCGAGCTCGCGGAACTCGTCGGCCCGGCCGGGCAGAGCGATGCGGTGCGACAGCGACCCCTCGGCCGCCCGTCGCGCCGCCCCGGTCATCCGGTCGAGCGGTGCGAGCAGACGCCCCGCGAGCAGCCAGCCGCCCAGCAGCCCGACAGCGAGCAGCACGACCAGCGCACCCACGGCCCGCGGCAGGAACGCCCGGGTCAGGTCGCCCCGGTTCGGCACGAACCCCGCCGTGACACCCGAGAGCGACTCCTGCGGGACGTAGCGCAACAGGAACAACCACACCACGCCGAGCAGCAGCACCCCCGTCACCACGACGACCGCGGCATAGCTGAGGGCCAGACGCAGGCGGACGCTGGGGCCGCGCGTCCTACCCACGACCCCGCGCCTCCTCGACGTGGTCGACACCGACGGGGTCGACACCGACGGGAGCGACGCCGACGGGGTCGACACCGACGGGAGCGACGCCGACCGAAGCGACGCCGACCGGCTCGGCCTCGATGCGGTAGCCGACGCCCGGCACCGTCGCGATCACCCAGGGCTCGCCGAGTCGTTTGCGCAGCGCCGAGACCGTGATGCGGACGGCGTTCGTGAACGGGTCGGCGTTCTCGTCCCAGGCCCGCTCGAGCAACTGCTCGGCGCTGACCACGCCGCCACCCGCCGCCACGAGCACCTCGAGCACGGCGAACTGCTTGCGGGTGAGCGCCACGTAGCGACCGTCACGGTGCACCTCTCGGCGGAACGGGTCGACGCGCAGGCCCGCCAGTTCGGTGACCGGCGGCCGATGATGCGCCCGACGCCGGTCGAGCGCGCGCAGCCGCAGCACCAGTTCGCGCAGCTCGAACGGCTTGGTGAGGTAGTCGTCCGCCCCCGCCTCGAAGCCCGAGGCCTTGTCGTCGAGGCGGTCGGCGGCCGTCAGCATGAGGATCGGCGTGCCGCTGCCGGTCGCGACGAGGTGCTCGGCGATCTCGTCGCCCGAGGGCCCGGGCACGTCGCGGTCGAGCACGGCGACGTCGTACTCGGTGACGCTCAGCAGCTCGAGGGCGGTGTCGCCGTCGCCCGCGACGTCGGCAGCGATGGCCGCGAGACGGAGGCCGTCGCGGATGGCCTCGGCCAACAGGGGCTCGTCCTCGACGATCAGCACACGCACGTCCCGATGCTACGAGCCGGGCCGTATCGTCCGCGTATCGAGAAACGCATACGGGCCTGCGACGGTCGATCCCGTCGACTGAGGGGCATGCGAAACCTCGACACGTCGCCCTCCACACGTCCCGTCCCCGCCCGGCACCGACGACGCCCCGCCGTCGTCCTGGCCGTCGTCGCCGGCGCGCTCGCGTTCTCGCTCGTCGTCCTCCTCGCGGTGGCCGTCGCGGTCTCCCGCGCCGCGACGGTGGACGGACCAGGAGGCGCGGGCCGGCTCCTCGGCACCGCCGCGGTCGGTGCCGCCCTCGGTCGGGACGAGGCGACGGGCGAGGCGGGCGGCGTCGTCCCGCCGGGGACCTCGCCGTTCGACGAGGACGTGCCGGCCGTCTCGGGACTCGACCCGCGCCTCCTCGACGCCCTGCAGCGCGCCACGACGGACGCGACCGCCGCCGACGTCGTGGTCGTCGTGAACGGCGGCTGGCGGTCGGCCGCCTACCAGGAGCAGTTGTTGGACGACGCGGTGGTCCGGTACGGCTCGCGCACCGAGGCGGCCCGCTGGGTCGCGACCCCCGAGACGTCGGCCCACGTGCACGGCGACGCGGTCGACGTCGGCTCGTGGGACGCGACGTCGTGGCTCTCGGGGAACGGGGCCGCGTACGGCCTCTGCCAGATCTACGAGAACGAGTCGTGGCACTACGAGCTGCGCCCCGAGGCCGCCGACCAGGGCTGCCCGCCGATGTTCCGCGACCCGACCGAGGACCCGCGGATGAACCCGTAGGCGGTCGGTCCGCGCCCGGGTCAGCGGGCGGCCAGCGCCTCGACGGGGGTGACCGAGGTGGCACGGCGGGCCGGGACGAGGGCGGCGACCCCGGCCAGCACGGCGGCCGTCACGGCCAGCCCGAGCAGCAGCGGCACGGGCAGCGTCGGCGCGATGAGCAGACCCTGGTTGGCCGAACCGAGCAGCGCCTGGGCTCCGGCCCAGCCGTAGGCGACGCCGAGCACGACACCGACGACGATCGCCGTCAGCGCCATCTGCGTCGCCTCGAGCAGGATCATGCGACGCACCTGACCCGCGGTCGAGCCGATCGCGCGCAGCAGACCCAGCTCGCGCCTCCGTTGCATGACGCTCAGCGACATGTCGTTGACCATGCCGACGGCGGCGATCACGGCCGAGAAACCGACGAGGGCGGCGACGATCAGCAGCGTCGTGGTGAACATCTGGTCGAGCTCGGCGGCGTACGACGGGTCCTGCTCGATCGAGTAGATGAAGGTGCGCAGCGTCTCGAGGGCGACCGACAGGGTGGTGACGAGCGTCACGCCGATGACGATGCCGATCGTCGCCCGGGTGCTGCGCTCGGGCTGACGCACCGCGTTCTCGGCGGCGAGGCGTGCCACCTGGCTCGTGCCGAAGGCGCGGCCGACGGCGCTCAGCACGGTGGGCATGAGAGCGTGGGCGCCGACGACGACCCCGGTGAACGACAGCACGCCACCGAAGAACGCGATCAGCACGCCCATCGCGTCGGCGAGCCCGACGACGACCCCGGCGACGAGCAGCAGACCGCCGCCGACGACGAGCAGAGCGGCGAAGACCGTCCGGACGACGCGTCGTGACCGGGCCGCGACGGGCGCGTCCTGCGCGGCGTCGGTCGCCTGCAGCGGCGTCACCTGGAGGACGCGGCGCGAACCGACCCAGGCCGCGGCGACCGTGGTCAGCACGACCGCGACGGCCGGGACGAGACCGCCCACCGAGGCGTACGAGTACGCGAGGTCGGGCAGCTGACCGCGACCGACGAGCACCCGCACGGCGACGACGACGAGCGCCAGGCCGGCGAGCGTCCCGAGCACGGCCCCGGCGACGCCGACCAGGAGGCCTTCCCGGGCGACGGCCCGACGTTGGTCGCGAGCGGACGAGCCGAGCAGGCGCATCAGGGCGATCGTCGGCGTGCGACCGGCGACCACGGTGGCGAAGGTGTTGGCCGTCACGATCGCGCCGACGTAGAGCGCGAGGCCGACGAAGACCGCGGCGACGAGGCCGAGCATCGTCGAGACCGTGCCGCTCGTGGCGACCGCGGCGTCGGAGGCGATGACCTGCTCGAGCACGTGGGTGACGCCGAGCAGCCCGACGCCGAACGTCGTGCCGAGACCGGCGACGAGGATGCTCGGACGGTGCTCGACCAGCTGGTCGCGGGCGCTCACGCGACACGCTCCAGATCGAGCATGACGCCCGAGATCTCGGCGGCACTGCTGCGGTCGATCTCGTGCACGATGCGGCCGTCCGCGAGGAACACCACGCGGTCGGCGTAGCTCGCCGCGACCGGGTCGTGGGTCACCATCGCGATGCTCTGGCCGTGGTCGGTCGACGCGGTGCGCAGCACGTCGAGCACGTCGCGGCCGGCCTTCGAGTCGAGGTTGCCGGTGGGCTCGTCCGCGAAGATCAGGTCGGGCCTCGTGGCGAGGGCGCGGGCGATCGCGACGCGCTGCTGCTGCCCGCCCGAGAGCTGGTGGGGGCGGTGGGTCAGCCGGGCGCCGAGGCCGAGCGTGGCGACGAGCCAGTCGATCCACTCCCGCTCGTCGGCGGTGGCGCGGCGGCCGTCGAGACGGAACGGCAGCTCGATGTTGGCCGACACGTCGAGGGTCGGCACGAGGTTGAACGCCTGGAAGACGAAGCCGATCCGGCGGCGGCGCAGCAGCGTCAGCTGCGTGTCGTCGAGGCCGGTGATGTCGGTGTCGCCGAGCAGCACCTGCCCCGAGGTGGCCGAGTCGAGGCCGGCCGTGATGTGCATCAGGGTCGACTTGCCCGAACCGCTCGGGCCCATGACGGCGGTGAACTGCCCGGCCTGCAGGTCGAGCGAGACGTCGCGCAGCGCGTCGACGCGGCCGTCGCCCTGGCCGAAGGACTTCGTGACGTTCCGGACGCGGGCGACGGGCCCCGCGCCTCCTCGGGTCGGGTCGGTGGGACGTCGGGACGGGATGCCCTGGGGCTGGTCGGGACGGGACATGGTGGTCTTCCTGTTCGTGAGGCGGGAGCGTGAGGCGGGAGAGGGCGGGCTGCGTCGGACGATCAGCGGCGCAGCGTGACGCTGCCGTCGTCACCGGGCACCGCGTCGACGGTGGTCCAGCTGGCCCAGCGACCGTCGACCTGGGCGACGACGCGACCGTCGCCGCAGCTGACGAGTCCCGAGGTCGGCAGGGGTTCGGGCAGCGTCTTCGGTTCGAGGGCCGGTCCGCCGAGGTCGCCGTCGACGGGGGTGCACGCCGCGAGGTCGGGGCCGGTCTCCGACGTGAACGAGAGCTCGTAGCCGGGGTCCTGGGTGTCGAGGCGCATGTCGATGTCGCGGGCGTCGGAGGGCACCCACTCGGGCAGGAACCAGGCGAGGTCGGTCGAGTCCGCCGAGCTCGGTGCGTCGGCGAACGAGTCGAAGTGGCGCTCCTGCACCTGCTCGGCGCCGAGCGCGCTCTTCGCGGCGTCGACCGCGCCCGAGCAGCCGGTGAGCGTGACGGCGGCGAGCGCCGCGAAGCCCAGCCCGGCGGCGAGGGCGCCGCGGCGGCGGCGGGTGGTGGTGGTGGTGGACGAGGAGGCGCGGGTCGCGATGGTCGCGGAGGTCGTGTCGTTCATGTCTACGATCCTCGCCGCGGGCCCGGAACCGGAACATCACGTGCACCCACGGACCCGCTCGGGGGTTATCCCCCGCTGCCGTCCCGCCGATCCGACGAGGGCCGCCACACGCACGTCTCGGCGGCGGGGCTCGCCCCCGGACGGCGGCACTGGTCGACCGTCACGTCGTGGTGGAGGCGCGTCAGACCGAGCCGGACTCGTAGGCCGCGATCACGATCTGCACCCGGTCGCGCAGGTCGAGCTTGGCCAGGACGCGGCCCACGTGGGTCTTCACCGTCGACTCACTCAGCACGAGCTGCTCGGCGATCTCGGGGTTGGTGAGCCCGCGTGCCACCGCCGTGAAGACCTCACGCTCCCGGTCGGTCAGCTCGTCGAACCTCGGGGGCGCGCCCGTGCCACCCCGCGGGAGGCGCGGGACGGCCATCTCGAGGACGGCACGTGTCGCACGCGGCGACACCACCGCGTCCCCCGCCGCGACGGACCGGACGGCGGCCACCAGCTCGGCCCGGGGCGCCGTCTTGAGCAGGAACCCGCTCGCCCCGGCGCGGAGCCCCCCGAAGGCGTACTCGTCGAGGTCGAACGTGGTGAGGATCAGCACGCGGCTCGACGGGTGCCCGCGGACGATCCGCCGCGTCGCCTCGATGCCGTCCGTGCCGGGCATGCGGACGTCCATCACGACGACGTCCGGCACGAGGGTCGCGGTCAGGTGGACCGCCTCGTCACCGTTCGACGCCTCGCCGACGACGACGAGGTCGTCCGTCGAGTCGAACATCATGCCGAGGCCCCGACGGACGAGCTCCTGGTCGTCGACCAGCAGCACCGAGATGGGGCTCATCGCTGCTCCTCGACGTCGGGCAGCTCGGCGGCCACCCGCCAGCCACCTCCCGGCCGGGGCCCCGCCTCGACCGAGCCTCCGTAGAGACGGGCCCGCTCGCGCATCCCCACGAGTCCTCGACCCGAGCCGAGGGGGGCCCGACCCTCGACGGGCCCGTGGCCGTCGTCCGTGACCACGACGTGGACGGGTGGCCCGTAGGCGATGGCGACCCGCACCTCCTGCGGTGCGTCGGCGTAGCGGAGGGTGTTCGTCAGCGCTTCCTGGACGATGCGGTGGACGACGGTCTGCACGCCCTCGGAACGCGGCGGGATGCCGGACGTTTCGAGGACGACCGGCAGACCGGCCGCACGGCAGCTCGCGACGAGGGCCGGGAGGTCGGCGACGGACGGTGCCGGACCGAGGTCGGTGGTCGCTGCGTCGTCGTCTCGTCCGAGGGTGCCGAGCAGGCGGCGCATGTCGGTCAGCGAACGTCGGCCGACGTCGCCGATGTCACCGAGGGCCGCGCGCGACCGTGCCGGGTCCTTCTCGGCCAGGGCGTCCGCACCGTCGGCGAGCGAGACCATGACCGAGATGCCGTGGGCGACGATGTCGTGCATCTCGCGGGTGATGCGCGCTCGTTCGGCAGCCGTCGCGAGGCGCTCGCGCTGGTCGCGCTCCCGCTCGAGGCGCTCGGCACGGTCGACCAGCGCCGCGACGTAGCGGCGGCGACCACCGACGGCGACGCCGACCAGGACGGCCACCAGCATGACGAGCACGGGGATCGGGCTGATCACCGGCACCCCCGCGCCGGCACCGCCGTCGGCCCGCACCACGGCTGCCACGGGGACCACGGCGGCCCCGACCGCGACCACGGTGCCGAATCCGGTCCACGCAGCGCGGGACGAGCGGTGCACGGCGAGGGCGTAGAGGGCGAGCGACGGTCCGACGGGATCGATTCCGGGGGCGGCGACGGCCGAGGCCACCGTCGCGACGAGGACGACCACGAACGCCGTCACGGGTCGCCGTCGCCGCCCCAGCAACGCCGCGGTCGAGACGATCAGTGCGAGCGTGAGGGTGACGTCGACCTCGAGCGGACGCCCGACACCGGTGGCGAGGTAGGCCGCGGCGAGCCCGAAGGCGGACACGACGAGGTAGGCGGCGGCGACGAGCGCGTCGACCGCGGTCGGATGCCGACGCAGCAGGGCCCGTGCGGGGCCGGGCGGCCGCGGGGGCCCGGACGTGGCCGAGGGCGCAGGCGTCGGCGGGGGCGCGGGCGTGCACGTCACGGCGGCGGTCGTCTGGCCGTCAGGACGTCGGTCGGGCATGCCCCGACCCTACGCAGACGCCTCGGCCGACGTGCGTCGCCCCCGTGCCGGGGCGCCGACGGCGACCGCGCGGACCGGACCCCACGCCGTCGTGGCACCGAAGACGATCAGCCACGAGACGGCGATCGAGGTCGCGACCAGTTCGAGCACTCCCCCGACGGCGGTCGCGACGCCGACGAGCGACAGGATGCCGCCGGTCGCGGCGATCAGGGCGACGGCGACGCCGCAGACGACCGACAGGAGGCGCAGCGCGCGTCCCGCGGACGCCGACGCCGCCTGCAGCATCGCCACGCAGGCCGCGGCGAACGCGACCACGGCCGCCCCCGTGTGCACGGCGTCCTGTGCCGTCGCGGCCGGCCCCACGGGAAGGGGGCACCCCGCCGTGCACGGCACCTGCGACGCCACCAGGAACAGGCCCGCCGCCGCCCCGACCGACGTCGAGACCGTCCACGCCCTCAGCCCGGGCAGAACCGAGCGGACCCCCCGCCCCGCCCACGCGACGCACGCCCCGGCGACCACCACGAGCAGCAGGGCGGCCTCGAACAGGGCGGCCGTCGGCTCACCGTCGGCACCGAGTTCGCTCACGTACACGGGCCGGTCGACACGGCTGCGGGCGAGCCAGACGAGAGCGAGCCCGAGCGCCGCCAAGAGGCATCCGACCAGGGCGACGGCGGAACGGAGGCGGTCGGCGACGACGGTGCGGGAGGTCATGTTCCGACGCTAGGAACGCGGCACCGCACGCCACGTCCGGCCGTGGTCCCGTCCGGTCGACGGCGTGGTACCGCGGTACGACAGGACCTAGGGTGGACGGCAGGTCCGGCACGCAGACGTCCGGGCGGACGACGGGTGGGTGGACTGCCATCCGGGAACGAGGGGGACATCGTGACCGACCACCGAGGACTGGGACAGGGCGACACCGGCATGGGGGCGGCTGCGGCCGAACCGCGGATCGCCCTGACGGCGACCCCGTTCGTCACCGCGATCGCGCTCTCGCCGATCATCGTGATGGGCCTCGTGGTGGTGACCGTGCGACGCGCTCTCGAGCTCGCGATCCCGGGCCGGACGGGCGTCGACGCCGGCGACCTGATCGTCGTGCAGATCGCCTCGCTCGTGCTCTGGCTCGGGATCGTGCTGCTCGCCTGGCTCGACCACCGCACACTGCGCGACCGCGGGCTCGAGCGGCCCTTCCCCTGGGCGTGGGCTCTGCTCGGGCCCCTCGTCTACCTGATCGGTCGCAGCGTCGTCGTGCGCCGCCGGGTCGGTGGGAGCGCCGCCCCGCTCTGGCTCTACCTCGGGTTGTCCGTGCTCGGGTTCGCCGTCGCCATGATCATCGTCGTCTCGTCGGGCGTGCCGACGCCGTGAGCATCGTGGACGTCAGCACCGTCGTCGTCGTCTGCCTGATCGTCGCCGTCGGCGTCCTGGCCGCCGTCGGCGTCGTCCGGCGCGGACGCCGTGATCGGGCGATCGCCGCCCGCCTCGACGGCACGGACCCCGGGGCCGGCGTCCGCGCCCAGGCCGAGTCCGAGCGCTGGCTCGAGGGCCCTCGCGGCGAAGCCGGCGGCATGTCCCGCTCGGCCGGCGGCAAGAATTCGGCCTGATCCGCGACGTCCTGGGAACACGATCGGCGGCGACCGCGTAACGTCACACCGGTCGAAGGCGTTTCTTGCGTCTTCATTGGCCGGTGTTGCTTGCATCCCTGCCCGTGAAGCTCATGCGACAACATCGGCATCTGGGGCACGGCTGCGGACTCTTCCGCGGCCGTGCCCCTCTCTCGTCTCCGACCGACGTGTCGCGACGCTCAGCGGCTCGAGCCGTACGCCCCCGCGTCGAGGTCCTCGAGCAGGGTCGGTCCGGTCGGGGTCCATCCGAGCAGCCGACGCGTGGCGTCGGACGACGCGGCCAGGTCGAGGCCGAAGAAACCACCGATCCAACCGAAGTGGTCGGCGACCCGCTCGGCCGGCACCGACTCGACGGGCAGGCCGTACGCCCGACCGATCGCCTCGGCGACGGCCCGGGTCGGCACGCCCTCCTCGGCCACGACGTGCAGCACGTCGCCCGCTGCGGCCTTCTCGAGACCGAGCGCGACCGCGCGCGCGGCGTCCGACCGGTGCACGGCCGGCCACCGGTTGGTCCCGTCGCCCGGGTAGGCCGAGACGCCCTTCTCGCGGGCGACGGCGACGAGCGACGCGACGAACCCGTGGTCGCCCGCCCCGTGCACCGTCGGTGCGAAGCGGACGCTCACCGTGTGGACTCCCCGCTCGGCCGCGTCCAGGGCGAGGTTCTCACTGCCGCCGCGCGGGGCGTCGGGACCACGGAACGGCGTGCGGTCGGCCTCGGTGGCGAGTCGACCCTGGGCGAGCCCGGCGGTGCCCGAGGCGAGCAGCAGGGGACGGTCGCTGCCCTCGACGACCGCGACCAGCGCCTCCACGGCTCCGCGTTCGGCGCGGTTCGATGCCGCCATGTCGGACCAGTCGTGCTTGTTCGCCAGGTGCAGCACGGCGTCGGCGTCGGTCGCGCCCGCGCGGATGGCGTCCAGGTCGTCGAGGTCGCCCCGTCGGACCGAGGCGCCCTTCGCCTCGAGCGAGGCCGCGGAGGCGTCGGATCGTGCGAGGCCCGTGACGCGGTGGCCCGCGGCCAGGAGTTCGTCGACGACGGCCGACCCGATCCAGCCGGAGGCTCCGGTGACGAAGACGTTCATGAGTGCTCCCTTTCTTGCCTGCCGACCGTCGGAACGACGCCCCGGAGTCGGCATGATGTCAGCGACTGTCATCAGCCGCGACCGTGACGCTACACCCGATGTCAGTGACTGACAACACTCCGCCCGGAACCCGTAGACTCTCGCCATGGTCCGCTGGCAACCCGACACCCGAGCCCGCCTGCAGGCGGCAGCGCTCGAGCTGTTCGTCGGCCGCGGCTACGACGAGACGACGGCCGCCGACATCGCCGACGCCGCAGGCGTCACCGAGCGCACCTTCTTCCGGCACTTCGCCGACAAGCGCGAGGTGCTCTTCGACGGGCAGCAGTTCTTCTCCAGGGCGTTCCTCGACGGCGTCCAGGCCGCCCGGCCCGACGACGCGCCGCTCACGGTCGTGGCCTCGGCCCTCGACGGGGCGGCGGCGTTCTTCCCCGACGAACGGCGCGAGTGGTCGCGCAGCCGTCAGGCGATCATCGACGCGCACCCCGCCCTGCAAGAACGCGAGCTGCTCAAGCTGTCCGGGCTCGCGATCGAGGTGGCCGCCGCCCTGCGCGCCCACGGGGTCGCCGAGCCCGCGGCCACGCTGGCCGCTCAGTCGTGCCTCACGGTGTTCGGCGTCTCGTTCGCGACCTGGATCGCCGACGGCGAGACCCGCCCGTTCGCCGAGATCGCGCGCGACACGCTCGCGCAGCTGCGAGCACTCGCCGGCTGACGCACCCCCGCGGCTGCAAGCCTGAGACCCCAGGAAGTCTCCGAGACCCTTCCGCGCGTGCGGGTGTCTCGGCGACTTCCTGGGGTCTCGGCGGCCACGGAAGGAGGCGCGGTGCGAGCAGGTCTCGCACCGCGCCTCCTTCATGGGCCGTTCATCGGAGGCGCAGGGGCGGGTCATCGGGACGGGCGTCAGGCTGACGGCGATCCCATCCGAGGCGACCAGCCCCGAGCCGAGAGCGTGACCATGAGCGAACCCCGTCCCACCCGCATCCCCGAACCCGACCGCACCCCCGAGGGCCCCGCCTACGAGGGCCGACTGCTCGACCGCGTCGACGACGAGGTCGTCGACCAGGGCGTCGCCTTCGACCTGCGCACGCTGGTCTCGCGCCGCAGCGTGCTGAGCCTGATCGGGCTCGGCGCGGGCAGCGTCGTGCTCGCCGCCTGCACGTCGGCCACGGGCACGGGCGGAACCGGCGCCTCCTCGTCCGCCACGGCGACGCCGAGCCCGAGCGCCTCCGCGGGCACGGCGACCACGCTGCCGGCGGGTGAGATCCCCGACGAGACCGCCGGGCCCTATCCGGGAGACGGGTCGAACGGCGCCGACGTGCTCGAACGGTCGGGCATCGTGCGCAGCGACATCCGGTCGAGCCTCGACGGCGGCACCACCGCGGCGGGGGTGCCGATCACGCTGAGCATGACGGTGCTCGACATGGCGAACGGCGACGTGCCGTTCGCCGACGTGGCCGTGTACGTCTGGCACTGCGACGCCGCCGGCGGGTACTCGATGTACTCCGACGGCATCACGGACGAGACCTACCTGCGCGGCGTGCAGGTCGCCGACGCCTCCGGCACCGTGACCTTCTCGTCGGTCTTCCCGGCCTGCTACTCGGGGCGGTGGCCGCACATCCACTTCGAGATCTACCCCGACGTGGGGTCGATCACCGATTCGACGAACGCGATCGCCACCTCACAGCTTGCCCTGCCCGAGGACGCGTGTCGGACCGTCTACGCGCTCTCGGACTACGACGGGTCGACGGCCAACCTCGCGCAGGTCAGCCTCGCGAACGACAATGTCTTCAGCGACGACAGCGGGGCGCTGCAGCTGCCGACGGTGACCGGCGACGCGACGTCGGGCTACGCACTGGCCCTGACCGTCCGCGTCGACACGGGCACGGCGCCCACCGCCGGCGCCGCACCCGGTGGCGGCGGCGCCCCCGGGTCGCGCTGAACCGCTGAGACCCCAGGAACTCGCCGAGACCCTTGCGCGCGCGGGTGTCTCGGCGAGTTCCTGGGGTCTCAGGCGGCCACGGAAGGAGGCGCGGTGCGAGACCTCCTCGCACCGCGCCTCCTCGGGGCGTCGCCTACCGGTAGACGCGCACGTAGTCGACCTTCATCTGCTGCGGCAGCTGGGTGCTGCCGTCGGGGTAGCCGGGCCACGCACCCCCGACCGCCACGTTGAGGATGAGGAAGAACGGCTTGTCGAAGACCCACGGGTCGCCACCGGTGCTGGCCGGGGTGACCTGGTGGTAGACCTGCCCGTCGACCGACCACGTGATCGAGCCGGGGGCCCAGTCGACCGCGAAGGTGTGGAAGTCGTCGGCGATCGACCAGCCCTGCGGGTGCTGCCAGGTGCTGGTCAGGCCCTCACCGCCCGAGTAGCCGGGGCCGTGCACGGTGCCGTGCACGCGGTGCGGTTCGAAGCCGACGTTCTCCATGACGTCGATCTCGCCCGCGCTCGGCCAGGCGTTCGTGGGCAGGTCGGCGCCGAGCATCCAGAAGGCCGGCCAGATGCCCTGACCACGCGGGATCTGGATGCGGGCCTCGACCCGGCCGTACTGCGCCGTGTACTTGTTCTGCGTCGTGAGTCGGGCCGAGGTGTACGACCCGTCGCCCTCGCGCTTCGCGGTGATCACGAGGTTGCCGTTGCCGTCGAGCGCCGAGTTCGAGCGCGACGACGTGTAGTTCTGCAGCTCGCCGTTGCCCCAGCCGCCCCCTCCGGTCTCGAGGTTCCAGACCGAGGGGTCGGGCGCGGTGCCGGCACCGCCGTCGAACTCCTGCGACCAGACGATCGCCTGCTGGGCCGAGGTCTCAGCCGAGGCCGGGGCGGGCGCGGCGGCGACCGTGGTCGCGGCGAGCGCGGCGGCGGCCGCCAGGCCGACGCCGGTCAGGCTGCGTCTCGTCAGGGTGCGTCTCGTCAGGGTGCGTCTCGTCAGGTGCCGGTGGGTCCTCATGATGTCTCCGCTCGTCGTCGTGCGTCGATCCGTGTCGGTGCGTGGGTTCGTGTCACTTCGTGGGTCCGTGTCGCTCCGTGGGTCAGTGTCGATCGGGCGTGCGCTCACGGGTACGTCACCACCCGACTCGGGACGGTGTTGCCTGCGGGCGTCGGCACCGAGCCGCCGACGCCGTTGATGACGCTCGAGATCGTGCCGACGTCACCGAGCGAGACCGTGAAGACGCCGTGGGCCTTCACGCCCGACGTGCGGGGCACCTCGAAGGCCTGCGCCAGGCGCACCTGCGGGTTCGCGTTGAAGAACGAGTAGACGCCGCCACCCCAGATCTCGTGGCTGGTCACGTCGTCGGCGACCTTGTACGCCGCCCAGCCCTCGCCGGTCGGACTCTGCCACGAGGCGTTGTCCGGCACGTCGTACGGCAGCTCGTTCTGGAAGAAGACCGTGCGACCGCGCTCGCCGTTCCACACCACCTGGTACTGCTGGTAGTGCTCGACGAACAGGCCGGTGGCCAGCACGTCGTCGCCGTTCACCTCGACGCCGGTCGCCCCGCGGTTGACCGTCCAGCCGGTGGGGGCGCCGCCGTGGTCGGCGCGCCAGGCCCAGATGTGGTCGACGATCGTGTCGTCGCTGTTCACCTGCAGCGTGGTGGTCGCGTTGCCCTGGATGCTCGAGCCGACGCGGAAGTACACGTCCTGCACGCTCTGCGGGTTCGCCGCGTGGTCGACGTGCGAGCCCGCGGTGCCGAGTCGCATCAGCTGGTCGCTGTTCTGCGTGCCGGCATCGACGACGAGGCCCGACACGGTCACCCCGGCCACGTCGGCCGTGGTCAGCACCGCGTTGCCGCTGGTCGGCACGAGCGTCGGGAAGCCGATGCCGGTGACGACGGTGTCGGCCCGCGTGACGTCGATCGCCTGGTCGAGCTGGTAGGTGCCCGGCGTGAAGAACAGGTTCAGGCCCTGGGCCAGGGCACCGTTGAGGGTCGCGGCCGAGTCGCCCGGGTGGGCGACGTAGAAGTCGCGCATCGGCAGGTCGGTGCCGGCCGTGTCGGGCCAGCTGACCCCGGCCGAGTCCCGCTGCAGTGCCGGGACGAACACGTGGTAGTCACCCGCGTCGTCGACGTAGAGGTACGGCTTCTCGCGCGTGACCGGGGTCGTGGCGAGCGTCGTGTAGCTCTTCGAGAAGTCGTTCGCGGGGGCTCCCTGCACGCCCGAGAAGGTCATGTTCCAGTTGCCGCCCTGCCACGCGCCGAGGGTCGAGTCACGGGTGTACCACTGCTGCTGCGAACCGGAGGTGACGGTGCCGTCGACCTTGCTGTCGGCGATGTACCCGCCCGACGAGTAGCCCTGTCCGCCGTCCTGGTTCGACGGCCCCATCGTCAGGTCGCCCTTGATGTGGACGCGGCGCATGGGGGCCGCCTGCGACACGGCCCAGCGGTCGACGCCCGACTCGGGCTCGACGGCCAGGTTCTCGACCGACCGCCAGAAGTTCTGCGTGGCGTTCTTCTCGTCGCCGTAGTTCCAGCCCGAGTCGACGTTGACGGCGCCCTGGATCGTGACGTCGTCGGGGTTCTTGCCGAGGCCCTGCAACGCAGTGTAGAAGCCGAGGTTGGCGAAGACCCGGCCGTAGGTGCCGGGCTCGAACAGGAAGGCGTGGCGCTGGTCGCCGAACTGCGCCGTGGGGTTGCGCAGCTGCGCGTCGAAGGCCGCGTCGATGTCGGCCTGGATCGTCGAGGCCGGCACGCTCGGGTCGTACACGGTCACGTTCGGCCCGAAATCCGGCCGGTCGCTGGTGGTCACGGCCGGTGCCGACTGCGCAGCGAGCGCGGGCACCACCGCCCCCACGACGCTCGCGGCGACCCCCGCCGCGATCAGAGTCCTCATCCGTCTGTGCATGATCTTCTCGTCTCCGGTGGCGTCTTTGCCACCCGATCCGGACGCTACGCCCGCCTCGACGACGAAACAAGACCCCCCTGTCCAGTACGCGAACGGGGGGCACGAGAAAAGTGCGGAGACTGCAGGAGGCGCGGTGCCGGTCGCGCCGACACCGCGCCTCCTCGGGTCCCTCGGGTTCAGGCCGAGGCCGCCGCGCGGGCGACGTAGCCCTCGGCGAGCCGTCCGCTGGCCGCCTCGGCGTCGGGCACGGACGACGTGTCCACGGTCAGCCGAGCCCAGTCGTCGCCCAGCACGAGGTCGGTGACGCACGTGGTCGCCGAGCACGACCGGTACGCCCGGTCGCCGTCGGCGAGCCCGGGCACGGTCACGGCCGTGTCGGGATCGACGAGACCGAACTCGAGGCGCTGGTCGAGCGCCCACGCCCCACCGGCCAGGACGCTCTCGCCGCTGTAGGGCGTCGTGTCGGCGAGGATCGAGCACGACGTGGCGACCGCCCGGCTCCAGGCCGCGGCGTAGACCGACCAGCCGCCGCCGGGGGTCAGCACGAACAGATCGTCGCCCGCGCCGAAGGCATCGCGTTCGAGCGTGGCGTCGGCCACGCACGACCAGGGCCGGGCCGGACCACCGAGCGGCCAGGGGTCGTCGGTCACGTCGGCCGACGACACAACCTCGGTCACCTCGGCGACGACCGGTGCGAAGCGTTGCTCGGGCGTGGCCTCGGTGGAGGGCTCGAAGTCCGTCGCGATGATCGACACCCAGGTGTCGCCGACCAGCTGGTCGAAGCTGCAGCCCAGGAAGGTCTCGTCGCCGAAGCACCGGCCGTCGGGGTCGTCGCCGTAGATCTCGACGAACTGCGGCCAGGTGTCACCGGCATGCGGGAGCGCCTGGACGAGCAGGCCGCTGTAGCCGCTCTCGCCCGTGGCGTTGTTCTTGCCGTCCGAGGACGCACCGTCGTTCCAGGTGCACGAGAGCCCGCCCTCCTGGGCGATCGCGTAGTCCGAGGGCATGACGTTGTCGCGGTCGTAGTAGTCCCGCGGGACCCACGACGCGTCGAAGGCGCTGGCGACGTCGGCCGACAGCAGTCCGGCACAGTCCACCCCGAGTTCGGTGACCGGCGAGTCGGCGGCGGGCGGTGGCGTCGTCGCCGGCCCCGAGGTGACCGGCGTCGTCGGGGTCGTCGGATTCGTGCTGTCACCGCCCGCGCCGCCACTCGTGCACGCCACCAGCAGCATCGTCGCCGCGAGTGCCGACGCGAACGCCGCCCCCACCCGATTCGTCGTCGTCCCCATGCGTCGACGCTACCGAGCCGAGGAGGCGCGGGCCGTCTCGATCGTGCATCGTTCGTACCCGATCACCGCGGGACGGGGGACAACTGCATCACGGTCTCATCACGGCGGACCCCGTGGACGATCCGCCCCCTCGATCGGTCCGACCGTGCTGTCTACAGTCGACCGACCGCGCTCGCCCGACGCGCGGCACCACTCGTCCCGGGGGAACCATGTCCAGATCACGCCGCCTCGGCGCCGCCACCGCCCTGCCTGCCGTCGCCCTCGCCGCGGCCCTCGTCCTCACGCCCGCCACGGCCTTCGCCGCCGAGGGCGACCCCGTGGCGGCCGATGCCACGACCTCCACGGACGCGACCACTGCCGTCGCGCCCACCGAGACCACGGTGACGCCTGCCACAACGGATGCCTCCGCCGCGCCGACCGGCACCGACGAGACCGTTCCCTCCGACGGGGACGCGACCAGCGCCTCCGGGTCCGAGACGGCCCCCGCCGACACCGACGCGCCCGTCGACGCCCCGACTCCGGCCGACGCCGCGCCGGTCGAGACCGCCGCACCGGCCGAGGTCGCTCCTGCGGACGAGGCTCCGGTCGCCGACGTCCCCCAGGTGTCCTCTTTCGACGGGGCCGTCCGCCCCGGTCAGGGGACCGACGTCTATGCCGAGGGCTTCACCCCCGATGACATCGTCCACGTCACGGTGACGGCCGACGGCGCACCGTTCGATGACGACTCCGTGTTCCTTCTGAAGTCCCGCTTCGACGAGTTCGGCTACGCCCAGTTCACGATCCTGTTGCCGGAGGACTTCCCCACGGGTGGCACCCTCGCCGTCACCGTCGCGGACGACAACGGCCGGTCGGCGGCGTCGGACCTCGCCGTCCTCGAGTACGTCCCGGCGCCCGTGCTCGACGTGCCGGTCGGCGCGACCGCAGGCGTCGTGACCGTGAACGGAGTCGGGGGCATCCCCGGGGGCTATGCCCTCGTCGAGGTCTTCGACGGTGACACACCGCTCACCGACCAGTTCACCGGCGACCCGGCCCACGACGAGCAACTGGGGACGGAACCCGACGTGTCGGCCGACGCCCCGGGGTTCGACGTCGACGTCGACGTCGATCCCGTCCCGTACGAGACCTCGGGCTACGCGTCCACGGTCGTGCCCGTCGACACGGCCGGTCGGTTCTCGGCGCGGTTCCTCCTGCCCGCAGGCGACTTCGCGACCGACGCCCTCACCATCGACGCCGACCTCGTGAACGAGAGCGATCTCTCGGGCGCGCTGGCGTTCTCGGTCGCCCCCGCCGTCACCGTCCCCACCGCCGCAACCCCGGGCACGGTCGCCCCGGCCGCACTGCCGGTGCGTCCGGTCGCCGCCGTCACGCCCGCCCGCGCGACGTCGCTCGCCTACACCGGGTCGGAGCCCTCGGGTGCGCTGGCCTGGGCCCTCGGTGCGGTCCTCGCCGGTGCCGGCGCCCTCGTCGCCGGACGTCTGCGCCTGCGTCGCCGCTGAGTCGAGCCCGACCGATCCGCGGCCGTCACGCCGCCACGATGTGAACAGCCCGCCACGAGATCTCGTGGCGGGCTGTTCACATCGTGGCGGGATGGGTCGTGGCGGATTGGGTCGCGGAGGCATGCGCCCGAGGCCGCCGATCGTCAGGGCCCGGGCTCGCCCGGCGCCGGCGGGTCGCGGACGACCCGTTCGGCCCCGTCCTTGTCCAGCGTCCCCGGGAAGTTGAACCGCCCGAACTTCCCCGTCGGGTCGTGCGGGCTGACCGGGCGTGCGATCGAGGAGGCGCGGATCACCTCGATCAGCAGGTCGCGTCGGGCGTCGTCGAGCGCGGGCGTCGTCCGCTCCCTCAGCAGCACGGACGCCGTCGGCCCCCGACGTCGGCCGATCTTGAGCAGCAGGCCGGCCTGGTCGCCGTCGCTCAGCCCCACGAGCTCGGCCCGTTCGACCTGGTCGAACGGCACCACGCGACGGCGGATGCGCAGTCGACGACCCTCGAGGTCGATCGCGAAGGGGGCGTTGAGCCACAGCACGACGTTCCACCCGACCGCGGCGGCGGTCGCCCAGAACACGAACGAGATCGGCACGGCGATCGGGCCGAACAGATCGACCAGCGACTCGCCGCCTCGAGAGAAGAAGGCACCGGCCGTCCCGAGGATCACGATCGCCGGCAGGAAGACCCGCATCGCCCGCACCAGCACCCGCTGCTTCGGCTCGTCGTCGAACACGACCCAGGTCTCGTCCGGCATGCCGTCACGGTACCGGGCGGCGGCTCCGGAGGCACCGAGATGGTCCCGCCACTCCCCCTGGTGTAGACAATCCCTCATGGACAAGGCCGTGCCCGACCCGCCTCGCCCCCGTTCCGAGCGGAAGCTGCGGGGCGCCCAGGCCTGGATGGTGAGCCTGTACTCGTTCCTGACCGTCCTGTTCGTCGCCCAACTGGTGTGGCGGGCCCAGTCCGAGGGGCGGGACGGCTCCTGGTTCGTCATGCTCACCGGTACCGCCTTCCTCGCCGCCGCCGTCGTGGGGCTCGCCCTCCGCACCCTCGCCCTCTCGTCCTGGCGAGGACTCCCCGTCGGGCCGGGCGAGCGCCTCCTCTGGGGCACCTTCGCCGACCGGGTCCTCCCGACAGGAGGCGCGGCCTACCCCGGTCGTTTCGCCCTGTCGACGACGCGGTTGCGCTACCTGCCCGACCCGATCTCGCGCCTCCGCGGGGTGACGGGCGAGGAGTGGCCCGCCACCGCCCTGCACGACGTCCGTGTCACTCCGGTCGACGAACGTCGGCGCCGCCGCGGTGGCCGCTGGGTGATGGTCGACGTCGACGGTGGCGCCTCGATCACGCTGATGTCGAACGAGGCGCACCTCGTCGCCGACGAGCTCTTCGAGGCGCTCCGCGTCGCCTCGCCGGCCACCCGCGACTGACGCCCCCGACGGACACGCGCCGCGTACGAAGCGGCCGCACTCGCGGTAACCGTCACCGGCGCCGGCGCCGGCGCCGGCGCGGACAGTCGTTCCCCCTGCGCTTGATCCGGTACGTAACGGATCACCCCGCCTTGATCCGGTACGTAACGGATCACCCCGCCCTGATCCGGTACGTACCGGATCAGAAGGAGAGAGGAAGCTCCGCGGGCGAGCGCAACCCCGAGTCCGAGCCCGAGCACAGGCACGAGCACAGGCACGACACGGGCACGACCGTGGGCACGAGCACGAGCACCGGCACAGGCACGGCCGCGGGCACGAACACGCGACCCACCCGCTCAGGCGAGCCGCGCCTCCAGACCGGCGCGCACGTCCGGCCATTCGGCACGCACGATCGAGAAGTAGGCCGTGTCGCCCACGGTGCCGTCGGCGGCGACCCGGTGCGACCGGAGCACCCCCTCGGGCACGGCGCCCAACCTGCGGATCGCCGCCGCACTCCGCAGGTTGCGGGCGTCGCAGCGCAGCGCGACCCGGTTCAGCCCGAGGGTGTCGAACGCGTGCTCGAGCAGCAGCAGCTTCGTCGCGGGGTTCGTCGGTCCGCCCCAGAACGCACGGGCGTACCAGGTGCTGCCGATCTCGACCCGCCCCTGCGCCGGCACGAGGTCGTAGAGCGTCGTCGTGCCCCGCACCTCGCCGTCGTCCGCGCCACGCACCGTGAACGCGTGGGTCGTCGGGTTCGCGACCTGCGCCTCCACGTGCTCGGCGTACGCCTCGACGCTCGCCGGACGCGGCGTCACCATGCCCGCCCACAGCGCGTCGTCGGTCATCAGCCAGAGAGCTGCCGAATCGGCGACCTCGAGCGGGTCGAGCCGCACGCCGTCGCCGGCCAGCCGCACGTCGTGGATCACCGGACTCCGCCTCGCGCACTCATGCGCACGATCCTAGGGAACGGCGACGAGGAGGCGCGGTGCCGGTCGTCGTCCGCCGGTCGTCGATCGCCGGTCGCGCCGCCTCGTGCGGATCGGCTACGGTGATCGATCGACAGCCCACGAACTGGGGGCCGCGGCACGACCCCACCGTGCCGCACCATCGTCTGACGCGTCCGACCCGACGGGCCCGCCCGAGGAGACACCCATGAGCACCCACAGCACCCCCACGCGCCTGCGCGAGGACGACGTCGACGGCGTCGTCTGGGACACCGCCCAGGAGGCGCGACTCGCGTCCGCCCCCGCCCGCACCTCGACCGCGGCCGCGACCCTGCCCGCTCAGGGCCCCGCCGCCGTCTGACCCGGCGCGCTCCCCACCTCGACGAGGGACACCGCCGAGTGGATGGGACACCGCCGCACGACGCGGTGTCCCGTCCACTCGACGGTGTCCTCAGGACCGGCTACCGCCGGTCGGCATCGTCTCGCTCGTCGCGGTCGTCGATTCCGTCGCGGTCGTCGACCCCGTCGAGCGGCGCGACCGGAGCCCCGGTCGCCACCGCGCCGGCGGTCGCGGCCTCCGACGCCGTCGCGGCACCGCGCCTCGCGGCACGCCCCGCGCCACGACCTGCGGCTCGCTCGGCCGCCTCGAGCTGCTCTGCCTCGTCGCCCGAGACCGCCTCGCCCCGCGACACCATGCCGGCGACGTCGGAGAGCTTGATCTGCGGCAGGAAGAGCGACAGCACGAACGCCACCGCGATGAACGGGATCAGGTAGGCGAACACCGGCGCGAGCGAGTCCGCGTAGGCCTCGACGACCAGGCGACGGATCTGCTCGGGCAGCTGGTTCAGCGTCGCCGGGTCGAGGGTGGCCGTCGCCTGCGAGGCGTCACCCGCCGAGGCTCCGGCCCCGGTGAAGACGTCCGTCAGGTTCGAGGTGAGCCGGCTCGTGAACAACGCGCCGAAGATGGCGACGCCGAGCGCGGCACCGACCTCTCGGAAGTAGTTGTTGGTGCTGGTCGCCGTACCGACGTTCTGCGCGTCGACCGAGTTCTGCACCACGAGCACCACGACCTGCATGATCAGGCCGAGGCCCGAACCGAAGAGGAAGAGGAACACGCAGATCAGCCAGAGCGGGGTGTCGGCGGTCAGGGTCGTGAACAGGGCCATCGCGATGCCGGTGAGGATCGTGCCCACGACCGGGAAGACCTTGTACTTGCCGGTCTTGGTGATCAGGTTGCCCGACAGGATCGAGGTGCCGATCAGGCCGACCATCATCGGGAGCAGCAGCAGGCCCGAGACCGCCGCCGAGGCGCCCGACGACATCTGCAGGAAGGTCGGCACGAACGCGATGGCCGAGAACATGCCGATGCCGAGCACGAAGCCGACGGCGGTGGCGAGCACGAACACCTTGTTGCGGAAGAACGACAGCGGGATGATCGGGTCGTCCGCGCGCGACTCGACGAGCACGAACAGCGACGCCGCGATCACGACGCCGGCGCCCCACAGCCAGGTCTCGGGAGCACCCCAGCCGTGGTCGTCCTGACCGCCGAACTCGGTGAAGAAGATCAGGCAGGTGGTCGCTGCCGACAGCAGCACCACGCCCAGAACGTCGATGCGCTTGGTGGCCTTCTTGCTCGGCAGCGTCAGGGCCGCCCAGGTGATGACGAACGCGGCGATGCCGACGGGGATGTTGATGTAGAACGCCCACTGCCAGGTGAGGTGGTCAACGAAGAATCCGCCGAGCAGGGGCCCGCCGATGGCCGACAGGCCGAAGACCGCGCCGAGCGGGCCGAGGTACTTGCCGCGCTCCGAGGCGGGCACGATGTCGGCGATGATCGCCTGGGACAGGATGATCAGACCGCCACCGCCCAGGCCCTGGATCGCGCGGAAGACGACGAACATCCAGAAGTCGGTGGCGAAGGCGCAGCCGATGCTGGCGAGGGTGAAGATGGCGATCGCCGCGAGGAACAGGTTGCGTCGACCGAGGACGTCGCCGAACTTGCCGTAGATCGGCATGACGATGGTCGTGGCGAGCAGGTACGCCGTGGTGATCCAGGCCTGGTGCTCGACGCCGCCGAGCTCGCCGACGATGGTCGGCATGGCCGTCGAGACGATCGTCTGGTCGAGGCTCGACAGCAGCATGCCCGAGATGAGGGCGCCGAAGATGATCCAGATGCGCCTCTTGGTCAGGAGGAAGGACGCGTCGGCCTTCGCTGTGGTGGTGGTCGTCATGGCTGGGTCACAGCGCCTTTCGGTCGTGGTCGGCAGGGAGGGTCGAGGAAGCAGAGGGGGTGAGGGGGCCACGAGGCGTGGCGGCCGACGTGGCGAACAGGTCGCGGGCGATGACGACGTGCTCGTCGAGGACCGCCTCGAACCGCTCGTCGTCCCGCCCCTCGGCGAAGAAGAACCGTTCGAAGGCCCGTTGCACGAGCCCGGTGAGCAGGGTCACCGCGACGTCGATGCGCGGATCGCCCTCGTCGAGCCCCTCGTGCGCGGCGACGGCCGAGACGAGGCGGCGGCGCTGCTCGTCGCCCTGGTGCATCATGGCGCCGAACAGGCGGGGCTCGCGGTCGAGGGCGGCCTTGAAGTCGGCCGCCCGACCGCGGGTGAGGCCGACGTTCTCGACCCGCTCGACGACGAGCGCACCGAGATCGTCGAAGACGGTCGACAAAGGCGGGAGGCGCGGGTCGCGTCGCGAGGACGCGTACCCGTCGAGCGTCTCGTCGTCCTCGTCGAGCGCGACGCCGACCACGACGTCGTCCTTCGAGGCGAAGTGGTTGAAGAAGGTGCGGCGCGAGATGCCGACCGAGGCGCACAGCTCTTCGATCGTGAACCCCGCGAGTCCGTGCTCGGCGGTCAGACGCCGGGCGACCGCGGTCAGCTCGGACCGGGTGCGCGTCCGACGCTGGGCCGTCTTGCCGGTGGTCGTGACCATCGCGCGCCTCCTCGTCTCGTCGCTCGGTGTGATCGGCGACGTCGCCGGGGCCTCGTGGCCGAAGACGATGATTGCACTTTGAGCGCCAGAGTGCAATCCTGCTTCCCGTGAACCCGCTGAGCCGCAGGGCAGGCTGAGGGCCACGCGGCAGAACGATCCGCGTCCCCTGAGAACGCCGTCGCCGGACGGCAGGTGTTGCCTACGCTGGCCCGATGAGTGCACCGAGAGCCCGCCGCGTCTGCCTGTCGGTCGCCGGTTTCGCCCTCGTGGCGATCGGCCTGGCCGTGCTGGCGTTCACCTTCGACTGGGACGCCCCGACGATGTTCGGCCTGCCCGCCGGTCTCGCCGGCTTCTCGCTGATGATCGCGGGCGCGATCGTCGCCGAGGTCGGCTTCCGCGGAGCGGTCAGAGCCCGGAGGCGCGAGGTCGCGATCCGTGGGCGCTCCCAGGTCACCGACCTCGAGCGCACCTCGTAGCGGTGACCGTCAGACGGTCAGCCACTTGATCGCCGGGTAGAGCACCCGGGCGATCTTGCGAGGGCACGGGAACGACGTGCTCGTGCCGTCGTGCTCGTTCAGCGTGATGACGGGCCGGTCGCCGACGGTCGAGTAGTCGACGGTGGCGAGCGATCCGGCCGGGATCTCACGGGTCGTGGGCCGCCCGGCGGTGTCGCGGAGGACGTAGACGAGGCGGTCGTCATGCACCTGCATGCCGTGCTGCGCGTTGCCTGCCGTCCAGGTCACCGAGAGTCTCACGAGCCGACCCTAGCGGGTCGCCGCACGGCAGGGCCGAGACCGTCGACCCCCCGCCCCCGCCCGACCCCGGGACGAGGAGGCGCGGTGGCGGCCGCCGTCACCGGGCCAGCGCCCGTAGGGCGTCGCCCAGGTCGCGGAAGACCGCCTCGGCGACGGGCCTGCGGGACGCGGGCAGCGCCTCCTGCACGGCCCGGCCGTAGGTGGCGCCGGCGTCGTTGACACCCCGCGCGCCCTCGTCGGTCAGGGCGAGGACGAAGCTGCGACGGTCGGTGGGGTGCTGCAGCCTGGTCACGAGACCCCCCGCCTCGAGGCGGTCGGCGAGGGCCGTCATCGCCCCCGACGAGAGCCCCAGCGCCTCGCCGACCTTCTTCGGCGCGGTGTCGCCCTGGACCGACAGGTGCACCAGGGCGAGGAAGTCGGTCGCGCCGACGCCGATGCGCTTGGCCATCTGGTCGTTGACGAACGCGATCTGCGACCGGAGGTGCTGCAGTGCGATGAGCACGGCGGCGACGTCACCGGACTGCGGCTCGGAGGGAGCGTCGGGGGTGGACTCGACGGTCGGGGACGTCTGGGGCGCGCGGGTCATGGGGTCTCCGGAAGGATCGGGACGACGGCGATCGGGCTCGGCTGCCGTCGGGGGCAGATGTCACTTGGACGACGAGCAACTCGATCAGCAAGTAGTTCGACGAACGTAACATCCGACGGACCTCTCGACAAGACCCCCAGCCGGGGCGAGGGGCATCGATCAGGGAGGTACGGACGGACTCGCGAGGCGAGTAAACTCGCCGCGGACTCGCCGCTCGGGTCCGGCCAACCGGGGTCGACGACGATCCGACGACACGATCGACACCGCAGGAGCAACTCCCATGACCGCAGACCCCCGCCCCCACGTCGTCATCGTCGGCGGCGGCTTCGCCGGCATCGCGGCGATGAGGTCCCTGCGAGACGCCGACGTCCGCATCACCCTCATCGACCGCCACGTCTACAACATGTTCCAGCCGCTCATGTACCAGGTCGCCACCGGGGGCCTGAACGCGGGCGACGTCACCTACTTCCTGCGCAGCCTGCGGTCCAAGCAGTCGAACGCCGAGTTCCGCCACGGGCTGCTCACCACGGTCCGGGCCGACGAGCGCATCATCACCCTGCGCGACGGCGAAGAGATCGCCTACGACGCCCTGGTCCTCGCCAACGGCGTCAACACCAGCTACTTCGGCACCAAGGGTGCCTACGAGTACGCCTACTCGATGTACTCCCGCTCGCAGGCGCTGCGCATCCGCGACGAGCTGTTCACGCAGCTCGAGAACGCGGCGGCCTCGGTGGGCAGCGGCGAGGTGCGCGTCGTCATCGTCGGGGGCGGCGCCACGGGCGTCGAGATGGCCGGCGCCCTGGCCGAACTGCGCGACCAGGCGTTGAAGGACGCCTACCCCGAGATCGACGCGTCGAGCATCACGATCACCCTCGTGCACCGCAGCGGCGAGTTGCTCAAGCCCTTCTCCCCCCGTCTGCGCAAGTACGCGGCCAAGGTGCTGCGCAAGCGCGGCGTCGACCTGCGGCTCGACACGGGTGTCGAAGAGGTCCGACCCGACGGCGTCGTCGCCGCCGACGGCGAGTTCATCCCGGCCGAGCTCGTCATCTGGGCCACCGGCGTCGCCGCGCACGCCGAGGTCGCGTCGTGGGGCGTGCCGCAGACCGACGGCGGACGCATCCAGGTCAACGACGACCTCACGGTCAAGGGACTCGACTGCATCTTCGCCGCGGGCGACATCGCCGCGACCGACGAGGCCCTCGCGCAGCTCGCCCAGCCCGCGATCCAGGGCGGCGAGCACATCGGCGAGCAGATCGTCCGCCTGCTCGCCGGCAAGAAGCTCCTGCCGTTCAAGTACCACGACAAGGGCACCATGGCCACGGTCGGCACCAACGCCGCCGTGGTGCAGCTGCCCAACGGCTTCACGATGACCGGCCCCGTCGCCTGGCTGCTGTGGGTGTTCGTCCACATCACGAGCCTGCTCGGCAACGGCAACCGGCTCTCGACCCTCACGCACTTCTTCGTCCGCTACCTGTGGGCGCTGCGCAAGCGGGCGATCCCCATCGTGGGCGACGTCCGGCCGGTCCGCCCGAACGGTGACCGCGCACCCGAGAAGTGGCAGACCGAGAAGGTCGAATAGCGAGTCCTGGTCGCCGGGTCGCGTCGTCGCGGTCTCGCCCGACTGCGCCTCCTGACCGAGCCGCCGGGTCGGGTCGTCACGGTCTCGCCGGACCGCGCCTCCTGAAATGGGGAGCTTCCGCCTGCCGCACGCCGAAGAACCCCGTTTCGAACCATGAACCCGGAAGAAAGTGGGTGCATGGTTCGAAACGGGGTTCGGGGGTGATCCGGTACGTACCGGATCAGGCCGCGGCGGGCCGGGCCGACGGGTGGCCGGCCCGGGTGGGCCGGGCCGGCGGTAGCCGGCCCGGGTGGGTGTTACTCCGTGGCGGCGGTGATCTTCGCGACGCCGACGAGCATCTCGTCCT
>NZ_MJGS01000018.1:150458-150760 GCF_001864945.1 Frigoribacterium sp. MCBA15_019 | reverse complement strand
CCGCCCCGCCCTGCCCTGCCACGCCCAACGCCAACGCCAACGCCCCGGCCAGCAACGCCTCACCCCACACACGCTGGCAAGTCCGGAGAATGCCGCGCGCGGACCTCCATCCGGCCTCGAACCGTGTCGACATCCTGAGTTGCCGACTCAGCAGGCGGCGGCCGTGCGACGTGCGGATCGCACCGCATCGGGGGCCCGTCACGGACGGCAGAGCACGACGAGACCCCGAGCACCGCGGGTAACTCAGGAGAACGACGACCAGGCGCGGCACCGGTCAGCGTCAGCACGCCGATCTCCTGAGT
>NZ_MJGS01000018.1:0-149778 GCF_001864945.1 Frigoribacterium sp. MCBA15_019 | reverse complement strand
GATCTCCTGAGTTGCCGACGCCGCGCGCGGCTCGCCACCCCCTGCCCGGCTCACCCGAGCGCGTCCGGCACCGCCCGAGCGGGCAGGAGGCGCGGGTCGGGTGACCAGCGCCTCCTGCCGCCCCTGCTACATCAGGTCGTTCGACTCGAGCATCTCGGTGACGAGGGCCGCGATCGCGGACCGCTCGGAGCGGGTCAGCGTCACGTGACCGAACAGCGGGTGGCCCTTGAGCGTCTCGATGACCGAGGCGACCCCGTCGTGTCGGCCGACGCGCAGGTTGTCGCGCTGCGCCACGTCGTGGGTGAGCACCACCCGCGAGTTCTGGCCGATGCGACTGAGCACGGTCAAGAGCACGTTGCGCTCGAGGGACTGGGCCTCGTCGACGATCACGAACGCGTCGTGCAACGACCGGCCCCGGATGTGCGTCAGGGGCAGCACCTCGAGGATGCCTCGCTCGACCACCTCGTCGAGGACGTTCTGGGAGACGATCGCGCCGAGCGTGTCGAAGACGGCCTGGGCCCAGGGGTTCATCTTCTCGCCGGCGTCGCCGGGGAGGAACCCCAGGTCTTGGCCGCCCACCGCGTAGAGCGGGCGGAAGACCATGATCTTCTTGTGCTGTTGCTTCTCGAGCACGGCCTCGAGGCCGGCGCAGAGCGCGAGGGCCGATTTGCCCGTGCCGGCGCTGCCGCCCAGCGACACGATGCCCACCTCGGGGTCGAGCAGCAGGTCGATCGCCAGACGCTGCTCGGCCGAGCGACCGTGCAGCCCGAAGACGTCGCGATCGCCGCGGACCAGACGCGCCTCGCCACGGGCGAAGACCCGTCCCAGTGCCGAGCCACGTTCCGAGTGCACGACCACCCCGGTGTTCACGGGGACGTCCGCGAGCGCACGAGCGGAGATCTTCTCGGACTCGTAGAACGACGCCATCTGCTCGCTCGAGACGTCGATCGAGGCCTGCCCGGTGTACCCGCTGTCGACGACCTGCTCGGCCCGGTACTCTTCGGCGGCCAGTCCGATCGATGCGGCCTTCACGCGCAGGGGCAGGTCTTTCGAGACCACCGTGACGGCGAGCCCGTCGGCGGCGAGGTTCGACGCGACGGCGAGGATGCGCGAGTCGGCGTCGTTCAGCTGCAGGCCCGAGGGCAGGACCGACATGTTCGAGTGGTTCAGCTCGACTCGAAGCGAGCCCCCGTCGCCCACGGCCACCGGGAAGTCGAGACGGTCGTGCTTCACGCGGAGGTCGTCGAGCAGGCGCAGGGCCTGACGGGCGAAGTAGCCCAGCTCGGGGTCGTGACGTTTGCCCTCGAGTTCGCTGACGACGACGACGGGCAGCACCACGTCGTGTTCGGCGAAGCGGAAGAGCGCCTGCGGATCGGACAGCAGCACCGACGTGTCGAGCACGTAGGTGCGCTGGGCGACCGCCTGGTCACCCCCCGTGGCTGATGCGATGTTGCGTTCGGTTGAGGTGATGTTCGACGCGGTCACGACCACTCCGTCCTCGGGCGGCTGGGCACCCGGGTACCTTCTGCAGAGACGGCCGCGAAACAATTCGAGGCGAACTTTCGTGGCCGTCTCGACCGGGCTCCTTGCCCGATGTGACGAACCTACGACGCGCCTCCGACATCCGCATCACCGACGCGACCGTGTCGTGTGACGATCAGGTGAACGACCCTCATGTGCTGGTCGAGGGTGACGGCCGGTCGATATCCACCCCGCCCAGCCCTGCCGGGCCCACCCCGCTCCCCACGGCCCGCCCGGCCTCGTCCGGCCCCGCCGGACCCGCCCTAGTAGAAGACGCTCGTGCCGAACGAGGTGAACGCGCCCCGCAGCATCTCGAACGAGTCGTCGCCCGTGGACACGTGCACGCTCAGCCGCACGGTCGTGTCGCGCACGGTCGCCGTGACCCCGTGGTTGATCAGTGCCGCCGTCAGCGTCGTCATCTGGTCGAGGGCGGGCTCGAGCACGACGATGCCGGCTCGCTCCGCCTCGTCGCGGGGCGAGACCACCGGCACGGCGAACTCGTCGGCGAGGTCGATAACCCGGGTGGCCCGTTCGGCCACGGCTCGCGAGACGGCGGCGACGCCCACGTCGGCGAGGTCCTCGAGAGCCGTGGCGAACCGCGCCTGGGCGATGGGGTCGGGATGCGTCAGCTGGAAGGCCGCGGCACCCGGACGGGTCGGCTGCCGTTCGTGGTACGAGCCGGCGAGGGCCAGATCACTGCCGGCGACACCGCTGAACACTGGGGTCAGGGCGGAGAGCGCCCGATCGCTCAAGGCCAGGAAGCCCGTCCCCCATCCGGCCCGGACCCACTTCTGGCCGCCCGACGCGACGACGTCGGCCACGGCGTAGGGCGCGTCGACCACGCCGAACCCTTGGATCGCGTCGACGATCAGCAACCGATCGCCGATGACCTGACGGATGCCCTCGAGGTCCACGAGGTACCCCGTGCGGTAGTCCACCAGGCTGACGGCGACGGCGGTGACCGAGTCGGTGAGGTGGCGCTGCACCACGGCCGGCGTCACGACGTCGTGATCGAGGTCCATCCAGACCGGCTCGAGCACGCGCAACGCCTCCGCCGAACGGGTCGCCGCGACGGGCATGCTCGGGTAGTCCCGAGGCGACATCAGCACCTGCCCGGTCAGCCCGAACAGCGTGTGCGTGAGTCCCGCGCTCGTGTTCGGTTGGAAGACGACGTGGTCGGGGGCGAAGCCGACGAGTGACGAGATCGCCCGTCCGACGCGCCCTGCCTGCTCGGTCAGGGCGATCTCGGAGCCGAAGCGGGCCCGAGCCTGCACCTCGACCAACGAGCGCTGCTCGTCGGCGACGGAGCTCGAGATGGGTCCCCATTTCGCAAAGTCGAAGTATCCGGGTTCGTCGGTGAACCCCGAGGCGAGGTCGTCGATGGTCTTCACGGTGTTCTCCTAGGCGGGGGTGACTGGTCCACCGTAGTGCCGTCCGTGGTCCGCCGACCCGCGCCTCCTCGTCCCGTCGTCGGCGCAGGCGCGTGCGCGGCCGTCGCGCGGGCCGCCGGCAACTCAGGGGAACGGCACAACCAAACCCCCGCAGGAGGCGCGGCGCAGCCGAACTCCGGAGTTGCCGACACCAGCCCACTCCCGCTGACTCGCGCCCGCGCTCCACAATCAGGCCGCCGGCAACTCAGGAGAACAGCACAACCAAACCCCACCAGGAGGCGCGGCGCAGCCCGACTCCGGAGTTGCCGACACCAGCCCACTCCCGCTGACTCGCGCCCGCGCTCCACAATCAGGCCGCCGGCAACTCAGGAGAACAGCACAACCAAACCCCCGCAGGAGGCGCGGCGCAGCCCGACTCCGGAGTTGCCGACACCAGCCCCGTCACCGAGACAGCAGGCGCGCCTGCGTCAGCTGCCGTAGCGGCGGTGCCGGAGGGCGAAGTCGCGCACGGCCCGCAGGAAGTCGACCTCGCGCAGGTCGGGGTAGAAGGCCTCGACGAAGTAGAATTCGCTGTGGGCGCTCTGCCAGAGCATGAAGTCGCTCAACCGTTGCTCGCCCGACGTGCGGATCACCAGGTCGGGGTCGGGTTGGCCGCCGGTGTAGAGGTGGTCGGCGATGAGCTCGGGGGTGAGGACCTCGGCGAGGGCGTCGAGCGTGCCCCCCGCGGCGTCGTGCGCCCGCACGATGCTGCGCATGGCGTCGGCGATCTCACGCCGCCCGCCGTAGCCGACGGCCAGGTTCACGTGGAGCCCCGTCTTGTCGGCGGTGCGGGCCTGGGCCTCGCGGAGGGACGAGCAGAGGGACGGCGGCAGGTCGTCGGTCGCGCCGACGTGTTGCACGCGCCAGTCCCGCTGGTGCGAGAGCTCGTCGGCGACGTCGCCGATGATGCCGAAGAGCTCGGTCAACTCGTCGGACTGGCGGTTGCCGAGGTTGTCGGCCGAGAGCAGGTAGAGCGTGACCACCTTGATGCCGAGGTCGTCGCACCAGGTGAGGAACTCACTGATCTTCGCCGCACCCGCGCGGTGCCCGTGGGCGGCCGTCTCGAGCATGCGTTGCTTGGCCCATCGCCGGTTGCCGTCGACGATCATGGCGACGTGGTGCGGCAGCTCTTGACCGTCGAGGCTGCGGCGGATGCGGTTCTGGTAGAGGCCGTACAGGACTCCCCTGGCGAGGGGAGAAGGACGGCGCTTTTTCACAGGGCTACGGTAGCCCACGGCGGGCCCTCCACAGAGCCGACGATTCTCAGCCCGCCTCCTCGGACGCTCCCCTAGGCTCGGCCCATGAGCAGCCACACCGACGGAGATCGCGCGGGCTTCCGGGCCGACCGGGCCGACGAGGCCGACATCCCGAACCTGCCGTTGCTCGACGACGCCCTCGCTTACCCCGGGATCGAGCGCAAACCGAGCTGGCGTGGCTGGATCCACGCGGCCACGTTCCCGGTGGCGATCGCGACCGGCATCGTTCTCGTCGTCCTCGCTCAGGGCGTGGCGGCGACCTGGGCCTGCGCCGTCTTCATGACGACGTCGCTCCTGCTCTTCGGCATCTCGGCGACCTACCATCGCTTCCCGTGGAGCCCGAACGCGAAACGCTTCCTCAAGCGCCTCGACCACGCCAACATCTTCCTGTTGATCGCCGGCACCTACACGCCCATCGCCGTCATCGCCCTGCCGCCGTCGAAGGGCGTCACCCTGCTCGTGCTCGTCTGGACGGGCGCCGTGCTCGGCATCCTCTTCCGGGTGTTCTTCCTGAACGCGCCACGATGGTTGTACGTGCCGCTCTACGTCCTGCTGGGCGTCGGCGCGTTGGGCTTCATCGTCGACCTGCTCGACGCGAACGTCGCGATGATGGTGCTCGTGCTGGTCGGCGGTGCCCTCTACATCGCGGGCGCCGTCTTCTACGGCATCAAGAGACCGAACCCCGTACCGGGGCACTTCGGATTCCACGAGCTGTTCCACACCATGACGGTGCTGGCGTACCTCTGCCACTGGACGGGCATCCTGCTCGTCGCCCTGGACCCGCCGACCTTCTAGGGCGACGTCACCCGAGCCGAGGAGGCGCGGGTCGCCGCCCCGGCACCGGTCGCGTCGGTCACGAGTCGCCCTCGCGCCTCCTGCGGTCGTCGTCGTCGAGGTCGCCCTCGACGGGGCGAGCCCGCCGGCCGGCGTCTCCGGGGAGTTCTTCGTCGTCGAGCGCCGCAGCCGCCAGGGTCGCTTCGTCGCGCTCGGCCTGGATGCGCTCCCGCACCTCGCCGCGGTAGCGGGTACGGCGGACCCGCCGGGTCATGTCGACGACGATCAGCACCGTCGCGATCGCGACGAACGCGATGGCGACGAAACCCCAGACGCCGGGCGTGACGGCCTCGTCGGGGATGGTCGACGGCGGCAGGGTCGGGTCGGGCGTCTGCGGCTGGGCGAGCAGACGGGTCGTGACCGTGAGCACCGAGTCCGAGAGCGCGCTCATCGCTGCACCCCGACGAGGCCGGTCTCGGGGTCGACGACGCCCGCGAACAGGTCGTCCTCGGGCAGGTCGGACTCGACGTTCGACTCGACGAGTTGGAAGTCCTCGGTGGGCCAGGCGGCCACCTGCAGGTCGTGAGGCCAGAAGAAGAAAGCGCTGTCGAGCGGCACCTGGCTGGCGTGCGACCGGAGGGCGGCGTCGCGCACGGGGAAGAAGTCGGAGACCGGCACGCGGGTCGTGGCCAGGTCGGGACGGTCGCTGAAGCGGGCCAGCATCTCGGTCAGCGACTCGATGAGGGGCGACTCGGGGTCGCTCTCGCGCAGGTGCGTGATCATCGCGCCGATGCGTCCGGCACTGAACATGCGGTCGTAGTAGACCTTGTCGATCTGCCAGGCGTCGCCGGCGGCCGGGTAGCGCTCGGGGTCGGAGGCGTCACGGTACGCGGCCATCGAGATCTCGTGCGTGCGGATGTGGTCGGGGTGCGGGTAGCCGCCGTTCTCGTCGTAGGTCACCAGCACCTGCGGCTTGAACCGGCGGATGATCGCCACGAGCGGCTCGGCGCTGATCTCGAGCGGGATGGTCGAGAACGAGTTCACCGCGACCGACTCGCCCTCGGCCGGAAGCCCCGAGTCAGCGTAGCCGAGCCACAGGTGGTCGATGCCCATGGCCGCCTGGGCGGCCGCCATCTCGTGCACGCGCAGGCCCGCGATGTCTCGCTCGGCGTGAGCGCGGGCCTCGAGCTGCTCGTTGAGGATCGACCCCTGCTCGCCGCCGGTGCAGCTCACGACCAGGACGTCGACGCCGAAGCTGCGGTAGTAGGCGTAGGTCGCCGAGCCCTTGCTGGACTCGTCGTCGGGGTGGGCGTGGACCGCCAGCAGGCGCAGGGTCAATTCTTCCTCGCAATGTGTGCCGGGCAGACGTTGCTACCCTGGGGACAGCTTAATCGGACGGAGATCCGCGTGACGTCCACGCCCCGTGTCACCTCACCCTCGTCGCGCCTCGACGCCCGGTACGGGCGATCCCCGCGGGGTCGGCGCCGCCGCCTGGTCGTGGGGTCGTCGGTGGCTGTCGCCTTCGTCGTCGTCTTCGCGGCCTGGGTCGTCTTCGCCGCGTTCGACGGCACGTCGTCCCAGCTCGAATCCGCCGACGTGGGTTACCAGGTGACCTCCGACCGGGCCGTCGAGGTGCAGTACACCGTCACCGCGGACACGGGCGAGGCGGTCGACTGCGCGGTCGAGGCCCAGAACAGCGGCTTCGCGGTCGTCGGCTGGAAGATCGTGCACCTGCCCGCCTCCGAGCAGCGCTCGGTGACCTACACGACCTCGCTCGCGACGTCGGAACGGGCGGTCACGGGCTTGATCTACCGGTGCTGGCTTCCCTAGACTGCTCAGAATCGCACGACGAGACCGGCCACTCGGCCGGTCTCCTTTTTTCGGTGGGCGACCTCGCCCCGGCTCCCGGCACCGCGCCTCCTCGGCTCGAATCGCCCGACCGGGTTCGGCCGCCGCACGAAACGGAGACACCATGAGCACTGACAACGAGACCACCTGGCTCACGACGGACGCCCGCGACCGTCTGCAGGCCGAGCTCGACACCCTCAGCGGCGAGGGACGTCGTGAGATCGCGTCGCGCATCGAGGCCGCCCGCGAAGAAGGCGACCTGAAGGAGAACGGCGGCTACCACGCCGCCAAGGACGAGCAGGGCAAGATGGAGGCGCGCATCCGCACGCTGATCAACCTGCTGAAGCACGCGACGGTCGGCGACTCGACGGCCGCCGACGGCATCGTCGGACCGGGCACCGTCGTCACGGCGACGATCGCCGGCGACGAGAGCACGTTCCTGCTCGGCAACCGCGAGATCATCGCCGCCGGCAGCGACCTCTCGGTCTACAGCGAGACCAGCCCGCTCGGGCAGGCCATCAACGGCCTGAAGGTCGGCACGACGACCAGCTACACCGCCCCGAACGGCAAGGACATCTCGGTGTCGATCACGAACGTCGAGACCTACCAGCCGTAGGTCACCCGACTCGAAGGCCCCCGCTCGACCGGAGCGGGGGCCTTCGTCGTCCCGGGACCCATGGCGACGATCGCCGTCGCGGATGTCGACGACTCCGGAGGACGACGTCCGGAACGTCCGTCCCGCGCCGGCGTGTCGTCGTTCTCCTGAGTTGCCGACAGGGAGACAGGCCCGTAGGAGGCGCGGCGCGGGTCAGGAGGCGCGGGTCGCGTCAGGAGGCGCGGATCGCGTCAGGAGGCGCGGATCGCGTCAAGAGGCGCGGATCGCGTCAAGAGGCGCGGGTCGCGTCAGGAGGCGCGGGTCGCGTCTCACGGAGGCGGTTCAGAAGTCGACGTTGGGCTCGTACCCGGCGTCGCGAAGCCGTTGCAGCACCTCTTCGACGTGGTCGGGGCCGCGCGTCTCGACGCTGAGCTCCAGCTCGACCTCGCTGATCTGGAGACCGCGACCGTGGCGGGTATGCAACACCTCGACCACGTTGGCGTTGGCGTCGGAGAGCACCTCGCTCACCCGGGTCAACTGGCCGGGACGGTCGGGCATGCCGATGCGCAGCTTGACGTAACGGGCGGCGGCCGCGAGGCCGCGACCGATGACGCGCTCCATCATGAGCGGGTCGATGTTGCCGCCGCTGAGGATCACCACGGTCGTGCCGAGGTCGCGCACCTGCTCGGTGAGGATGGCTGCGATGCCCACGGCACCCGCGGCTTCGACGACGAGCTTCGCGCGCTCGAGCAACACGAGCATCGCCCGGGCCGTGTCGTCGTCGCTGACCGTGACGATCTCGTCGACCGTGTCGCGGATGATCTCGAAGTTGAGCACGCCGGGCTTCGCGACGGCGATGCCGTCCGCGATCGTGGGCTGGGCGTCGATGTCGGTCCGCACGCCGAGCTTCATCGAGACGGCATAGGGGGCGGCGTTGGCCGCCTGCACGCCGATGATCCGGACGTCACGACCGGTGAGTGCCGCGCTCTGCTTCAGGGCGCTCGCCACGCCGGCCGCCAACCCGCCCCCGCCGACGGGCACGATCACGGTGTCGACGTCGGGCACCTGCTCGAGGATCTCGAGCCCCAGGGTGCCCTGGCCGGCGACGACGTCGGCGTGGTCGAACGGTGGGATGAACACGGCTCCGGTCGTGTCGGAGAACTCCTGCGCCGCCCGGAGCGACTGCTCGACCGTGTGCCCCCGGAGGACGACGTCGGCGCCGTAGTGTCGCGTCGCCTGCAGTTTGGGCAGGGCCACGCCGACGGGCATGAAGATCGTGGCCGCGATGCCGAGCTCGCGGGCGGCCAGGGCGACACCCTGAGCGTGGTTGCCGGCCGAGGCCGCGACGACCCCGCGCGCCTTCTCGGCGTCGGTCAGCTGGGTCAGGCGGTTGTAGGCGCCTCGGATCTTGTACGACCCGGTGCGCTGCAGGTTCTCGCACTTGAGGTGCACCCGCGAACCGAGCACCTCGGCGAGGTACTGCGAGGTCTCCATCGGGGTGACGCGGACGACCTGCGAGACGCGATCTCGCGCCTCCTCGATCTCGACGAGGGTGGGACCGGCCAGGGTGCGTTCAGACATCGGTGAGGCCTCCGGGCTGCGTGACGTCGTGTTCGACGGGTCGTGGCTGTTGCCGCCACGTGCCCCTCGCGACGTAGGTGATCATGACGTTCAGCACGGCCACGAACGGGACCGCGAAGAGGGCGCCGGGGATTCCGGCGACCAGGGTACCGGCCGCGACGGCGAAGACGACGGCCAACGGGTGCACCTTGACGGCGCCGCCCATGACGAAGGGTTGCAGCAGGTGCCCCTCGATCTGCTGCACGAGGATGACCACGGCGAGCATGAGCAGGGCGACGACCCAGCCGTTGTAGACGAGCGCGATGACGACGGCGACCGCCCCGGTCGCGACCGCACCCACGACGGGCACGAACGACCCGAGGAACACCGCGATCGCGATCGGCGCCACCAGGGGCAGGCCGAGGAAGAACGCCCCCAGACCGATCCCCACGGCGTCGACGAACGCGACGAAGATCTGCACCTTGACGAAGTTCGTCAGGGTGAGCCACCCGGCACGGCCCGCCCCGTCGATCGCCGGACGCGAGACCCGGGGGAAGAGCCTGACGACCCAACGCCAGATCTCGGCCCCGCCGATGAGCAGGAAGATCGTCGCGAAGAGCCCGAGCACGAGCCCCGCACCCACGTGCCCCGCGGTCGACCCGACCGAGAGGGCCCCCCGCACGAGCGGCTGGCTGTCTTGTTGGATGGCGGCGACGGCGTCGGACACGTACCCGTTGATCTGGGCCTCGGTCAGGTGCAACGGCGACGTGAGCAGGAAGTCCTTGAAGTCGCCGTACGAGGCGATCGACCGATCACGCAACGAGGGCCAGCCGTCGACGATCTGGAGCACGACGAGCAGCAGGAGGCCGGAGACCGACACGAAGAACCCCACCAGGACCGACACGACCGCCAGCCACTTGGGCCAGCCGTGCCGCTGCAACCACCCCGACAGCGGAACGAGCAGGGCCGAGATCAGCAGGGCCACCAGGAAGGGGATGACGATGACCCGCAGCTGGGTGACCAGCCAGACGAGGACGCCGGCCACCGCCACGAGCAGCAGGATGCGCCACGACCACGCCCCGGCGATGACCATGCCGCGGGGCACGGACGGATCGGCGACGGTGCTGGCCGTGCTTCCGCTCACCGCGTCGCCCTGCGTCTCGTCGCCGCGCGTGGGGCGGTTCCGCCAGATCATCGCGTCAGTTTATGGCCCTGCGAGGCCGGTCATCTACCCGCCCACATGCCGTTGCGAGCATGTGTCCTCGGGGACGAGACGACACGAGGAGGCGCGGCGCCTGTCGGTGGCCGTCGCTACAGTCGTCCGCGTGCCCCGTCAGCAGCTCTCCCCCGCCCAGGCCCGACGCGTGGTCCTGGCGGCCCAGGGCTTCGGCAGCCCCGTCGACGGCTCCGTGCGCCCGGGAACGCGCCAGCTGAACGGTCTCGTCGACCGCCTCGGCCTGCTGCAGATCGACTCGGTGAACGTGTTCGAGCGCAGCCACTACCTGCCCGCGTTCGCCCGCCTCGGCTCCTACGACCGGGCGACCCTCGACCGCCTCACGTTCGCTCCCCGCGGACGGTACGTCGAGTACTGGGCCCACGAGGCGGCCATCGTCCCGGTGACCACATGGCCCTTGCTGCGTTGGCGCATGCGCGACTACGAGGCCAAGTGGCGGGGCGACGCCTCGTCGTGGTTGTCGACGAGCCCCCGCATGGAGCGCTGGCTGCTCGACGAGATCCGCGACAAGGGCCCGTTGCCCGCGAGCCTGGTCGAGGCCGACGCCGCCGTCTTCCCGCAGCCCGACCGGACCGGCCCGTGGTGGGGGTGGGGTGACGTCAAACGCGGCCTCGAGTCGTTGTTCCGCACCGGTGCCCTGGTCAGCGCCGGGCGTCGGCGGTTCGAGCGCGTGTACGCGCTACCCGAACAGGTGCTCGCGGCCGAGGTGCTGGCCGTGGACGTCGACCGCCACGACGCCCACCGTCGCCTCGTCGCCCACGCGGCCCGCGCCTCCGGGGTGGCGACGGCCTCCGACCTCGCCGACTACTTCCGGCTCAAGGCCGCGGACGTCGCGCCTGCCCTGCGCGAGCTGCACGACGAAGGAGTCGTCGAGCCCGTGGTCGTCCCGGGCTGGGGCGCGACCGCGTGGCTGCATCGAGACGCCCGCGTGCCCCGCCGACTCGAGGCCGACGCCGTGTTGTCGCCGTTCGACCCCGTGGTCTGGCACCGGCCCCGGGCCGAACGACTCTTCGACTTCCACTATCGGATCGAGATCTACACCCCCCGCGAGAAGCGAGTGCACGGCTACTACGTGCTGCCCGTCCTGCAAGACGACCGACTCGTGGGGCGGGTGGACCTCAAGAGCGATCGTCAGGCGGGCGTCTTGCGGGTGCAGTCGGCATGGCGCGAGCGCGACCTCCCGATCGACGTCGAGCGGCTCGCGACGACGCTGCGCCGAGCAGCGGCCTGGCAGGGGTTGGACTCGGTCGAGGTCGCCGACCGCGGAGACCTGGCAGGCGTCCTCCGCGCGACGCTGGCGGGCCGTGCCGATTCGGACGCCGACGTGGCGATCCGCCACCTCGACTAGAAGGTGCCGGCGTTCTGCCGCAGCCGCTGGACGCGGTCGGCGAGTGGAGGGTGGGTGCTGAAGAGCCGGTCCATCACGCCGGGCTTCATCGGATCGCTGATCCAGAGGTGGGACATCGAGGTGTTCTGCTGCTGCATGGGCCGACCGTAGGCGCCGAGCTTCTCGAGGGCTCGGGCGAGACCCTCGGGGTATCGCGTCGTCAACGCCCCGGTGGCGTCGGCGAGGTACTCGCGCTGACGCGAGACGGCCGCCTGGACGCCTGCCGCGGCCAGCGGGGCGATGATCATGGCCGCCAGACCGAGCACGAGGAACACGGGGTTCCCGCCGCCACCACCGTTGTTGTTGGAGTTGCGGTTGCCACCGGACAGGGCGCTGAAGAACGACATGCGCAACAGGACGTCGGCGAGGAAACCCACGGCGACGACGAGGCCGAACACCATGGTCGACACCCGGATGTCGTAGTTCTTGACATGACCGAGTTCGTGAGCCATCACACCCTGCAGCTCGGAGTCGTCCATGATCTCGAGCAAGCCCGTCGTGGCGGCGACGACCGCGTGGTCGGGGTCGCGCCCCGTGGCGAAGGCGTTGGGGGCCGGATCGACCACCACGTAGACCTTGGGCATCGGCATGCCCATCGTGATGCTGAGGTTCTCGACCGTGCGGTAGAGGCGCGGAGCCGTCACGCCGTCGACCTGCTGGGCGTTGCTCATCGAGAGCGCCTGCCCGCTGGCGGCGAAGTACTGGATCAGCGCGTAGACCCCGGCACCGCCGAGCACGAGGAAACCGATCGACCCGTTGTTCCAGATGGCGCTCGCGGGGAACCCCAGCGCTCCGATGATCACGAGGAAGATCAGGACGATGAAGACGGTGTTGCGCTTGTTGCGCGAGATCGCGGAGTACATGGTGTCGAGAACGACTCGGGCTGGGTCAGAACTGGACGCGCGGCGGCTCGGCGATGGCCGAGGGCTCGGAGACCTCGAAGAAGTCCCGCTCGCTGAAGCCGAGACGCTTCGCGAAGAGCGAATTGGGGAAGACCCGGTTCTTGGTGTTGAACTCGCGCACCCCGCCGTTGTAGAAGCGGCGGGCGGCCTGGATCTTGTCCTCGGTGTCGACAAGTTCGGACTGCAACTGGAGGAAGTTCTGGCTCGCCTGGAGTTGAGGGTAGGCCTCGGCCACGGCGAAGATACTCTTCAGGGCGGTCTGCATGTGCCCCTCGGCAGCCGACGCCTCGGCCGGTGTGCCGGCTCCGATGGTCTCGGCACGCGCCGCGGTCACGTTCTGGAACACCGACGATTCGTGCGAGGCGTATCCCTTGACCGCCTCGATGATGTTGGGGATCAGGTCGGCCCGGCGTTTGAGCTGGATCGTGATGTCGCTCCACGCCTCGTCGACGCGCACCTTGAGGGTCACCAACGAGTTGTAGGTGGCCCAGAGGTAGATGCCGATGATGACCGCGAGCAGGACGATGATGCCTACTGCTACCAGGATGCCGATCGTGGCCGGTTGCATGACGTGTCACTCCTAGGTGGTGGACCGATGACGGCGGGCGCCGGATGGTCGCCCGCGACCTTGGTCGGGTCGTCGGGGGCCGTTGGACACTATAAATGCGCTGCATGTGGGCTCCCTGCCCGTCGAGAGATCTCGGAGCAGACTCCCGACGAGCGCTCGTCCGGGCATCTCCCCCGCGCAACGGATTGACTTGTACCCCGAGAACGTGCTGAATGGGTCACAGTGTTCGAGTCGCCGACCCTGCATCCGACGCGTCCGCCGACCTCCGTCGACGGACGGCTCCTGGTCGTGCCGCGACGCGGGCGACGCGTCGTGTCGACCCTCGCGGCGGTCGTGCTCGGTCTCTCGCTCACCCTGTGGGCCGGCGTCGGTGCCCACGCCGCGGGCAGCCCCTTGGGCGCGCCCACACCCACGCCCACGCCCGCCCCGTCGACCGGCCAGCCCGGTCCCGTACCGGTCGCACCGACCATCGGCGACGTCGGCGACCAGGACGTGAACTCCGTCGTGGTCGGCGGCACGGGCACGCCCGGAGCCACCGTGAGGGTGCTCGACCCCCGCGTCCCCAGTCGAGCCCTCTGCGAGGTCACCCTGCCCACCGGAGGCACGACCGGCGTCCCCTGGTCGTGCACGGTGACACTCCAGGACGGCGCCGACCAGACCCTCACGGTCCGCGACGTCACGAACTCGGCCGTCGTCGGCGACGCGATCAGCGCTCCGTTCTCGGTGCTCGGCCCACCGACGGTCCAGGGCGGACCCGCCATCGGCGGCAAGGTCGCAGGCACCGCCTTCGCGGGTGCCCGCGTGACCGTCGACGGAGGCGCGGCGCCGGTCTCGGTGACGGCCGACGGATCCGGGGCATGGTCCGCCGTGCTCCCGTCCACGACCTGGCCGACCGGCAGGTACACGGTCACGGCGTCACAGTCCTCGGACTCCGTTCCCGCCGTGCCCCGGTCGGCGACCTCGACCGGCGTGGCCGTCACCATCGATCGCGACGCGCCCGCCGCCCCCGTCGTCTCCGCGCCCCGAGCCGGCGAACGAGTCGCCACGCAGCCGCTCGCGTTCGCGGGAACGGGAGAAGACGGTGCGACCGTGACCGCCTACGTCGACAGCACCCCCGTCTGCCAGGCCGCGGTCACCGGTGGATCGTGGCGCTGCACGTCGTCCGACGCGGCGCTCCCCGACGGGAAGCACGTGGTCCAGGCCGCTCAGATCGACGCGGCGGTGAACGTGGGGGCTCCCAGCGCGGGTATCTCGATCACGGTGGTCTCGTCGACCGCGCAACCCGCGCCTCCTTCGTCCTCGGCCGCACCGGCACCGGGGCCCGGTGCGTCGGGCGGTCCGACCGTCCCGACCGAGCCGTCCCCCGGCACGCCCGGGGGGCCGGCGCCCGGAGACGGCTCGGGAGGCAACCCGGGCGACGACGGCGGGGGCCTGCCCGAGGCGACCACGCCGACGACCGATTCCTGGGCGGCGGCGACGACCTTCGGCCGCGACCTGCCCTCCCTCGGCCAGACGATGACCGGTACGGGATGGTTGCTCGCCCTGGGCCTCGCGGCAGCGTTCGTCCTGCTCGTCGTCGCGCCGGCACGCCTGTTGGCCACGGCACTTCGAGGTCGGCTGGCGCCTCGTGGCCCGCGACTCACCGGCCGCAACCGACGCCGTGAACTCCCCACGTCCTTCTCGACCGCCACGCTCGACCCTCGCCTCGCCGCCGGGCTGACCGTCGCCGCCGGGGCCGCCGTGGTCGGGCTGGCAGCCGGCCTCGACGACGAGGTCCGCTACGCGCGTCTGTTCGCCGGGATCGTGATCGGGGTCGCCCTGGTCAACCTGCTCGCCGTCGTCGTCCCCACTCGGCTGATGGCGCGCTCGCGGGAGCGCGAGGCACGCGTCCGCATGTCACCGCGCCTCCTTCTCGTCGCCGTCGTCGCGTGTGCGGTCACCCGGCTGCTCGGCCTCGACCCTCCCCTCGTGCTCGGGGTGGTGCTCGTCGGCAGCATCGCCGCAGCGCCCCGGTCACCGGCGCGCCACGGCCGGACCGACGCGGTGGACGATCGCGAGGCGGGGCTGCTGGCGCTCGTCCAGGTCGTCGCCCTGGTGGCCGTGTCGGCCGCGGCCTGGGCCGTCCACGGGGCCCTGCCGGCCACCGGCGGGTTCGTCACCGAGCTGGCCCTCGAGACGAGTGCGACGGTGTGCCTGACCGGGCTCGGGTCCCTCGTGCTGGCGCTGGTCCCGGTGGCCTCCCTGCCGGGTCGTCGGATCTGGGCCTGGTCGCGCCCGCTGCACGTGGGGCTCACAGTGGTCGGCGTGGCCGCTGCCGCCGCCGTGCTCACAGGCGGCCCCTCGTCGTTCCCGGTCGGAGGGGCGGTCGTCGCCGCCGCCGTCACGGCAGGCCTCTGCGTCGCGGTCTGGCTCTGGACGTCCTTCGTCGAGGTCAGCACCGAGGACGCCTGACCCGGCGCGCCCCTGCCGTCGGACGCGATCACTGCGGGCCCGGCCGACCGCCAGCCCGATGACGGCGGCTCCGCTGACTGCGGTCCGGCGTCGCGCCGCGCCGCGCAACCTGCGACCGTCGCCGTCGGCAACTCAGGAAAACGACGCACGAACGCCCTCGCCGGGCCCGCGAATGCGCCGATCTGCTGAGTTGCCGACAACGCGCAGACGGGGCGGGGCGGGGCGGGGCGCGGCGCGGCGGGACGGGACGGGGCGCGGCGGACGCCGAGGCGGAGTGGCCTCCGGACCAGGCCCCGCCCTAAGACGGCAACTCAGCAGAACGACACCGCAGCGGGCGCTGCGCGCCCCCGAGCACGCCGATCTCCTGAGTTACCGACGCGCGCGAGGGCGCTGGCGGCACGAGGCTCGACGGACCGGGCCGGGCCGCGCCGGGCCGGGCCGGGCCGGCGGGTAGGGCGTGGCGGGCGGGCGACAGGCGCAGCCGCGATCAGGAGGCGCGGGCGAGGTCGACGACACGAGGCTGCGTTCCGCAGGTAGTCGCAGGCACGGGCGGGCCCGTCCGGCGGCGGAGCAGGTGCACCCGTTCCGCCACTGGGCGCAGGTGCCCCCGCAGGGACTCGAACCCTGACTGAAGCGATTTTAAGTCGCCTGCCTCTGCCGATTGGGCTACGGGGGCCCGAGGGACCAGCCTACGAGACGCGGACGCCCGCCACGCTGCAGGCAGCGGGCGGGCGTCTCGGACGTGCTCGAGGGTCACTCGGAGGCGGGCACCCCGTCGGTCGCCGCGGTCGTCTCGCCGGCGGCCGTCTTCTTGGCGGCGGGCTTGCGGGCGGGAGCCTTGCGAGGAGCCTTCGCGGCGGCCTCGCCCCCTTCGGCCGTGCCCTTCTTCGCCGTGCCGTCGTCTTCGACCGGGTTCGCGTACGCGGGACCCGCCTCACCGGCGGGCTGACCGGCACCGACAGATGCGGGCACGGCTGCCTCGGCGGGCGTCTCGACGGCCGGCTTGGGACGCGACGCGAACTCTTCGAAGGCTGCCCGGGGACGCTCACGGTTGTCGAGCGAGACGATGTCGCGCCCCAACCAGAAGTTGTTCCACCAGCCGCCCACGACGCGGAACTTGCGCTCGAACGAGGGCATGGCCATGCCGTGGTAGCCACGGTGGGCGGCCCAGGCCGGGAAGCCCTTCATGGCGAACTTGCCGCTCTGGAAGACTCCGACGTTCAGACCGAGGCCGGCCACGGCACCGAGGTTCTCGTGCTTGTAGTCGACGAGCCCCTCGCCGCGGAGCGACGCGACGATGTTCTTCGCGAGGCGCTTGCCCATGCGGACGGCGTGCTGGGCGTTCGGGACGCAGAACCCGCCCACGCCCTTCCCGGTGAGGTCGGGGGTGGCGGCGACGTCGCCACAGGCCCAGGCGTCGGGGACGACGGTCTCGCCGTCGACGATGCGCAGGTCGGCCTTGACGGTGATGCGTCCGCGCTGCTCGAGCGGGAAGTCGGTGCCACGGACCATCGGGTTGGCCATGACGCCGGCCGTCCAGACGATGAGGTCGGACTCGAACGACTCACCGGTGGAGAGTTCGATCTTGCCGCCGACCGCCGACTGCAGCTGCGTGTCGAGGTGGACCGTGGCGGCGCGCTCGGCGAGGTTCTTGAGCACCCAGTGGCTCGTCTCGAGCGAGACCTCGGGCATGATCCGGCCCATCGCCTCGACGAGGTGGAAGTGCGTGTCGTCGATGGTGAGGTCGGGGTAGTTCTTGAGCAGGTCGCTGGCAAAGCTGCGCAGTTCGGCGAAGACCTCGATGCCGGCGAAGCCACCGCCGACGACGACGACCGTGAGCAGGCGGTCGCGCTCGGGACCGGCCGGCAGGTTCGCCGCCTTCTGGAAGTTCGTGAGCACCTTGTCGCGGATCGCGGCGGCCTCTTCGATGGTCTTGAGGCCGATGGCCTCGTCGGCGACGCCGGGGATCGGGAAGGTGCGGGACACGGCACCGGCCGTCATGACGATCTGGTCGTACTGCATCGTCCAGGCGTCGCCCACCTCGGGCGTGATGGTGGCGGTCCTGGAGGCGTGGTCCACGCCGGTGACCTTGGCCGTGACGACGTTGGTCTTCTTGAGGTGGCGTCGGAGGGCGACGACCGCGTGGCGGGGCTCGATCGACCCGGCGGCCACCTCGGGCAGGAACGGCTGGTACGTCATGTAGGGCAGCGGGTCGACGATCGTGACCTCGGCCTCACCCGCGCGCAGCCACTTCTCGAGCTTCCAGGCGGTGTAGAAACCGGCGTAGCCGCCGCCGACGATGAGGATTTTGGGCACGGCGAATGTCTCCTTGAGGTGGGGGTGTCGCAGACGACCTTACCCCGACCGCCGCGCACGCCTGAACTGGCGGACCGCGCCGACGGCGACGAGGACGGCCGCTCCGCCGAACACCGTGAAGACGATCAAGGGGATGCCCGTGGACCTCATGGTCTCGACGGTGGGCAGCAGGACCGCCAACGGCTGGCCCGGATCGGTCACCGGCGTCGGCACGGGCGCCTCGACGGCCGGGTTCGTCGCCTGCGCCGACGGCGCCGGCACGTCCGCCCGCCGGTGCAGGCGGATCCACTCGGCCAGGTCGCCCATCGGGTTCTCGGCGACCGTCGGCACCGAGGCGTCGACGGCCGCCGCGGCGTCGACGAGCCCGTAGCCGTACAAGGGATCAGGCGACGTGGTGCCCTTCGGGGTGGCCGTCGCCACGACACGATTGATGACGTCGTCGGCGTCCAGCTCGGGGTGGGCACTGCGCACGAGTGCGACGATGCCCGCGACGAGAGGTGTGGCCCCGCTCGTGCCGCTCCAGCTGTAGTGGACGTCGCCGGGACCGACACCCACGAGGTCTTCGCTGGGAGCGGCCACGCCGATCGTGATGCCCTGACTCGACGCGTCGAAGCTCGCCGTCCCCTGTCGGTCCACCCCGGCGACGGTCAGGACGCCCGGCATCGTCGCCGGCGCACCCACCTCGGTCGTCCCGCTGCCGCGGTTGCCGGCCGCGGCGACGACGACGACGTCGTGCTGCATGGCGTAGAGGAAGGCGTCGTCCCAACTGGTCGGCCAGTCGAGCGTGTTGCGGGTCAGGGACATGTTGATGACGTCCGCCCCGGCGTCGACCGCCCAGCGCACGGCTCGGGCGATCTGGTCGTCGGAGTCCACGGCCGTCGAGCCGAAGCCCACCGACACCGAGAGCAGGTCGGCCTCGGGCGCGACCCCGATCACGCCGTCGCCGGACCCGGTGCCGCGGCCCGCGACCATCGACCCGACCAGAGTGCCGTGGTTGGGGTCCTCGCCCACCGGCGTCTGGCCGTCGGGCGAGCCGAGCCCCGAGACGTCGGTGCCGCCGACGACGGCGCCCTGGAGTTCACGCACCGACGAATCGACGCCGGTGTCGATCACGGCCACGGTCGTCCCCGCACCACGTGTCGTCTGCCACGCCCTCTGGATGCCGTAGTCGGCGAGCCAGTACTCGGCGTCGCGCACCTGATCGGCCGACGCGGCCGACGCCGGCACGACGGCGGCGACCAGGGCCCCCAGCACGATCGCCACCACGAACCCCCCGGATCGGCGCACGCGCGTCAGGCTCCCCCGCCGATCGCGGGAACGGCGACGGACGGCTGGTCGTCGGCCAGGAAGTCGGGGCACCGGCACACATCGGGACTCCAGGACGCCCGCTCGAGGGCGAGGTCGCCGAACGGGTTGACGCCCGGCCCGGCGGCCAACGAGTGGCCGACCAGGGCGTGCAGGCACTTGATCCGCTCGGGCATGCCGCCGGCCGTCACGTGGTCGATCTCGTCGACGTGTTCGATGCCCTCGCGGTCGGCCAGGTACGCCTCGTGTGCGGCCTGGTACCGGCCTCGCAACTCGGGGTCGGACTCGAGGAGGTCGGTGAACTCGGCCATCACCCCGGTGGCCTCGAGGGTCGACACGGCGGCCGTCGCACCGGGGTGGCACAGGTAGTAGAGCGTCGGGAAGGGCGTGCCGTCGGTGAGACGTGGTCTCGTCGCCACGACGGTGGGTGCACCGCAGACGCAGCGCGCGGCGATGCCGATCACGTCGCGCGCGGGGCGCCCGAGCTGGGCCGTCACGACGCGGACGTCGTGGTCGGTGACGGGGTCGAAGGGGGGCGTGGTCACGGCGTGCCACCTGTCTGCTCGGAGGTCGGGGCGGGCACCTGGCTGCCGCTGATGTCGGGGGCGACGAGTTCGGTCGCGGGTTCGTCGCTGAGGCCGGCGTCGAGCACCGAGGCCGTCATGGCCGCCACCCAGTCGACCTGGGGCGTCTGCAGCGAATCGCTGATCGCCGTGCCGGTGCCCGGAGCCGTGCCGGGGGTCTGAGCCGCGTCGTCGCCCATGACGAGGTAGCTGTACTCGCCGGGGTAGACGTAGAGCAGGCGGTCGCGCGCCTGCGCCTCGATGTACGCCGGATCGCTCCACCGCGCGACGTCCCCCTTCAACTCGTCGACGGACTGCTCCTGCTGCTGGACGTCGTCCTGCAGGGCGGCGATCTGCTGCTGCTGCTGGATCAGGGTGCGCAACGACGGGGCGAGGATGACGACGAACATGACGAGGATGACCAGCATGAGCACGCTGAATCCCGAGAACCGGATGGAGCGCAGCCAGTGGCCCGTCGGCGTCTCGCCGGTCGGCAGGTTCACCGGCACACGGCGGTTCGCGGTCTCACGGGGCATGCGACGAGCCTAAACGACGTCTCTGGGGAACGACGGAGGCCCGCCCCGCGCGAGCAGGACGGGCCCCGAGGAGGCGCGGGTCGCGTCAGGCGGAGAAGCGCGGGAACGCGCTGTACCCGGCGTAGACCGCGGCGTCGCCGAGTTCTTCTTCGATGCGGAGGAGCTGGTTGTACTTCGCGACGCGCTCGCTGCGGGCGGGTGCGCCGGTCTTGATCTGGCCCGCGTCGGTCGCGACGGCGAGGTCGGCGATCGTGGTGTCCTCGGTCTCACCCGAACGGTGCGAGAGGACGGTCGTGTAGCCGCTGCGCTGGGCGAGCGCCACGGCGTCGAGCGACTCGGTCAGCGTGCCGATCTGGTTGACCTTGACGAGGATCGAGTTGGCGGCGCCGGCCTTGATGCCCCTGGCGAGGCGCTCGGGGTTCGTGACGAACAGGTCGTCGCCGACGATCTGCGTCTTCGAGCCGATCTCGCTCGTGAGGTGGGCCCAGCCCTCCCAGTCGTCTTCGTCGAGCGGGTCCTCGATGGTGACGAGGGGGTACGACGCGACGAGGTCGGCGTAGTAGTTCGCGAGGAAGGCCGAGTCGCGCTTCTCGCCCTCGAAGGTGTAGCTGCCGTCGGCGTAGAACTCGCTCGAGGCCACGTCGAGGCCCAGGGCGAGGTCTTTGCCGGGGGTGAAGCCGGCCTTGGTGATCGCCTCGACGAGCAGGTCGAGCGCGGCACGGTTGCTGTCGAGGTTCGGCGCGAAGCCACCCTCGTCGCCCAGACCGGTCGAGAGCCCCTTGGCCTTGAGCTCGCTCTTGAGGGCGTGGTACGTCTCGGCGCCCCACTGCAACGCCTCGGCGAACGAGGACGCGCCGACCGGCAGGATCATGAACTCCTGGATGTCGACGTTGCTGTCGGCGTGCGAACCGCCGTTGATCACGTTGAGCATGGGGACGGGCAGCGTGTGCGCGTTCGGCCCACCGAGGTAGCGGAACAGGGGCAGGTCGGCCGAGTCGGCCGCCGCGCGGGCCACGGCCAGCGAGACGCCGAGGATGGCGTTCGCGCCGAGGCGCTTCTTGTTGTCGGTGCCGTCGAGCTCGATCATGGCCTGGTCGATCAGGCGCTGGTCGGTGGCGTCGAGACCCTCGACCTCGGGGCCGATCTCGTCGATGACGGCGGCGACGGCCTTGAGCACGCCCTTGCCGAGGTAACGGCTCTTGTCGCCGTCACGCAGCTCGTAGGCCTCGAAGGCCCCGGTCGATGCACCCGAGGGGACGGCCGCACGCGACACCGTGCCGTCCTCGAGCAAGACCTCGACCTCGACGGTGGGGTTGCCCCGCGAGTCGAGGATTTCGCGGGCGCCTACGGCGTCGATTGCTGCCACTGGAGAGCTCCTTAGTAGTCGTTCGTCTGGGGACGCGAGGTCCGCGGCCCAGCTTAGCCGCGCCTCCTGCCCTGGTTCGTGGTGAGGAGCCGTCGGCGACGATCAGCCGATCGTACGGACCTCGAGGTCGGCCACCGACTCGCCCCCTCGCACGGTCACGAACCGGCCGAAGCCCGCCGCCGCCAGGCCGTCGAGCTGGTTGGTGAAGTTCTTGGCCTTCTTCTCGAGGCGCACGCGTCGCTCGCCGCCCGCCAGCAGCGCTCGCTGCAGGGCGAGCAACTCGACCGGTTCGACCTTCTTGTCGTAGAGCAGCGCGAGACCCTCGTCGCCGTCTGCCTCGAGGGTCACCAGGTCGACGAGGCGTTCGAACCCCAGCGAGAAACCGGCCGCGGGCACGTCGCTGCCGAGGAAACGACCGATCATGCCGTCGTATCGACCGCCGCCGCCGAGCGAGTAGGGCACGTCGGGGTGGGCGATCTCGAAGATCGTGCCCGTGTAGTAGCCCATGCCACGGACCAGGGTCGGATCGAACCGGAGGGTCGATCCCGGCAACGCCTCACGCAGCGCGACCAGGTCGGCGAACGCCGCGCGGTCGAGCCACGGCGCGTCGTCGGCCTCACCGGTGGCCCAGGAGGCCCCGGCGAGCTGGGTGAGCGCCTCGCCGAGACCGGGAGTGGTGACTCCGAGGTCGACGAGTTCGGCCACGACGCCGTCGACGCCGATCTTGTCGAGCTTGTCGACGACGATCAGCGCCTGGTCGGTGAGCGCTTCGGGCACGTCCCAGTGCGCGAGCATCGCCAGCAGGATGCGGCGGTCGTTCACGCGGATCGTCGTCCCGGTGAGACCGAGGGCGTCGAGCACGGCGGTCGTGGCCTGGATCAGTTCGATCTCGGCCAGGGGCCCGGCCTCGCCCAGGACGTCGATGTCGCACTGGACGAACTGGCGGTAGCGCCCCTTCTGCGGACGCTCGGCCCGCCACACCGGGGCGATCTGCACGGAGCGGAAGACCGTCGGCAGCTCGGCTCGGTGCGACGCGTAGAAGCGTGCGAGCGGCACCGTGAGGTCGAAGCGGAGCCCCAGATCGGCGAGTCCGAGCACGCTCTCGGCCGACCGCAGGTCGTCGAGGTCGAGGCCCCGCCGGAGAACGGCGAAGACCTGCTTCTCGTTGTCGCCCCCCAGGCCCGAATGGAGGCGCGAGCTCTCTTCGACGACGGGCGTCTCGATCTCGTCGAAGCCGTAGGAGCGGTAGACGCCCCGGATGACCGAGAGGACGCCCTCGCGTCGCCTCTTGTCGGCGGGCAGGTGGTCGCGCATGCCGCGCGGCGGGTTGACGGGGGTCGGCATGAGGACATCATCCCAGAGACGTCGAGTCCCCGACGTCGGGACCGACTTGCAGGCATGTCACATTCTACGTTAGGGTTTCTTCGGGTGGTCGGCGCGAATCGGGTTGCGTGTCGGTCACACCTCGAGGCCCTCCCTTCCCTGCGGTGAGGGCCCGGGCCGGGTCGGGCGCCATGCGCTCGGCCCGGCTCCGATTCACCGGACACCCTGCCGAGACCATCAGGCCCCTCCCCCTCCGTGACCCGAGCCAGCCAGGTCAGCGCTGAGGGACGCGCGAGACCAGGATCTCAACCGCCTGCTTGTACGCCGCGGAAGCTCGACGTCCGTCACCCGAGACGATGGCGTCGTACTGCAGACCGAAGAGCGCATCGACGAAGACCCGCGCCGCGACCTTGGCCTCCGCCGGCGGCACCGCGTTCGCCGAGAGCCAGTCGGCGACGTGGTCGACCCACCGACCGACCGCCCCGCGGGCGGTGCCATCGGCCTCGCCCGCCACGGTCTCGAGCAGAGCCGCCTCAAGCTCGAGGCGATGCAGGTCACGTCCCCGCTCGGTGGAGACGTCGTGCCAGACCTTCGCCAGGTGCTTGCTGAACGCCTCGCGATCGAGCTCCGAGACCGCAACCGTGAGCAGGGCGTCGTTGCGGGCGACGACGGCACGGACGATCTCGGCGACGAGCTCTGCCCGGTTGCCGAAGTGGTAGACGAAGACGTACGTGCTGACCCCGAGAGCCTCGGCCAAGGTGCGGAACGACATGGTGGCGAGGGAACGACCCCGGAGGTGCTCGAGGATCTGACCGAGGAGTTCGGGCTTGCGGGTGGGATCAGGCTTGCGAGGCATGGTGCCGCTCCTTCGTGCCGACGAGTCGTACTCGCCCTGCGCGGTCGCCGTCGTCGTAGTGGACCATAACAGACGTCTGCCGTGGCCGACCGGTCGGTCGACCGACAGCCTCAGCGCCCTCGGGACGCCCCGAACCCGGACGATCGGCGGACCGACATGTCGTCTTTTGACATGTCAGGACTCATCCTCTACATTGATGACACCACTCGGTCTCCGCCGGGTCGCTGCCCCTCGGGCCGATCCGCTGGTGGACGAGCGCCGGCCTCGCCGCTCATTCGGGTTGAGCAGGCGACGCCGAGGTGCCCCCTCATTCGGGTTGAGGGGGCACCTGCTCGTCCGGGGCGTCCTCAGATGCCTCATGTTCGGACGATTCGTGCTCTGCCGGTCCCGCCTGGGCCGGTCCAGTCTGGGCCGGTCCAGTCTGGGCCGGTCCCGCCTCGGCCGGTCCAGTCTGGGCCGGCCCCGCCTCATCTCGCCGAAGCAGCGTCTCGCGTTCGCGCACGGCCGCCCGAAGGGCACGCTCGGCGTCGATGCCACGGTCGGTGGCGTCGTCGACCCGCGCGAGCAGTGCCCTGCCCCAGGCGAGCTCGCTCGACCCGGCTCGGGCGACGGGGTCGTCCGAGTCCGACGTCGAGGTCGAGGTCGAGGTCGAGGTCGGCACATGATCCGCCGCAGGCCGTGCCGCGCCCGCGGCCGCCCGACGCGCGTCGAGCTTCTGGGCCCGGGCGAGAGCCGGCTGCCCGACCGGCACACCGTCGTAGGCACTCGTCCGCTGCGACTTCTCGACGGCCTTCGCCGCCGACCAGAGACGGACGATGTCGTCGACCCCGTCGGCCCGGTCGGCCCCGAACACGTGAGGATGACGCCGCACGGTCTTCTCGGCGACGTCGTGGACGACGTCGGCGAGCTCGAACGACCCCGAGGAGGCGCGCGCAGCCAGAGCGCTGTGCAAGACCACCTGGTACAGCACGTCCCCGAGCTCTTCCCGGAGGTCGTCGACGGTGCCGTCCTCGATCGCCTCGACGAGTTCGTAGGTCTCTTCGACGAGGTAGGTCACGAGGGATCGAGGGGTCTGCGCCCTGTTCCAGGCGCACCCGCCCTCGTCGGCAAGGAGGGCGTCGACCACGCCGACGAGCTCGTCGAGTCGGGCACCTGCCCCGGGCTCGAGACCGCCTCGCGCCTCCTCGTCCGGGGTGCCGCCCGCCCGCCGGGTCGACACGGTCAGTTCGCCGCGGCCGTGTCGGTCGCCGGACGGGCGACCGGGGCGGAGTAGATCGCCGACAGGAGCTGCTCGACCCAGACGATCAGCTCGTCGTCGCTCGGCGCCTGCCCGTGAGCGCGCGGCAGGGGCACGCTGACGGCGTTCGCCTGCGCGAACCACCGCGCACCCGGGTACATGCGCTGCAGCCGGACCTGCATGCTGTCGGGCAGATCGATGCCGGCGACACGCAGGTTGCTGCCCATGACGACCACCTCGCTGAGGCCTGCCTTCTGGGCCGCGCGGCGCAGGCGCGAGACCTCGATCAGGGCGAGCACGGGTGCCGGGGGCTCGCCGTAGCGGTCGGTGAGTTCGTCGAGCACCGAGTCGATCTGGTCGTCGGTCGAGGTGGGCGAGCTGGCCGTCGAGAGCTTCTGGTAGGCCTCGAGGCGCAGTCGCTCGCTCTCGACGTACTCTTCGGGCACGTGGGCGTCGACCGGCAGTTCGAGCCGCAGCTCGGTCTGCCCCTCGGCGACGTCACCGCGGAACGAGCTGACGGCCTCACCGATCATGCGCAGGTACAGGTCGAAGCCGACACCGGCGATGTGCCCGGACTGCTCGCCGCCGAGCAGGTTGCCGGCCCCGCGGATCTCGAGGTCTTTCAGGGCGACCTGCATGCCCGCGCCGAGCTCGTTGTTGGCGGCGATCGTCTCGAGCCGGTCTTGGGCGGTCTCGCTGAGCGGCTTGTCGGCGTCGTAGAGGAAGTACGCGTAGCCGCGCTCTCGGCCTCGACCCACCCGACCGCGCAGCTGGTGCAACTGGCTGAGCCCGTACTTGTCGGCCCGGTCGATGATCAACGTGTTGGCGTTGGCGATGTCGAGGCCGGTCTCGATGATGGTGGTCGAGACGAGGACGTCGAACTTGCGCTCCCAGAAGTCGACCATGACCTGCTCGAGCGTCGACTCGGCCATCTGACCGTGGGCGACGGCGACGCGGGCCTCGGGCACCAGCTCGGCGATCTGGGCCGCGATGCGGTTGATGCTCGACACGCGGTTGTGCACGTAGAACACCTGCCCCTCGCGGAGCAGCTCGCGCCGGATCGCCGCGGCTTTCTGTCGGTCGCTCTCGGGGCCGACGAAGGTCAGGATCGGGTGGCGGTCCTCGGGCGGGGTGGCCAGGGTCGACATCTCGCGGATGCCCGTCACGGCCATCTCGAGCGACCGCGGAATCGGGGTCGCCGACATGGCCAGGATGTCGACGTTCGTCTTGAGCTTCTTGAGGGCGTCCTTGTGCTCGACGCCGAAACGTTGCTCTTCGTCGATGATGACGAGGCCCACGTCCTTGTACGAGATGCTCTCGCTGAGCAGCCGGTGCGTGCCGATGACCATGTCGACCGTGCCGTCGCCGAGCCCGGCGATCGTCTCTTTCGACTCTTTGGCCGTCTGGAACCGGCTGAGGCTGCGGAGGTGCACGGGGAATCCGGCGAATCGGTCGCTGAACGTGTCGAAGTGCTGCTTCACGAGCAGGGTCGTCGGCACGAGCATCACGACCTGCTTGCCGTCTTGGATGGCCTTGAACGCCGCGCGGACGGCGACCTCGGTCTTGCCGTAGCCGACGTCGCCCGAGAGCAGGCGGTCCATCGGGATCGGGCGCTCCATGTCGGCCTTGATCTCGTCGATGGTCGTCAGCTGGTCGGGGGTCTCGGCGAACGGGAAGGCCTCTTCGAGCTCGCGCTGCCAGGGGGTGTCGGGCGGGAACGCGTGGCCCTTGCTCGCCATGCGGGCCGAGTACAACTTGACGAGCTCGACGGCGATGTCGCGGACGGCCTTGCGCGCCTTGCCCTTGGCGGCCGCCCAGTCGCCGCCACCCATCTTGCTGAGCGACGGGGCCTCACCCCCCACGTAGCGGCTGAGCAGGTCGAGCTGGTCGGTCGGGACGTACAGCTTGTCGCCGGGATAACCGCGCTTCGAGGGTGCGTACTCGAGCACGAGGTACTCGCGGGAGTGCTTGACCGCGTTCTTCCCGCCGCTCGACACCTCGCGACTGGTGAGCTCGAGGAACTTGCCGATGCCGTGGGTCGAGTGCACGACGACGTCGCCCGGCTTGAGCTGCAGGGGGTCGACGACGTTCTTGCGTCGGGTCGCGAGCTTCTTCACCTGACGCGAGTCGTAGTTCGCCGAACGGCCGTAGAAGTCGGACTCGCCGAGGACGGCGATCTTGGACTCGAAGAGCTCGAATCCGGCCTCGACGCCACCGGCCACGAGGTGGACGACACCGGGTTCGAGGGTGTCGGGCAGGTTCTCTTCGAGGCGCGCGGCGACCTCGCGCTCGGCGAGCACGTCGCGAGCACGCTCGACGAGGCCTGTGCCGCGGGCCGTGACGACGACGGACCAGCCGTCACGCACGCGCTCGACGACGTGCTCGAGGGCTCCCTCGGCGTGGCCGCTGAAGCTCGGCACGACGGCGGCGTCGACCCGCACGTAGTCACCGGCCGACGCGACGGCCTCGTCGTCGGACAGGACCTCGCCCGAGTCGAAGCCGCTCATCGTGAACCACGACCTGTCGCCGGCCGCCTCCCGCAGGTCGCGGAGGCTGAGGAAGTCGCCCGAGTCGAGGTCGATCGGCGCCTCGGCACCGGCGGTCGCGGCGTTCCAGGCGGCCGACAGGAACTCGCGGTTGGTGTCGGCCAGACTCTGCGCGCGCGACACCACCCGCTCGGGCGAGAGGACGACGATGGAGGCGCCGGCCGGAAGGTAGTGCGTCACCGGCACCAGCCGGTGCACGAGCGCGGGCGCCAGGCTCTCCATGCCCTCGACCGGGATGCCCTCGGCGATCTTGGCGAGCATCTGGGAGAGGCTCGGGAACTCGTGCTGCATCTCGCGGGCGCGTTGACGGACGGGCTCGGTCAGCAGCATCTCGCGGCTCGGAGGCAGCTCGACCGACGAGACCTCGCCGTCGAGGCTGCGCTGGTCGGCCACCGAGAAGCGACGGATCTGGTCGACCTCGTCGCCGAAGAAGTCGACGCGGACGGGGTGCTCGGCCGTGGGCGGGAAGACGTCGAGGATGCCGCCACGGACGGCGAACTCGCCCCGGCGGGTGACCATGTCGACCCGGGCGTACGCCAGGTCGACGAGATGGACGGCGATGCCCGAGAGGTCGTGCCCGCGTTCTCCGACGGTGAGCCGCACGGGGTCGAGCTCGACGAGGTTGTCGCTGAGCGGCTGGAGAGCCGCGCGCACACCGGCGACGACGACGATCGGCCGCACGGAGCCGGGCGCCTCGGCCGCCTCGCGCTGCCAGATGGCGAGGCGTCGCAGGGCGTGGATGCGCTTGCCGACCGTCTCGGCGCTGGGGCTGAGGCGTTCGTGCGGCAGGGTCTCCCACGCGGGGAACTCGATGATCTCGGCCTCGGGCAGGTAACTGTCGAGCGACCCCCGGACCGCCTCGGACTCGCGGCCCGTGGCGGTGACGACCAGCATCGCCTGCGGACCCTCGCGACGGTCGAGCAAGCCCGCGAGCAACGGGACGCGGAGGCCGTCGACGACCGAGAAGTCGGTGCTGCGAGCGGCCCGGTCGAGGGCCGCGGAGAACGTGGAGGCGCGCGAGAGCGCCTGGATCAAGCCCGCGAGTATCACCCGCACGATGTTACGCGGCACCACCGACACCGCGGCCGGGGTTCGCTGACGGCGACACCGGGACAGGGCCCGAGGCGGGCGGCATCCGGCGAGCCGGTCAGCTCTTCGCGGTGTGGAACTTCAGCTGGGCTGCCGTGAGCCCGTCGGTCGCGATCATCTCGACGGCGTCGGCCGCGTCACCGATCAGGAACGGCAGCTCTTTGCGCTCGGTGGACGAGAAGTCCTTGAGGACGAAGTCGGCGGCGGGTTGCCGGCCGGGGGGACGGCCGATGCCGACCCGCACCCGGGTGAACTCGTTCGAGCCGGTGGCGGCGATAATGTCGCGGATGCCGTTGTGGCCGCCGTGGCCACCACCGTGCTTCAGCCGGACGACGTCGAAGTCGATGTCGAGTTCGTCGTGGACGACGATCAGCCGCGACACGTCGAGGTCGTAGTACCGCAGGAGGGCCTGCGTAGGCCCGCCCGAGACGTTCATGTAGGTCGCGGGCTTGGCCAGCACGAAGCGAGGGCCGCCGGGGGCGGTGCGCCCCTCGGCGACCGTCGCGTTCGTGCGATGGTTCTTGAAGCCGGCGGACAGACGGTCGGCCAGTTCGGCCAGCACCATCTGCCCGACGTTGTGCCTGTTGCCGGCGTAGCCGGGCCCGGGGTTGCCGAGCCCGACCACGAGCCACTGGTCGTCGAGTGCCATCGTCGTGGTCGTCGTTCTCTCAGTGGGTCTGCGCCGGCAGGGTGTTCGGGGTGTGCCGTGTTACTCGGAGCGCTCTTCGTCCTCGATGGAGTCGACGTCGCCCTCGGCCTCGGCGGCCTCGCCGTCCTCGTCGGAGACCGCGTCGGTCGTCAGGTCGAGCTGGGGCACCGAGACGGCGAGCACGAGGGTCTCGGGCTCGCTGACCAGGGTCGCGCCCTTGGGCAGCACGAGGTCGGCAGCCGAGACCTGGGCGCCTTCTTCGAGGCCCTCGATCGAGACGACCACGTTCTGCGGGATGTGGGTGGCCTCGACCTCGAGCTCGACGACGTTGAGCTCGACGACGTGGATCGTGCCGGGAGCCGACTCGCCCTCGACGTGCACGGGGACCTGGACGGTGACCTTCTCGCCCTGGCGGACGACGATGAGGTCGATGTGCTCGATGGTCTGCTTGACCGGGTCGCGCTGGATGTCCTTGACGAGGGCGAGCTGGTTCGTGCCCTCGATGTCGAGCGTGATGACGGCGTTGGCGCGACGCGTGATCAGCATGGTCTCGTGACCGGGCAGCGTGACGTGCTGAGGGTCGGTGCCGTGGCCGTAGATGACCGCGGGGATCTGGTCGTTCGCACGGATCTTGCGAGCCGCGCCCTTGCCGAAGCTGGTGCGCACGAGGGCGCTGAGGGTGTTCTGGTCGGACATGTCGTCTCCTTGCAGGGGCCGCGAACGGCCCGGGGGTGTGTGGTCGGTGTCAACTCGAACGCGCATCGCGTGAGGAAGGACCCGCAACCCGAGGGGCGCCGCCCGAGGGACGATCACCGCTGCACGAGTGGTGCCTGAGCACCGAGCGCCTGCCTACCGCGTCGATCACGGGTGCCGGAGCACCCCTCGCCGAGGTTCAGCTACCTAGGCTACACGTCGGCCGGGCGTGTCGCCAACCCGCGCCTCCTCGGTTCGTCCGCCCGCGAGGGCGCCCTCGTCCGCCCGCCAGGGCGCACGGTCAGTGCTCAAGCTCGCCGCGTCGCACGGCCTCGAGGTGGGCCACGACGGCCGCCACGACGTCGTCGGGGCCGGGACGCACGTCGACCTCGAAACCGGCCTCGTCGTCGGCCAACGGCTCGAGGGTCGCGAACTGCGACTCCATCAGCCCGGGCGGCATGAAGTGCCCCTTGCGCTCGCGCTGGCGACGGGCGACGAGGTCGCGCACGCCGGTCAGGTGGACGAACAGGAGGCGCGGGTCGCCTTCGCGCAGGACGTCGCGGTACGCCTTCTTCAACGACGAGCAGGCCACGACCACCGAGTCGTCGCCCGCCGCGGCGATGCGGTCGGCGACGATGTGGAGCCACGGCCACCGGTCGTCGTCGTCGAGCGGGTGCCCCTCGGCCATCTTGCGGCGGTTGGCCTCGGGGTGCAGGTCGTCGGCGTCGACGAACGGGATGCCGAGGGTCTCGGCCAGCAACTCGCCCACCGTCGACTTGCCCGATCCGGAGACCCCCATCACGACGACGGGCGGGAAGGGAGCGGGGTGGGGGTGGTCGGTCACGGACGGCCTTCGATCGGGGAAACGGTTGCGTCAACCCTAGGTGAGCCGCCGCCGAGGGGTACGGACGGTGCCTGTCGGACGCTCGGCGTCGAGGCATAGTCTGCGGGCACCACCGACCGAGAAGGAGGCACCGTGACCGAACACGGAGCAGCATCGCAGTCCACCGCCCAGGCGAACATCGGAGTCGTCGGCCTGGCCGTCATGGGCTCGAACCTGGCGCGCAACCTCGCCAGCCGCGAGGGCAACACGGTCGCCGTCTACAACCGCTCCCCCGAGCGCACCGACACCCTGATGGACGAGCACGGCGACGCGGGGTTCATCCCCTCGAAGTCGATCGAGGACTTCGCGGCCTCACTGCAGAAGCCGCGCACCGCGATCATCATGGTGCAGGCCGGTCGCGGCACCGACGCCGTCATCGACCAGCTCGCCGACGTGTTCGACGAGGGCGACATCATCGTCGACGGCGGCAACGCGAATTTCCAGGACACCCGCCGACGGGAGGCCACCCTCAAGGAGCGCGGACTCAACTTCGTGGGCGCCGGCATCTCGGGTGGCGAGGAAGGCGCCCTGAAGGGTCCGTCGATCATGCCCGGCGGCTCGAAGGAGGCCTACGAGACGCTCGGCCCGATCCTGGCGTCGATCGCGGCCGTGGCCGAGGGCGAACCCTGCGTCACGCACGTCGGAGCCGACGGCGCGGGCCACTTCGTCAAGATGATCCACAACGGCATCGAGTACGCCGACATGCAGCTCATCGCCGAGTCGTACGACCTGCTGCGCCGGGTCGGCGGCCACGAGCCCGCCGCCATCGCCTCGGTCTTCGAGGAGTGGAACAAGGGCGAACTCGAGTCGTACCTGATCGAGATCACCGCCGAGGTGCTCCGCCAGACCGACGCCAAGACGGACGGCCCGCTCGTCGACTCCATCGTCGACCAGGCCGGCTCGAAGGGCACGGGCGTCTGGACCGTGCAGAACAGCGTCGGGTTGGGCGTGCCGGTCGGCGGAATCGCCGAGGCCGTCTTCGCCCGGGCCGTGTCGTCGAAACCCGCCCAGCGCTCGGCCGTGCAGAAGACCCTGCAGGGACGGCCCACGATCCAGGAAGCCGGCGACGGCTTCGAGGACGACGTGCAGAAGGCGCTCTACGCCTCGAAGATCGTCGCCTATGCCCAGGGCTTCGACGCGATCATCGCCGGTGCCGACGAGTACGACTGGGACATCGACAAGGGCGCCATCGCCAAGATCTGGCGCGGTGGCTGCATCATCCGCGCACAGTTCCTCAACCGCATCGTCGATGCCTACGAGAAGGACGCGTCGATCGCGACCCTGCTCGAGGACGACTATTTTGCCGCGGCCGTCCGCGACGGCGAGGACGCCTGGCGCCGCATCGTCGCCAAGGCCGCCCTCTCGGGCATCCCCGTGCCCGGGTTCGCGTCGGCCCTGTCGTACTACGACTCGCTCGCGTCGGAACGCCTGCCCGCCTCGCTCATCCAGGGGCAGCGCGACTTCTTCGGGGCACACACCTACCAGCGCGTCGACGAAGAGGGCACGTTCCACACCCTCTGGTCTGGCGACCGGTCCGAGATCGAGACGGAGCCGTCGACCCACTGACGGATGCCCCGGGGGCGCTCACCGCGCCTCCTGCGTTCTGACGGGCGTGCCCGTCGATGCGGTGCCGCTGCGGCGGCCGGCGTCGACGGGCACGCCCGCTCGTCGTCCCGCCGCAGCGGGCCTCGGGGCTCCCCCACGCCACCCCGCCCACGTCGACAACTCAGGAGAACGACCACCGGAACGGCCCGCAGGAGGCGCAGCGCAGCCGAACTCCGGAGTTGCCGACCACGACGAAGCGGCAGCACAAGCCGAGCCGGGCCGCCATGGCGACGGGACGTTCCGCGTCGCGCGCAGCAGGACCCCACACCACTCCGCCCGCGTCGGCAACTCAGGAGAACGACCACCGGAACGGCCCCCAGGAGGCGCGGCGCAGCCGAGCTCCGGAGTTGCCGACCACGACGAAGCGGCATCGCAAGCCGAGCCGACCCGAGCCACCACTGCGATGGGCCGGCCCGGCTCGCGCACCGCGCGGCTCCACGCCACCCCACCCCCGGGTCGGCAACTCAGGCGAACGACCACCGGAACGACCCGCAGGAGGCGCGGCGCAGCCGAACTCCGGAGTTGCCGATCACGACGAAGCGGCATCGCAAGCCGAGCCGAGCCGGGCCGCCACTGCGATAGGACAGACCGGGCGCGCCACGCAGCCCCCACACCACCCCGCCCACGTCGACAACGCAGGCGAACGACCACCGGAACGGCCTGCAGGAGGCGCGGCGCAGCCGAACTCCGGAGTTGCCGACCGCAGACGAGCGGGCCGGGCCGGGCTGAGCGGGGGTGACTGGGGTGGGAGACCGGGCAGGGCGGAGCGGCCGGAAGCGGGCGCGGTCAATCGGCGCCGCCGGACATCGGGGCGGCCGGAACAGTGCGGGCAGGATGGGGCTAGGCGGCAGCACCGGACGGCGGGGCGGCCGGAACAGCGACGGGCGGGATGGGGCTGAGCGGCGGCGGCGAGGCGACCGGCGAGCGTCAGCGGGGTGGGGCTGAGCGGCGGACGGCGAGGCGGCCGGCCGAGCGTCAGCGGGGTAGGGCTGGGCGGCGGCGCCGGACGGCGGGGCGACCGGCCCAGCGTCAGCGGGGTGGGGCTAGGCGGCGCCGTCGAACATCGAGGTGACCGAGCCGTTGTCGAAGACCTCGTGGATGGCCCGCGCGATCAGCGGGGCGATGGGGAGGATCTCGAGCTTGTCGAACTTCTGGTGCTCGGTGAGCGGCAGGGTGTCGGTGACGACGACCGAATCGATGAACTCGCTGTTGAGGATCTCGGGGGCGGGGTCGCTGAAGACCGCGTGGGTCGCGGCGACCACGACGCCGATCGCGCCGGCGGCCTTGAGCGCCTCGGCGGCCTTGACGATGGTGCGACCGGTGTCGATCAGGTCGTCGACAAGCAGGCACACACGACCCGAGACGTCGCCCACGATCTCGTGGACGGTGACCTGGTTCGGCACCAGCGGGTCACGACGCTTGTGGATGATGGCGAGGGGGGCGTCGAGCTTCTCGCTCCAGATGTCGGCGACGCGGACGCGCCCCATGTCGGGCGAGACCACGGTCAGGGTGGTGTTGTCGAGCTTGGCGCGGAAGTGCTCGAGCAGCACGGGCATGGCGAAGAGGTGGTCGACCGGGCCGTCGAAGAAGCCCTGGATCTGCGGGGCGTGCAGGTCGACGCTCATGATGCGGTGCGCGCCGGCCGCCTTGAAGAGGTCGGCGACGAGCCGGGCCGAGATCGGCTCGCGACCACGGCCCTTCTTGTCTTGCCGGGCGTACGGGTAGAACGGTGCCACGACGGTGATGCGCTTGGCCGAGGCCCGCTTCAGCGCGTCGACCATGATCAGCTGTTCCATCAGCCACTCGTTGATCGGGGCCGAGTGCGACTGGATGACGAAGGCGTCCGAGCCGCGGACGCTCTCGTCGAAGCGGGCGTAGAGCTCGCCGTTGGCGAAGGTGCGGGCGTCGGTCGGGATCAGCTCGCTGCCGAGCTCGGCGGCGATCTGGTTGGCCAGTTCGGGGTGCGCACGCCCCGAGATCAGAACGAGTCGGTTCTCGCCGGTGATCTTGATTCCGGACACGTCACTCGCTCTCCGGCCCCGAGGGGCCAACCCGACCGGGTTCAGTCGGTCGTTCGTTCGGCACGAGCGGCGGCCTCGGCAGCCGCCGAGCCGGGGCGGTTCGCCTCGACCCATCCGCTCGCATTGCGCTGTGGAGCGATGCTCAAGGCCAGGGCACCGGCCGGCACGTCTTTGCGGACGATCGTTCCGGCGCCTGTGTACGCTCCGTCGCCAATCCTAACGGGGGCGACGAAGACGTTGTGCGACCCGGTGCGGACGTGCGACCCGACCTCGGTGCGGTGCTTGTTCACCCCGTCGTAGTTGGCCGTGATGGTGCCGGCGCCGATGTTCGAGCCCTCGCCCACCTCGGTGTCGCCCACGTAGCTGAGGTGCGGCACCTTCGACCCGGCGCCGATCTGCACGTTCTTGGTCTCGACGAACGTGCCGATCTTGCCGTCGGCCGACAGCAGGGTGTTGGGCCGCAGGTACGCGAACGGACCCACGGAGGCGCGGGCACCGATGACCGCGAGGGTCGCGTCGGTGCGCTTGACCGTCGCCCCCTCGCCCACCTCGGTGTCGACGAGGGTCGTGTCGGGGCCGACGACCGCGCCCGGGGCGATGTACGTCGCGCCGCGGAGCTGGGTGCCGGGCAGCAGCTCGACGTCGGGGCTGAGGGAGACGTCGCGGTCGATCCAGGTGGTCTGCGGGTCGACGATCGAGACGCCCTCGCGCTGCCAGTGCTCGACGATGCGGTCGTTCAGGCGACGGGCCGCGGCGGCGAGCTGCACGCGGTCGTTGATGCCCTCGAGGCGCCACGTCTCGTCGATCGCCCGGGCGGCGACGACCTCGCCGGCACCGGTGAGCAGGCCGACCATGTCGGTGACGTACTTCTCGTTCTGCGCGTTGGCCGACCCGATGCGGGGCAGGTGGGTGCGCAGGGCGTCGACCGTGAAGACGTAGGTGCCCGAGTTGATCTCGCGCACGGCACGCTCGTCGACGGTGGCGTCCTTGTGCTCGACGATGCGGTCGACGTCGCCCGAGTCGCGACGGACGACCCGCCCGTAGCCGGTGGCGTCGGGCAGCACGGCGCTCAGCAGCGTCGCCGAGGCGGACGCGGCACGGTGCTGGTCGAGCAGGGCCGTGAGCGTCGCGTGGTCGAGGAAGGGCACGTCGGCGCTGACGACCACGACGTCGCCGGTGAACTCGGCGGGCAGCGCCTCCACCGCTTGTTCGACGGCACGACCGGTGCCGGGCACGTCGTCTTGATCGACCACGAGGGCGTGCGGGGCGGTGTCGAGCACGCTCGCGACGACGAGGTCGCGCTCGTGCCGCACCACGGCGACGAGGTGGTCGGGCTGGAGGGCGCCGGCACTCTCGAGCACGTGCTGGATCAACGGCAACCCCGCCAGGCGGTGCAGGACCTTCGGGGTCGAGGACTTCATGCGCGTGCCCTGCCCTGCGGCGAGGACGACGACGGCGAGCTGGCGTTCGGGCATGGTGCTCCTTGGTGAGGGGTGGCGCGTGATCACCGCCGATCCTCCCACGGGAGGCGACGCGGCCGCGGGTCACCCGCCCGGCGTGGGGACGCGGCCGTCGACGCGACGGGGTGGGGAGGAGTCAGCGCGACCGGACGACGGCGACCGAGCCCGAGATCGCGACGGCGTCCTCGACGAGGGCGACGACGACGTCGGGCACGCCGGTCTTCTCGACGACGGCCTTCCGGGCCCGGTAGAAGAGCCAGCTGCCGACGAGGGCTCCGGACGCCCCGGCGAGGGCTGCCGCCACAGGGGTGCCTGGGCGGCCGGTGCCGGCCATCGCGATGCCCGCGACGGCGCCGGAGACCGCCCGTCCGAACAGCGGCCCGGCACCGACCCGACTCGGCGTGGCCGGGAGCTTGTCACCGACCAGTTCACCGACGCCGGCGGCCACCAGGGCACCGCGACCGATGGGCGAGCGGAACAGGCGCCAGCGCTGCCACCGGCCCCGCGCCTCCTGGACGTCGTGGTTGAGGGCGAGGACGGCGAGAGGCGTCGCCGAGCGCGACCCGCTGAGGACGCCGAGCAGGGCGGCACGGAGGAGGGGCGGCACGGAGCTGGTCTTCGACATGACGGGAGTCCTCGTCGTCAGGTGGACGCCGGGGCGCCCACGATCGGGAGCGGGACGGGACCGACGAGCCGACCGCGACCTGCGACGCTCGGGGCTCCGCCACCAGGATTCGAACCTAGACCTAACAGCTCCAAAGGCTGTCGTGCTGCCGTTACACCATGGCGGACCGCGCGTGCGCGCCGGACCATTCTGCCAGACCGCGACTCGACCGAGGTGACCGCGAGGGGTGACGTGCCCGCCGGGCCGCACCCGCGCCTCCCGCGTCCGAGGACGGCCTCGGGCATGATGGGCGGATGCCCGAGCAGGACGAGGTCGACCGGATCGTCGAGGCGTGGCGCCACGAGCGACCCGACCTTGACTTCGCGCCGCTCCACGTGCTCTCGCGCGTGGGTCGTCTGTCGAAGCACCTCGACCGGGCGCGACGCGAGGCCTTCCACGCCAGCGACCTCGAGTCGTGGGAGTTCGACGTGCTCTCGGCCCTGCGCCGTGCCGGCGATCCCTACCAGCTGAGCCCCAAGACGCTGCTGCAGCAGACCCTCGTCTCGAGCGGCGCGATGACCAACCGCATCGACCGGCTGGTGGCGCGGGGCCTGGTCGAACGCCGCACCGACCCGAACGACGGCCGGGGCATCCTGGTCACGATGACGACCGAGGGGCGCCGCGCCGTCGACGCCGCTATCGAACGACTCGTCACGGCCGAGGACGCCCTGCTCAGCGATCTCAGCGACGACGACCGTCGACGGCTGACCGAGCTGTTGCGCACGCTGAGCCTGACGCTCGGCGGCTGAACGGCTTCTGCCCCGCGCCCTAAGCCCTACGCCAGCAGCTCGCTCAGTTCGAGCCAGCGCACCTCGAGCTCGCCCGTCTTGTGGTCGAGCGCCGTCAGCTTGGCCTGCAACGCGGCCAGGCCGTCGAAGTCGGACTGGTCGAACGACGCGAACTGCGCGAGCAGGGCCTCGCGCTCGCCCGACGCCTTGGCCAGCTTGCGGTCGATCGAGCCCAACTCTTTCTCGGCGTTGCGCTTCTCGGCGCCGGACAGGCCCGACGCGGCGGCCGAGGCCGCGACCGACGCCGAGGCCCCCTGGACGGCCGTCGGGCGGTCGGTCGCGCCTCCTTGGTTCTGGGTCGCCTCGCGACGCAGCTGGAGGTACTGGTCGACGCCGCCGGGAAGGTGCCGGAAGCGACCCTCGAGCACGGCGTACTGCTGGTCGGTGACGCGCTCGAGCAGGTACCGGTCGTGCGAGACGACGAGCAGGGTGCCGGGCCAGCCGTCGAGCAGGTCCTCCATCGCGGCGAGCATGTCGGTGTCGAGGTCGTTGGTGGGCTCGTCGAGGATCAGCACGTTCGGCTCGTTCAGCAGGATGAGCAGGAACTGCAGGCGGCGCTTCTGGCCACCGGACAGGTCCTTGATCGGCGTCTGCAGTTGGGCGCTGGTGAAGCCGAGGCGCTCGAGCAGCTGCCCGGGCGTCATCTCTTTGCCGCCGGTGACGTACGAGGTGCGCTGTCGCCCGATGACGTCGTTGACCCGCTCGTGCGCGACCTCGTGCAGGTCGGCGAGCTGCTGGTCGAGGATCGCGAACTTGACCGTCTTGCCCTGCTTGACGCGCCCCTCGGTGGGCGTGATGGCCCCGGTGACGACCTTGAGCAGCGTCGACTTGCCGGCGCCGTTCACGCCGAGCACGCCGGTGCGCTCGCCGGGAGCGATGCGCCACTCGACGTCCTGCAGGACGCGCTTGTCGCCGAACGAGACACCGACCTCGACCAGGTCGACGACGTCCTTGCCGAGTCGCGCGGTCGCCATCTGCGACAGCTGGACCGCGTCGCGGACGGGCGGCTCGTCGGCGATCAGCTCGTTGGCCGCGTCGATGCGGAACTTGGGCTTGGTCGACCGCGCCGGGGCGCCGCGACGCAGCCAGGCGAGCTCTTTGCGCATCAGGTTCTGGCGCTTGGACTCGGAGGCCGACGCCATGCGGTCGCGCTCGACACGCTGCAGCACGTAGGCCGCGTAGCCGCCCTCGAAGGGTTCGACGATGCCGTCGTGGACCTCCCACGTGTCGGTCGAGACCTCGTCGAGGAACCACCGGTCGTGGGTCACGACGACGAGCGCACCCGAGTTCGGGGACCAGCGGCGCGAGAGGTGCTGCGCCAGCCAGGCGACGCCCTCGACGTCGAGGTGGTTGGTGGGCTCGTCGAGGAACAGTACGTCCCAGTCGCCGACCAGCAGGGTGGCGAGGGCCACGCGGCGACGCTGGCCGCCGGAGAGGTCCTCGACCCGCGCCTCCCACGGGATGTCGGTGGCGAGCCCCGAGATGACGTCGCGGATGCGCGCGTCGCCGGCCCATTCGTGCTCGTCGCGGTCGCCGACGATCAGGCTGCCGACCGTGGCGCCCTCGGGCAGCACGTCCCGCTGGTCGAGCATGCCGATCGTCAGGCCGCGGCGGGTCGTCACGCGGCCGTCGTCCGGTTCGAGCCGGCCGGCGAGCACCGACATGAGCGTCGACTTTCCGTCGCCGTTGCGGCCGACGACACCGATGCGGGAGCCCTCGTCGATGCCGAGGGTCACCCCGTCGAGGACGACCTTGGTCGGGAATTCGAGACGGAGGTTTTCTGCGCCGAGTAGATGAGCCACCACAGAAGCGTAGACGGCCCGGGCCGGGCGGCCGACTCGTTGGTGCGCCGCCGGTGTCAGCCCAGCGACGCCACCCACTCGTCCGAGCCGTCGGTGAACTCCTGACGCTTCCAGATCGGGGTGCGGGCCTTGACCTCGTCGACGAGGGCGGCGCAGGCCGCGAACGCCTCGGCGCGGTGGGCCGACGCCACGGCGCAGGCCAGGGCGACGTCGCCCACGACGAGGTCGCCGTACCGGTGCTCGACCGCGATCGCGACCTCGGGGTGCGCCTCGGCCACGGCCAGCGCGACCTCGCGGATGACCTCGGTCGCGGTCGGGTGCGCCTCGTAGTGCAGGGCCTCGACGCCGCGCCCCTCGTCGTGGTCGCGGACGACCCCCTCGAAGGTCACGACCGCCCCGGAGGCGCGGCTCGTCACGAGCGCGGAGCACTCGGCCACCGACACGGTCACGTCGACGACGCGGGCGAGCAGCACGCGCTCGGAGGCGGATGCTGCGGCGGGTGCGATCGGCGCGCCGGAGCCCGTGGCCGCACCGGCCTCCCGGGCGGGCTCCCCGCCGGGCAGGAGGGTCGGATCGTCGGCGGTCATGCGGCCCCCTCGGGACTGGGATGGCGGTTCTGGGCGTGGTCGACCCCGTGCAGCTGGTCGACCACGTGGTCGAGGACGTCGTCGAGCACGGCGAGCCCGTCGCGCACCCCGCCGCGCGAACCGGGCAGGTTGACGACGAAGGTGCCGCCGGCCACGCCCGCGAGCCCACGGGAGAGGACGGCCAGCGGCGTCGAGACCGCGCCGCGCCTCCTGAGCGCTTCGGCGATGCCGGGCAGCTCGCGGTCAAGCAGGGGCAGGGTCATCTCGGGGGTCGCGTCGGTCGGCGAGACGCCCGTGCCACCGGTGGTGACGACGGCGTCGACGCCCCACTCGAGGGCGGCCTCGAGCACCGCCCCGACCGGTTCGCCGTCGGCCACGACGACGGGGCCCTCGACCAGCCAGCCGCGCGCCACGAACCAGTCGCGGATGACGGGGCCGGTCGTGTCGTCGGCCGTGCCGGCGGCCGCGCGGGTGGAGGCGACGACGACGACCGCCCGACGCCGAACGGTCCCGTCGGCCGTGGCTACGTCTGCCGTAGGCACGTCGCCCGGCTCGTCCAAGGTGTTGCTCATCGCGACCAGTCCCCCGACTTGCCGCCCTGCTTGTCGAGCACCTTGATCTCGCCGATGACGGCGAGCGCGTCGACCGCCTTGATCATGTCGAACAGCGTCAGGGCCGCGACCGACGCGGCGGTCAGGGCCTCCATCTCGACCCCGGTGACGCCCCGGGTCGAGACGCGTGCGATCACGGTGACCTGCGCCTCGGTGGTCTCGAAGTCGACGGTGATCGCGCCGAGCGGCAGGGGGTGACAGAGCGGGATGAGGGTCGGCGTCTGCTTGGCGGCCAGGATGCCGGCGATGCGGGCGGTGCCGAGGGCCTCGCCCTTCGGCAGCGAGCCGTCGACCAGTCGCGCGATCACGTCGGGCCGGGTGGTCAGCACGGCCTGGGCGGTCGCGATGCGCTTCGTCTCGGCTTTGCCGGTTACGTCGACCATGTGCGCGGTGCCGTCGTCGCGGACGTGCGAGAGCGGGGTGTCGGACAGCGCGGTGTCGGACAGCGCGGTGTCGGTCTGCGGCACGTCGGTCTGCGACACGTCGGTCTGCGACACGTCGGCCGGCGGGGTCTCGGTCATCGGTCGGCCTTCTCGTGGGGGGCGGGATCGTCGAGCGCCCAGACCTCGACCCGGTCGCCCTCGTCGACGCGGTCGACCCCGACGGGGATCGAGACGAGCACGGTGGCCTCGGCGTGGGCCGCGAGCAGATGCGAGCTGGGCCCGCCGACGACGTGGGCGCGGCCGTCGACGTCGACCCGGCCGCGCCGCAGCTGGTGCTTGCCGACCGGAGAGTCCACGGGGTGCGCCATGGGCACGGTCCACCGCCGTCGGGGCAGTCCGACGCCCGTGACGCCGTGCAGGGCGGGGCGCAGGAAGGCCTCGAACGACACGAGCGAGCTGACGGGGTTGCCGGGGAAGCAGACGACGGGCAGCTCGCGGTCGTGCACGCGGACGGTGCCCCAGCCCTGCGGACCGCCGGGCTGCATCGCGACCGAGCCGAAGGTGACGCCCGACTCCTCGAACGCGTCACGGACGACCTCGTAGGCCCCCGCGCTGACCCCGCCGCTCGTCAGCACGAGGTCGACCTCGGCGGCGTGGCGGGCGACGACGGCGACGAGGGCCGCCGCGTCGTCGGTCACCCGGGCGGTCGTGACGATCACGCCGACCTCGGCGAGCGCCGCGGCCAGGGCGACGCCGTTCGCGTCGTGGATCTGGCCGGGCCCGAGCGGGGCACCGGGCGCGGCGAGTTCTTCGCCGGTCGAGACCAGCAGGAGGCGCGGGCGGCTCCGTACCTCGACCGCGTCGATCCCGGAGGCGGCGAGCACGCCCCACCGGGCGGGTGTCAGTCGCGTCCCGGCCGGGAAGAGCACGGAGCCCGCGGCGACGTCGCTGCCCGCGGCGCGGACGAAGGCCCCGGCGGTGACACCCGCCGGGACCTCGACGACGGCGTCGACCCCGACGGGAGGGAACGCGTCGGGCGAGACCTTCTCGATGGGCACGATCGCGTCGGCGCCGGCGGGGACGGCGGCCCCGGTCATGATCGGGGCGGCGGTGCCGGCGCCGAGGTCGGGGGCGGCCCGCCCGGCGGGGATGCGCGCCGCGACCTGCAGGGTCGTGGGACCGGCCGGGTCGAGCCCGGCGGTCGAGACGGCGTAGCCGTCCATCTGCGAGTTGGCGAAAGGCGGCAGGTCGATCGGGGCGACGACGTCGGCGGCGAGCACGCGGTCGCGGTATCGGTCGGAGCGGGCGGCGAGCGCCTCGGGGCTGACTACGAGCGCGTCGACCGGCCGGGCCCGCACGGCGGCCTCGACGACTGCCGTGACCTCGGCGAGGTGGATCTCGATGGTGCGCACGCGGTTCCTCTCGGGCGATGGTCAGTAGCGTATCGGGGGTGACCGACCCCGCGACCGAGACCGACGTCCCCCAGCCCACCCGCGCCTCCTCGGGGCCGCCGCGCGTCGACGTCGCCGTCATCGGCGGATCAGGGCTGTACTCGCTCTTCGCCGAGGGCGAGGCGACCCGGCACGTCGTCGAGACGCCCTACGGCCCGACCTCGAGCGAGGTGACGATCGGCGAGCTGGGTGGCAAGCGCGTGGCGTTCCTCACCCGGCACGGCGCGGGCCACGCGGTCGCGCCGCACCTGATCGACTACCGGGCGAACGTGTGGGCGCTCGCGTCGCTCGGTGCAAAGGCCGTCGTGTCGTCGTCGGCGGTCGGCGGGGTCAGCCCCGACGTCGCCCCGGGCACCATGGTCGTCACCGACCAGTTCATCGACCGCACCTGGGGACGACGCGACACGTTCTTCGACGTCGAGGGCCACGTGCAGCACCTGATCGCCGCCGACCCGTTCGACCCCGTGCTGCGGGCCGCCGCGATCGAGGCCCTCGAGGCACAGGGCGAGCCGTTCGCCGCGACCGGCACCTGCGTCGTGATCCAGGGGCCGCGGTTCTCGACCCGGGCCGAGTCGCTGTGGTTCCGGGCCGCGGGGGCGCACACGGTCAACATGACGATGTACCCCGAGATCCCGCTCACCCTCGAACTCGGCATGGGAGCCGTCAACATCTCGTACGTGACCGACAGCGACGCCGGCCTGGCCCCGGCCGAGGGCGACGCGCCCGACGCCGACGCCGTGAGCGCCTCGCTCGTCTTCGAACGACTGGCGGCCGCCCAGCCGCGCATCGTCGCGGCCATCGAGTCGATCGTCGCCGCGATGCCCCACGACTACTCCCCGCGCGAGCTGATGCCACCAGACGCGGTGGCCGAGGTGCTCTCGCGGCCCGTCTCGGGTCGGAAGGCCGCGCTGTGAACGCCACCCGCGCCTCCTCGTCCGCGGCGTCCGCCGCGTCCGCTGCGTCCACCGACGGTCCGGGCCTGCTGCTCGTCACCGGCGGGGCCGGCTTCATCGGGTCGGCGATCGTCGACCTCGCGCTCGACCGCGGCTGGCGGGTGCGCGTGCTCGACTCGCTTCGGCCAGACGTACACGGCGGCGAGCCGACGCTCGATCCGCGCGTCGACTTCGTGCACGGTGACGTGCGTGACGCCGAGACGGTCGACCGGGCACTCGTGGGCGTCGACGCGGTCTGCCACCAGGCGGCCAAGGTCGGGCTCGGCGTGGACTTCCAGGACGCCCCCGACTACGTCTCGTCGAACGAGCTCGGCACGGCCGTCGTGCTCGCGGCGATGGACCGCGCCGGCGTCGACCGCCTCGTCGTCGCCTCGTCGATGGTCGTCTACGGCGAGGGCAGCTACCGCACCTCGTCCGGCGCGACCGAACGACCCGCACCCCGCCGCATCGCCGACCTCGACGCGGGCGTCTTCGACCCGCGTGACGAGGCGGGCGAGCTGCTCGAGCCGCAGCTGATCAGCGAAGAGGCCCCGCTCGACCCCCGCAACGTCTACGCCATCACGAAGCTCACCCAAGAACACCTGTCGACCTCGTGGGCGCGCAGCACCGGCGGTCGGGCCGCCGCCCTGCGGTACCACAACGTCTACGGTCCGGGCATGCCGCAGAACACGCCCTACGCCGGAGTGGCCTCGCTCTTCCGCTCGGCACTCCAGCGCGGCGAGGCACCGCGCGTGTTCGAGGACGGCGCCCAGCGTCGCGACTTCGTCCACGTCCGTGACATCGCGTCCGCCAACCTCGCGGCACTCGAGTGGACGGCCGATCGACCGGCCGACACGTTCCGCGCGTTCAACGTCGGCAGCGGCACGGTGCACACGATCGGCGAGATGGCCGAGGCCCTGGCTCGCGAGGCCGGCGGACCGATGCCCGTCGTCACCGGCGAGTACCGCGCGGGAGACGTGCGGCACGTCACGGCCTCGTCGGCGCGGCTGCAGGGCGAGCTGGGCTGGCGGCCGAGCGTGACCTTCGAGCAGGGCATGCACGAGTTCGCCACGGCCCCGCTGCGCGCCGCGGTCGTCCGCTAGGCGGGCAGGGCCACTCCCCCCGTTCGGGGCCCGCACCGCCCGCTCCCATGACCTTCATGGGATCGCGTCCGTACAGTCGAGAGGATGAGCAGCCCCCGAGTCGACGTCGTGCTTCCCTGTCTCGACGAAGAAGGCGCGTTGCCCTGGGTGCTCGGCCGCCTGCCCGAGGGCTGGCACGCGATCGTCGTCGACAACGGCTCCACCGACGACTCCGCCCGCGTCGCCGCCGAGCACGGCGCGACGGTGGTGCAGGAGGCGCGGCGCGGCTTCGGCAGCGCCGCCCACGCCGGTCTCGAGGCCGCCACGGCCGACTACGTCGCGTTCTGCGACGCCGACGCCTCGATGGACCCCGCCGACCTCGTCGCCCTCGCCGCCCCCGTGATGGCCGGTGAGGCCGATCTCGTCCTGGGCCGTCGACGCCCGACCACCCGGGCTGCCTGGCCGGTGCACGCCCGCCTCGCCAACCTCGCCCTCTCGCACCTGATGCGGAGGGCCAGCGGCGTCGCCCTGCACGACCTCGGCCCGATGCGCGTCGCCCGACGCCGGGCACTGCTCGACCTCGACCTGAAGGACCGCCGCAGCGGCTACCCGCTCGAGATGGTGCTGCGCGCCAGCGAGGCCGGCTGGCGGATCGTCGAGCAGGACGCCCCGTACTCGCCCCGGGTCGGCCGCAGCAAGGTGACCGGCACCATCCGCGGCACGTCCGTCGCGATCAAGGACATGTCCCGACTGCTGCGGGAGGTCGGCCGATGACGACCCTCGTGGTGATCGCGAAAGAGACGATCCCGGGCAAGGTCAAGACGCGCCTGCACCCCCCGCTCAGCCTCGAGCAGGCCGCCGACGTGGCCGCCGCCGCCATCCAGGACACCCTCGACGTGGCCCGCCGACTGCCGGCCACTCGGCGCGTGTTGCTGTTCGACGGCAACCGCATGCCCGTCGGCTCCGAAGACTTCGATGTGATCCCTCAGATCGGTGGCGACCTCGACGCACGCCTCGGCGCCCTCTTCGACGAGGTCGACGGGAAGACCGTGCTGATCGGCATGGACACCCCCCAGGTGACGGTCGAGGCCCTCGCCCCCGTCTTCGAGGCGTGGACCGACGACGTCGACGCCTGGTTCGGCCCGGCGAACGACGGCGGCTTCTGGGCCCTGGGCCTCGCCCGGCCGACCGGCGACCTGCTGCGCGGCGTGCCGATGTCGCGGGACGACACGGGTGCCCACCAGCTCCGCCGACTCGCCGACGCCGGACTGATCGTGCGCATGCTGCCCGAACTCGTCGACGTCGACACCATCGACGACGCCCGACTCGTCGCCTCCACCGCACCCGACAGCAGGTTCGCCGCCGCCCTGCGGCACGCCGAGGCCACTGCCCCCACCACCACGAACGGCGTCGCCCGCACGACCGATCCCGCCACAGAAGGGGTCACCTCGTGACCATCGCCCCCGACCGACCCGCCACCTTCGGATCAGGAGGCGCGGAGCCGTACGCGCGCGCCCTGCGTCACGAGGGACTCCTGCAACTCGTCCGCGCGACCGGCGGTGCCGGACGCCCGGCGTCGCCCCCGGCCGCCGGGGACGCCGACGAAGCGTTCGACGTCGCGCGCTGGAGCGCCGACGCCGACGCCGCCGACCTCACGACCCTCGACGACGAGACCGGCCCGGTGCTCGACATCGGCTGCGGGCCCGCCCGCATGGTGCGTGCCGCCGTCGAGCGCGGCCTGACCGTGCTCGGCCTGGACGTCTCGCCCACGGCCGTCGCGATGGCCCGGGAGGCCGGCCTGCCCGTGGCCGGTGGTTCGGTCTTCGACCCGCTGCCCCGCGAGGGCCAGTGGAACCTCGCCCTGCTGCTCGACGGCAACGTCGGCATCGGCGGCGACCCGACGGCACTGCTGACCCGCTGCGCCGAGATCCTCACCACCACCGGTTCGATCGTCGTCGAGACCGCCCCCGAGGCGACGCTCGACGACAGCTACGAGGCCCACGTGGTCGACGACCAGGGTCACGCCAGCGCGACCTTCCCCTGGGCCGAGGTCGGCCGCGAGGCCCTGCACCGCCACGCGAAGCGGTCCGGCCTGCGGGTCGCTCAGACCTGGTCGGTCGACGGACGCACCTTCTGCCGCCTGCGCGCCAGGTAGAGCGCCACCAGTCCGGCGGTCAGGGCCGCGATCACGAGCCAGAGCACGGTCAAGCGCAGACCGTAGTCGAACGGCAGCACGGTGTCGTTCTTCGGCCCCTTCGCCTTCGCGACGATCTCGGGCACCACGATCAGCGAGAAGATCGCCCCGACGACGACCGCGCCCTGCACGATCCAGAGGACCGCGGGTCGGACGCGACGCCCGGTCCGCCGCACGACCAGCGACACGGCGGCCACCACGGGGGCAAGGACGGCGTCGTGGACGACGACCGAGCCGACGAGCCAGAGCAGCAGGCCGCCGTACCGGTTCGGGTTGACGGTGTCGGTGAGCACCCAGCCGCCGAGGCCGATCAGGGCGACGCCGAGGGCGATCAGCACCCCGCGCACGACGCGGACGGTGCGCGACGTGCCCGCGCCTCCTGCGCTCGATGCGGCCGAGGGGACGCGCGCGGTCACGAGAGCACCTCGATCGAGCTGAGCCACTTGGTCTGCAGCACGCCGGGACGTCCCGGGGCGATCATGCGTGCCGGGTAGCCGTGGTCGATGCTGAGCGGCTCGCCGTTCAGCTCGAGGGCGACGAGGGTGCGCGGGTCGGAGGCGTACTCGGGGCCCATCTCGGTCACGCGGTAGCCCCCCTTCTTCTCGAGGCTGGTGAGCCGCAGGCGGTGGTCGGTCGGGGCTCCGGCGGCGGCCAGCAGGTCGACGAGGCGGACCCCGCGCCAGGCGCCGGTCTGGCTCCAGCCCTCGACACAGGCGATCGGCAGGCGTTCGTCCGCCCCGTCGAACCCGCGCAGCGTGTCGAGCGTGAACGAGGTCGCGACGCCGCCGACCACGACGTCGAGCCGCCAGTCGGGGTCCATGGCCGTCTCGAGCACCTGGGCCGCGGCGGCCGTGCGGTTGATCGGCAGGTCGTTCGGGCCCAGGCCGCGCTGCCGCGGCGCGAAGGCGTTGAGCGGCGAGAACGGGGCGAAGGACTGCCCGGCCGTGAGCGCGACGACTCCCCCGGTGGCGACGCCGGCGGCGGTGAAGAAGCCGCGGCGCGACACGCGTGCCCGCCCCGGTTCGCGGTCGACCTGGTGCGCGGTGTCGATCCAGCGCGTCAACCGGCCGGTCAGCCCCCGGGCGTGAGCAGGAGGCGCGGCGTGCGGATCACGGTCGCGTCGCGTCGCGTCGGCGTCGGGCACGGCACGGAAGCGGGCGAGCTCGGCGGACGCCTCGCTCTCGGCCACGAACGCGGCGCGGGCCTCGTCCAGCTCGGCCGACGGCTCGACGAAGCGTCCGTCGTCGTCGTAGCTGTCGCGCGCCCGCCAGTAGCGGGTGATCAGCGGCAGCTTCACCGCGATGTGGATCGCGAGCGAGCCGATGATGACGAACGACAGGGCGAAGTGCACCTGCTTGAACGGGAACGGCCACGGGTAGTACTGGTACGTGTTGAGCAGGCCGGTGACGAGCTGCAGGATCGTCGCCGCGACGAACAGGGCGATGGAGGCGCGCTCGAGCACGTCGACCGGGTGCTTGATCGGCGGGTGCTGGAAGAGCTGCGGGAACACCGAGTGCAGCTTCGCCAGCAGCAGCGGGATGCAGGCGATGCCGGCGGTGATGTGCACGCCCTGGCTGACCTGGTAGAGCCAGACGGGGCTCGTCGGGAATCGCATCCCGTCGAGGGGCTCCTGCAGGAAGTGGCTGTAGAGGCCGGTCAGCAGACAGATGACGAACGCGGCACCGAGGAGGCGGCCGAAGACGGTCGCCGACCGGGCGTTGCGGTTCGGTGACGAGGCCGCGCGGCGCGCCTCGTACAGCAGGCGCCTCATGGTGTCGGTCGTCTCATGTGGCTCATCATCTCCGATGCGCACGACTCGGACGGACTCCCAGGGCCGATTCGGCCAGACTGGGGGCGTGCGTACTGTGTTCGCGGCCGTTGCCGTCCTCGGATTGGCCGGGGCGATCGCCTGGGGCGTCGTGAACGTCGGGTTCCTCATGAAAGAGCTGCGCACCGACTTCGTCGTCTGGACCGCCGTGTGCTGGGCGCTGTTCGCCGTGGCCTTCGTGCTGCTGCGGCGGGTGCCCGTGCGACACGTCACGGCACTCGTGATCGCGGGCACGGCCCTGGTCGGTGGTGCGGGCCTGACCGGCGTGCCCAACACGAGCACCGACCCGGCGCGCTACGCCTGGGACGGGATCGTACAGACCGCCGGCGTCTCGCCGTACGAGTACACGCCCGACGCGGGCGAGCTGCGCGACCTGCGGCCGGCGTGGATCTTCCCCGAGTCGACGCCGTTCACCCGCGACGACGGCACGATCGGCGAACGCTGCGGCGAACCCGACCGCCAGGTGCACCGCGCCTACGACAGCCAGACCGGCGACGTCGTCTGCACGCTGATCAACCGGCCCGACGTGCCGACGATCTACCCGCCGATGGCCGAGCTGTACTTCTGGGCGGTGTCGGCCGTGGTCGGCCCCGACGCCGGGTTCTTCCCGCTGCAGGCCATGGGCTTCGTGCTCGTGCTGGGGACGACCCTCGCCCTGCTGGCGACGCTGCGTCGTCGGGGTCTCGATCCGCGCTGGGCGGCACTGTGGGGCTGGTGCCCGCTCGTGGTCGGCGAGGGCATCACCAACTCGCACGTCGACCTGCTCGGCGCCGTGCTCGTGGTCGCCGCGTCGCTGCTCGTCGCGACCGGTCGGCGCTTCCGCGGCGGCATCGCGCTCGGAGCCGCGATCGCGACCAAGCTCATCCCGGTGATCGCGGCACCCGCCCTGCTGCGCGGGCAGCCCTGGAAGGTGATCAGCGCCTCCGTCGTCACCTTCGCCGTCCTCTACGTGCCCTACGTCGCGATGACCGGGTGGGGTGTGCTCGGGTACCTGCCGGGGTACCTGACCGAAGAGGGCTACGAGGACGGCTCCCGGTTCGTGTTCCTGTCGGCCTTCCTGCCCGACGCCTGGACGACGCCGGTCGCCGTGCTGATCGTCGGCGTCACGGCCGTGCTGGTGTGGGTGAAGACCCCGGCGCACGACCCGTGGCTCGGGCAGCTCGTGATGATCGGCGTGACGCTCGTCACCGTCAGCCCGCGCTACCCCTGGTACGCGCTGCTGCTGGTGCCGTTCGTCGCGCTGACCGGGCGGGTCGAGTGGTTGGCGATCCCGCTCGCGCTGCTCGTCCGCCAGCTCGAGCCGGGCATGGCGCTGCAGCGCGCGTCACTCGCCTCGGCGGTGCTCGTCATCCTGCTCGTGACGCTCCGGCGGGCCGGGCCCGGGTTCACCGACCGGTTGCTCGACGGCATCGAGCGCGACGTCGACCGGGTGCGTCGGGTCGTCGGACACCGACGGTCCGACCCGTCGTCGAGCCCCAGGACCACTCAGACCAGGTAGGCGACGGCGTCCTCGGCGTCGAACGAGAACCGGACGAGGCTGCCCGGCACGAGGTCGAGGGTGGCGACCACGGCCGGCAGGACGTCGGCCGAGACGCCGCCGGCGCGGACCCGGACGACGTCGCCACGGGGTTCGAGGTCGGTGACGACGAGATCGAGGACGTTCGCGGGTGGTGTCGGACCCGGAGCGGCCCCCGTCGTCACGCGCACGGCGCTCGGCCGGACGGCCACCGCCGCCGCCGCCCCCGTCGCGAGCGCGTCGGCGGAGCGGGCGGCCAGCAGGGTGCCGTCCTCGAGCCGGACGCCTCCCCCGTGAGCCGTGCCGGTCAGCAGGTCGAGACCCGCCAGCCCGGCGGCGAACGGTGTGGTCGGGCGTTCGAGGACCGCACGCGTGGGGCCGACGTCGACGACCCGACCGCCCTCGATCACGACGACCCGGTCGGCCAGGGTGAAGGCGTCGAGGACGTCGTGTGTGACGACGACCGCCGTGCGGTCGGCGAGGACGTCGCGAAGGGTCCGTCGCAGGGCGGGCGCGACCGACACGTCCAGGGCGGCCATCGGCTCGTCGAGCAGCAGAAGGTCGGGACCCGCCGCCAGGGCCCGCGCGACGGCGATGCGCTGCGCCTGGCCGCCCGAGAGCTGCGCCGGTCGACGATCGGCGAGCGCCGTGGCGTCGACCCGGGCGAGCCAGTCGGCCGCGCGACGGGTGGACTCGTGGCGCGGCAAGCCGGCGCTGCGCGGGCCGAACGCGACGTTGTCGAGGGCGCTGAGGTGCGGGAAGAGCAGGGCGTCCTGCGCGAGCATCGAGATGCCACGTTCGTGCGGCCGCAGCGCGGGCCCGCGTCCTCGACCGTCGACGTCGAAGAGCACGCGGCCACCCAGCCGGGCCGTGCCGTGGTCGGGTCGCAGCAGGCCCGCGATCAACGCCAGCAGCGTCGACTTGCCCGCACCGTTCGGGCCGAGGACGGCCACCGTCTCACCCTCGCCGACGGTCATCTCGACGTCGAAGCCGCGGTCCTCGACGACCGCCGCGAACTCGAGCGTCACGACCCGCGCCTCCTCGTGGCGACACCGGACGGCCGGCCGGCCTGGTGCGCGAGGGCGACGACGACGACCGCCACGAGGACGAGCACGAGCGACAGCGCCACGGCGGCGTCGGGGTCGGTCTCACGTTGCAGGTAGATCTCGAGCGGCAGGGTCCGCGTGACGCCCTGCAGCGACCCGGCGAAGGTCAGCGTCGCACCGAACTCGCCGATGGCCCGCGCGAACGACAGCACGGCTCCCGAGACGAGGGCGGGCAGCACGAGCGGCAGGGTGACCCGCCGCAGCACGGTCGTGGGCCGGGCCCCGAGGGTGGACGCGACGGCCTCGTAGCGCGTGCCCACCGTGCGGAGGGCACCCTCGAGGCTCAGCACCAGGAAGGGCAGGGCGACGAAGGTCTGGGCCAGCACGACCGCCGTGGTCGAGAACGCGATGGTCACGCCGAGCGCGTCGAAGGTCTGACCGAGCAGCCCGCGGCGCCCGAAGGTGTAGAGCAACGCGATGCCCCCGACGACGGGCGGGAGCACCAGCGGCAGCAGCACGAGCGACCGCAGCACCTTCTGGCCGCGGAACTCGGTGCGGGCCAGCACGACGGCCATCGGGACGCCCAGCACGACGCAGATCAGGGTCGCCGCGACCGAGGTGCGCAAGCTGAGCCAGAACGCGGCGACCGACGACTCGGACGTGACCAGCGGCACGAACCCGGCCCAGTCGACCCTCGACACCATGGCGACGAGGGGCAGCAGCACGAAGGCGGCGCCGAGCGCCGCGACGACCGCGACCCACGCCGGGACGCTCGCGTACGCTCGGCGACGTCGACGGAGGACGCGTCGGGTGGACTCGGATCGGGTCGCTCCGGCCCGGGGCGACAGGGGACGGCGTGTCACGGGGCCGACGTCACGGCGTGCCGAAGCCGGCGCCCTGCAGCACGCCCTGCCCGACCTCGCCGGTGACGAAGTCGACGAACGCCTCGGCCACCGCCGGGTTCGCCGTGTCGGCCACGGGGGCGATCGGGTACGTGTTGACGGCCTGGTCGGCCTCGGGGAAGTCGATGCCCTTCACGCTGTCGCCGGCCGCCTCGACGTCGGTCACGTAGACCAGCCCGGCATCGGCCTCGCCCGAGGTGACCTTGCCGAGCACGTCGGTGACCGAGGACTCCTCGCTGACCGGCGAGATCGTCACCCCGGTGGCCTTCTCGACCGTCGCCGTCGCCGCCCCGCACGGCACCTGGGCGGCGCAGATCACGGTCTTCACGTCGGGCTTCGCGAGGTCGGCGAAGTCGCTGACCCCGGCCGGGTTCGACGGCGGCACCGCGATCGTGAGGACGTTCGTGGCGAAGTCCTCGGGTGCCGACGAGTCGACGAGTCCGGCGTCGGTCAGCTTCGCCATGTTCTTCTCGTCGGCCGAGGCGAAGACGTCCGCGGGGGCGCCCTCGGTGATCTGCGTGACGAGATCGGACGAGCCCGCGAAGGTCAGCTCGACGGTCGTGCCGGGGTGGGCCTTCTCGAACTCGTCGGCCAGCTCGGTGAACGTGGTCTTCAGCGAAGCAGCGGCGTAGACGGTGATCGAGCCGTCGAGCGCCGAGCCGGAGGCCGTCGGGGTCGCGCTGGTCGCCGGGTCGACGGTCGCGCCCGAGCAGCCCGTCAGGGCGAGCGAGGTCGCCAGCGCGACGGTTCCAGCGAACGCCGCGACGATCGTGGGGGTCCTTCTCATGGGTCAGGCCTTCCCGCCGGGGGTCTCGATGATGACCGTCGTGGCCTTCACGACGGCGATGGCCACCGAGCCGGGCTCGAGGCCCAGCTCGCGGACGGCCTCGCTGCTCATGAGCGAGACGATGCGGTGCGGGCCGCACTGCAGCTCGACCTGGGCCATGACCCGGTCGGCCGTGATCTCGGTGACGACGCCCACCAGGCGGTTGCGCGCCGAGCGCCCCACCTCGGACGGGTCGGCGGGCAGCACGGCGTTCTTCCGGGCGAGCGTCGCGAGCGCGAGGCCGTCGACCACGCCGCGCCCGGCGTCGTCCTTGACGCTCTCGAGCAGTCCGAGGTCGATCCAGCGACGCACCGTGTCGTCGCTCACGCCAAGGAATGCAGCAGCATCCTTGATCCGTATCTGCGTCATGGACGCCACTCTAGTTCCGAAAGCGCGGACGAGACCACGGCACGGATGTCGACATCGAGCCCGTGCACGGCGGGCGCCGTGCGCCGGTGAGCGAACGGAGGCGCGGGTCGCCTCCCCCGGACACCGCACGTTCGGCCCCGCGGGCTTAACCTCGACGGATGACCGTCTCGCTCGGACTGCCCACCATGCCCGGCCGGGCCTCCGCCGACGCCCTGCTGCCCCCGCGGCCGACGAACGACGTGGCACCGGGACTGCTCGACCGCTTCGGTCGGACCGCGACCGACCTGCGGGTCTCGCTCACCGACAAGTGCAACCTGCGCTGCACGTACTGCATGCCGGCCGAGGGCCTTCCGGCGCTCCCCCGTGAGCAGGCGCTCGACGCCGACGAGATCGTGCGGCTGGTCGGCATCGGCGTGCGTGACCTCGGCATCCGCCAGGTGCGGTTCACCGGTGGCGAGCCCCTGCTGCGTGCCGACCTGATCGACATCGTCCGACGGGTCGCCGCGATCGAGCCGCGACCCGAGGTCTCGCTGACCACGAACGCCATCGGCCTGGCGCACCGCGCCCAGGCCCTCGCCGACGCCGGCCTCGACCGGGTCAACGTGTCGCTCGACTCGCTGCACGCCGAGACGTTCATGAAGGTCTCGCGTCGACCGTTCCTCGACAAGGTGCTCGCCGGGGTCGACGCCGCGGCCGCGGCCGGCCTCACCCCGGTCAAGATCAACGCGGTGCTGCTGCCCGGCGTCAACGACCACGAGGCGCCCGACCTGCTCGCCTGGGCGCTGCGCGGCGGCCACGAGCTGCGCTTCATCGAGCAGATGCCGTTGGACGCCGACCGCAGCTGGGACCGCGCCTCCTTCGTCACCTCGCGGGACATCCATTCGCTGATCGCCACGCGCTTCGACCTCAGCCCCGCCGACGTCGAGCGCGACGGTGCCCCCGCCGAGCTGTTCGACGCCGTCGGCCGCGGTGACGACGCCGGACTGACGGGTCGGGTCGGCATCATCGCCTCGGTCAGCGAGCCGTTCTGCGCCGACTGCCGACGCACCCGCATGACCGCCGAGGGCGGCATCCGCAGCTGCCTGTTCAGCGGGGGCGAGACCGGGCTGCGCGATCTGCTGCGCAGCGGGGCGAGCGACGTCGAATTGGCCGACGCCTGGCGCGGCGCCATGTGGGCCAAGCCCTCGGGCCACGGCATCGACGACCCCGACTTCGTGCAGCCCGAACGCACCATGAGCGCCATCGGAGGCTGACATGACGACCACCCACCCCGACACCACCGTCGACGACGGCGCCTCGGCCTCCGTCTCGGCCACCCTGCGCTTCTTCGCGGCCGCCCGCACCGCCGTGGGCCGGGACGACCAGCGCGTCGAGGTGCCCGCGGGCGAGCGCCCGACCATCGGGCGACTGTTGACCGAGGTCCGCCCCGTCGAGGGCGTGTCGGCCGCGGACTTCCGCGACGTGCTGCTGCGCTGTTCGTTCCTCGTGGACGGCCTGACGACGCGTGACCGCGAGCAGCTCGTGCCCGACGGCACGGTGATCGACGTCATGCCGCCCTTCGCCGGCGGCTGAGCGCTGCCTGCCTACGGTCGCGCGGGCGCGCCCTGCGCGAGCTGCCATCCGAGCATGCCCCCGTGCAGCACCGACACGTCGAAGCCGTCGCCCGCCAGCAGGTCGGCCGCGGCTCGGGCCCGCGGACCTCGGGCGCAGTAGACGACAACCCGCTGCGACGGGTCGAGCTCGGGCCGCTGACGGGTGCGCGTGCCGTACCCGGGAGCCTGCACGTCACCCGCGATGTGGGCGAAGTCGTGCTCGTCGACCTCGCGCACGTCGAGCAGGGTGAAGGCGGCGTCACCGCTCGCGCGTGCTCCGAGCAGGGTCGACAGCTCGGCGGCGTCGACGTCGGGGCCGACGATGCGACCACGCACCGGCGCGTCGGCGGTGGTCGCCTGCGCCCCCGGGACCGAGGACGAGGAGGCGCGGCGCGCGTCGTTCACCGTGGCCCGGGCCTCGACCCGGTGCGGGGCACGGGCCAATCGGCTCTCACGCCAGGTGCCGCCCAGGGCGTCGACGGTCACGACCCGGCCGATCAGCGGCTCGCCGAGTCCGGTGAGCAGCTTCACGACCTCGCTGGCCATGCCCGTGCCCACCGTGCCGCACAGCGGCCCCAGCACGCCGACGTCGGCACAGGACTCGTCCCAGCCCGAGGCGGGCGGGGCGGGGTGGAGGTCGCGGTAGTCGACCGCGCGGCCGTCGGGGGCGTCGTCCCAGAAGACGCTGAACTGGCCGTCCCAGCGGTTGACGCTGCCCCACACGACCGGCAGGCCCCGAGCGGCCGCGGCGTCGGCCACGAGGTAGCAGGTGTCGAACGAGTCGCTGCCGTCGACCACGACGTCGTAGTCGTCGAGCAAGCCGGCGGTGCGTTCGCTCAGGCGGAACGGGTGGGCGACGACGGTCACGTCGGGGTTCGCGGCACGCACCCAGTCGGCCGCGGCGCGGGCCTTCGGGAAGCCCAGCTGGTCGGGACGGAACAGCACCTGGCGTTGTAGGTTCGAGAGGTCGACGGCATCGTCGTCGACGATTCCCAGGGTTCCCACACCCGAGGCTGCGAGATATTGGATGACCGGCGCGCCCAGCCCGCCGGCCCCGATCACCAGCACCCTCGACGTCGCCAGGCGCCCCTGGGAGCCCAGACCGAACCCCGGCAGGCGCACGCTTCGCGAGTAGCGTTCGCCCTCGGCGGGGTCGCCGCCGTGTCCACCGTCGCGCACGTCGGCACCGTGCACGCCACCGTCGCGCACGGCCGCCCCGTGCGCGTCACCACCGTGTCGCGCCCGAGATCCGCCGAGAGGGGGAAGAGACGACATGACGAACCTCCTGCATCCGGCCGACGGTCGATCGACCGCGCCCACTGTACCCATGACGTCCGACACCGGTCGGGGCACGACCCTCGCGCGCCTCCGGCACTGGCGTCACCTCGACGCCCTGCTGATCGGGCTGCTGGCCGCCGTGATCTCGGGAGCCTTCCTGTGGGTGCCCTCGGTCTGGTACGACGAGGCCGCGACGGTCATCTCGGCGACCCGCAGCTGGGGCCAGCTCTGGCAGATGGTCCAGACCGTCGACCTGGTGCACGCCACCTACTACGCGTTCATGCACCTGTGGTTCGACGTGTTCCCGTACTCGCCCGTGTCGCTGCGCGTGCCCAGCACGATCGTCACGGGTCTGGCCGCCGCCTTCACGGTGGTCCTCGCCCGCACGCTGGCCGACCGCCGGACGGCCGTGGTCGCCGGCCTGCTGTTCTGCCTAATCCCCCGCGTGACCTGGATGGGCGGCGAGGGCCGTTCGTACGCCTTCTCGGCGATGTTCGCCGTCGCCCTGACCCTCGTGCTCGTCACCGCCTCGCGCCGCACCGCCCAGGTGGGCGAGACCCGCACCCGGGCGTCGGCGGTGCGCTGGTGGGTCGCCTACGCCGTGCTCGCCGTCGTCTCGGTGCTGTTCTTCCTGTACGTCGCCTTCGTCGTGGTCGGGCACGGCGTCACCATGCTGGTGCAGTGGCGACGCGAGCGACGCCTGCGCGCCTCCATCGGGTCCGAGGCGGGGTCGCGTGACGCCGCGGTCGCGGCCCCGCTCGTCGGCGGACCGCACGGTGCGCGCGGCTCGTTCCTCGGCTGGTTCGCCGGTGCGGCCGTCGCCGGTCTCGCCAGCCTGCCCGTCGTCTACTTCACGTCCGAGCAGAGCGGCCAGGTCGGCTGGCTCGACCGACCGAGCTTCGCCACGATCAACCAGGTGCTCACGACGCAGTGGTTCTACCAGAACGACCGTTTCGCCGTCTTCGGCTGGATGCTGGTCGTCGCCAGCCTGGTCGTCGTGGTCGCCGGTCTCGTGCCCCACGCCCGAGGTCTCGCCGAGGTCGTCCTGCCGTGGATGATCGTCCCCACCGTCGGTCTCGTGGGCGTCTCGCTCGTGACCGAGCCGCTCTACTCACCGCGCTACCTGACCTTCGGCACCCCGGCCGTCGCGATCATGATGGCCGTCGCGGTGGCCGCCATCCCCTGGCGGCGGGTCATCGCGCTCGTGCTGCTGCTCGCCCTGGTGCTCACCGCTCCGACCTGGGAGCGTCAGCGACAGCCCGAGGCGAAGGACTCCGCCGCCTGGAACCAGGTGGCCGACCTCGTCGCCGGACAGCGCGCCCTCGAGCCCGCCGGTACGACCGAGGGCGTCGTGTTCGGTCCCGTGCGTCGGCACCCCAAGGCGACGTCGCGCATCATCGAGAACACGTACCCCGCGGCGTTCGAGGGCATGTCCGACTTCACGCTCGAGACCCCCGCGGCCGAGACCGGCGGCCTGTGGGAGGTCCAGCACCCGCTCGAGGACGTCATCGACCGCACCGACGACCTCGACGTCGTCTGGCTGATCACCAGCGACAAGCAGGATTGGCGCCCCCGCGTCACCGCCGACCTCGCCGCGAAGGGCTTCCACGTCGCGGACGAGTGGCACCTCACCCGCACGAACGTCCTCAAGTACGAGCGCTGAGTCGCCGAGACCCCAGGAAGTCGCCGAGACCCCTCTGCGCGCACAGGGGTCTCGGCGACTTCCTGGGGTCTCAGGGCCTGCGGCGGCGGAGTCAGTCGGTGACGACGCGGGCGCCGTGCACGGGGCCCGTGGCGCGGACCACCGTGAGGCGGGCGGCGCTCAAGGCGATCTGCAGCTCGAGGGCGCCGTCGAGGTCGGGCGCGAGGAACGCGACGGTCGGGCCGGAACCCGACACGATGCCCGCCAGGGCACCGTTGCCCTCGCCGAGCTCGAGGACGTCGGCGAGGCCCGGCTGGAGGTGCAGGGCGGGCGCCTGGAGGTCGTTGTGCATGGCGTCGGCGAGCATGCCCGGGTCGCCCGCGCGGAGGGCCTGCAGGACGCCGGCGTCGACGACCGGGTGCCGCACAGACCGGATCTCGCCCTGGTGCCGCAGCCGGTGGGCGTCGAGTTCGTCGTAGACGCGGGGCGTCGAGAGGCCGACGTCGGCGACGGCCAGCACCCACTGGAACTGACCCTTCGCCAGGGCCGGGCTGAGTTCGTCGCCGCGGCCGGTGCCGATCGCGGTGCCGCCGGCGAAGGCGAACGGGACGTCGGCGCCGAGCCGGGCCGAGAGCCGCAGCAGTTCGTCGCGGCCCACGCCGGTGCCCCACAGGGTGTCGCAGGCGAGCAGCGTCGCGGCCGCGTCGGCCGAACCGCCCCCCATGCCGCCGGCCACCGGCACGGCCTTGTCGACAGTCAGGGCGACGCCCCCGGCGTAGCCGGTCGTCTCGGCCAGCAGGCGCGCGGCCTTGACGGCGAGGTTGGACTCGTCGGTCGGCACGCCCGACACGTCGATCGACGGACCGCCCGTGACGCTGACGGTGAAGTCGTCGGCGTGACGCGCGCGCACGTCTTCGTAGAGCGACACGGCTTGGTAGGCGGTCGCGAGGTCGTGGTACCCGTCGTCCTGCAGATCGCCGACGGCGAGGAAGACGTTGATCTTGCCCGGCGCACGCGTGTGGACCACGGTCGGGGCGGCCACGGACGTCATGGGTCCAACCTAGTCAGTTCTGGCGATCACCCATGACGCCGAACGCCCGCGTCAACCCCTCTTTCACGGGCTGGACCCGTTCGGGCAGGCGCAGGCTGCCCTGCGTCAACGACACCGAGCACTTCGGACCGTCGGTCGACACCACCCGGAGGCGTAGGGTGTCTCCGTGCGCGAGGGTCCAGTCGGCGGTCGGGCGCGTCGCCGACCGGGCGACGACCTCGGGCGGGCCCCCGGCGTACCGGGCGAACCGGTCGACGGCGAGGTCCAACAGTTCGAGCGCTCCGCCCCGCAGGCTGCGGCCGACGGTGACCGCGTAGCTGCCGTCGGGCTGACGCCCCGGCGGCTCGACGCCGCGTTCTTGCTCGTAGCGCACCGTGATGCCCTCGGCCCACCACGGCACGACCTCGAATTCGTCGACCAGGAGGCGCGAGATCTGCTCGTGGGACAGTCGCGTCGCCCCCGCGGCGTCGAGCCGCGCGAACCACTCGGTCGCACTGCGCCCCGTGCCCGATCCGAGTCGGGCGTCGCTGAGCCGCTGCTCGACGCGCCCACGCTCACCCCCGCGCGTACCGGAGGGCACGTCGCCGGAGCCGTTCCTGCGTCGGGGCACGACTCAGCCGGCCTCGCCCTCGTCGGAGTGCAGCACGGCGGCGACGGACGCCCCGGCGAGGGCCTCGACGTCACTGACCCGGGCCACGGCGAGGAAGTCGTCGACGGTGAGCTGCTCGCCCCGCTGCGTCGGGGCGAGGCCGGCTCGCTCGAGGGCCTCGGACGCCGCGGCGGACGAGCCGTAGAGGGACGACAGCGACTGGCGCAGCATCTTGCGTCGCTGCTGGAACGCGGCGTCGACGAGGGCGAACGTCGCCCGGCGCTCGAGTTCGCTGCCCCGGGCCGGCTTGCGGTCGAAGGCGACGAGGATGCTGTCGACGTTGGGCACCGGCCAGAACACCTGGCGGCTGACCTGGCCCGCGGCGCGGAACTCGCCGTACCACGCGGCCTTGATGCTCGGACCGCCGTAGACCTTCGAGCCGGGCTCGGCGGCGAGACGCAGACCGACCTCGGACTGCACCATGACGAGCCCGTGCTCGAGCCCGCCGAAGTGCTCGAGGAAGTGCAGCAGCACCGGCACGCTGACGTTGTACGGCAGGTTCGCCACGAGGTGCGTGGGTTCGTCGGGAAGGGTCGTCACGCGCAGGGCGTCGTCGACCACGACGGTGAGGTCGGCCGCCGGCTGCAGTTGCGCGACGGTCTTCGGCAACTGCTCGGCGAGCCGCTTGTCGATCTCGACGGCCACCACCTTGGCACCCGCCTCGAGCAGGCCGAGGGTGAGCGAGCCGAGCCCGGGGCCGATCTCGACGACGGTCATGCCGGCCGAGACGCCCGACGCGGCGACGATGCGACGCACGGTGTTGGCGTCGTGGACGAAGTTCTGCCCGAGCTTCTTGGTCGGCTGGACGCCCAGCAGGTCGGCGAGGTCGCGGATCTCGGCGGGGCCGAGCAGGGTGGCGCGCGACATCAGCCCTCGACCGTCACGGGTTCGCTGTCCCAGGTGCCGTAGACCAGCTCGGTCGTCGACGAGATCTGGGCGGCCAGCATGGACACGTCGGTGCCGATCGTCTCGGCCATCGACCGCAACGTGAAGGGGATCAGGTACGGCGCGTTGGGGCGACCGCGATAGGGCACCGGTGTCAGGTAGGGCGCGTCGGTCTCGACCATGATCAGGTTGCGCGGCAGCTGCACGAGGGCGTCGCGCAGGGGCTGGGCGTTCTTGAACGTCACCGTGCCGGCGAAGGACGCGTACCAGCCGTTCTCGGCGAGGATGCTCGCCAGCTCGGGCCCGCCGCTGAAGCAGTGGAAGACGGTGCGTTCGGGAGCGCCCACCTCGAGCAGCAGGTCGACCACGTCGTCGTGGGCGTCGCGGTCGTGGATCTGCAGGGCCAGGCCGTGGCGCTTGGCGATCTCGATGTGACCGCGGAAGGCCTCGAGCTGCGCCGCACGACCGTCGTCGCCGGTGCGGAAGAAGTCGAGGCCGGTCTCGCCGACCGCACGCACGCGCGGGCGGGCCGCGAGCCCGTCGAGCTCGGCCAGGGCGTCGTCGAGGGTGCCCGCGGCGGCGAGGGCGGGGGCCTCGTTCGGGTGGATCGCGACGGCGGCGAGCACGCGGGGCTCGCGGCTGGCGATCTCGGCCGACCAGCGGGACGTCTCGAGGTCGGTGCCGACCTGCACGACACCGCGCACGCCCACGGCCGAAGCCCGGTCGAGGTGCTCGCGGTAGTCGAGGGGGCCGTCGCCGTCGTCTCCGACGCCGTCGGCGATCTCGAGGTGCGTGTGGTTGTCGTAGACCGGCACGACGAGCGGCTGAGGAGGCGCGGGGTAGGTGAGGTCGCGCTTCTGGCCGTCGGCGCCCGACGAACGGTGTCGGACGTGCGTCGCCGGGTCCCCGGCAGTCGCGGCGCCGTCGGACGTGACGTCGCTCATGCCGCGGGCTCGGGCTGTTCGATGCGCGGGAAGAGTCCGGCGGCGAGCAGCTGGACCTTGGGAGCGCTGGACCACTCGGCCGCCCTGTCGACGGGCTGGCTGGTCAACTCGCCCTGCCCGATCGACTGCCACAGGGTGTGCGTGGCCGTCGGGATGAACGGCGACAGCAGCACGGTGAGGGTGCCCAGGCCCCGCAGGGCCGTGGCGAGGACGGTCGCGAGACGCTCGCGCTGCGACTCGTCTTTCGCGATGGCCCAGGGCTCTTGCTCGGTGATGTAGCCGTTCAGCTGGTCGACGAGCTGCCAGATCGAGGCCAACGCCTCGTTGATGGCGAAGCGGTCGATCGCCGCGTCGGCCTCGGCCGTGACGCGCAGCTCGGTCTCGCGTACGGCGAGGTCGGCCTCGGTCAGGTCGCCGGCGACGGGAACGGTGCCGTCGAAGTACCGGGTGATCATGGCCACGACGCGCGAGGCGAGGTTGCCGAACCCGTTGGCCAGCTCGGCCTGGTAGCGGGCCGCGATGTCTTCCCAGCTAAAGTTGCCGTCCTGGCCGAAGGTGATGGCGCGCATGAAGTAGTAGCGGAACGCGTCGGCCCCGAAGACGTCGGTGATCTGCTGCGGGGCGATGCCCGTGAGCTTCGACTTCGACATCTTCTCGCCGCCGACCAGCAGCCAGCCGTGACCGAAGACGTTCTTCGGCACCGGCAGCCCGGCCGCCATGAGCATGGCGGGCCAGATGACGGCGTGGAACCGCACGATGTCTTTTCCGACGAGCTGCACCGCCGGCCAGCGCCGCTGGAACTCGTCGTCGTCGACGCCGTAGCCGATCGCCGTGACGTAGTTGAGCAGGGCGTCGAACCACACGTAGACGACGTGCTTCTCGTCCCAGGGCACCTTGACGCCCCAGTCGAAGCTCTGGCGCGAGATCGAGAGGTCACGCAGACCCTGCTTGACGAACGAGACGACCTCGTTGCGCACCGAGTCGGGCTGCACGAAGTCGGGCTGGGAGTCGTAGAGGTCGAGCAGTCGCTGCTCGAAGTCGCTCATGCGGAAGAAGTAGTTGCTCTCTTGCAGCACCTCGACCGGGATGCTGTGGATCGCACAGACCTGCTCGCCCTCGTAGGCGCCGGTGCCGGGCACGAGGTCGCTCGGCTGCTTGTACTCTTCGCAGCCGACGCAGTAGAAGCCCTCGAACTCGCCCTGGTAGATGAAGCCGTCGTCGTAGAGCTTCTGAAGGAACTTCTGCACGCCGGCCTCGTGGCGGGCGTCGGTGGTGCGGATGAAGTCGTCGTTGGCGATGTCGACCGTCTGCAGCAGGGGCTTCCAGGCCTCGGTGACGAGCTTGTCGGCCCACTCTTGCGGGGTGACGCCGTGGCTCGTGGCGGTGCGCAGGATCTTCTGACCGTGTTCGTCGGTGCCGGTCAGCAGCCAGGCGTCGTCACCCCGCTGACGGTGCCACCGGGCGAGCACGTCGGCTGCGACCTCGGTGTAGGCGTGACCGATGTGCGGCACGTCGTTGACGTAGAAGATGGGCGTTGCGATGAAGAAGGAGTCGCCGGCGGGCATGGGGACCATCTTAGGTGGGGGCACCGACGTGATGACGCGACCCGCGCCTCCTGCGTCCGCCGTCGGGGACGAGGAGGCGCGGGTCGCGTCGACCGGTCAGGTCGCGTCGTTCTCCTCGGTGCGGTCGTCGGAGCCCGCCCGTTCGCCCGCGTGCTCGCCCGGGTACTCGACGACGTCCATCCCGAGCACGTACTTGCCGCGGGCGTGGCCGTCCTCGAGGTCGCGGTAGGCGTCCTTCACCTCGTCGAGGGGGAAGATGCCGTCGATCGGCACCATGATCTTGTTCGTCGAGATCAGCTCGAGCAGCTCGGACAGGACGGCCTGGCTCGTGGCCTGGGCGCTGCCCTCGGCCTTCACGCCGTGCTCTTCGGCGGCCGCGAAGTCGATGATCGTGTCGATGCGCTGCGGGGCGACGCCGAGCTCGAGCGCGTAGCCGACGTTGCCCTGGCCGAAGCAGTCGACGTAGGCGTCGACGCCCTGCGGGGCCGCCTCACGGATGCGGTCGACGACGCCGTCGCCGTACTCGACGGGCGTGACGCCGAGCTGGCGCAGGAAGTCGTGGTTGCGCTCGCTCGCCGTGCCGATCACGGTGAGCCCGCCGAGGACGGCGAGCTGCGACACCATCACGCCGACGCCTCCGGCCGCGGCCGAGACGACGAGCGTGTCGCCCTCGGTCGCCTGCACCGCGCGCAGGGCGGCGTAGGCCGTGGGCCCGGTCACGCTGATGCTGCCGGCGACCTCCCACGGCACGTTCTCGGGCTTGGCGACGAGCTCGTCGTGGTCGACGACGACGAACTCGGCGTGCGACGACCGGTTCGCCCAGCCGACGACCTCGTCGCCGACCGACCACTCGTCGACGCCCGCCCCGACCTCGTCGACGACGCCGGCGAAGTCCGTCCCCTGTCCCGACGGGAAGGCCGCCGGGAACGCGTCGTGCACCAGTCCGGCGCGGATGGCCGCCTCGCCGGGGTTCAGGCCCGCCGCCTTGACGGCGACCACGACCTGACCGGCACCCGCCTCGGGCTTCGCCACCTGCTCGACCTTCAGCTCGTCGATGTCGCCGTACTGCTCGAAACGGACCGCCTTCATGCCGTGCCTCCTGATCGTGGTGGGCCGCGCCTCCTGCGGGCACGTGCCTGCATCGAGCTTGCACCCGCCGCCCTGCGAGGGGTACGCGACGCCCTACGTGCGGGGCGGGCGGGCCGCGAGGGCGGCCTGGTAGAGGTCGCGCCTCGACAGTCCCGTGGCGGCGGCGACGTCGGTGGTCGCCTCTTTCAGGCGGGTGCCGTCGGCCACGAGGGCCTGCACCTGGGCGAGTCCGGCGGCCAGGTCGACGACGCGCTCGGGGGCGCCCTCGACCACGATGCAGATCTCGCCGCGCACGCCCTCGGCCGCCCACTCGGCGAGCTCGGCCGCGCTGCCACGGCGCACCTCTTCGTGCAGCTTGGTCAGCTCGCGGCAGACGACGACGCGGCGCGAAGCCCCGAGGGCCGTCACGAGGTCGCCCAGCGAATCGGCCAGACGGTGCGGCGACTCGAAGAACACCATGGTGCGGCGTTCGTCGGCGAGCGCGCCCAGCACGCGCAGCCGGTCGCCTTGCTTCCGCGGCAGGAAGCCCTCGAAGCTGAAGCGGTCGGTGGGCAGTCCCGACACGGCGAGCGCGGTGAGCACCGCGGACGGTCCGGGGATCGCCGTGACGGTGACGCCCGCGGCGGCGGCCGCCTCGACGAGCGGGAACCCGGGGTCGCTGATGGCGGGCATGCCGGCGTCGGTGAGCACGACCACGTCGGAGGCGCGGGCCAGCTCGACGATCTCGCCCGCCTTCTCGCGCTCGTTGTGCTCGTGCAGGGCGATCAGGCGGGGGCGGTTCTCGACGCCCAGGGCGCGCATCAGGTGGATCGCCGTGCGCGTGTCCTCCGCGGCGACGACCTCGGCGTTCGACAGCGTCTCGATCAGGCGGCGGCTGGCGTCGCCGAGGTTTCCGATGGGGGTGGCGGCGAGCACGATCACCCGCCCATTGTCCCCCGGCCCCGGACCGCACAATTACGATGGCCCGATGACGACCGGGCCCGAGCGCGAATTCGACGCGCTCGTCGAGACCGACACCGCGCCTCCTGCCCGTCCGGTGGCCGGCGAGCCGGCCCCGGTGCCGTCCGGTCCGCTCGTCGGCCAGGCGGCCGTGACGCCCGTCGGCACGTCTGTCGACGACACGACGGCGGCCCACACCCGAGCGGCTCCCCAGACCCGGCTCGACGCCTGGTGGGGACGCGTGCTGCGCACCCCGGTCAGGAGGCGCGTCTGGGGCTGGGCGGGCCCCCTCGCGGTCACGCTGCTGGCCGCGGCGCTGCGGCTGTGGCATCTGAACTCGCCCGCGACGCTCGTGTTCGACGAGACCTACTACGTCAAGGACGCCTGGTCACTGTTCAACTTGGGCTACGAGGGGTCGTGGCCGGCCGACTACGACCCGACCTTCGCCGCCGGCGGGGTCGACGGGTTCCTCGCCGCACCGTCGTTCGTCGCCCACCCGCCCCTCGGCAAGTGGCTGATCGGCCTCGGCATGGCGGTGGTCGGCCCCGAGAACCCGGCGAGCTGGCGCATCAGCACGGCCGTCGTGGGCATCCTCGCGGTCGCCCTGGTCGCGGTCATCGGGTCGCTGCTGCTGCGATCGACGCTGCTCGGCACGCTGGCGGGGTTCTTCCTCGCGATCGACGGGCACGCGATCGTCATGTCGCGGGTGGCCCTGCTCGACAACTTCGTGATGTTCTTCGGCCTGCTGGCCTTCGGGGCGGTGCTGCTCGACCGCCGGCAGAGCGCCCGGCGACTCGAGGCCTGGCGGGCGAGGAGGCGCGGTGCCGGTCGCGACATCGCCTGGGGTCCTGCCCTCTGGGCGCGTCCCTGGCTGGTGACGGCCGGGCTGATGTGCGGCCTGGCGACGGCCGTCAAGTGGAACGGCCTGTACTTCCTGGCGTTCTTCGCGGTCTACACGGTGGTGGTCGACATGGTGGCGCGCCGCCGGGCCGGCGTGGAGTTCTGGCTGTCGGGCACGCTCTTCAAGCAGGCACCGGTGAGCTTCCTGCTGACCGTCCCCGTCGCCGTGGTGGCCTACCTGGCGAGCTGGACCGGCTGGTTCGTGACGTCGGGCGGCTACTACCGCAGCTGGGTCGAGGACGGCGGCGCCCGGTGGACGGGCGCCCTGGCGTGGGTGCCCGACGTCGTCCAGAACTTCTGGCACTACCAGGCAGGCGTCTACGGGTTCAACGTCGGCCTGCACACCCCCCACGCGTACCAGGCGAACCCGCTCACTTGGTTGCTGATGCTGCGACCGACGAGCATGTACTACCAGGGGTTCGACGAGGGCCAGGGCGGATGCGACGTGGCCCGGTGCGGCGAGGCGATCACCTCGGTCGCGAACCCGCTGATCTGGTACGCGGCGGTCGCGGCCTGCCTCTACCTCGTCTATCGCGTGGTGCGGTACCGCGAATGGCGCTACGGGGCGATCCTCGTCGGCGTCGCGGCGGCCTACCTGCCGTGGCTCGCGTTCACCGACCGGACGGTGTTCCAGTTCTACACGATCGCCTTCGAGCCCTACCTCGTGCTCGGTCTGGCCGCGGTGCTCGGCATCGTCCTCGGTGGACGCACCGACGATCGGTCCCGTCGACTGAGCGGGATCGGTGTCACGGCGATCGTCGTCGTGGTCGCCGTCGTCGTGTCGGTGTTCTTCTACCCGCTGTGGACGGGGCAGCTCGAGGACTGGGAGTTCATCCGGTTGCACTACTGGATCCCCAGCTGGAAGTAGCCGCCGGGGCCCCGACCGTCGCGACCGTCGTCGCCGCTGCCGTCGTCGCAGCCGGGGCCGTCGCCTAGAGCCGCAGGGCGAGCGCGTTCGCCGTGAGACCGGCCGCCGTGCCGCAGAGCAGGACGGTGTCGCCACGACCCAGGCGGCCGTCGTCGAGACAGCGGGCCAGGGTGTACGGCACCGACGCCGAGACCATGTTGCCGTACTCGGCCACGGCGTCGACGTACGTCCCGGGTGCCATGCCGAGTCGTCGCATGGCGATGCCCAGCGCTCCGCTCGCCTGGTGCGGCACGACGAGGTCGACGTCGTCGAGGCCGAGGCCGGCCTTCTCGAAGAACGCCGCGAAGAAGCCCGGCAGCACGGCCAGCATCCCCATCAGCGCCCGCCGGCCGTTCATGTCGAAGAGGTAGTCCCTCGGGTCGCCGTCGGCGTACGCCTGCGCCGGGTGCCGCGACAGCCCGCCGCGGAGCTCGGTGTCGTGCGCGTGCGCCGGCCAGGTGCGCTGGAGGCTCGCGATCACGCCCGGCCCCTCGGGGTCGTCGGCGCCGCGGGTGAGGACCACGGCGGCCGCCGCGTCCGAGAACAGCTCGAAGCTCTCGCGTTGGCCGGGGTCGAGGAACCTCGAGCCGACGTCGCCCGAGACGATCAGCACGTTCTCGTACTCGCCGTCGGCCAGGTAGCGGGAGGCGACGTCGACGGCCGTGACGAAGCTGGTGCAGGTCGAGTTGACGTCGAACGCCGCGGCCGCGGCACCCGGAGCGACGCGCTCCATGACCAGTGCGGCGGTGCACGGGATGGGCTGGACGCCGGCGGCGCAGGCCGCGATGACGCAGTCGACGTCGTCCGGGCGGAGGCCCGCGCGCTCGAGGGCCTGCTCGGCCGCCGACGCGAGCATGTCGAGCTGCGAGGTGTGGTCGGCGACCCGGTACCGGGTCTGTGCCCCGAAGGTCACCACCTCGTCGGGCAGATAGGTGCCCCAACCGGCGATCTGGCAGTTCTTCATGGTCGTCCCCCTCGTGTCGACGCGCGCCGGACCCCCGCCGGTGCGCTCCTCAGAGTAGGTCCGTCCGGGTCGGATGCGGATCGTGGGCGAGCAGCAGCCGCGCGCCGGACCGTTCGGCCGCCAGGAGCGACCGGGCCGTGCGGGCCTGCGCGGCACCGTCGTGGGCCACCAGGCGGGGCACGGCACGGAGGCGGGCCTCGTGGCCCAGCAGGTCACGTCCCCAGGCCGCGTCGCCGGCGAGCACGACCCGCCCCTCGACGAGGGCTCCCAGGTGGCCCCGGGCGTGGCCCGGCAGGTCGACGAGCAGGTAGCGGTCGTCGGCGAAGGGATCGGCGACGCGCAGCCCGAACGGCCCGTCGACGAAGTCCGACACGACCGTCGCCCGGCCGACGTCGAACCCGTCGGGCAGCAGCCGCCGCAGCACGCCGTCGCGCAGCCGCGGCCTGCCCAGGGTGCGGGCCACTCCCTCGCTGAGGACGAGCGTCGCGTGCGGGAAGGACCGCAGGCCGCCGACGTGGTCGGGGTGCAGGTGCGACAGCACGACGTGGGTGACCGTGGCGGGGTCGACCTGCTCGGCGATCGTGGCGCCGGCGGGCACGGTCGGCGGCAGGAGGCGCCGGTAGGCCCAGGCCGCGGGCCCGGCCCGCCAGGGCAGCGGGGCGTAGCCGGTGTCGAAGAGGACCCGCCGGGTGGCGGACGTCCAGAGGAACGCCCCCGACGGGAAGACCCGTCGCCCCCGGACGCCACCGCGGGTCAGCAGGCCCATGTCGTGGCTGGTCTCGCCGCAGGCGAAGTACTCGAGGCGGGTCGTCGTCGGGTCGGACGGGTCGGGCACGTCGGCCCCGGGCGCGGCGGCGTCAGGCACGCGCGTACCCCGCGAGGCTCTCGTCGAGGGTGACCTCGGGCTCGTAGCCGAGCAGTCGCCGCGCCTTCGAGATGTCGAGGGTCTGCGAGTGCGCGATGGTCGTGACGGTGTACCGGGTCATCGGTGGCTCGGGGCGCCCCGGCAGCACCGAGCAGACGCCCTCGAGCGCGCCGGCGAGGGCGTAGGCGGCCCGCGCCGGGACGGGACGGCCCCGCAGGGGCAAGCCGAGACCGCGCAGCAGCTGCTCGAGGACCTCGCCGAACGGCCGGGGGTCGCCGTTCGTGACGTTGAACGCCTCGCCGTGCACCCCCTCGGCCGTGGCCGCCAGCCGGACGGCGAGCGCGACGTTCTCGACCGACGTCAGGTCGACGAGCCCGCGTCCGCCCCGCATCAGCGGCACCCCGACCCGGGCGTGGACGCGCAGCAGCCGCGGGACGAGGCTCGGGTCGCCCGGCCCGACGATGCCCCTCGGCCGGAGGACGACGATCTCGGGCGCGTCCGACCGGTCGGCGGCGGCCGACAACAACTCCTCGGCCGCGAGCTTCGAGCGGATGTACTCGTTCATGGGGCGTCGCGCGTCGACCTCGTCCTCGCGGATGCCCACCCGGTCGCGGGGAGCCGCGTATATCCCCGGCGACGACAGGTGCACGAGACGCCGCGTGCCCACCCGCCGGGCGAAGTCCAGCACCCGGGCGGTGCCGGTCACGTTGGCGTGCTCGAACTCGGCCCGGCGACCCCACGGCGACGAGAGCGCCGCGCAGTGCACGACGACGTCGACCCGGTGGGAGGCGCGGGCCAGGTCGTCGAGGTCGCCCACGAAGGTCTCGCCCCCGCTCGGCAGACGGTCGGCCCGACGGCCTGCCGCGACGACGTCGTGGCCGCGGCGGCGCAGGTCGCGGACGACGTGACCCCCCACGAACCCACTGGCACCGGTAACGAGGTAGGAGTCCATGCCCGAATGCTAGACGGATCGGTCCCTAGGATCGGACCGTGCGCATCGCCCTCGTGACCGACTACTACCCGCCCACGCTCGGCGGGGTGCAGACCGCGGTGAAGGCGCTCGCCGAGGCCCTCACGGCAGCCGGTCACGAGGTCACGGTCTTCTGCCCGCTTGCCGCGCCGTCCGACGACGCCCGGGTGGTCGCGCTGCAGGTGGCGAGGTGGTTCCGCCCCGACGGCTACCCGTTCGCCTGGTCGCCGCGCCGCGTCGCCGACCGGCTGCGCCGCGAGTTCGTCGAACGCCGCATCGAGGTGGTGCACACGCACTCCGAGATGTTCGCCGCGCTCGGTGCCATCACGGCGGCCCGGTCGCTCGGTCTGCCCGTCGTCCACACGATGCACGGCCGCGTCGACGTCTACACGGCTCACGCGCTGCCCCTGCCCTCGGTGACCACGGCCCTGCTCGGCGCCCTCCACGCGCGGCACGTGAGCCGGCGGGGGCTCCGGGTCGAGCCCGGTTCGCCCTACACGGCGACCGTCTCGGCCCGCCGGATGTGGCGGCTCATGCTCGCCCAGTCCCGGGCGAGCGCCCACGTCTTCGTCCCCTCCGCCCACTTCGCGCGCAAGCTCGTCGACCAGGGCGTGACGACCCCGGTCAGCGTGTCCTCGAACGGACTCCAGCCCTCGGTGCTGGCGGCGATCGGCGAACCCGCGCCGCGCCTCCTCGTCCCCGGCGAGACGGTGACCGTCGTCTGGGTGGGGCGACTCTCGCGTGAGAAGAGGCCCGCAGCGCTGGTCGAGGCAGCGCGCCGACTCGGGTCGGCCGTGCGGGTCGACGTCTACGGCGACGGCCCCGAGCGGCGGGCGCTCGAGCGGCTGGGCGGGCCCGTGACGCTGCACGGAGCCGTGCCGCACGCCGAAGTGCTCGCCGCCATGCGCCGCAGCCACCTGCTCGTCTCGAGCTCGGTCGACTTCGACAACCAGCCCATGGTCATGCTCGAGGCGATGGCGACGGGACTGCCCGTCCTGTACTGCGACCCCGACCTCGCCGAGGTGGTGCCGCCCGGTGGCGGATTCGTGACCCCGACGCCCGACGTCGAGGGCATCGTCGACGAGGTCCGTCGGCTGGTGCGCGAACCGGACGCCGTCGGCGCGGCGAGCGCCGTCATGGTGGCCGAGCGCGACCGCGCGGCGCAGCACGTCGACGACGCGCTCGAGGTCTACGCGCGGGTCGTGGCCCGCGGCTGACCGACGACTCCTCCCCCGCAGGAGGCGCGGGTCGGCCGTGTTCCGCCGTGTGACGTCCCGGGTCCCCGCGTGACGCCCAGCGGCTAGCGTGGGGGCATGGCAGATCGTGAGTACGGCTTCCGCACGCGGGCGATCCACGCGGGCAACATCCCCGACGCGGCGACGGGAGCGCGGGCGCTGCCCATCTACCAGACCAGCGCCTTCGTGTTCGACGACACCGACGACGCCGCGGCGCGGTTCGCCCTGCAGAAGTACGGCAACATCTACAGCCGCCTCGCCAACCCGACCACCGCCTCCTTCGAGGAGCGCGTCGCCAGCCTCGAGGGGGGCCTCGGTGCCGTCGCCACCGCGAGCGGGCTCAGCGCCCAGTTCGTCACCTTCGCCTCGCTGGCCGGCGCGGGCGACCACATCGTCGCCAGCGCGAACCTCTACGGCGGGTCGATCACCCAGCTCGACGTCACCCTGCGTCGCTTCGGCGTCGAGACGACCTTCGTGCAGTCCTCCGACCCGGCGGACTACGCCGCCGCGATCCGCCCCGAGACGAAGCTGCTGTTCGTCGAGACCGTCGCGAACCCGTCCGGCGAGGTCGCCGACCTCGAGGGCCTCGCCGACGTCGCCCACGCGCACGGCCTGCCGCTGATCGTCGACTCGACCATCGCCACCCCCTACCTCAACCGGCCGATCGAGTGGGGTGCCGACGTCGTCGTGCACTCGGCCACGAAGTTCCTCGGCGGGCACGGCACGACGCTCGGCGGCGTCGTCGTCGAGTCCGGCCGCTTCGACTGGGACAGCGAGCGCTTCCCGCTCTTCGACCAGCCCGTGCCGAGCTACGGCGGGCTGAACTGGTCGGGCAACTTCGGCGAGTACGCCTTCCTCACCCGGTTGCGCGCCGAGCAGCTGCGCGACATCGGGCCGGCCCTCGCTCCGCACTCGGCCTTCCTGCTCGCCCAGGGCGTCGAGACCCTGCCGTTCCGCATGCAGGCCCACGTCGACAACGCCCGTCAGGTCGCGGAGTGGCTCGACGCCGACCCGCGCATCGAGCGCGTGCGGTGGGCCGGGTTGCCCGGGCACCCCCACCACGACCGTGCGGCGAAGTACCTGCCGAAGGGGCCCGGCTCGGTCTTCACCTTCGAACTGAAGGGCGGCCGTCCGGCCGGCAAGACCTTCATCGAGTCGGTCGAGCTCGCCAGCCACCTCGCCAACATCGGCGACGCGAAGACGCTCGTCATCCACCCGGGCTCGACCACCCACGCCCAGCTCAGCGAGCAGCAGCTCGTCGACGCGGGCGTGCTGCCCGGCTCGGTGCGCATCAGCGTCGGCATCGAAGACCCCGACGACATCATCCACGACCTCGACCAGGCGCTGGCCGCGGCGACGAAAGGCGAGTGAGCCGACGTGACCGACACCGTCACCACGCAGCTGACCAACGGGCTGACCTGCGAGCTGCCCTCGTCGTCCCCCCTCGCCAAGCTGCTCAAGTCGCAGCGCACCTGGGTCGGGCCGTCCGCCCGCGAGCGCCAGGCCATCCTGCGGTCGGCGAAGAGCGTCGCCGTCGTCGGCGCCTCGCCGAACCCGAGCCGGTCGAGCTCGTTCGTCGGCACGTACCTGCAGCAGTCGACCGACCTGCGCGTCTACTTCGTGAACCCCCGCGCCGACACGATCCTCGGTCAGAAGGCCTACCCCGACCTGGCGTCGCTGCCCGAAGTGCCCGACATCGTCGACGTGTTCCGCAAGGCCGCCGACATCCCGTCGGTGGTCGACGAGGTGCTCGCGATCGGGGCGAAGACCATCTGGGTGCAGTTGGGCATCTACCACGAAGAGGCCGCCCGCCACGGCGAAGAGCAGGGGCTCACCGTCGTGATGGACCGCTGCATGAAGGTCGAGCACGCCCGGTTCAACGGCGGGCTGAACCTGATGGGCTTCGACACCGGCGTGATCACCGCGAAGAAGGCCGGTCGCTGAGACGACCGGCCGGGCCCGTCCACCCGCTCGGGGTGGCTGCGCCGCAGACCCTGTGACGCTTCATTGCGGACTCACTGGGCGATGTCACCGGTGGGCGTTACCGTGGCCCGCATGGCCCCAGTCCTCACCTCACCCGTCGTCTCGGCGCAGTGGTTGGCCGACCACCTCGGCGCCGACGACCTGACGATCGTCGACGCGACCGTGCTCGTCGACCTCGGACTCGACGGCGACGCCGACCACGAGTCCGTCGCCTACGCCACCGGTCGTGACGGGTTCGAGCGCGACGGGCACGTCCCCGGGGCGGTCCTGGCCGATCTGGTCGCGGAGTTCAGCGACCCCGACTCCGGCCTGCCCTTCACCCGTCCCGGCGCCGCGCGCTTCCAGGCCGCGGTCGCCGCCCTCGGCGTCTCGAACGACAGCACCGTCGTGGTCTACGACACCGTCGACGGCCGCTGGGCGTCCCGCCTGTGGTGGCTGTTCCACGCCTACGGGCACGACGCCGTGGCGGTGCTCGACGGCGGGTGGTCGCAGTGGCTCGCCCACGGCAAGCCCTACGACCTGGGTCGCACCGACCCCGTGCCGGCACGGTTCGCCGCGACCGAACGCCCCGAGCACTGGGTCGACAAGGCCTTCGTCGAGTCCGTCCTCGCCGGTGACGAACGAGCGGCCCTCGTCTCCTGCTCGCCCCGCGACGAGTTCGACGGGACGTCGAGCCGGCTGCCCCGTTCCGGGCACATCCCCGGCAGCGTCAACGTGCCGGCCGAGACCCTGCTGGCCGACGACGGCACGCTGGCCCGCGACCCCGTGCTCCACGACCGCCTCGCCGTCGTCCCCGACGAGCCCCGCACGGTCGTCTACTGCGCCACGGGCGTCTCGGCCAGCGTCGACGCTCTCGCCCTCGCGGTCCTCGGACGGTCCGGCGTCTCGGTCTACGACGGCTCGCTCTCCGAGTGGGTCGCCGATCCGGCGGCACCGCTCCTGCCCGCCGCCGCCTGAGCCTCCGGGCGTCCTCCGGGCGTCCCCCGCCCGAGACGCCGCCCGACGCGATCGGGCGGTCAGCCCTCGAGCAGCAGCCCGTCGAGGTCGTCGACGGTCGTGACCGGCAGTCGGCAGACGAAGTCGCGGCAGAGGTACGCGGTGGGCACGCGCCCGGGGGCCGAGCGACCCGCGAACAACTCGAAGCCCGCGTGCTCGAACGCGACCAGCGCCTCCTCGTCCAGCACGGCGACGACGCTCCCGGGGCGGACGAGACCCCGCGCCCGCCGGGCGAGGTCACCGTCGGCGCGGTCCGCCCGTGACGGCTCGACCACGACCAGCTGCGTCAGCGGGGCCTCGAGCTCGACGAGCAGCCCGAAGGCGGCGCCGTACGCGAGCGGGTTGTCGAGGGCCGAACCGGCCACCTCGGCGGCGAGCCGCTCGGCGACGGACCGGTAGCGCGCCTCCCCGGTGAGCTGGTGCAGCGTGAGCGCGGCCGCCGCGACCGCACTGCGTCCCGACGGGTAGGCTCCCTCGCTCGGGTCGCTCGACAGGGCCACACCCTGCGAGACCAACACCGGGTCACCGCCCGAGGGCGCCGCGACGATCCTCGGGTCGGCGTCGTCGAGCAGGCAGGCGTCGACGAACGACCGGGCGGCGACCGCGTACCGGGCCTCGCTCGTCGCCAGGGAGAGGGCCAGCAGGCCGGACGCGAAGAGGCCGTGGTCCTCGAGGGTCGCCACGGCGTCCGACACGGTCGACCCCACGGAGGCGCGCAACAGCCGGCCGTCGTCCGTCACGTGACGTGCGAGCAGCAGGTCGGCCGCGCCCCGCGCCGTCTCGACCCACTCGGGCCGGACGTGTCGCGCCCCCGCCTCGGCGAGCGCCGCGATCGCCAAGCCGTTCCAGCCCGTGAGCACCTTGTCGTCGACGGGCGGCGGGTCGAGGGCGGCTCGGCCCGCGGCGTCCCGTCGGTAGTAGCCGCCCTCGTCGCGGACGCCGTCGATCGTGCTCTCGCTGTCCTGCGCCGAGCCGAAGGCCCCGTCGGCCGTGCGCAGTCGGGAACTCAGGAAATCGGCGACCCCGGCGGCGATCCGGGCCGGATGCGTGTCGATCTCCTGAGTTGCCGACGTCGGCGCGGTGCCCGACGTGGCATCGGCACCCGGGGCCGCAGCAGCGTCCGGGCCCGCGTCGAGCACCGCCAGCCGCGAGTAGGCGAGCAGCAGCTGGGCGTTGTCGTAGAGCATGCGCTCGTAGTGCGGCTCGGACCAGTCGCGCCGGACCGCGTACCGGAAGAACCCGCCCTCGACCGGGTCGCGCAGCGGCGACGCGGCCATCCGCGTGAGCGTCCGCGACACGAGTTCGAGTGCACCGTCGTCTCCCCCGGCGCCGAGGGCGAGCAACGCCAGCTGGGCCGGCGCCGTTGGGAACTTCGGGGCCCCGCCGAAGCCGCCGTGCTCGCGGTCCTCGTGGGCCGCGAGGCGGGCGACGGCGTGGGCCAGCTCGGGGCGCCCCGGCAGGGCGACCCCGGCACCGGGACCAGGAGGCGCGGTGCCGGTGACCGACGCGGGCCCCGCGGCCAGCGCCTCCTGCACCGCCGACGCGGTCGCGTCGACCTCGGTCCGCCTGGTGGTCCAGGCGTCGGTGACGGCGTCGAGCACCTGTCGGAACGACGGCCGACCCTGCACGGGCACCGGCGGGAAGTACGTGCCGGCGTAGAAGGGCCGACCCTCGGGCGTGACGAAGACGGTCAGCGGCCAGCCGAGCCCCTCGGTGAAGGCGGAGGCGGCGGCGAGGTAGCTCGAGTCGACGTCGGGGTGCTCCTCGCGGTCGACCTTGACCGAGACGAATCCGGCCGAGAGCTGCGCCGCGACCTCGGGGTCGGAGAAGCTCTCGCGCGCCATGACGTGGCACCAGTGGCAGGTCGAGTAGCCGATCGAGACCATCACGGGCACGTCTCGCTCGGCGGCCTCGGCGAACGGCCCCGGCCCCCAGGCGCGCCACTCGACCGGGTTGTCGGCGTGCGACCTGAGGTAGGGGCTGACGGCGTCTCGCAGCTGGTTCGGCATGCGGGCCACGGTAGGCGTCAGCGCGCGGGGACGTCCCTCAGGGGTGCACCGTCGTACTCGCTGAGGGGACGGATCAGCGAGTTGGCCTCGCGCTGCTCGATGACGTGGGCGCTCCAGCCGAGGACGCGCGACGCGACGAAGAGCGGCGTGAAGACCGGGGTCTCGAAGCCCATCAGGTGGTACGCCAGCCCGGACGGGTAGTCGACGTTGGGCTTCAGGCCCTTGCGTTCGAACACCGTCGCGGCGACGACGTCGTAGGTCTCCTTGAGCCCGTCGACCCGATCGTCGCCCTGCTCGCGGGCCCGGTCGACGAGGCGGCCGAGGGCGTCCTCCATCGTGGGCACCCGGCTGTCGCCGTTCTTGTAGACCCGGTGGCCGAAGCCCATGATCTTCTCCTTGCGGGCGAACGCGTCGTCGAGCCAGGCCACCGCGCCGTCGGCCGGTCCGACGCGGTCGAGCAGCTCGAGCGCGGCCTCGTTGGCACCGCCGTGCAACGGGCCCTTGAGGGCGCCGATCGCGCCGACGATCGACGAGTGCAGGTCGGACAGCGTCGAGGCGATCACCCGCGCCGTGAAGGTCGAGGCGTTGAACGAGTGCTCGGCGTAGAGGGTCATCGAGGTGTCGAACGCCTCGACGTCGAGCGCATCGGGCTCGCGGTCGAACACCTGGTGCAGGAAGTCGGCGCTGTAGCCGAGGTCGTCGCGCGGCGGCACCGGCGGCAGGTCGTGGCGGCGCCGCTGGTCGTAGGCGATCACGGCGGGCAGCACGGCGAACAGGTGCGTGGCGAGTCGACGCGTGTCGGCGACGTCGTAGGCACCCGCACCCGTCGTCGGTTCGGGCCGGGCGGCCCCGATGGCGCTGACCGCGGTGCGCACGACGTCCATCGGGTGGGCCGAGGTCGGGATCAGGTCGATGAGGTGCTGCAGCCCGGGGGCGAGCGCGCGGTGCGCGCGGAGTTCGGCGTCGAAGTCGCGCCGCTCGTCGGCGGTGGGCAGCTCGCCGTGCAGCAGCAGCCAGGCGACGTCTTCGACGTCCCGCTCGGCGGCGAGCTGCTGCACCGGATAGCCACGGTAGAGCAGGGAGTTGCTGGCCGCGTCGACCTTCGAGACCGCCGTCCGGTCGACCGTGACGCCGGCCAGGCCCTTGTGGATCTCGGGGCCGTCGGAGGCGGCCGGGGCGGGTGCGGTGATGGTGTCGCTCATGTCACTCCTTCGTGATGAGACGGGCCCGCCGGGACGGGCCGGTCGTGCGCGGCCGGGGCCCCGACACGATCGTCGAGGCTCCACTCTAGGTGGAGGGCACTCCCGACCGGGAGGGGCCCGGGGTCGACGTGACCGGGCGTCAGCTGCCCGAGCGCGCCTCCTGCGGGGTCCCGAAACGGTCGACGAGCTCGCGCTTGAGCACCTTGCCGCTGGGGCCGAGGGGCAGGGCCTCGAGGACGTGGACGATGCGGGGGAACTTGTAGGCCGCGATCTCGTCGGCGACGAACGCGACCAGCTCGTCGGGGGTGGCCGTGGCGCCGTCGCGCAGGACGACGGCCGCCTCGATCTCTTGCCCGTGCAGCTCGTGCGGTACGCCGAAGACGGCCGCCATCGTGACGTCGGGGTGCAGTGCGAGGACCTCTTCGACCTGCCGCGGGTACACGTTGTAGCCGTTGCGGATGATCATGTCCTTCGTGCGGTCGACGATCGTCAGGTAGCCGTCGTCGTCCTTCGTGCCGAGGTCGCCCGTGCGGAACCAGCCGTCGACGATCGCCTTCGCGGTGTCGTCGGGACGGTTGAGGTAGCCGTTCATCAGGTTGTGGCCGCGGATGACGAGCTCGCCGATCTCGCCGTGCGGCAGCAGCACGATCGAGTCCTCGACGTGCTGGTCGGCGATCTCGACGTCGACGCCCCAGATCGGTGTGCCGATGGTGCCGGGCCGCGGCGGTACCCCGACGTGGTTGAAGGTGGCGACGGGCGAGGTCTCGGTCAGGCCGTAACCCTCGTGGATCGGTGCGTCGTACACCTGCTGGAACTTCTCGAGCACCGCGAGAGGCAGGGACGCCCCGCCCGAGACGGCGTAGCGCAGCGGCGGACGCGCCTCGCTGCGGGTGGCGGCGGCGATGAGGGCCATGTACATCGTGGGCACGCCCATGAACACCTCGCAGCCGTGCTCGACCATCGCGGCGAGCGCCGCGTCTCCGTCGAACTTCGGCAGCATGACGATGGTCGCGCCGACCCGGAACCCGGTGTTCATCGTGCAGGTCTGCCCGAAGGTGTGGAACAGCGGCAGCGCACCGAGCAGCACGTCGCCCCGGTGCATGTCGAACGTCGTCATCAGGTTGGTGTTGACCTGCTCGATCAGCGCGAGGTGCGACCCCTCGGCGCCCTTGGGCTGGCCGGTCGTGCCGCTCGTGTAGAGGATCGTGGCGGTGTCGAAGGGGTCGCGGGGAACGTAGGTGTCGAGCGGTTCGGCGGCCGAGGCGAGGTCTTCCAGGCGGTCGGGCGCGGGGGCGGGCTCGGCGGCGCCCGCTGCGCCTGCCGCGTCTGCGGCGCCACCGGCAGGAGGCGCGAGCACGGTGAGGACGTCGACCCCGGCCAGCTGCCCTCCCGCACCTCCTTCGCCGAGCAGCGGCGCGGCGCAGACGAGCAGGCGGGAGCCGCTGTCGCGCAGCACGTACTCGATCTCGTGGCGCTTGAGCAGGGCGTGGACGGGCACGGCGACCGCGCCGAGCGCGAGCGTCGCGTAGTAGACCCGCGGGAAGTCGGCCACGTTCGGGACGAGCATGGCGACCCGGTCCCCGGGGCCGACGCCCCGGGCGCGGAGGGCGCCGGCGTAGGCCAGCGTCTGCTGCCACAGCTCGGCGTAGGTGGTCGAGGTGGGCCCGACGATGACGGCGACGTCGTCGGGGTGGCGGGCGGCCGACTCGGCCAGGATGGCCGCGACCGACGCGGTGGCGTGGCCTCGGGGGCTGGGTGCTGATGACATCTGTGTCTCTCCGTCTCCGTCGACGTGCAGTCTGCCGCGATCCTACGACGCGACGCCCGACGACCCGCCCAGCCCGCGCCTCCTGCACTCGGTCACTCGAGGCCGTAGCTGCCGTCGGCGTACTCGGACCAGTGGCTGCGTCCGACGCCCAGTTCGCTCTGGTTCTTGCCTCGTCGCCCCCGGGCGGTCGACCGCCGGGCATGGCTCTGCCCGGCGAAGGCGTCACCGGGTGCGGGGAGCATGCCCCGCCGGGCTCGGGCCGGGAAGACGTCGGCGCCGAAGCCGAGCTCGCGGGTGGGGGCGTGCTCGCGCCAGGCCGTGCGCAACTCGGCGAGCGAGTCGTCGACGCGGTCCCACCAGTCGTCCCGCAGCCGATACCAGCGCCGCGGGCCGTCGACCAGGAGGTCGACGAATCCCGAGTCGTGCAGGACGGACAGGTGCTCGGAGACCGACGACCAGCCGATGCCGTACGAGTCGTACGCCATGGTCGCGAGGTCGCCCGAGGTCGTCTCGCCGGTGCAGAGCAGGTGGACGAGGTACTGCCGGGCCGGGTGCGCCAAGACGGCGAGGGGGTCCATCGCGCGCTTGCTCACGGCCGGTGACCCGCTGCCGTGGGTCGTCCGCCCCGCCGACCGTCCGCCCGGCGCCACACGCACGGCTCCTGCGGTCTTCCCGGTTTCCCTGATCCGGTACGTACCGGATCAGCACTCCTCGATCCGGTACGTACCGGATCAGCGAAAGTGAGGTGCCAGGTCGTCGGAGGGACGGCCGGACCTCCGCCGGGAGCGTCTCGCAGCGGCCGAGCACGACGGCGGGTACAGGTGCGGGTGCGGGTGCGGGTGCGAAGCGAAAGACGTGTCTGCATGAGGCGACGATGACGGCTCGCCGACCCGCGCCTCCTCGTCCCCCACCGGACCTGTGCAGGACCGACGCGGAGACGCCGTCGGGGGCGACACGACCGGCGCGCCCCCCGCCCAGCCCGGGCGGCTTACGATGGAGGGCTCATGATCCCCACCATCACGTATCCCGCCGAGCTGCCGGTCAGCCAGAGACGCGACGACATCGCCGCGGCGATCCGTGACAACCAGGTCGTCATCGTCGCCGGCGCCACCGGCTCGGGCAAGACGACCCAGCTGCCCAAGATCTGCCTCGAGCTCGGTCGCACCAAGATCGGCCACACCCAGCCGCGACGCATCGCGGCCCGCACGATCAGCGAACGCATCGCCGAAGAACTCGGCGACGAGGTCGGCGGCGTGGTCGGGTACCAGGTGCGCTTCACCGACAAGGTCGGCGCCGACACCCAGATCAAGCTGATGACCGACGGCATCCTGCTCAACGAGATCCACTTCGACCGCGAGCTCGAACGCTACGACACGATCATCATCGACGAGGCCCACGAGCGCAGCCTCACCATCGACTTCCTGCTCGGCTACCTCAAGCAGCTGCTGCCCCGCCGCCCCGACCTCAAGCTGATCATCACCAGCGCCACGATCGACCCCGAGTCGTTCTCGAAGCACTTCGGCGACGCGCCCATCGTCGAGGTCTCGGGTCGCACCTACCCGGTCGAGGTCCGCTACCGACCGCTCGTCGCCGACGACACCACGAGCGACGACGACGGCGACCTCGACGACGACGACGACGACCGCCCCTCGGGTCGGCAGGGCGACCGGCAGGAGGCGCGGACCGGCGACCGCAGGCAGCGTGCCGACGACAAGGACTACCTCCAGGGCATCAACGAGGCCCTCGACGAACTCGCGCGCGAGTCGAGCGGCGACGTCCTGGTCTTCCTCAGCGGCGAGAACGAGATCCGCGACGCCGAAGAGAGCATCCGCGGCCGCAACCTGCCGCACACCGAGGTGCTGCCCCTCTACGGCCGACTGAGCGCCGCCGACCAGCACCGCGTCTTCCAGCCCAGCACGACCGCCGGCACCCGCAGGCGCATCGTCCTCGCGACCAACGTCGCCGAGACCAGCCTCACCGTGCCCGGCATCAAGTACGTGATCGACGCCGGCACGGCCCGCATCAGCCGCTACTCGACCCGGGCCAAGGTGCAGCGCCTGCCGATCGAGGCCATCTCGCAGGCGAGCGCCAACCAGCGGTCCGGTCGCTCCGGTCGCACGAGCAGCGGCATCGCGATCCGCCTCTACAGCGAGACCGACTTCGAGAAGCGTCCCGAGTTCACCGAGCCCGAGATCCTGCGGACCAACCTCGCCGCGGTCATCCTGCAGATGATCTCGCTGAACCTCGGCGACATCGCCGCCTTCCCCTTCCTGCAGCCGCCCGACTCCCGCGGCATCAAGGACGGCCTCGACCTGCTGCGCGAGCTCGGCGCCGTCACCCAGGGCGGCCAGATCACGCGTGTCGGCAAACAGCTCACCCGGCTGCCGATCGATCCGCGCCTCGCCCGCATGGTCGTCGAGTCGAAGACGCAGGGCACGACGCGCGAGGTGCTCGCCATCGTTTCGGCGCTGAGCATCCAGGACCCCCGCGAGCGCCCCCTCGAGCGACGCGCCCAGGCCGACGAGAAGCACTCGCGCTTCCGAGACCCCAAGGGCGACTTCCTCACCCTGCTCAACCTGTTCGAGTACCTCGAGGACAAGCAGAGAGAGCTCAGCGGCAACGCCTTCAAGCGTCTCTGCCGGGACGAGTTCCTCAACTACCTGCGCATCCGCGAGTGGCAGGACGTCTACCGCCAACTCACCCGCGCAGCCCGTCCCCTCGGGCTGCACGTCGGCGAGCGCAGCGCGAACCCCGACGGCGTGCACCGCAGCCTGCTGGCCGGCCTACTCAGCCAGATCGGCCTGTTCGACCCGCAGAAGAAGGACTTCGTCGGCGCCCGCCAGACGAGGTTCCTGATCTTCCCGGGCAGCAGCCTCGCGAAGAAGCCGCCGGCGGCCGTGATGACCGCCGAACTGGTCGAGACCAGCCGCCTGTTCGCCCGGGTCGCCGGCTCGATCGACCCGGCCTGGGCCGAACCGCTCGCACCCGACCTGGTGAAGCGCAGCTACGGCGAGCCCCACTGGGAGAAGAAGCAGGGGGCCGTCGTCGCCTACGAGCGCGTCACGCTCTACGGCGTGCCCATCGTCGAGCGACGGCGCATCCAGTTCTCCCGCATCGACCCCGCCTACGCCCGCGAACTGTTCATCCGGCACGCGCTCGTCGAGGGCGACTGGGAGGGGCACCAGGCCTTCGAGCAGAAGAACCAGCAGCTGATCCGCGAGCTGACCGAGGTCGAAGAGCGCACCCGCCGCCGCGACATCCTGGTCGACGGCGACGCCGCGTTCGAGTTCTTCCAACGGCGCATCCCGGCCGACGTCGCCAGCATGCGCGACTTCGAGGGCTGGTGGCGCAAGGCCAAGGTCGACACCCCCGACCTGCTCACCATGACCGCCGCCGACCTGCTCGGGGACGACGAACCCGACGTCGACGAACAGGGCTTCCCGAGCACGTGGCAGCAGGGCGACCAGACGTTGACTCTGCGCTACAAGTTCGAGCCGGGGGCCGACGACGACGGCGTGACCGTGATCGTCCCGCTACCCCTGTTGCCGCGCCTCCGTCCGGTCGGGTTCGACTGGCAGGTGCCGGGGCTGCGCGACGAGCTGGTCACGTCGCTGATCAAGTCGTTGCCGAAGCAGATCCGCAAGAACGTGGTCCCCGCCGCCGACTGGGCGTCGAAGATCACCGACGAGCTGCCCGACGCACCGCCCGCCGACGTCGACGAGCCGTTCACGGCGACCGTGGCCGCGGCGATCAAGAAGCTCACCTACACGCCCGTCACGACCGACGACTTCGACCTGCACCGCGTGCCCGCCCACCTGCGGGTCACGTACGCGGTGGTCGACGAGCGGGGCCGCACGGTCGGTGCCGACAAAGACCTGGACGCGCTGCAGCATCGGTTGCGCGACGCCACGCGCGACAGCGTCGCCCGCGTCACGCAGGGCGGCGGGCGCGACGAACGCGGCCGCGGCCGGGGTCGCGGACGAGGAGGCGCGGGTGGCGACACCACGCCCGTCGCGCCTCGCCCCACGAGCTCGATCGAGCGCGAGGGCCTGACGTCGTGGGACTTCGACGAGCTCCCCGCCGTCGTCGACACCCGCCACGGCGACACCGTCATCCGCGCCTACCCGGCCCTGGTCGACCACGGCGACTCGGTCTCGATCACGTTGATGGCGACGCCCGCCGACCAGGCCCTCGCGACCCCGAAGGGCGTGCGGCGCCTGCTGATGCTGGCGACCCCGTCGCCCGTGGCCTACGTGCAGCAGCACCTGACGAGCGCCGAGAAGCTCATCCTGGCGACGAGTCCGTACCAGAACACGTCGGCGCTCTTCGCGGACTGCCTCGTGGCCGTCGTCGACGACGTGCTGTTCCGGGTGAAGCCCGACGGCATGGTGATGACCAAGAAGGAGTTCCTCTCGACGCGCGACCGGGTGTCGGGGGCCGTGATGGACCAGATGTTCCAGACCGTCTCGCTCGTCGCCCGCACGCTGACCGCCGCCCGCGACGCCGACAAGGCGATGAAGGGTGCCACGTCGATGACCCTCCTCGCCGCGTTGACCGACATGCGCCAGCAACGCGACCGGCTGATCCGTCCGGGCTTCGTGTCGCAGACCGGGCTCCAGCAGCTGCAGCGCGTGCCGGTGTACCTCGTGGGCATCACGAAGCGCACGGCGAAGCTGCTCGAGAACCCCGGGCGGGACCGCGTCTGGCTGAGCGAGGTGCAGCAGGCGACCGAGCGGTACGAGGCCGCGGGCGGGACGTTCCCGCCCTCCGACACCGCGCCTCCTGCGCTCGTCCGCGCCCGCTGGATGATCGAGGAGTTCCGCCTCAGCCTGTTCGCACAGGACCTGCGCCCGAGCGAGAGCGTCTCGTTGCAGCGCATCGTCAAGGTGCTCGCCTCCGCCTGAGCGGGGCCCCGGGGTCTCGTGGCCGCCACTAGCCTGTGGGAATGCGCGCGACGGTGAAGGACGTGGCGGCACTCGCCGGGGTGTCGCCGAAGACCGTCTCGAACGTGATCAACGGCGTCGTCTTCGTGCGACCCGACACCAGGACCCGGGTCGAGAGCGCGCTCGCCGAGCTCGACTACGTGCCGAACCTCAGCGCGCGCGGCCTGCGCACCGGGCGCACCGGCTCGATCGCGCTGGCCTTCCCCGACCTGAGCACCCCGTACAGCGCCGAGATGACGCACTGGTTCGTCGAGCAGGCGCACGAGCGCGGCTGGTCGATCCAGCTCGAGCAGACCGGCTCGCGGCCCGAGCGCGAGGGCGAGCTGCTCTCGCGGGGCAAAGAACACCTCGTCGACGGTCTCGTCCTCAACCCGATCACGCTCGACGCCAGCGCCCTGTCGTCGGCCGGCACCGGGGCCGCCACCGATTCGCTGCCGCCCGTCGTCGTGATCGGCGAGGTCGAACAGACCCTCGTCGACCAGGTGCGGGTCGACAGCGTCGCCGCGGCCCGCGACATGACGGCCCACCTGATCGCCGCCGGACACCGCCGCATCGCGACCCTGGGCGACTCGGCCGGCGAGTTCGACACCGCCACGGCCCGCGCCCGCACCCGAGGCTTCGAGCAGGCCATGGCCGAGGCCGGGCTGCCCGTCGACCGTGCTCTGCAGTACTCGTGCCCCGAATGGACGTCGGCCGACGCCTTCGCCGTCGTGCGCGCCGCGATCGAGCGCGGCGACCGGCCCGACGCGATCTTCTGCTTCACCGACTCGCTCGCGATCGGCGCCGTCAGCGCGCTGAGCTCGGCGGGCCTGCGCGTCCCCGACGACGTCGCGGTGGCCGGCTTCGACGACATCGTCGACGGGAGGTTCTCCGTGCCGCCGCTGACGACCGTCACCTTCGACAAGCGACTCTTCGTCGACCGCACCCTCGAGCTGCTCGCAGCCCGCATCGCCGACCGCCAGGGCGCGGCCGAGCTCGTGCTGATCCCCCACGAGATCGTCGTGCGGGCCAGCACCCGCGGCCGCGCTTGATCCCGACCGGCCCCGCCCCGCCGCCATTCCGCCACGAAGTAAACACGGCGCCACGCAAAAAAGTGGCGGCGTGTGTACTTCGTGGCGGCGTGTGGCTCCGGCACCGCCGACAGCCCGTCAGGCGGGAACCCAGGAGGCGCGGCTCGCCGACTCGTGCCCCTTGCGATTCCGTTACAACGATGGAATAGTCGCTCTCGTCACACATCACAAAGGAGTGAAGATGACCGAGAACCATCGGACGACCCCGACACCGCGACCGGGCACCACCCGCGGCACCACCACCCCCCGAGGCCTCAGCCGCCGCAGCATGTTGCTCGGCTCGGCAGCCCTCGTCGGTGGAGCGTTCGTCGCCACGGGCCTCTCGGGCTGCGCCCCCGGCGCCGTCACCGGCTCGGGCACGGACGTCGCCCAGCTCAAGTTCTGGCACCTGCTGAGCGGCGGTGACGGCATCAAGATGTCGGCACTGATCGACCAGGCCAACGAACAGAACCCCGAGTTCCACGCGACGCAGACCGTGCTCGCCTGGGGCACCCCGTACTACACGAAGCTCGCCATGGCCTCGGCCGGCGGGCGCGCGCCCGACGTCGCGATCATGCACGCGTCGCGCGTGCCCGGCTACGCCCCCGGCGGCCTGCTCGACCCGTGGGACGTCGACAAGCTCGCGTCGTACGGCGTCCGCGAACAGGACTTCGCCGAGGCGGTCTGGAAGAAGGGCTTCAACGGTGGCGACCTGTACTCGGTCGCGCTCGACTCGCACCCGTTCATCCTGTTGTACAACACCGACATCGCCGCCCAGGCGGGTGCGCTGGGCCCCGACGGCAAGCTCGTCGAGATCACCAGCCCCGAGCAGTTCCTCGAGGTCGCGAACGCCATGCAGCAGGTGACCGGCAAGCACGGCGCCTCGTGGGGCTACCTCAACGACGGTGCCCAGCTGTGGCGCATGTTCTACACGTTCTACAAGCAGCAGGGCGCCGACATGGTGCTGAAAGAGGGCGGCACGGTCGAGTACGACGAGCAGGCCGCCGTCACCGCGCTCGAGTTCATGCAGCAGCTCACCGACGGCACGGCCATGGCCACGGCCAGCGACATCGAGTCGGGCATCGCCGAGTTCGTCAGCGGCGAGAGCGGCATGCTCTTCACCGGCGTGTGGGAGGTCCCGAGCGCCGAGAACGCGGGCATCCCGTTCGACGGCAGCATCATCCCGACGCTGTTCGGCACGCCGGCCGTCTACGCCGACTCGCACGCGTTCGTGCTGCCGCGGCAGAGCGAGGTCGACGACGTCAAGCGCGAGGACGTCTACAAGATGGTCTCGACCATCCTCAAGGACTCCCTCTTGTGGGCGGCGGCCGGGCACATCCCCGCCTACCTGCCCATCGTCGAGAGCCCCGAGTACGCCGAGCTGCGACCGCAGGCGAACTACGCCGAGGCCGCCGACTATCTCAACTACGACCCGCCCGCCTGGTTCACCGGCTCGGGTTCGGACTTCCAGACGTACTTCCTCGACTCGATCCAGTCGGTGATCCTCGCCAAGGACGACGCGGCCGACGGCATGCGGCGGTTCGTCGCGCGCGTGAACACCCAGCTGTCGCGCCCGGCCCCGGTGTGACGGCCATGGGACGCCCCCCGCGCCACCGGCCGACCCGACCGACCCGCCCGCCCGACGCCTCTCTCCTACCCCTCCGCACGACCCGACCATCACGACGACGAAGGAGTCGATCTGTGACCTCCACCACGGTCAAGGCCCCCCGGGCCACCGCCGAACGCGCGCGGTCCGACGCCCGCGCGACCGACCGCAGCCGCGCCTCCCGCAAGCGGACCGGCCCGTCCGACAACCGCATCGGCTGGGGCTTCGCCGCCCCGTTCACCGTGCTCTTCGCGGTGTTCCTCGTCTGGCCGCTGCTGCACGGCTTCTACCTGAGCTTCACCGGCCAGAGCCTGACCGGCCAGGGCGGCGAGCTGATCGGCGTCGCCAACTACGCCGAGGCCTTCGCCGACGGCGACATGTGGCGCTCGATGCTCAACACCCTGTGGTTCACGGTGCTCAGCACGATCCCGCTCGTCGTGGTCGCCCTCGTGCTCGCCATCCTCGTTAACACCGGGCTGCCGGGGCAGTGGCTCTGGCGGCTGAGCTTCTTCCTGCCGTACCTGCTCGCCTCGACGGTCGTCTCGCTGTTCTGGATCCAGCTCTACAGCCCGACCCTCGGCCCGATCAACAACGTCCTGGGCACGCTCGGACTGCCGCAGCCCGCCTGGCTGCAGGACCCCGACACCGCCATGATCGCCGTGGTCGCGACCACCGTCTGGTGGACGGTCGGCTTCAACTTCCTGCTGTATCTCGCCGCGCTGCAGAACATCCCCGACCAGCAGTACGAGGCCGCGTCGCTCGACGGCGCCGGACGCTGGCGTTCGCTGCTGTCGATCACCATCCCGCAGCTCGGCCCGACCACCGGCCTGATCGTCATCCTGCAGGTGCTCGCCTCGCTGAAGGTCTTCGACCAGATCTACCAGATGACCACCGGCGGGCCGGCGGGCAGCACCCGCTCGGCGGTGCAGTACATCTTCGACACCGGGTTCACCGGCTACCGCTTCGGCTACTCGTCGGCGATCTCGTACATCTTCTTCGCGGTCATCGTCGTCATCTCGATCGCACAGTTCAGCATCACGGCCCGCAACCGCAAGGGAGCCCAGAAATGACCGCCCCCGCCATCGCCCCCACGTCCGACCTGCGCGCCCCCACCGCCGACCGCGGCCGGAAGGGCCACAAGCCCGGCCAGAAGCCGTTCGGCCCGATGGCCGTCCTCAGCGTGATCATCCTGGTCGTGCTCGCCGTCCTCTGGCTGCTGCCGTTCCTGTGGTCGCTCGCCACCTCGTTCAAGAGCGAGACCGACGCCGCGGCGACGCCGCAGACCTGGATCCCGGCCGGCGGCTTCACGCTCGACGCCTACCGCGGGGTCCTCGAGCAGGGCAACATCCCGGTGTGGCTGTTCAACAGCCTCTTCACGTCGATCGTGATCACGCTGATCGTCGTGGCCACCTCGGCCCTCGTCGCCTACGCGTTCTCGCGCCTCGACTTCCGGGGCAAGAAGTGGCTCTACGTGGCGACGATCGCGTCGATCATCATCCCGCCGCAGGTGCTGATCGTGCCGTTGTTCTACCAGATGCTCGCCTTCGACATGGTCGACACGTACTGGGGCATCATCCTGCCGCAGGCCATCGCCCCGGCCATGGTCTTCGTGCTGAAGAAGTTCTTCGACCAGGTGCCGATCGAGCTCGAGGACGCCGCTCGCGTCGACGGCGCCGGGCGCATCCGGGTGTTCTTCACGATCCTGCTGCCGCTGTCGCGGCCCATCCTCGGGGCGGTGTCGATCTTCGTGTTCATCGGCGCCTGGAACAACTTCCTGTGGCCGTTCATCGTCACGAACGACGCCTCGCTGCTCACGCTGCCGGTCGGCCTGCAGACCATCGAGAGCGCCTACGGCATCCAGTACGCGCAGAACATGGCAGCCGCGGTCCTCGCGGCCCTGCCCCTAATCCTCGTGTTCCTGTTCTTCCAACGCCAGATCATCAAGGGCATCTCGACCACCGGTTTCGGGGGGCAGTGACCCGCCCACCCCGGACCCGACCGCCCTGCCGCACCGCGCCTCCCCGTCCCCACCACACGCACGCCGTTCCCCTCAGCTAGGAGATCCATGTCCACCGCCCGCATCACCGTCGACCGCGAGTTCACCATCGGCCCGGTCCCGCGCCGCCTGTTCGGCTCGTTCGTCGAGCACATGGGCCGCTGCGTCTACACCGGCATCTACGAGCCCGGCCACCCCACCGCCGACGAGAACGGCTTCCGTCAGGACGTCCTCGACCTCACCAAAGAACTCGGCGCGACCGTCATCCGCTACCCCGGCGGCAACTTCGTGTCGGGCTACAACTGGGAGGACGGCGTCGGGCCGGTCGACCAGCGCCCGCGTCGCCTCGACGGCGCCTGGCACACGGTCGAGACCAACGCCTTCGGCCTGCACGAGTTCGTCGCCTGGTCGAAGCTCGCCGGCACCGAGGTGATGGAGGCCGTCAACCTCGGCACCCGCGGCGTCGACGCCGCCCGCGAGCTCGTCGAGTACGCGAACCACCCCGGGGGCACGGCGCTCAGCGACCGGCGCATCGCCAACGGAGCGAAGGACCCGTTCGACATCAAGCTCTGGTGCCTCGGCAACGAGCTCGACGGCCCGTGGCAGATCGGCCACAAGACCGCCACCGAGTACGGCCGTCTGGCCCAGGAGGCCGCCAAGGCCATGAAGTTCGTCGACGACTCGATCGAGCTGGTCGCGGTCGGCAGCTCGGGCCGCGGCATGCCCACCTTCGGCACCTGGGAGCACGAGGTTCTCACCCACGCGTACGACGAGGTCGACTACGTCTCGATGCACGCGTACTACCAGGAGCACGACGGCGACGCGAAGAGCTTCCTCGCGACGGCCGTCGACATGGACGCGTTCATCGAGGAGGTCGTGTCCACCATCGACGGGGTCAAGGCCGCCGGCAAGCACACGAAGCAGGTCGACATCTCGTTCGACGAGTGGAACGTCTGGTACCAGACGGGCCTCGACTCGGACGACCAACCGCACAACGTGTCGAAGGGCTGGCGCGAACACCCCCGACTGATCGAGGACCAGTACAACGTCACCGACGCGGTCGTGGTCGGCACCTTCCTCAACTCGCTGCTGCGTCACGGCGACCGGGTCAAGATCGCCAACCAGGCGCAGCTCGTCAACGTCATCGCGCCGATCCGCAGCGAGGCCGGCGGGCCCGCGTGGCGCCAGTCGATCTTCTGGCCGTTCGCCCGCATGGCGGCGCTCGCGACCGGGCAGATCCTGCGCACCCTCGTCACGAGCGACAAGGTCGAGACCGAGAAGTACGGCGACGCCGACCTGGTCGACGTCAGCGCGACCTACGACGAAGAGGCCGGAACGGTCGCGTTCTTCCTCGCGAACCGCGGTCTCGACGAGGCCGCCGACGTCGAGGTCGCCCTGCGCGGCTTCAGCGGCGGACGCGTCACCCGCGCCGAGGTGCTGGCCGTGCCCGAGGGCGGCGACCGCTTCTCGTCCAACACCGAGAACGCGCAGGACACCGTCGGACTCGTCCCGCTGACCGGCGTCACGGTCGACGGCGGCACCGCGCGCCTGCGCCTGCCCGCCCTGTCGTGGGCGGTCGTCGAGCTCGAGGTCGGCAAGGCCTGACCCACGGACCGACTGACTGCAGGAGGCGCGGTGCCGGTCACGACCGGCACCGCGCCTCCTGCGTCCGGTCGCGTCGGGTGCGCGGCGCGGCCGCGCGGCCCCGGCTCAGCCGTGGAGCCCTCGCTGAGCCGCCGGGTCCGCCTCAGCCGCGGGGCTTGAAGAGGCGGGAGATGCTGTCGCGCACCGACTCCTCGATGGTGTCGGTGAAGCCGTTCGAGAAGCCCAGGGCGTCGTTCGGGGCCGACGCCGCCGTCATCGACTCGACGACGCGCTGGCCGTGGTGGGCCCGTGCCTCGCGCACCGAGTCGAAGCCGAGGCCGAGGTCGGTCGCGGCCCGGGCGAGCAGCGCCTCGCGGTCGTCGTCGGTGCTGGTCTGCGCCTCGGCGAGCGTGCGCACGGACGGGTCGTCGACACCGTCGACCACCCATCGGGCGGCACGTCCCGGCAGCACCCCGGACGGCAACAGGCCGAGCCGCCGCTGCGCCTCGCTGTCACGGATCTCGGAGCGGGCGACGGACGGGTCACGGGGCGTCGGGTCGGGGCTCACGAGAACTACGATACTCGTGGGCATCCGGGGCGGCTGCCCCGCCTTCGAGTCGCGCGCTCAGCTGAACAGCCGTGTGGGCGTCGAGAGGTCGAGCTCGCTCGCACGCAGGTCGTCACCCGACGGTCCGTCGCCCGCGCCACCGTCGTCGAGACTCCGCTCGATGCGCCCCTTCTCGGCGATGCTCGACCGGATCAGGGGCAGGCCGCGCTGGATCGCGTGGCGGATGCGCTCCTGCAGCAGCGGGGCCGTGACCGCGTACTTCTCCGCGCCCCCGGTCGCCGTGAAGTCGGTCGTGTGGGCGTACACGCCGAGCGGCAGCGTGAGGGCCTGGAAGAACCCGAACAGCGGTCGCAGCGAGTGCTCGATGATCAGCGCGTGGCGCTCGCTGCCGCCCGTCGCGGCGAGCAGCACGGGCACGTCGACGAGCGCGTACTGCTCGACGAAGTCGAAGAGGTGCTTGAAGAGCCCGGTGAAGGAGGCGCGGTAGACGGGCGAGGCGACGATCAGCAGGTCGGCGGTCTCGATGGCGACCAGCTCGCGCTCGACCCGCTCGTCGAGCTGGTCACGGGTGAGCGCGCCGGCGAACAGCGGCCCGAGTTCGCTGACCCGGATCACGTGCGCCTCGATCGGCAGGACGTCGCCCAGCGCCGTGACGATCTCGTGCACGAGGGCGTCGGTCTTGGACGGCGTGCTGAGGGTGCCCGACACCGCGACGACCCGCAGGGGCCGGGTCGGACGCGGGGACGAGGGGGTCGGAGGCAGCGTGGAAGTCATCCCGTCCATGCTGCGCCCGAGGCCGACGTAACACAGGGTGTGTGACGGATCGTGACGTGCGACAGTGTTCCGGTGACACATCAACCAACCCAGGAGGGGTTCGACCCGGCCGCCCACGGCTTCGACCCCGCACGACCCGATTCCGACCTCGCCGCCTCGTTCGGGCTGGCCGCCGACGTCTACGAGAGGGGCCGTCCGTCGTACCCCCTCGAGGCCGTCGACTGGCTGCTGCCCGAGGGCGCCTGTCACGTGGTCGACCTGGGGGCCGGCACGGGCAAGCTCACCCGCCTGCTGCTCGACCGCGCTCCGTCGGTCACGGCCGTCGAGCCCTCGCCCGGCATGCGCGCCACCCTCGAGCAGGTCGTCCCCGGGGCGACGTCGGTCGCGGGGTCCGCGGAGAGCATCCCCCTCGGCGACGACTCGGTCGACGCCGTCCTCGTCGCGCAGGCCTGGCACTGGGTCGACACCGACCGAGCCGTGCCCGAGATCGCCCGCGTGCTGCGCCCCGGCGGCACGCTCGGCCTGATCTGGAACATCCGCGACGAGTCGGTGCCGTGGGTCGCGGAGCTCAGCCGGGTGATGCACCAGCCGCGCGAGCGCGACATGGGGTCGGACGCCCCGGTCGTCGGTGCACCGTTCGGCACCGTCGAGCGACACGACATCGCCTGGGTGCACGAGCTGGGTCGCGACGAGTTCCTCGCCATGATCGCGTCCCGCAGCTACGTCATCACGCTCTCGCCCGACGATCGCGCGGCCGTCCTGCGCGACGTCGAGCAGCTGCTCGACACCCACCCCGACACCCGCGGCGTCGACCTCATCCGCCTGCCGTACGTGGCGCGGTGCTCGCGGGCCGTCCTGCCCTCGTAGGTCGCGCCTCCTCGGCACCTCCCCGCCCTGCGGGCCCGCCTCGTCGTCCCCGGACGCGGGCGGGCCTGCAGGGCACGGGCAGCACGCACGAATAGGGTCGGGTCATGGACCAGGAGGCGCGGCTCGTCACGGTCGACCACGCCTGGTCGGGCCGGTGGTCCGGTCGCAGCCTGGTGCGACTCGACGCCCACGGCGTCGTCTTCGCCGGGTCGGCCGACGCGCACGACGCCGACACCCTGGCCGGTGCCGAGCTGCCGCACGTGCCGGGCACCGTGCTGGCCCCCTTCACCGACTCGCACGTCCACCTCGGCCTGATCGACGCCGCGCAGCTGCCCGTCGGCGGCATCTCGCGGGTCGTCGACCTCGGGTGGGACCCGGCGACCGCCCACGGCTGGCTCGGCCGGTCCGGGCGGGACGGCTGGCCCGAGGTGGCCATCGCCGGCGGGCTGATCACCGCACCGGGCGGGTACCCGAGCCGCTCGGGCTGGGCGCCGCCCCGCGCCTCCCTGGCGGTGGGCGGCCTGCGCGCCTCGACCCGGCTGCGCCGCGCGGCCCGGCTCGTCGAACAGCAGCACGCCCTCGGCGCCTCGATCGTCAAGGTCGCCCTCAACACCGACGCCGGGCCCGTGCTCGACGACGCGACGCTCCGGGCCGTCGTCGACGCCGCGCACGGGCTCGACCTGCCCGTGGTCGCGCACGTCCAGGGCGTCGGCCAGGCCGCTCGTGCGGCCGACGCCGGGGTCGACCGGTTCGCGCACACCCCCTTCAGCGAACGGCTCGACGACGAGCTGGTCGCACGCCTGGCCGCCTCGACGACGTGGGTGAGCACGCTGGACATCCACGGCTACGGTGTCGGTGGGGTCGCGCACGAGACGGCGGTCGAGAACCTCTCGCGCTTCCGTGCCGCGGGGGGTCGGGTGCTCTACGGTACCGATCTCGGCAACGGCGACCTGCCGCTCGGCGTGAACGAGCGCGAGCTGCGTGCGATGGGCCGGGCCGGCTTCGGGCTGGCGGGACTGCTCGACGCCCTCGCCCCCGACGTCGCCGAGCCGACCGGCGGTGCGCGGCTGCCGTTCACCCGCGTGACCTGGATCGCGGACGCGCCCCGCGCCTCCGCGTCCTCCGACGAGCGGGCCGCCTGGCTCGCGCGCGCGACCGCACTGACCGCCGACGAGCTGCTCGCCGTCGCCCTCGAGGAGAAGACCCGATGACCGATCCGCTCGCCTACCCCGTCGACTCCACCGACCCCGACGAGCAGGCCTCGGCGCATCCCGCCGGCCCGCTCGACGCCGCCGACCCGCTGGCGTCGTTCGTCGACCGGTTCGTACCGGCCGTCGACGTGGTCTCGTACCTCGACGGCAACTCGCTCGGGCGGCCCGTGACCGCCACGCTGTCGCGACTGTCCGAGTTCGTCGAGGGCGCCTGGGGCACGCGGTTGATCCGTTCGTGGGACGAGCGCTGGATGTCGCTGCCGACCGAGCTCGGCGACCGCATCGCGGCGGCTTGCCTCGGTGCCGCGCCGGGTCAGACGGTCGTGGCCGACTCGACGACCGTGCTGCTCTACAAGGCGATCCGCGCCGCTCTGCGGGCCCGGCCCGACCGCCACGAGATCGTGATCGACGACGACCAGTTCCCGACCGACCGCTTCGTCGTCGAGGGCATCGCGCGGGAGCACGGGGCGACGATCCGCTGGATCGCCGTCGACAAGGCGACCGGCGTGACCGTGTCGCAGGTGCGCGACGTCGTGGGGCCCGAGACGGCACTGCTGCTGGTCAACCACGTGTCGTACCGGTCGGGGTGGCTGGTCGACCTGCCCGCCATCACGACGATCGTGCACGAGGCGGGCGGGCTCGTGCTGGCCGACCTCTGTCACAGCGTCGGCGTCGTGCCGATGCAGCTCGACGAGTGGGGCGTCGACCTCGCCGTCGGCTGCACGTACAAGTACCTCAACGGCGGGCCGGGTGCCCCCGCCTTCGTCTACGCCCGCGCCTCGCTGCTGCCCGAGCTCGACCAGCCGATCCAGGGGTGGATGGGCGCGGCCGACGTGTTCGCGATGGCCGACGGGTACGAGGCGGCGGCCGGCATCCGGCGTTTCGTCAGCGGCACTCCCCCGGTGATGGGCATGCTCGCGATGCACGACATGCTCGACCTGATCGACGAGGCCGGCATCGACGCCATCCGGACGAAGTCGCTCGCCCTGACCGACTACGCCTTCGACCTCGTCGACGCCTGGCTCGTGCCGCTCGGGGTGACCGTCGCGACGCCCCGGGCTGCGGCGGAACGCGGCAGCCACGTCACGATCACGCACGAGTCGTTCCGCGGGATCGTGGCCCGGCTCTGGGACGCCGGCGTCGTGCCCGACTTCCGCAACCCGGACGCCCTGCGCATCGGCCTGTCGCCACTCAGCACGTCGTTCGCCGAGGTGCGCATCGGCATCACCGCGATCCGGGCGGCGCTGCTCGCCGACTGAGCCATAGCGAAGTCGGGCCGGACGCAGAACAGGCGCCGCCCGGGGTGGGCGACGCCTGCTGCGTGGTGCGGGGGTGGGCTAGAAGTCCCAGTCCTCGTCTTCGGTGTTGACGGCCTTGCCGATGACGTACGACGAGCCCGACCCCGAGAAGAAGTCGTGGTTCTCGTCGGCGTTCGGCGAGAGCGCGGACAGGATCGCCGGGTTCACGTCGGTCGTCTCTTTGGGGAACATCGGCTCGTAGCCGAGGTTCATCAGCGCCTTGTTGGCGTTGTAGTGCAAGAACTTCTTGACGTCCTCGCTGAGGCCGACGCCGTCGTAGAGGTCTTGCGTGTACTGGATCTCGTTCTCGTACAGCTCGAAGAGCAGGTTGAACGTGTAGTCCTTGATCTCTTGCTTGCGTTCTTCGGACGCGCCCTCGAGACCCTTCTGGAACTTGTAGCCGATGTAGTACCCGTGCACGGCCTCGTCGCGGATGATGAGGCGGATCAGGTCGGCCGTGTTGGTCAGCTTGGCGCGCGAGGACCAGTACATCGGCAGGTAGAAGCCGCTGTAGAACAGGAAGGACTCGAGCAGCGTCGAGGCGACCTTGCGCTTCAGCGGGTCGTCACCCGTGTAGTAGTCGAGGACGATCTGGGCCTTCTTCTGCAGGTTGACGTTCTCGGTCGACCAGCGGAAGGCGTCGTCGATCTCGGGAGTCGACGCGAGGGTCGAGAAGATCGACGAGTAGCTCTTGGCGTGCACCGACTCCATGAACGCGATGTTCGTGTAGACGGCCTCTTCGTGCGGGGTGATCGCGTCGGGGATCAGGCTGATCGCGCCCACGGTGCCCTGGATCGTGTCGAGCAGCGTCAGGCCGGTGAAGACCCGCATCGTCATCTGCTGCTCTTCGGGAGTGAGGGTGTTCCACGACTGCACGTCGTTCGACAGCGGGATCTTCTCGGGCAGCCAGAAGTTGTTGACGAGCCGGTTCCAGACCTCGACGTCTTTGTCGTCGTGGATGCGGTTCCAGTTGATCGCGCTGACCGACGTGATCAGCGGGACCGACTTGCCGGTGGCGTGCACCGGATCGGTGATGGTCATGACGTGCCTTTCAGAGGGAAGAGCGAGAGTTCAGGAGGCGCGGGCCGGCTGTCGAGGCCGGCCCGCGCCGGGTGGCGCGAAAGCCGTGAGGCCCAGGGCCTAGAGCATGCAGCTGACGCAGCCGTCGACCTCGGTGCCCTCGAGCGCGAGCTGACGCAGACGGATGTAGTAGATCGTCTTGATGCCCTTGCGCCATGCGTAGATCTGCGCCTTGTTGATGTCGCGCGTGCTGGCCGTGTCTTTGAAGAAGAGCGTGAGCGACAGGCCCTGGTCGACGTGCTGCGTCGCCGCGGCGTAGGTGTCGATGATCTTCTCGGGCCCGATCTCGTACGCGTCGGTGTAGTACTCGAGGTTGTCGTTCGTCATGAACGGCGCCGGGTAGTACACGCGGCCGAGCTTGCCCTCTTTGCGGATCTCGATCTTCGACGCGATCGGGTGGATCGACGACGTCGAGTGGTTGATGTACGAGATCGACCCGGTCGGCGGCACGGCCTGCAGGTTCTGGTTGTAGATGCCGTGCTGCATGATGCTGGCCTTGAGCGCACGCCAGTCGTCCTGCGTCGGGATCGCGACGCAGGCATCGGCGAACAGTGCGGCCGCCCGCTCGGTCTCGGGCTTCCACTCGGTCTCGGTGTACTTGTCGAAGAAGGTGCCCGAGGCGTAGGTCGAGTCTTCGAAGCCGCCGAAGGTGACGCCACGCTCGATCGCGATGGTGTTCGAGGCACGCAGGGCGTGGAACAGCACCGTGTAGAAGTAGATGTTGGTGAAGTCGATCGCCTCGGGCGTGCCGTAGTGCACACGCTCGCGGGCCAGGTAGCCGTGCAGGTTCATCTGACCGAGGCCGATGGCGTGCGACTGGTCGTTGCCGACCTCGATCGAGCGCACCGAGGTGATGTGGCTCATGTCGCTGACCGCGCTGAGGCCGCGGATCGCGGTCTCGACGGTCTTGCCGAGGTCGGGCGCGTCCATCGAGAGGGCGATGTTCATCGAGCCGAGGTTGCAGCTGATGTCTTTGCCGATCTCGTTGTACGAGAGGTCTTCGTTGAACGTGGTGGGCGTGTTGACCTGCAGGATCTCGGAGCACAGGTTCGACATGTTGATGCGGCCCTTGATCGGGTTCGCCTTGTTGACCGTGTCTTCGAACACGATGTAGGGGTAGCCCGACTCGAACTGGATCTCGGCGATCGTCTGGAAGAAGTCGCGCGCCTTGATCTTGGTCTTCTTGATGCGCGAGTCGGCGACCATCTCGCGGTACTTCTCGCTGATCGCGACGTCGCCGAAGGGGACGCCGTAGACCTTCTCGACGTCGTACGGCGAGAAGAGGTACATGTCCTCGTTGTTCTTGGCGAGCTCGAACGTGATGTCGGGCACGACGACGCCGAGGGACAGCGTCTTGATGCGGATCTTCTCGTCGGCGTTCTCACGCTTGGTGTCGAGGAACCGCATGATGTCGGGGTGGTGCGCGCTGAGGTACACCGCGCCGGCACCCTGACGGGCGCCGAGCTGGTTCGCGTAGCTGAAGCTGTCTTCGAGCAGCTTCATGACGGGGATGATGCCCGACGACTGGTTCTCGATCTGCTTGATCGGTGCGCCGGCCTCGCGGATGTTCGAGAGCGACAGGGCGACACCGCCGCCGCGCTTCGACAGCTGCAGCGACGAGTTGATGCCGCGCGAGATCGACTCCATGTTGTCTTCGATGCGCAACAGGAAGCAGCTGACGAGTTCGCCGCGCTGGGCCTTCGCCGTGTTGAGGAAGGTCGGCGTGGCCGGCTGGAAGCGACCCGCGATGATCTCTTCGACCAGGTCGACGGCGAGTGCCTCGTCGCCCTGGGCGAGGCCGAGGGCGGTCATGACCACCCGGTCTTCGAAGCGCTCGAGGTAGCGCTTTCCGTCGAACGTCTTGAGCGTGTACGAGGTGTAGTACTTGAACGCACCGAGGAAGGTCTGGAAGCGGAACTTCTTCGAGTACGCGAGGTCGTTGAGCTTCTCGATGAAGGCGAAGTCGTACCGCTCGATGGTCGCGGCCTCGTAGTACTCGTTCTCGACGAGGTAGTCGAGGCGCTCGCGCAGGTTGTGGAAGAAGACCGTGTTCTGGTTGACGTGCTGCAGGAAGTACTGCTTCGCCGCCTCGCGGTCCTTCTCGAACTGGATCTCGCCGGAGGGACCGTAGAGGTTCAGCATCGCGTTCAGGGAGTGGTAGTCCATCCCCGAGCTGAGACCCTGCCCCGGTGCGGCGATCACTTCGAGGTCATCGACTGCTGCGTCCAAAATTCTTCCAATCCTGTGTGTACGGCTTGTACGTCGTCTGGTGTTCCGAAGACTTCGAAACGGTAGAGAAGGGGAACGTCACACTTGGCCGCGATGATGTCGCCGGCCAGGCAGTAGCCCTCTCCGAAGTTGGTGTTGCCCGCTGCGATCACGCCTCGGATGAGGCGTCGGTTGCCCTCGTCGTTGAGGAACCGGATGACCTGCTTCGGGACGGCGCCTCGACCTTCGCCGCCGCCGTAGGTCGGCAGGACGAGGACGTAGGGGTCATGGACGTGGAGCGGCGGCTCGGACGGGAACAGCGGGATGCGCTGGGCCGGCACACCGAGCTTCTTGACGAAGCGGTCGGTGTTGCCCGAGACGCTCGAGAAGTAGACGAGTTCGTTCGTCACGACGAGTCCTCGCCTCCGAGGTGGTGTGGGGCCGAACCCCGGGTCACGGTGCAACGGGTCGGGCGCGGGGCGCCCGGTCGACTAGTCGACCTTGGCGGCCAGCGCGGCGATCTTGTCGGGGCGGAAGCCGCTCCAGTGGTCGTCGTCGGCGATGACCACGGGGGCCTGCATGTAACCGAGGGCGCGCACCTTCTCGAGCGCGGCGTCGTCGGCGGTGACGTCGAGCACGTCGTACTCGATGCCCTTGTTGTCGAGGGCACGGTAGGTGGCCGTGCACTGGACGCAGGACGGCTTGGTGTAGACGGTGATGGCCATGGGATCCCCTGTGTTCTGGCCGGCCCCTGAGGCCGGATCGGTGGTTCGTGAGCCTGCGGGGCGTGGTGCCCGTGGCGACTCCTCGATACTACATCTAGTGGCCCGGGGTTGTCCCCACAACTAGATGCGGTGTTACACGCCTGTAGTTCGTCTCGGGGAGTTCTCCACAGGGAACCGCACACGTTTTGCACAGAACGAGGGCGGTTCTCCCCGCTTCTGGGCTGTTCTCCACATGTTCGTCCACACCACCGACACTCGTCGATCGCTGTCCCCAGTTCGGGACCACGGCGTGTCGCGCACCCTGGACTCGCTCGTAGACTTGTCCCCTCGTGAGCACCTATTCGACCCTGCTGAAGACGCCCGGCGTCTCGCGCATCATCGCGGCCCAGCTGACCGCGCGCTTCCCGTTCGGCATGCTGTCGCTCGCGTTCCTGCTGCACGTCGAGCACGTGCACCACTCGTACGCCGCGGCCGGTCTCGTCCTCGCCGCGACGAGCATCGGCCAGGCGATCTCGGGCCCGCTCACCAGCCGATGGATGGGCCGCTGGGCGATGCGCCCCGTCCTGACCCTGACGCTGATCGTCTGCCTGATCACGATGGTCACCTTCACCCTGTACGACTTCTCGGTGCCGGTGTTCATGGCACTCGGCTTCGTGACCGGCCTCAGCGTGCCTCCCGTCCAGCCGGCCGTCCGCACCATCTACCCCAAGATGGTCACCTCGAACCAGCTCACTCCCCTCTTCTCCCTCGACGCGTCCGCACAGGAGATCATCTGGGTGGCCGGCCCGGTCATCACGACCTTCGTCGGGACGCAGATCGGCACCCGAGAGGCCATCTGGCTCGCGGCCGCGTTCCTGGTGGGCGGCGGCATCTGGTTCATCGCGTCGCCCGAGGTCGGGCGCGTCCGCATCCCCCGCAGCAAACGGGCCTTCGGCAAGGTGCTCGCGCGGCCGACGGTGCTCCTGGCGACCGTCGCCGGGTTCCTGCTCATCGGCGCCTGCGCCGCGGTCGAGGCGGGCGTGGTCGCGCTCTTCGGCGAGGGCAGTGCCGACTCGGGCATCGCGCTGGCCATCTTCGCCGCGGGGTCGCTGGTCGGCGGCCTCGCGCTCGGCCACGTCCCGGTCGGCCCGTGGGCTCTCGGGCGCCGCATCGCCATCGTCTTCGTCGGCATGACCCTGGCGATCTTCGCGACGGGCCTCTGGCCGATCAGCATCACGCTGCTGATCGCGGGCGTCGGCATCGCGCCCGCCCTCGCCGTCATGTTCGCCATCGTGTCGTCGAGCGTGAAGTTCAGCGACACGGCCGAGGCCTACGGCTGGGCCGGCACCGGGCAGCTGATCGGCTCGGCCCTGGGTTCGGCCATCGCCGGCTTCGCGATCGACCACATCGGAGGCCAGGGCGGACTCATCGTGGCCGCCTGCTTCGCCTTCGTCGGCATGGTCGTCGGCGCCGCGTTCCACAAGGCCCTGCCCGACCTCCGCGGTCGCGACGCGAGCCCCCTGCCCGACACCGAACCGGTGCCGGTCCAGACGAGCTGACCCGCGCCTCCTCGTCCATCGGACGACGGGCCCTGACACACACCGTTCACCGGACGGTCGCCCGTCCCCTGCGACACGTGTCGGCCAAACGCTGGCAGAGTTGAGGGCATGCCCTCCATCGACGTGCCCCGGATCACCCTCAACGACGGCCGCACGATCCCCCAGCTCGGCCTCGGCGTCTACAAGGTCGCCGACGACGAGGCCGAACGGGTCGTCGAGACCGCCCTCGGCGAGGGCTACCGCCACCTCGACACCGCCGAGTTCTACGCCAACGAGAAAGGCGTCGGACGCGCCCTCGAGGCGTCCGGCGTTCCCCGTGACGAGGTCTTCCTCACGACCAAGGTCTGGAACACCGCGCAGGGCTACGACGAGACGCTCCGCTCGTTCGACGAGAGCCTGACGAAGCTCGGCACCGACCACGTCGACCTCTACCTGATCCACTGGCCCGCCCCGAAGCAGGACAAGTACGTCGAGACGTACCGCGCCCTCGAGACGATCCGGGCCGAGGGCCGGGCGCTCTCCATCGGCGTGAGCAACTTCCAGGTCGCCCACCTCGAGCGGCTGATGGCCGAGACGGACGTCGTGCCGGCCATCAACCAGGTCGAGGCGCACCCGTGGTTGCAGCAGCACGAGCTGCGCGCCTTCGACGCCGCGCACGGCATCGTGACCGAGGCGTGGTCGCCGTTGGCGCGTGGGCGCATCCTGGACAACGCGGCACTGGTGCGGATCGGCGCGAAGCACGGGGTCACCCCGGCCCAGGTGACGATCCGGTGGCACCTGCAGCAGGGCCTCGTCGTGATCCCGAAGTCGGTCACGCCCTCGCGCATCCGCGCCAACCTCGACGTCTTCGGCTTCGAGCTCGACACGGGCGACCTGGCCGCCATCGCGGGCATCGAGACCGGCGAGCGCACGGGCTCGCACCCCGACCACAACGGCTGACCCGATCGGGCGCGACGCCGCCGCTCGGTCGCGACACCCCTGCAGGAGGCGCGGGTCCGGTCGGTCGCGCCCGGCACGTTACCGTGGACCGGCAACCCGTCGACGCAAGGAGCACCCCGCATGACCATCACCGCCGCAGCAGACGGATCGGCCCTCGGCAACCCCGGCCCCGCCGGATGGGCCTGGTACGTCGACGACGAGCGGTGGGCCGCCGGCGGCTGGCCGCGGGCCACGAACAACCAGGGCGAGCTCACCGCCGTGCTCGAGCTGCTGCGCGCCACGGCCGGCATCGACGACGACCTGCACATCCTGTGCGACAGCCAGTACACGATCAAGGCCTGCACCGAGTGGATGCCCGGCTGGAAGCGCAAGGGCTGGCGCAAGGCCGACGGCAAGCCCGTGCTCAACGTCGAGATCCTGAAAGAACTCGACGCCGCCCTGGCCGGACGGAAGGTGCGCTTCGAGTGGGTCCGCGGTCACGTCGGCCACGAGATGAACGAAGCGGCCGACGTGCGGGCCCGGGGCGCGGCCACGGCGTTCCAGAACCGCACCGAGGTGCCGTCCGGGCCCGGGTGGCCGGGGGCGCCGGTCGCGACCACCGACCCGATCGCGGCGCCGGCGACCCCGCCCGCGCCTCCTGCGACGCTCTTCTGAAGGACCGCACCGCGAATCGTGCACCGCACCTGATCTAGATGCGGTGCCGTGCACGAGACGCGGTGCCGCGCCGTGCCACGCCGCGCCGGGCCGGGCCGCACCGCACCGCACCGCACCGCACCGCACCGCGAATCGTGCACCGCACCTGATCTAGATGCGGTGCCGTGCACGAAACGCGGCGCCGCGCCGCGCCGGGCCGCGCCCTGCCGGGCCGTGCGGCGTCGTGCCGCGTCGCGTCGCGTCGACGTGCAGCTACATCGAGGGGTGCGTGCTCGACAGGCCACCGTCGACGACGAACTGCGCGCCGGTCGAGAAGGCCGAGTCGTCGCTCGCGAGGTGCAGGGCGAGCCCGGCGACCTCGTCGGGCTTGGCGAGGCGACCCCGCGGGCTCATCGCGCGGAACGCGTCGAGCACCTGCGGTTGGGCCTCGACCTGGCGGCGGAACAGTGCGGTGTCGGTCGGGCCGGGGTGCAGCGAGTTGATGCGGATGTTCCAACCCTCTTGGGCGGCGTGGGCTGCACTCGACCGGGTGAGACCGACCAGGGCGTGCTTGCTCGCCGTGTAGGCCGCGTCGTCACCGAAGCCGAGGAAGGACGTCGCCGGGGCCAGGTTGATGATCGACCCGCCCTCGCCGTCGGGGTTCGCGCGCATCTGCTCGATGGCGAAGCGCGTGCCGAGCATGACGCCGGTGACGTTGACCGCGAAGACGCGGTTCCAGCTCTCGAGCTGGGTGACGTCGATGGACTGGCCCGAGACGATGCCGGCGTTGTTCACCAGGACGTCGAGTCGGCCGTAGTGCTCGGCGATGCGGTCCATGACGCGCTTCCAGTCGCCACCGTTGGCGACGTCGTGCTGGACGAACTCGGCGCCCGTCTCGGCGGCCACGGCCGCCCCGTCGACGATGTCGGTCGCGACGACCCGGGCCCCCTCGTCGGCGAACCGACGGACGATCGCCTCGCCGATGCCCGAGGCTGCCCCGGTGACGATGGCGACTTTGCCGGACAGACGAGACATGGCGACCTCTTCGTGGTGGAACGCGGGTGGAGCTGGTCGGCTGCCGGGGTGGGGCAGGACCCTACGAGATTACCCCTCGACGGGTGACGGTCGGCTCCGCTCGGAGGCCGGCCCGACGGCCGTGACCGTCACGACGGCCTCGCCCCGCTCGTCGCTCGAGGCGAGGTCGACCACGGCCGAGATGCCGAAGTCGTGGTCGCCCTCGGGGTCGGCCAGGATCTGCCGCACACGCCACACCGTGGGCAGCTGCTCGACCTGCAGCATCTGCGGCCCCCGGGCCGCGGCGTCCGTGCCGATGGAGTCGTACTCGTCGTAGTACCGGTCGAGGGCCTCACCCCAGCGGTCGGCGTCCCAGCCCGAGCCCGCGTCGAGGGCGCCGAGGGCGTCCGCGTCGTCCCGGGCTGCCAGTTCGACGCGACGGAACAGCTCGTTGCGCACCATGATGCGGAAGGCCCTCGCGTTGGCGGTGAGGTTGCGCAGCGTCGGAGGCACGATCTCGTCGTGGGCTTCGACCTCGCGCGGGTTCACCATCTCTTCCCACTCGTCGAGCAGGCTCGAGTCGACCTGCCGCACGAGCTCGCCGAGCCACTCGATGACGTCGACCAGCTCGTCGGTCTTGGCCTCGTCGGGCACGGTTTGGCGCAGGGCGCGGAAGGCGTCCGAGAGGTAGCGCAGCACGAGGCCCTCGGAACGGGCCAGACCGTAGAAGTTCACGAAGTCGCCGAAGGTCATGGCGCGCTCGTACAGGTCGCGCACGACCGACTTGGGGCTGAGCGCGAAGTCGCCGATCCAGGGCTGGGAGGCCGCGTAGGTCTCGAACAGGGCCGTCAGCAACTCGTCGAGCGGCTTGGGCCAGGTGACCTCTTCGAGGAGTTCCATGCGCTGGTCGTACTCGATGCCCTCGGACTTCATCGCGGCCACGGCCTCGCCCCGGGCCTTGAACTGCTGTTGCGACAGGATCGGCCGCGGGTCGTCGAGCGTCGCCTCGACCACCGACACCATGTCGAGCGCGTAGGTGGGCGACTCGACGTCGAGCACCTCGAAGGTCGCCAGGGCGAAGGGCGACAGCGGCTGGTTCAGGGCGAAGTTCGCCTGCAGGTCGACCGTCAGGCGGATGGTCGGGGCACCGCCGTCGGGCGAGGCCTCTTGCACGACGACCTCGGCGGTGCGCAGCGTGCGGTAGATCGAGATGGCCTGCCGGGCCATGGCGTACTGCTTGGCGAGCGGCTCGTGGTTGTCGAAGACCAGGGAGCGCACGTTCGCGAAGACGTCGCCGCCGCGTCCGATGACGTTGAGCAGCATGGCGTGGGTGACCTGCATGTGCGAGGTCAGGGCCTCGGGCTCAGCGGCGATCAGCTTGGTGAAGCTGGGCTCACCCCAGGACACGAACCCGTCGGGCGCCTTCTTGCGGACGATCTTGCGCTTCTTCTTCGGGTCGTCGCCCGCCCGCTCGATCTGTTTGAGGTTGTCGATCTCGTGTTCCGGCGCCTGCAGCGTGACCGTGCCCGAGTTGTCGTAGCCCGCGCGACCGGCCCGCCCGGCGATCTGGTGGAACTCTCGGGCGCTCAACTGGCGCATGCGGGTGCCGTCGAACTTGGTCAGCGCCGTCAGCAGCACCGTGCGGATCGGCACGTTGATGCCGACGCCGAGCGTGTCGGTGCCGCAGATGACCCGCAGCAGGCCGCGTTGCGCGAGTTGCTCGACCAGGCGACGGTACTTGGGCAGCATGCCCGCGTGGTGCACGCCGATGCCCGAGCGCACGAGGCGGTTGAGGGTCTTGCCGAAGCCCGTGCTGAACCGGAACCCGCCGATCAGCTCGGCGATCTCGTCGCGTTGCTCGCGGCTGGCGACCTTGATGCTCGAGAGCGCCTGCGCGCGCTCGAGTGCCGCGGCCTGCGAGAAGTGGACGACGTAGACGGGTGCCTCGCCGGTCGAGAGCAGCTCTTCGACCGTCTCTTGCACGGGCGTCTGGGCGTAGAAGTAGTGCAGCGGCACGGGACGCTCGACGCCGGTGACCCGCGCGACGGGCCGCCCGGTGCGCCGCGCCAGGTCGTCGGTGATGCGGGTGACGTCGCCGAGGGTGGCCGACATGAGCAGGAACTGCGCGCGCGGCAGCAGCAACAGCGGCACCTGCCAGGCCCACCCGCGCGACTGGTCGCCGTAGAAGTGGAACTCGTCCATGACGACCTGGTCGACGACCGCGTCGGCCCCGTGCCGCAGCGCCAGGTTCGCGAGGATCTCGGCGGTGCAGCAGATGATGGGCGCGTCGGCGTTGACCGACGAGTCACCGGTCACCATGCCGACGTTCTCGGGCCCGAAGAGCTCGACCAGCGCGAAGAACTTCTCGCTGACCAGCGCCTTGATCGGGGCCGTGTAGTACGAGCGCCCGCCCTGGCTCAGGGCGACGAAGTGCGCGCCGGCCGCGACGAGCGACTTGCCGGTTCCCGTCGGCGTGCTGAGGATCACCGACGCGCCGCCGACGAGCTCCATCATCGCCTCGTCCTGGGCCGGGTAGAGCGGCAGCCCGCGTGACTCGGCCCACTCGGCGAAGGCCGTGTACGCCGTGTCGGCGTCGTACGAGTCCGCACCCGGCGTCGACGGGAGCAGGGCGGCGAGGGGGGCGGCGGGAGCGGGCGACATGATGAGTCAACCCTGCACCATCGACCGGGCCGATGGCGACGACAGCGGACGGGTCGTCCGACCGCGGGGGCGAGACGACGCCCCCGCGGTCGGTCCCCTGCCTCGTGCCCTGAACCTCCACGAGGTGAGAGGAACTCAAGTAAATCACGAGGAGGCGCGGCGCGCGACCCCGAGGAGGCGCGGTCCACGACGACTCCCGACGACGCGCGGATGACGACGGCCCCCGGGACGAGAAGAGGGCACGCCCCGGTCGACGAGCAGAACTCGGACCAGGGCGTGCCCACCGGACCCACGGCCGAGGACCTCACGAAGTCGGATCAGGAGACCACGCTGCGTTCGACGGCCGCTTGTCGGGAACGGGCGCCCCGGTAACCAGCCGGTGAGCGCACTACACCGTACCTCGGACGGCTCCCGAGGCGGTGGGTGACTTCCAGGTGATTGACCCACCTCGTAATCCGGATGAAACACCCGACGGCTAGCGTCACGGATGAACCAACTGGTTCACATTCTCACGACGGGAGCCCCCGATGACCCGCACCACGTCGCTCGCCCCGGTCGAACGCTCGGCGTTCGCCGCCTTCCCGAGCGGGGTCGCCGCGCTCGCCGCGACCGGGGTCGACGGCCCGGACGGCATGGTCGTCTCGAGCTTCACGGTCGGGGCGTCGTTCGACCCGCCGATGGTGACCTTCGCCGCGCGTCAGGACTCCGCGACGTGGGCCCGCCTGCGCACGGCACCGAGCCTGGGCGTCTCGGTGCTCGCCGCCGACCAGGGCCTGCTCTGTCGCCAGCTCTCGTCGCGCACCCGGGCCGCCCGGTTTGCCGACGTCGACCACGTCGTCACCGACGACGGGGCCGTCCTGGTGTCGGGCACCCCGCTGCGGCTCGAGTGCGTCGTGCACCGCGAGGTGCCGGCCGGCGACCACGTCGTCGTCATCTTGCAGGTGCTCGGTGCCGAGGTCGACGACACGGCCGCACCGCTCGTCTATCACGGCACCGCCTTCCACTCGTTGCAGCCGATCGGCTGACGCGCCCGAGCGCGACAGCTCCGAGTCGCCGAGGCCCCGAAGGGCCGACGTGCCGACGTGCCGACGGCTCAGGCGATGCGCCCCGGACCACCGAGCAGACCGTCGACCTGCTCGACGGCGCCTTCGACGGCGGCCTCGTCGGCCGGGGACTCGCCGTGCAGCTCGACGGGCTCGGGGCTGTCGCCGTGCACGGCTGCCGGGTCGGTGCGCTCGTCGGCGTCGTGGTCAGCGGGGTTCGTGGGCGTGCTCATGGGGGCCTCTCTCGGGGGCCGACGCTCGACCCCGGTCAGCTCGAAGCTACCCGGCACCTCCGACACGGCTCCCAGCGGACCGGGACCGGCACCGCGCCTCCCGGGTGTCGAGACGGAGTCGACCGGACCACCCGCGTCCGACCACGGACGGCCGCCGACTAGTAGACACGAGGGAGGCGCGCAGCCCGATCCGCGCACCTCCAGACCCGCCGGGCGCCCGGCAGAAAGGGCCGACGATGTCGTCTCCCCGCACCCCCACCACCCGAGTCGCCGTCACCGGCGGCAGCGGCAAGCTCGGCCGTGCCGTCGTGCGCGACCTCGCCGAGCACGGCTACGAGGTCGTCCTGCTCGACCGCGTGCCCAGCCCCGACCCCGTCGAGGGCGTCGTGTTCGTCAAGGTCGACCTGACCGACTACGGCCAGGTCGCCCAGGCCCTGACGAGCGTCGACGACCGGTACGACCACATCGACGCCGTCGTGCACCTCGGCGCGATCCCGGCTCCCGGCCTGGTGCCGAACGCCGCCCTCTTCACGAACAACGTGACGTCGAGCTACAACGTGTTCGCCGCCGCCCGCGCGGCGAAGATCCGCAACGTCGTGTGGGCCTCGAGCGAGACCCTGTTGGGCATCCCGTTCGACATCGACCCGCCCTACCTGCCGCTCGACGAGGAGTACCCCGTGCGCCCCGAGTCGTCGTACTCGCTCGGCAAGGCCGTCGAGGAAGAGATGGCGCGGCACTTCACGCGCTGGGACCGCCAGCTGAAGCTGATCGGCCTGCGCTTCTCGAACGTGATGGACGACGGCGACTACTCGGAGTACCCCTTCGACGAGACCCCCGAGAAGCGCACCTTCAACCTCTTCTCGTACATCGACGCCCGCGATGGCGCCCAGGCCGTGCGCAAGGCGCTCGAGAGCGACCTCGTCGGCTTCGAGGCGTTCATCATCGCCGCGTCCGACACCGTGATGAACACGCCGACGGCCGTGCTCGCCGAGCAGTACTGGCCGCAGGTCGAGAAGCGCCGGGCCGTCGAGGGCGTCGAGCCGCTGCTCAGCAGCGACAAGGCCCGCGACCTGCTCGGTTTCGTGCCCGAGTACTCGTGGCGCGAGTGGGGCGAGCGCACGGGCAACCACCGCGGCTGACGTTCGCTCCCCGCACCGACGACCCGCGCCTCCTGATCCGACGGACCAGGAGGCGCGGGTCGCGTCAGGAGGCGCGCGTCACCCCTCGAGCACCACCGTCGCCTCGAGCGGCAGCTCGGCCACCGACGAGCCGACGTGCAGCGTGAACGCGCCCGGCTCGTGGGCCCAGGCGCCGTCCCGCCAGTCGGCGAAGGCCCGGGCCGGGACGCTCACCTCGACGCGACGCGTCCCTCCGGCCGGCACCACGACGGGCGCGAACCCGACCAGCCAGAGCACCGGACGATCCACCACGGAGTCGGCGCGCGACGCGTAGACCTGCACGACGTGCTTGCCCTCGCGAGCACCCGTGTTGGCGACGTCGACGGCCACCTGCACCGTGCCTCCCACGGTCACCGACGGCGTCGCGTCGAGGCCCGACAGCGACCAGCTCGTGTAGCCGAGGCCGTGCCCGAACGGGTAGGCCGGCGTCGTCCCGGCCTTGAGCCAGGCGCGGTGGCCGATGTGGATGCCCTCGTCGTAGACGACCTCGCCGTCGACCGGGGTGACGTCGATGACGGGTACGTCCGCCTGGGTGGCGGGCCAGGTCGTGGGCAGGCGGCCGCCGGGCTCGACGGCACCGGTGAGGACGTCGCCGAGCGCGTGGCCGTACTCCTGGCCGCCGAACCAGGTGAGGAACAGAGCGTCGACCTCGTCACGCCAGGGCATCGTGACCGGCGACCCCGCGTTGACGACGACGACCGTCGTCGCGGCGGCCGCGGCCACGCGCGAGACGAGCTCGTCCTGACGTCCGGGCAGGTCGAGCGAGGTGCGGTCGAAACCTTCGGACTCGACCTTGCTGTTGGTGCCCACGACGACGATCGTGAGGTCGGCGGACGCCGCGGCTGCGACGGCCTCGTCGATCAGTCCGGACGGGTCGCCGTCGTCGGGTTCGATGCCGAAGGTGTAGCTCAGGGCTCCGCCGAGCGCACTCGCCCCGATGGTGTGGTCGATGACGACGTCGATCGGTCGGCCCTCGACGACCGCCACGGCGGCCGACTGCGACGGCGGCGCGAGGAACGCCGCACCGAGGTCGTCGCCGACGGCCTCGCTCGTGCCGTCGAGCACGACCTCGCCGTCGACCCGGATGACCGAGTGCCCGACCGAGGCCACGCCGAGCAGGATCTCGCCCGTGACCTCGGGCGTGTACCGGGTCGAGAACCGCACGGTGTCGCTGCGCTCGATGGGGGCGTCGCCGCCGAACCAGACGAGCGCGGTGGCCCGGCGGTCCTCGGCGAACAGTTCGTCGTCGCCCGAGCGGAACGACACGCGGACGCCGGGTTCGCCCGTCTGGGGGTTGGTGATGCGGTCGAGGGGCAGCTCGGCCACCCCTTCTTGCACGACGGCGCCGACCGAGTACGTCACGGTCGCGTCGGGGAAGGCCTCCTCGATGCCCTCGATCGGCGTGACGACCTTCTCGGGCAGCACGGTCGCGCTGCCGCCGCCCTGGGTGCGGGCGAAGCGGGCGTTGTGGCCGACGACCGCGATGGACCGCACGGTCGAGGGGTCGACCGGCACCGCGCCTCCTCGGTCGTGGGCCAGGACGGTGCCGGCGGCCGCGGCCTCGCGGACGAAGGCGATGCCGTCCTCGACGGTGGTCGGCGTCGCGGCCACCGGCTCGAAGCCGTCGAGGGCGCCGACCCGGGCGGCGAGCTGCAGCAGGCGCAGCACCTTGCGGTCGATCGCGTCCTCGGACACCTCGCCCGCCCGCACGGCGGCGACGAGGGCGTCGCCCCAGGGGCCGTCCGGGCCGGGCATCACGAGGTCTTGCGAATGCTTCGCGCTCTCGACGCTGCGGACGCCCGTCCAGTCGCTGACCACGACGCCGTCGAAGCCCCACTCGCTGTTCAGCGGGGTCTCGAGCAGCTCGTTCTCGGTCGCGGTGACGCCGTTGATCGAGTTGTACGACGACATGACCAACCAGGCGTGCGCCTCGGTGACCGCCTTCTCGAACGCCAACAGGTAGAGCTCGCGCAGGGCCCGGTCGCTCACCACGGTGCTCGCGGTGAAGCGGTCGGTCTCGTAGTCGTTCGCGACGTAGTGCTTGGGCGTCGCGCCGACGCCGTTGTCCTGCACGCCGTGGACGTACGCGGCGGCGAGCTCGGCGGTGAGGACGGGGTCTTCGCTGAACGCCTCGAAGTGCCGACCGCCGAGGGGCGACCGGTGCAGGTTGATGGTGGGGCCGAGCACGACGTCGACGCCCTTGCGGCGGGCCTCGACGGCGGCCGCGGCACCGTAGCGGCGGGCCAGGTCGGGGTCCCAGGACGACGAGAGCGAGGAGGCGCTGGGCAGGTTCAGGGACGGCGAGCGTTCGTCCCACACCTCGCCGCGCACCCCGCTGGGGCCGTCGCTGACCAGGATGCGCCGCAGTCCGATCTTCTCGTTCGGGTGGGTGGTCCAGAAGTCGCGACCGGTGAGCAGCTGCACCTTCTCGTCGAGGGTGAGCCGCCCGAGGAGCTCGGCGAGTCGTGCCTGGTCGTGTCGTGTCTGGTTGTGTCGTGTCTGGTCGTCGGCCGCGTCGCCGTCGCTGTGGAGGGTCATGACGTGACGCTACCAGCGAAAACCGAGCGACGGTGGGTTTCGGGCCGGACCCGTGACGGTCGCGCTAGCCTGACGGCATGGCACAACGGGGTTCGTACGCGAAAGGCGTGGCCAAGCGCACGGAGATCCTCGACACGGCGCTCGACGTGGTCGCCCGCAACGGTTTCCGCGGCACGTCGGTCAAGGAGCTGGCCGACTCGGTCGGCCTCAGCCAGGCCGGGCTGCTGCACTACTTCGACAGCAAGGACGAGCTGTTCACGGCCATCCTCCGCCGACGCGACGAGGTCGACCACGCCCTCGCCGACCAGCACGTCGACATCGTCGAGCAGCTGATCGCGGTCATCCGGCACAACGCCGACGTGCCCGGGCTGGTCCAGCTGTTCGCGAGCATGTCGACGGCCGCGACGAGCGACCCGAGCCACGCCGCCCACGCCTACTTCGTCGAGCGCTACGCGTCGATCCGATCACAGGTCGCCGAGGCGATCACCGTCCGGCAGCAGCGAGGAGAAGTGCCGGCGGGCATCGACCCCACCCGCCTCGCGACCGTGCTGCTCGCGGTCAGCGACGGCATGCAGATCCAGTGGATGCTCGACCCCGCCACCGACATGGCCGAGCACGTCGAGCTCGTCTGGAGCCTGGCACTGGCGGCGGTGGCGACCCCCGCCTGACGCGCCGGACCACCGCTCGGCACGCCCGTCGGGCTCAGGCCCGCAGCATGCCCGTCGTCACCAGTTCGCGGACCTGCGGCAGCAACTCCGCCCGCAGCGCGGCCTCGTCCGCCCCGAGCAGCTGGGCCAGTGCGCCGACGATGGCGCCGACGCTGAGCTCGCCGTCGCAGGCACCGACCAGCGCCGACAGGGCCGTGCCCGAGTCGACCGTCCGGGCGAAGCCGCCACCCTGTCGCAACGAGATGACCGTGGGGTCGTCGTTTCCCGGCCAGTAGTGCCGCTCTTCGGTGACGTCCCCCGCGACGACCAGCCGACGCGCGGCCAGCTGCTCGTCGTCGAGGTCGCGCAGCAGCTCGATCGCGTCGAGCGTGCCGAGCAGGTGGGCGCCGAGTCCGACGTCGTTCTGTCCGAGACCGCCGAGGAGGCGCTCCGTGCGCACCACGGGCAGGCTCGCGTCGTCCACGGGCCGGCGCACCGTCAGGTAGCCGAAGCCGACCTCGACGACGCCCCGGGCCTCGAAGTCGCCGAGCCACGCCTCGTACAGGCGCTCGAAGTCCGCCGAGCCCGGTCGGGTGCCGCCGTCGCGGATCCAGGTCTCGGAGTACGCGGTCGGGTCCTGCACCTCACGCTCGACGACCCAGACGTCGACGGGCACGCCGCCCCGGACCGCCCAGTCGGCGACCGAGTACGCGCCCCTCTTGCCGGCGACCGCACCCGCGCCTCCGGACTCCCAGTTGCCCAGCAGCTGCGCGACGCCGCCCGGCGCGAGGTGGCGGCCGAGGCCCTCGACGACCGAGGCGACGAGGTCGTCGCCGACCATGCCCCCGTCGCGGTACTCGTACTCGGGCACGCCCTCGGCCCGCGGCGTGATGACGAACGGCGGGTTCGAGACGATGTGGTCGAAGGCCTCGCCGGCGACGGGCTCGAAGAGGCTGCCGAGGCGCAGCTCGATGCCGTCGACCAGGTTGAGCGCGGCGTTGAACGCGGCGTAGTCGAGGGCGCGCTGCGAGATGTCGGTGGCCACGACGTGCCGCGCGTGCCGGGCCGCGTGCAGGGCCTGGATGCCACAGCCCGTGCCGAGGTCGAGCGCCCGGTCGACCTGGCGCGAGATCATCAGGCCGGCGAGCGTGGCCGAGGCTCCCCCGACGCCCAGCACGTGGTCCTCGCGCAGAGCCCCCTCGACGACGAGTTCGCCGAGGTCGGAGGCGATCCACCAGCTCGCCTCGCCCGAGGAATCGACGAAGGCGTACGGGCGGAGGTCGACGAGCGCACGGACCGAGTCGCCTTCGCTCGCCACGAGCCCGAGGGCGACCGCGCCCTCGGCACCCAGGGTCGGCAGGGCGTCGGCGACCGCGTCGAGGCCCTGCGGGTAGCCGAGCACGAACAGCGACGCCAGCGTGGCGGCCGGACGCACCGACGCGTCGCGCGCGGCGCTGCGGGCGAGGGCACGACGGGCGGCGACCCGCTCGCCGCGGAAGAGTGCGGCGCCGGCGTGCGAGCCCCAGGCGTCGGCACCCTGCAGCCGCTCGACCGTGAACCCGGACGACGCCAGGTCGGCCCTCAGCCGTGCGAGCAGCTCAGGGTCGGTCGAGAGGTGGGGTGTCGAGGCGTCGGTCGGGGTCGTCGGAGGCACCCGACCATCATGGTGCAGGAGGCGCGGCGCCGGTCACCGGGGACGCCACGGAGCCCCCGTCGAGGGTCGACGGGGGCTCCGCCCGGAACGGGCCGGTGGACGCGCGACGGGTCAGCTGGTGAAGACCACGTCGTCGTAGTCGAACGACGGGGACATCTGGAAGACGATCTGGTCGGCGTCGGCCACGGAGAACACGACGCGGTAGGTGATGGTCTGGCCGGCCGGGACGACCGTCGTGGGCGAGCTCTCGATGTCGGAGTCGTAGACCTTGCTGGCCTCGACGCCGCCCGAGGTGGCCGTCTCGTAGGGCATCGGCTCGAAGTTCGCGTCGGTGCCGTTCTCGATGGTCACGGTGAAGATCACGGAGGCCGCCTGGTCGGCGCCGCTCGAGTACTCGCCGGGCGTGTACGCCTCGGGCGCCGAAACCGTCACGGCGATGCCGTCGTCGTAGGTGAAGGTGTCGCCGAAGGCGTTGTTCTCGGCCGAGGCGTCGCTGTCGGCCGACCCGGAGTCACCCGAGTCGATCGAGCCGCTCGTGGGCAGGGAGTCGTTGACGGCCTGGACGGAGGCGAGCCCGATGACGAGTCCGACGATCACGACGGCGATGCCGATGAGCACGCCGAGCCCCGACACGATCGTGCCGATCAGGGCGAGCATGCGCGCGCCCTTCTTCTTCACGAGGGCGATGATGCCGAGCACGAGGCCGACGATCGCGAGGATCGCGCCGAACCCGACGAACGACAAGAGCAGCCCGACGCCGCCGACGACGATCGAGGCGATGCCGAGCCCGTTGCCGCCCTGCGATGGCTGAGGGGACTGGCCGTAGGCCGGTGCACCGGTCGGGGCGCCACCGTAAGGCGACTGCTGGCCGCCGTAGGGCTGCTGCGACTGCCCACCGTAGGGCTGCTGCGGTGCTCCGTAGGCGGGCTGGGGTGCACTCGGCGGGGGCGTCGTGCCGTACGCCGGCTGCGGGGGCTGGGGTGCCGACGGCGGAGGCGTCTGGTCGCCCCGTCCGTTCTCGTCGCGGGGGTCACGGGGCTCGTCGGACGAACCGTAGGGCGGCTGCGGAGTGCTCATGAGGCAAGCATGTCGTGACTCGGGAGTTCCGACGAGCCGAACAGGCTGCGTGACCCGTTTTCGTTACCGATCTGTCGTATTTGATTTACCCTGCGCAACCTCTCGTCGGTCGCGCACACCCCGGCGGTGCTCAGGCGGGCGACACCGATATCTCGAACTCGCCGTACATGTGGGCGGCGTCGCGGAGGTGGTGCAGGGCCTCCTCGGCGTCGAGTCGCGAATGGTACGGCCCCCGGGCCGGCGCTCCGGGCAGGGTGCTCGCGTAGGAGTACTGCAGGTACCAGACCGGGCGTTCGTGTTCGTCGTGCTGAACGATGCTGACTGCGAGTGACATGCCCGGATGCTACGACCGGCCCGTCCGGGCCGCACCCGCTCACAGCACATCCATCAACTCGCCCGGGACACCGCCGAGCCGAGACCCCAGGAAGTCGCCGAGACCCCAGGATGCGTCATGGGGTCTCGGCGAGTTCGTGGGGTCTCGGCGGTGGCCGGCATGCGAAAGGCCCGGGTCGTGGTCGACCCGGGCCTTCGTGTGGTGGAGCTAAGGGGATTCGAACCCCTGACCTTCTCATTGCGAACGAGACGCGCTACCAACTGCGCCATAGCCCCAGAAACTGCTCTGCCACGATAGCACCTCGTCGACCGACGGATGAACCCGGGCCGGGCGCTCCGGGGGTCAGACGGCGCGACGCCGCTGCAGGGCTTCGTCGAGCGAGAAGTCCGACTGCGGCAGGTCGTCGATGATGCCCATGCGGGCGAAGCGACTCGGGGGGCGAGGGGGTGCGACCGGCTCGACCCGCGCCTCCTCGGCGGGGGCGGCGGGGGTCGCGGCGGGTGCAGGAGGCGCGGCGGCGGTCACCGGAGCGCGTCGCGTCGACTGCAGTGCGGCCTCGGCCCGGGCGGCCTCGCGCAGGGCGTCGTGCTGCGCGGCACGCAGCGACTCGACCGAGCGACGGGAGTCCCGCTGCAGCTCGGCCGCGGCGGCGTCCGCCGACGCGGCGGGGGCGGGACGCTGTCGCCCGCGCCGCAGGTAGAGGGGCTTAGGGACGGGCACGGGCGTCCACAGCCGTGACTCGGCCGAGGCCTCGTCGTCACGGACGACGACGCCGTCGCCCATGACGCCCGAGAAGTCCTTGAGCGGCTGCGCCACGGGCGCGACCACGGCACGGCGCGCCCGGGCCTGCGACACGGCGGCCAACTGCGTGAGCATCGCGACCGCACCGGCGCCGAAGACGAGGCCGGCGACGACGAGCACCCAGGACGACGTCAAGCCCGCGGCGACGCCTGCGATCACGGCCACCACGCTCAGGACGAGCACCACCGTCGAGACCAGGCGGGAGCGTCGGAGCCGACGAGCGGCGAGGGCGGGGTCGCGGTCGGCGGCACGCAACACGGGGGCGGCCGCGGCGAGCTCTCGGGTGACGGCACGCTGACGCGCGGCCTCGTGCGCACGCCTGAGGGCCTCGCGCCGCGCCTCCTCGTGTCGCAGGATCTTCTGCGCGTCGGCGACCGACCGGGCGTTCGCCTCGATGCGCACCTCGTCGGGCACCTCGGCCGTCTGGGCGAGGATGCGCAGGGTCTGCTGCAGCCGCACGGCGTTGCGTTCGGTCGCGAGGTACTCGCGTCGACGCTGCCAGGTGGGCACGAGGTAGACGAGCCAGAGCGCGGCGACGAGAGCGAGGACGACGCCTCCACCCCACGACTCGATGTTCATGGTGACCAAGGTATGAGCGGGCGGGCCCCGGAGGCCGCTGATCGACAGGTGTGTCCGCGTGTCGCGGGACGGATCCGCCTCACGGCCCGACGGACGACCCGAGCGGGCGGAGTCGCTACAGCGGCAGCGTGCGCCCGGCTTCGGCCAGGGCGTCGGCCGGCACGCTGCCCTGCCCGACCGGCACGGTGCCCGTGGTCCAGCGACGCAGGACCCCCTCGGGAACCTCTTCGGCGACCAGGGCGAAGCAGAAGTGGTCGCGCCACGATCCGTTGATGTGGATGTACCGCCGTCGCAGACCCTCGTAGCGGAAGCCCAGCTTCTCGACGACGCGCAGGCTGGGGGCGTTCTCGGGCCGGATGCAGATCTCCATGCGGTGCAGGCCCAGGGCCCGGAAGCAGTGGTCGGTCGCGAGGGCCACCGCGATCGGCGTCGCGTTGTGGCCCGCCGCGGCCTGGGTGACCCAGTAACCGATGGTGGCCGAGCCGAGCGAGCCGTAGGCGATGCCCGAGACGTTGAGCTGGCCGACGAACCGGCCGTCGAGCTCGATGGCGAAGGGCAGACCGAGCCCGGCCCGGGCGTTGGTCTGCAATGAGCGGATGCTGCCACGCACGTCGTGGCTCGTGAAGCCGTTCGGGTTGGTGGCTTCCCACTGCCGCAGCCACGACCTGTTCTCCATCAGGGCCTGGTCGAGGTCGCGGGTGTCACGAAGACGGAGGGGGCGGATGGTCACCGCCCCCTCCGTCAGCGTGGGGATGTTCGTCACGGAGCGTGTCGCCTGCTTACTTCTCGAGCCCGGCGGTGAACTCTTGCAACCACGGGCGCAGTTCGCCACCGATGTCGTCCCGGTCGGAGGCGAGCTGCACGATGGCCTTGATGTAGTCGAGCTTGTCACCGGTGTCGTAGCGACGACCACGGAACACGACGCCGTACACGCCGCCGGTCCACTCTTCGGCGCCGGCCATCTTCATCAGCGCGTCGGTCAGCTGGATCTCGCCGCCCTTGCCCGGCTCCTGCTTCTCGAGGACGTCGAAGACCTCGGGGCGGATGACGTAGCGGCCGATGATCGCCAGGTTCGAGGGCGACTCGCCCTGTGCCGGCTTCTCGACGAGGCCGGTCACCTTGACGACGTCGTCCTCGTCGGTCTTCTCGACCGTGGCGATGCCGTAGAGGTGGGTCTGCGACGGGTCGACCTCGAGCAGGGCGATGACGGTGGCGTTCTTCTGCCCCTGCACCTCGACCATGCGCGTCAGCAGCGGGTCGCGGGCGTCGATGATGTCGTCACCGAGCAGGACGGCGAACGGCTCGCGTCCGACGTGCATCTTGGCGCGGAGCACCGCGTGGCCGAGGCCGAGCGGGTCACCCTGACGCACGTAGTGCATGTCGGCGAGGTCGGTCGACTGGTTGACCTTGGCGAGCTTGTCGTGGTCGCCCTTCTTCTTCAGCGTCTCTTCGAGCTCGCTGACGTGGTCGAAGTGGTTCTCGAGCGCGTTCTTGTTGCGCCCCGTGATCATCAGCACGTCGGTGAGGCCGGCGCTGACGGCCTCTTCGACGACGTACTGGATCGCCGGCTTGTCGACGACCGGCAGCATCTCCTTCGGCATTGCTTTCGTGGCGGGCAGGAATCGTGTCCCCAGGCCCGCGGCGGGAATGACTGCTTTAGAAATCGTGAAGCCCATGCGGGTCAGCGTATCCATCCCCGACGTTTCGCGGAGGTTAATAGTCGGACGGTTAAGCTCGACGTCATGACTGACGACGTCGGCAACGCCAAACGCGCCCTGCGAGCCGAGATCCGCCAGAAGCGTCGCACCCTGGGTGCGCACGAGAGGGAACAGACCACCGAGGGCATCACCCGGCACCTCACCGACCTCGCCACGGGCCTGTCGGTGCGCTCGATCGCGGCCTACCTCTCGACCGACGTCGAGCCGAACACGCGTCCGTTCCTGAACTGGGCCTTCGCGAACGGCATCCGCGTACTGTTCCCGATCACCCGGGCCGACGGCCTGCTCGACTGGGCGGTGGGCGACGGCGAGAGCGAGACCCGCGGCCTCTTCGACCTGCCCGAGCCCGTCGGCGAGGTGCTCAGCCCGATGGCGGTCAACGACGTCGACCTGATCGTCGTGCCCGCGGCCTCGATCGACCACGGCGGCATGCGCATGGGCTGGGGCCGGGGCTACTTCGACAAGACCCTCGGCTCGATGGAGCGCCGCCCGCCCGTCTATGCTGTGGTGTTCGACCCCGAGTACGTCGAGTCGGTGCCCCGAGAGCGGCACGACCAGCCCGTCGACGGCGTCGTCACCCCCTCCGGCATCCACGAGTTCTAGACTCGCCTTCCCTCAGGAGCGCCTCCGTGCCCACCTACTCGTACCGCTGCACCGAGTGCGACAACGCGTTCGACATCGTGCAGTCGTTCACCGACGACACCCTTACGGTCTGCCCGGTCTGCGAGGGCAAGCTGCGCAAGGTCTTCAGCCCCGTCGGCGTGACCTTCAACGGGTCGGGCTTCTACCGCACCGACTCGCGCTCCAAGAGCACGTCGGGCTCGGGGTCGTCCGGATCGGGCGACAAGGCGTCGTCGTCCGGCTCGTCCGAGAAGAGCTCCGGAGGCGCGAGCGGCTCGCCCACGTCGGGTGCCTCGGGCAGCGGGTCGGGTTCGTCGTCGTCCGGCAACGGCTCGTCGGGCTCCGGCTCGAGCTCGTCCGGCAGCGGCTCGTCCGGCTCGAGCTCTTCGGGCTCGAGCTCGTCGGGCGGTTCCTCGAGTTCGTCCTGACCGGACCGAGGCGAGCGACGGGATCACCCGAGCGCGCCTCCGTGGTTTGCTGGACGTCGAGAATCCCCTCTCGCCGGATCATAAGGAGTCGCCCGTGAAGGGTTTCAAAGAGTTCATCCTGCGCGGCAACGTCATCGACCTCGCCGTGGCTGTCGTCATCGGAGCGGCCTTCACGGCCATCGTGACGTCGCTCGTGACCAACGTGTTCAACCCGCTGATCGGTGCCGCGTTCAACGCGACCATGCTCGACGAGGCGCTCATCGTGACGATCCCGACCCTCAGCGGCGGCGAGGCCCAGCTGAAGTTCGGCGCCGTGATCGGGTCCGCGATCCAGTTCCTGATCATCGCGGCCGTCGTCTACTTCGTGCTCGTGCTGCCGGTGAACAACCTGCTGAAGCGCACCTTCGCCAAGCAGAAGGCGGAAGAGACCCCGGCCGACGTCCCGCCGACCGACGTCGAACTGCTCAGCGAGATCCGCGACCTGCTTCGTGCCCAGGCCGCACCTGCCGTCGGCAGCGGCTCGCACGCCGCGCCCGTGCTCGAGTCGCGCGACCCGCACAGCGAGAACGGCCCGCTCGGCAGCCGCTGAGACCGCCGCGACGAACCCGTCACGACGAACCCGCCACGAGAGATCTCGTGGCGGGTTCTTCGCGTCCCGGAGGGCGTCGACTCAGCCCCAGTGGGGCGGGACGTCGGCACGCAGTCGCTGGTCGTTCTCGCTCGAGCCCTGCCGACCGGGTTCGGGCGCGGGAGTCGGATCGCTGCCCGGCACCGGATCGGTGGTCACACGACGCCCGGCCCGTCGACGCACCACCAGGGGGCGCTGCTCGACCGACTCGAGCTCGTGAGGGGCGTCGCCGTCGGACGCCGCGCCTCCTGCGGTCATCGACGGTTGACGTGCTGGCTGGCCGACAGGGCCGGCACCTCGTGCGTGTGCGAGTCACCGATGCCGAGCACCTCGGCGACGCGCTCGGCGACGGCGTCGGGATCGGTGAAGAGCTGGAACGCGTGCACGCGGATGTAGTGCCAGCCGAGCCGCCGCAGCACCTCGGGACGTGAACGCAGCGACTCGCGCAGGCTGGTGCGCGAGAGCGTCGTGTCGGTCTCGATCGTGACGCAGACGCCGTCGTGGGCGGCCACGAGTCCGAGCTTGCCCCGGTGGCCGAGCGCGACGGGGATGCCCTTGACCTCGAGCCGGCGGGCCAGGTCGACGAGCATGGGCTCGCTGTCGTCGGGGACGTGCTCGGCCGACGTCCGGGCCTGCACCTCGGTGAGGATCTCGCTGAGCGCGACCGTCCCGTGACCCATGCGACTCGAGTCGATGTCGCCCGGTTGGAAGCAGGTGACGATGACCATCGAGCGACGCGCACGCGTCATGGCGACGGCCAGCAGTCGCTCGCCACCCGGCTGGCCGAGCGGACCGAAGTCGCTCAGCACGCGGCCGTGCGGGGTGCGGCCGTAGCCGATCGAGAACACGACGTGGTCACGGCTCTGCGCGACGCTCTGCTCGAGGGTGGCGATCATGAACGGTTCGCTGCGGTCGCCCACGACGAACTCGGTCAGGTCTTTGTGGCCCGAGACCGCGGTGAGGACGGCCTGCTGCACGCGGATGGCGTGCTTGGCCGACGCCGTCAGCACCATGAGCGACTCGCTCGGACGCGTGCGGGCGTGCTCGAGGACGAGGGACACGACGCGATCGACCTCGGCGTCGACGCTCTCGACGGCGCCGGACTCGGGGTCGGGGACGGCGGTGCCGCCCGAGACGTAGTCGAGCGCGATGCAGCCGTGGCCGAGGAAGCTGCCCGCCCAGGGCAGGGACTCGATGCGCCCGCCGTAGAAACGACGGTTGACGAGCTCGGCGAGGTCCTCTCCGCCGGCACGGTAGCTGCGCGTGAGGGAGAGCGTGGGGAGCAGGGTCGCGAGGCGCGCGAGGGCACTTTCGGAATGGGACGCGGCCAGGGCCTCTTCGTCGGCGTCGACGGGCGGTTTGCCCGGCACGACGCCGATGTCGAACTCCGACGGCGTCTGGGTCACGGGGTCGCCGAAGGCCACGGTCTGTTTGCCGCGACGGATCGCCCCGACGTTCTCGGCCAGGGTCGTGGCGCCGGCGTCGACGAGCACGACCGTGTCGAACGGCACCGTGTCGGCGATGGTGTGGACCTCGTACGGTGACGCGACCCAGACGGGTGCGATGGCCCGGGACAGGTGCGGGGCCGCGTCGTGCAGCAGACGGGCGGTCAGGTGGCCCTGACGCAACAGCCCCTTGAGGGCCGAGGCCTCTTCGGGCCAGTCGACCAACCCGATCTTCCAGTTCTCGGCCAGCAGCCACGCGAGCAGCTGGGCGCTGCCCGCGGCGTGGGCCTCGTCGACGAGGCGGAAGTCGGCCTCGAGCCGGTCGAGCATCGCGGTGTTGGCGCCGAGCAGGGCACGGTCGGCCTCGAGCAACGACTCGAGTGCCGAGCGCCACCAGGCGAGCTCGAGCTCGGCGGCGACCTGGTGCTCCGGCACGTGGCGGTTGGCCAGGTCGGTGATGAGCGGGGTCAGTTCGAGATCGCGCAGGGTCGTCATGAGCTCGGTGCGCTCCTGCAGGTTCTGCAGGACGTCGCTCTCGGCGGCGAGGGCCTCGAGCCGCTGCTGCAGCTCGACGATGCCGATCTCGGTCAGCCCGTCGTCGCCCGTCAGGCCCAGGGGGCCGTCGAGTCGTTCGAGGTCTTGCGACACCTGCTGGTGCAGCACGTGCGTGTCGGCGATGCCCGTGGGGACCTCGGGCGGGGTGCCGGCCGACACGTAGCGCTGCCACACGACGCGTTGCTGCTGGATGCGCTGGAGGGCGCCGTGCAGGTCGGCGATGTGGACGCCGGGTCGCACGTACTCGCGGGCGAGCTTCTTGAGCCGACGACGGTTGGCGCTCGACATGTCGGGCGCCTCGCGCTTGGGCGCCGTCGCGGCGACGAGTTCGGCGACCGAACGGTCGAACACCACGGGCATGAACTTGTCGAGGGTGTCGCGGATCTCGGTGAGCAGGCGCAGGTAGACGCCGAGCTCGGAGACGCTCTCGAACGGGCGCATGCGGGTGCTGCCGATGACCTCTTCCGCGCGCTCGAGGAGGCGGGGCAGGTCGCGGTGGTGCAGGTTCTTGGCGAGCTGGTGCGCGTCACCGGCTCCGACGCTCTCGGTGAAGCGGGCGCCGTACCAGGGCGAGTCGCCCGGGCCGTACTTGAACTCGCCCAGGTTGGCGGCACCGACCATCGTCTCGGCCACCCGCCCACGGCCGTCGACCATGGCGGCGATGCTGCGGCGGCTGAGGCGGGCCGTGGTCGCCGGGGCGGCGGGCAGCAGGGCCAGCCGCGAGAGCTCGGTGAGGCAGTCGAGCACCGAGACGCCGAGCTCGGGGTCCCGACGGCTAAGTGCGCCACGGTAGTCGACGAGCACCTTCCGGAGGCGCACGAGGGCGTCGTCGACTTCTCCCATCTGAGGGTGGGTGGCCTTCTCGTTGCGGGAGATCGACCGGATCACGTCGCGGCGCAGCGTGGTCGGGCTGACGGCGACGCCCGGCAGGCCGACGTCGGCGAGACGGCTCGTGATGCCCCGCAGCGTCGCCCGGCGGGCGCTCACCACCAGGACGCGCTTGTTCTGCGACACGAGACGGCCGACCGCGTTGACGATGGTCTGGGTGCCACCGGTGCCCGGCAGGGTCTTGACGACGACCGAGTTGCCGGCGGCGATCTGCGCCACGACGTTCTCTTGTTCGGGGTCGGCGTCGAGCAACAAGGTGTCGGTCTCGGGGCTGCGCTCGTCCTGCGGCGTCGCCGTGGTCGGACGATAGGCCTCTTCGACCTGGCGGATGGCCATCGGGTTGCCGGCGAGCGCGTCGAGCACGGGGTGCCCCAGCTCGCGGGCGTCGAGGGCCATCTCGGTCGAGACCTCGGCGAAGGTCGAGACCACGAGCCGCGGCTGGACCGTGAACCACTCGAGGTGGGCGGTCAGCCCGCGGAGGCGGTCGATGACCGGGTTCGGCGTGAACGACCCCTCTCGACTGGCGAGGGAGACGAAGGACTCGGCGTCGAGCGTGATGCCGAACTGGTCGTGCAGGGCGTCGACCAGCGCCGGGTTGAGGAAGGGCTCGCCGAGCAGCTTGACCTCGAAGTCACGCCCGTGGCGCCGGATCGCCAACGGGCGCAGCAACACGGGGGCCCGGAAGTCTTCTCCGGCGAAGGACCAGGCGGCGACGCCGATGGCCAGGTGCACGGCGTCGATGCCGCGGACCGTGCTGAGCTCGAGCCCCTTCGCGGCGATCTCGCCGGCCGCGGCGCGGGCCGTGCGCAGGGCGAGGTCGTCACGGATCAGGCTGGAGAGCAGGGTCGTCTTGCCCGTGATGAACTGGGCGAGGCCACCGGGATGGGTCGTGCTCAGCTCGATGCGGGACCGCTGCGAGTCACCGAAGTGCAGCAGCGTGGAGGGGCCGCCGACCCGTCGCAGGGACTCGCGCCAGGTGTTCCAGACGGGCTCGGCCACGTTGCCCAGGGACTGCCCCGGGTGACCGAGGCTGACGGCATGGGGTGTGATCACGCCCGTGGGCGCGCCGGTCGGGACGGCGACGGAGTCGTTCTCGTCGTCGTCGTTGTCATGCTGTCTGTCGGCTCGCCACACCCTGACACCTTAAGCGGTCCGCCCCGACAACACCCGGAGGACGGGCGGTTCCGCCGCGAGTCGTCACGGTGGGCCGCCTACACGTCGGTGGGCCACTCGGCGACACCCGATGCCGATCGGTGGTCGTGTTACAGCATTCGTCATGATGCGCGACACGAACGGTTACGTGAGTTGTCGTCATAACCGTGCGCCACCACGTCAACGTACAGTACGGTCATCACGGGGGCTATTCAATGAGCCGACACGACACCGTGTCTCGACATCAGGAGCGCACATGCCTTTCGAACAGAAGTACAGCGACGAGACGCGAGAGAAGTCGCTCGCCCGGGTGCTCGAACGTCGCGAGGCCGAGCCGGGCAACCGGGCGATCATCCGCGAGACGGCGTCCGAGTTCGAGGTCGGTGAGCAGTCCCTGCGCGGGTGGATCCGGGCCCACGAGCGGTCGATCGCCCCGACGCCGGCACCCAACGACGCGGTCGAGAAAGAACTCGACGTCACCTCGGACGACGACGAGGCCGCCCCCTCGACCGCGGCAGCCCCGCGCCGGGGTCGGCCCCCGGGTTCGGGATCGGCCGCCACCGCCGAGCGCGTCGCCGAACTCGAGGCCGAGGTCGCCAAGCTGCGTCGCGACCGCGAGGCCCTGAAGAGCGCCATGGCGGTCCTGCTGGCCGACTGACGCGGCACTTGTGCCGGGCCGTCGCCCGGAACGACGAGAGCGCCCGACCCCGCGACTGCCATCCGGGGCCGGGCGCTCTCGTCTGCTCGATGCACGATCGAGACGGACCGGCGCGACCGCCCGGTCTCGGAGGGGGGAACGAGACTCGCGGGCGGCCGCACCGACTCGCCCAGCATGCCATGTTGCATTTCACATGTCAAACGGTCGGCGTGATCGAAGGCGGGGAGGCGCAGGTCGGCTCGGCGACGCAGGGCGCCCCTCGGTCGGGGTGCGGCCCTATGCTGTCGCCACGCAGAGCGCGTGCACCACTTCGTGCAAGGGGACCCACATGGCAGGCACCTTCGTCGTCACCCAGGACGCCTCGGGCGAGTACCGCTTCGACCTGACGGCGGGCAACGGCGAGGTCCTCGCCTCGTCCGGGGGCTACAAGCAGAAGGGCTCGGCGATGAACGGCATCGACGCCCTGCGCCGGACGGCCGTCGACGCCGTGGTCGACGACCGGACGGACGTCCCCGTCCCGGGCCACGCCGACTGACCACGGCCCCACCCCTCGGTCACCCGGGGCGGCCGCCGGTGGCGACGGCGCGCGTGGGGTCGTTCGACCAGGCGCTCCACGAACCGGCGAAGAGCACGGGGTCGAATCCGGCGATCGTCGCGGCCAGGGCGTTGTGGGCCGCGGTGATCCCCGACCCGCAGTAGACGGCCAGGGGCGTTGCCGGGGTGACCCCCGCCTCCTCGAACCGGGCGCGCAGCGCGGTGGCGTCGACGAACCGACCCGTGGAGTCGAGGTTGCCCGCCGTGGGCAGGTTGACGGCACCCGGGACGTGACCGGCCCGCGGGTCGACCGGCTCGACGTCGCCGCGATAGCGCTCGGCGGCCCGACTGTCGACCAGCACGCCGGTGCCCGGCCAGGCGGCTGCCGCGTCGGCGTCGATCACGGGCCACGGGTCGTCGCCGAGGGTGACGTCGCCGGGCACGACCTCCGCGTCGCCCTGCTCGAGGGGCAGGCCCGCGTCCGTCCAGGCCGCGAGTCCCCCGTCGAGCAGACGCACGTCGGCGATGCCCGAGGCCCGCAGCAGCCACCACGCGCGAGCCGCCGACTGTCCGCCGAGGTCGTCGTAGACGACGACGGCGTCGCCGTCGCGGAGCCCCCACCGCCGGGCGGCGGCCTGCAGGTCGGCCCGGTCGGGCAGCGGATGCCGCCCCTCGACGGGTTCGCCGTGCCGGGCGAGCTCGGAGTCGAGGTCGACGTAGACCGCGCCGGGCAGGTGCCCCTCGCGGTGGGCGGGACGGCCGTCCGGCCGGTCGAGCCGCCACCGGACGTCGAGCAGGCGCACTGCTCCCCCGCCCGTCAGGGTCGCATCGAGCTCGGCGGCGGTCACCAGGGGATGGTTCATGCCGACGAGGCTAACGGGCACCCCACAGGTGAGGACTTCTCGACGTCGAAGGATCGGGCGGCCGGAGACCGGTCGGTCCCCTAGCGTGAGCCCCATGACTGACCACATCGTCCTCGCCGGAGCCAGCGGCTTCATCGGGCAGCACCTCGCTGCCGCGTTCCGCGCGGAGGGCGCGCGCGTCAGCCTGATCGGCCGCCACGGACCCGACGCCTCGTGGGGCGACACCGCCGGCATCACCGCGCTGCTCGACGGGGCCGACCTGCTCGTCAACCTCGCCGGCAAGAGCGTGAACTGCCGCTACGGCCCCGAGAACCGCGACGAGATCGTGCGCTCACGCGTCGAGACCACGCGCGAACTGAAGGAGGCGGTGCTCGCGTGCACCGCGCCTCCCCGGGTCTGGATGAACTCGTCGACGGCGACCATCTACCGGCACGCCGAGGACCGCCCGATGACGGAGTCGGGCGGCGAGATCGGCTCGGGGTTCTCGGTCGACGTCGCGACGGCGTGGGAGGCCGAGTTCTTCTCGGGCGAGCTGCCCGCCACCCGCCGCGTCGCCCTGCGCATGGCCATCGTGCTGGGCGACGGCAGCGCGCTCGTCCCGCTGATGAACCTCGTGCGGGCGGGTCTCGGCGGGCCGCAGCTCGACGGCCCCTGGCCCGCCACCCGGGCACGACTCGCAGCGGGCACGTACCACCACGAGGGTCGTGGCGGTGGGCGGCAGAAGTTCAGCTGGATCCACGTCGACGACGTGCTCGGGGCGATCCGGTTCGCCCGCGGCGACGAGTCGGTCGACGGCGTGCTCAACCTGTCGTCGCCGAACCCGAGCGACAACCGCACCGTGATGCGCACCCTGCGCCGCGTGCTCGGCGTGCCGTTCGGCCTGCCCGCCTGGCGCTGGATGCTCGAACTCGGCACGGCCGTCCTGCGCACCGAGACCGAGCTCGTGCTCAAGAGCCGGTGGGTGCTGCCCGAGCGCCTCATCGACGGCGGGTACGAGTTCACCCACCCGCACCTCGACGAGGCCCTGAAGAGCATCGTCGCCGGGAGGCGCGGCGCGGTCTGAGCGCGCCGGGTCGCGGGCGCCTGGTCTCGGGCGCCTGGTCTCGGGCGCCTGGTCTCGGGCGCCTGGTCGCGGGCGCCTCGGGGAGCCGGCCCGCGCCTCCTCCGCTCGCCCGACCTCGATCGCGCGGCACCGCACCGGCGGCGGGCGTCGCGGTGTCGTCGATCCGGTACGGACCGGATCAGCCCGGGAGCCGGACCGGCAGGGGCTCAGGTCTGCGGCCGTAGCTGAGCCGGCGGAGCAACCACTCGGCGGGGCCGTCACGCCCCGCTCGCTCGAGGGCGACCGCCACGACGACGGTCACGAGCCAGACGCCGACGGCGATCAGACTGACCCGGAGGGTGCCCGCCCCGACACCGAGCCCGAGGGCCCACGGAGCGAGCAGGGGGACGAACAGCACCGACTGCAGGAGGTAGCAGGTCAGCGAGCGCCGGCCCACGGCCGCCAGGGCACGCACGACCGGGCCGCTGACGACAGGGCCGGTGACGACCGGGCCGGTCGCGGCCGAGAAGGCGCGGGTGCGGTTCGCGACGAACCAACCGACCGCGCCGAAGAAGCCCAGGGCGCCCGCGACGCCGCTGACCCCGTGCAGGATGCCGAGGAGGTAGAGCGCCCACCACGGCGGCTGCCAGACCTGGACGGCGGCGAGCACGAGGGGCACCGCGCCGAGCACGCCGGCCGGGAGGCCGACGAGCGTGAGACGACGGAACAGGCCGAGGTTCTCGACGGGGCGCTCGAGCACCTGACGGCGGCCGAGCAGCGTGCCGATGACGGCGAGCGGCACGAAGGTCGCCGCCACGAACGGGGCACCCAACACGAGCGCGAGCAGGGCCACCACGCGCCAGAGCAGTGCACCGAGGAACGTGCCCGGATCGAGGCCGGGCAGGCCGGCGTCCAATGACCCCTGCGGCAGCCCGTCGAAGCCGGCCGTGACGACGAAGACGACCGCGAGCGACCAGCCCAGCACCGTCAACGTCGTGTCCCGGGCCGCGAAGAGCAGCGCGAGGACGATGCCGAGGCAGCCGTAGCTCAGCAGGATGTCGCCCTCGAACAGGAGGACGACGTGGGCGGCGCCGAAGACCGCCAACCAGAGGCTGCGACGTAGCAACAGGGATCGCGCCCTGCCGTACGGCACACCCCGTGCCGCCTGGCGCCGGATCATCACGGTGAAGCCGTACGCGAAGAGGATCGTGAACAGCGGGAAGGCGCGGTTGTCCACGAGGAGGCCGACGAGCACGTCGACGACACGATCCCCCGCGGTGCCGTCGACCGGCCGGGCCAACGGGCCCAGGTCGCGGCCGCCGATGTAGTACACGCAGTTCGCGAGGGCGATGCCGAGCAGGGCCAGACCCCGGGCGAGGTCGGGGGCGAGCAGGCGCTCCTCGGAGCGGGTCGGGCCGCTGTACGCGACAGGGGCCGGGTCGACGCGGAGCTCGGGCGGGGCGGGGGACGGCGGGGGTTCGGACGCGGGGCTCACCCTGTCCAGGGTGCCTGAGGAAGCCGGCCCGCGCCTCCTTCGCCCGGTGGACCGGGCAGCCTCGACAGGGGACGCGACGGCCGCCGGGCGGGCACCGGGTCAGCGGAGGACGGAGCTGAGCAGCAGGCTCGTCTCGCTGTTGACGACGCCCTCGACGCTGCGGATGCGCGCGAGGACCCGGTCGAACTCGCCGAGCGACGACGTGCGCAGCTCGGCGACGAGGTCCCAGCCGCCGTTCGTGGTGTGGAGCGACGCCACCTCGGGGAAGCCCCGCAGCTGCCGGATGACGTGGTCGGTCGACCGGCCCTCGATCTCGATGAAGCCGATGGCGCGGATCAGGTCGGGGTCGTCGGCCTCACGCACCCGCACGGTGTAGCCGAGCACCGTGCCCGTCGCCTCGAGCCGGTCGAGCCGCGAGGTGATCGTCGCCCGCGTCACGCCCAACCGTCGCGCGAGGCTCGCCGCCGACTCGCGTGCGTCGACGCGCAAGGCGGCCAGGAGGCGCCGGTCCAGTTCGTCGAGATCCGCCATGACCCGAAACGTACAGCACGAGTAGGCAGACCGGGTGATCGAACGTGCGAAATGGCGCTCGATGGTGATTGTGGCTGCACATCGCCCAGTCCTAGCGTGGTGCCACCCGGACGCGACGACCGAGCCGGGCCGAGCAGGAGGAGGTCGCCGTGGTGCGCTTCGTGGACGTGCAGAACATGATCCGATGGGTCACCGACCGTGGCGTCGGCCCGATCACCAGCGGCATGGTGACCGCCCTCGAGCGCGACTTCGCCCGGTGGCCCGCCTTCGACAAGTCGCCCCGCGTCGCCTCGCACAGCCCCATCGGCGTCATCGAGCTGATGCCCGCCAGCGACAGCGAGACCTACGGCTTCAAGTACGTGAACGGCCACCCGTCGAACCCCGGCCGCGGTTACCAGACCGTCACCGCGTTCGGCGTGCTCGCCGACGTCGACACGGGCTACCCGACCTTCCTCGCCGAGATGACGATCCTCACGGCGCTCCGCACCGCCGCCACGAGCGCCATGGCCGCCAAGCGCCTCGCCCGGGCCGACTCGCGCGTGCTCGCCCTGATCGGTGCCGGCTCGCAGGCCGAGTTCCAGGCCCTGGCGATGCGCGCCTCCCTCGGACTCGAGACGGTCCGCGTGTTCGACGTCGACCCCCGCGCCACCGCGAAGTTCGTCCGCAACCTCGAGCCGCTCGGGTTCGACATCACGGTGTGCGCGAGCCCCGGCGAGGCGGCCGACGGCGCCGACGTGATCACGACCTGCACGGCCGACAAGCAGAACGCGGTCGTGCTGCCCGACGAGGCCGTCCGCCCCGGCGTGCACGTCAACGCGATCGGCGGCGACTGCCCGGGCAAGACCGAGCTCGACCCCGCGACGCTCCGCCGGGCCGACGTCTTCGTCGAGTACCCCGAGCAGACGCGCGTCGAGGGCGAGATCCAGCACCAGCCCGCCGACTTCGCCGTGACCGAGCTGTGGCAGGTCGTCGCCGGGCAGCGCCCCGGGCGCACGAGCGACGAGCAGATCACGATCTTCGACTCGGTCGGCTTCGCCATCGAGGACGTCTGCGCCCTGAAGTACCTGCGCGAGGACGTCGTGGGCACCGACTACGCCGTCGAGATCGACCTCGTCGCCGATCCCGACGACCCGAAGGACCTCTTCGGCCTCGTCGCCGCCCGTCGGCCCGTCGGCGTCTGAGTCGTCGGCCGACCCGGACCGGCACCCGCCGCACGAACCGCGCCGAGACCGTCGTGACGACCCTCGCTCCCCCGCCCCGCGCCTCCTCGTCCCCCTCGACCGTCGTGGCGACGACGGCGCCCCCCGCACTCCGCGCCTCCTCGCGCACCCGAAGCGCTCACGAGGAGGCGCGGACGACCGTCCAGTCCCCCGCCGCGGTCGTCATGGTGCGGCCGCACCACTTCACGCCGAACCCGCAGACCGCCGCCGACAACGCGTTCCAGACCGACCCGGCCGACGTCGACGCGACCCGGGTCGAGCTCGCGGCGCGCGCGTTCGACGAGGTGACCCGGGCGGCCGAGGCACTGCGCGCGGCGGGCGTCACGGTGCACCTCGTCGACGACGAGCGGACCGACCGGCCCGACGGGGTGTTCCCGAACAACTGGTTCTCGACGCACGCCGACGGCCGCTTGGTGCTGTACCCGATGCACTCGCCGAACCGCCGCAGCGAGCGACGCACGGACGTCGTCGGCCTGCTGCGCGAGCGGTACCTCGTGACCGAGGTGCTCGACCACTCGCCGCTCGAACGGCGCGGGATCGTCGTCGAGGGCACCGGCGCGCTCGTCCTCGACCACGTCGAGCGCGTCGCCTACGTCGCGCTCTCGCACCGCGCCGACCGGGCGGCCGTCGCCCTGGTCTGCTCCGACCTCGGCCACGAGCCCCTGACCTTCACCGCGACCGACGCGACGGGCGTGCCGATCTACCACACGAACGTCATGATGAGCGTGGCGTCGCGCTTCGCCCTGGTCGGCCTCGAGTCGATCGAGTCGACGAGCGAACGGAGGCGCGTGGCCGAGCGCCTGTCGGCCTCCGGACGCGAGGTGGTCGCCCTGACCCGCGCCCAGCTCGGCGAGTTCGCCGGCAACGCGCTCGAACTGCAGGGGGCCGACGGGCCCCTGCTGGCGATCTCGGCACGCGGCTGGGCGTCCCTGACGCCGACGCAGCGCCGGACGGTCTCGCGGCACGCCCGACCCTTGCCGCTGGAGGTGCCCACGATCGAGCTGGCCGGCGGGTCGGTGCGCTGCATGCTGGCCGGGGTGCACCTGCCGCGGCGGCCGCCGCCTCTGGCGCCGTTGCCGCCTGGATAACGCCTTGATGACGCCTTGCTGACGGGGTGAGAGCCTTGCACGCACTGCAGCTTCTCAGCACTGTCACGGTCGCTTGAGGGCACGCCCCCAGCGGACCCCCACGTACCGTCTTCTCAGGAGCCTTCTCCGCTGTTCGACCGATCGCGCCGCGCAGCCCGACCCGCCTCATCAGCCCGACCCACCCGGAGCATCCCCGTGGACGTCTCACTGACCACCTGGCTCATCACGATCGCCGTCACCATCGCGTTCTTCGTGTTCGAGTTCTTCACCCACGTGCGCAAGCCGCACGAGCCGACGATCGGCGAGTCCGCCCGCTGGTCGGCGTTCTACATCGGTCTCGCGCTGCTCTTCGGCGTCGGCATCGGATTCGTCAGCGGCTGGGGCTTCGGTGGCGAGTACTTCGCCGGCTACCTCACCGAGAAGGCGCTCTCGATCGACAACCTGTTCGTCTTCCTGCTGATCATGACCGGGTTCGCCGTGCCGCGCATGTACCAGCAGAAGGTGCTGATGATCGGCATCGTCATCGCGCTGATCATGCGCGCGGGCTTCATCGCCGCCGGCGCCGCCCTGATCGAGAACTTCTCGTGGGTCTTCTACCTCTTCGGTGCCCTGCTCTTCGTGCTGGCCTACCAGCAGATCAAGGGCGACCACGGCGGCAACGCGGCCGACAACGCGTTCGTCAAGATCGCCCGCCGCGTGCTGCCCGTCGACGACGAGTTCCACGAGGACAAGTTCACGGTCAAGAAGGGCGGCAAGCGCTTCGTCACGCCGCTGCTGCTCTGTGTCATCGCGATCGGCTTCGTCGACCTAGTGTTCGCCCTCGACTCGATCCCCGCGATCTACGGGCTCACCAACGAGGCGTACATCGTCTTCACCGCCAACGCCTTCGCCCTGATGGGTCTGCGTCAGCTGTACTTCCTGATCGGTGGACTGCTCGAGCGTCTCGTCTACCTGTCGCAGGGTCTCGCGATCATCCTCGCGTTCATCGGCGTGAAGCTCGTCTTCCACGCCCTGCACGTCAACGAGGTGCCGTTCATCAACGGCGGCGAGCCGCTGCTCTGGGTGCCCGAGATCCCGATCTGGTTCTCGCTGCTCTTCATCGGCGCCACCATCACGGTCGCCACGGTCGCCAGCCTCGCCAAGACCCGCGGCGACGCCGAGAAGGCCAAACGCGACGAGATCGACGGCGAGAAGGTCACGGTCGCCAAGGACTCGGACGACCCGACGCGCCACTAGGTCTCGGCGTCGGGCCGGCCCGACGACGCACCGCACCGCACCGCGTTTCGTGCACGGCACCCCGACTAGTCCGGGTGCGGTGCACGAAACGCGGTGCGGTGTCGTGTTGAGGGCTCCGTGTCCCCACGACGCGGAGCCCCCGGGGCCCGTCACCCGCTGATCACGGGCGGCGGGAGTCGTCGGCCCCGTCAGCCAGCCGGCGTGCCTGCTGCGCCCGCGGTCGGCACGGCCGCGCCCACGGCCGGCGCGGCCGCGCCCGCGGCCGGCGCGGCAGCACCGGCGGTCGGCCCGGCCGCAGGTGCGGTCGGCACGACAGCGGCAGCGGCGGCCTCGAGTCGGGCGCGCAGGGCGGCCAGCTCGTCGCACAGCGCGTCCGGCAGGGTCGACCCGAAGCGGCCGAAGAACTCGGCGGTGAGGTCGCACTCGGTGAGCCAGGCGTCCGGGGGGACCGCGAACGACTCGGCCAGCGCCTCCTCGGTGAGGTCGAGACCGGTCAGGTCGAGGGCTCCCGGCGCGGGGGCGAGGCCGAGCGGCGTCTCGACGGCGTCGGCGCTGCCCGCCAGGCGACCCGCGATCCAGGCGATCACCCGCGAGTTCTCGCCGAAGCCTGGCCAGAGGAACGAGCCGTCGGCACCCTTGCGGAACCAGTTGACCTGGAACACCCGCGGCGCCCGGTCGCCGAGCTCCGCCCCGAGCCGCAGCCAGTGCGCGAAGTAGTCGCCCATGTCGTAGCCGCAGAACGGCAGCATGGCGAACGGGTCGCGCCGCAGCTCGCCGACGACGCCCTCGGCCGCCGCGGTCTGCTCGGACGCCACCGTCGCGCCCACGAACACGCCGTGCTGCCACGACCGCGCCTCGGTCACCAGCGGCACGTTCGTCGCCCGTCGCCCGCCGAAGACGATCGCGTCGAGCGGCACGCCGTCGAACGCGTCCCAGTCGGGACTGAGCGACGGGCACTGCTCGGCCGGCGCGGTGAAGCGCGAGTTCGGGTGGGCGGCCGGAGACGAGGAGGCGCGGGTCCAGTCGTTCCCCTGCCAGTCGGTCAGGTGCTCGGGCGCCTCGTCGGTCAGCCCCTCCCACCAGACGTCGCCGTCGTCGGTCAGCGCCACGTTCGTGAAGATCGTGTTCGCGTGCAGGGTGCGGACGGCGATCGGGTTCGACGCCTCGCCCGTGCCGGGGGCGACCCCGAAGAACCCGGTCTCGGGGTTCATCGCCCACAGACGACCGTCGGCGCCGGGCTTCATCCAGGTGATGTCGTCGCCGAGGGTCTCGACCCGCCAGCCGGGCAGGGTGGGCTGCATCATCGCGAGGTTGGTCTTGCCGCAGGCCGACGGGAACGCCGCGGCGACGTGGAAGGCTCGCCCCTCGGGGCTGGTGACCTTGATCAGCAGCATGTGCTCGGCGAGCCAGCCGTCGTCGCGCCCCATCGTCGACGCGATGCGCAGCGCGAAGCACTTCTTGGCCAGCAGCGCGTTGCCGCCGTAGCCCGAGCCGAACGACCAGATCTCGCGCGTCTCGGGGAACTGGGTGATGTACTTCGTCTCGTTGCACGGCCAGGCCACGTCGTCGCGGGCGGTGCCGACGACGTCGCGCAGGGGGTAGCCGACACTGTGCACGCCGCGCACGAACGGCACGTCTCCGTCGGCGCCGCCGAACGCGGCCAGCGGCTCGGAGCCGACGCGCGCCATGATGCGCAGGTTGAGCACGGCGTAGGCCGAGTCGGTCAGCTGCACGCCGAGTTGCGAGAGCGGGCCGCCGACCGGGCCCATGCTGAACGGCACGACGAACATCGTGCGCCCGCGCATCGAACCGGCGAAGAACGGCCGGAGTTCGCGCGTCATGGCACCGGCCTCGCGCCAGTTGTTGGTCGGGCCGGCACCCGCGGGATCGGTCGTGCAGATGAAGGTGCGGTCCTCGACGCGGGCGACGTCGCCGGGGTCGGTCCGGGCGAGGTAGCTGCCGGGACGCAGGTCGGAGTTCAGCGGGATCAACGCCCCGCTCGCGACGAGGTCGGCCGTCAGTCGCTCGGCCTCGGCGTCCGAGCCGTCGATCCACTGCACGCCGTCGGGTTCGAGCAGGTCGACCTGCTCGGCGACCCACGCGACCAGGGCGCGGGGAGCCCACGACGGGGCGGGCACGTGGCGACGGCGCGCGGTCCGTGCCCAGTCGGTCGGCGCTGCCGACGGCGGGGTCGAGGAGGCGCGAGTCGCGTCGCTGCCGGAGGCGCGGGTCGCGTCGCCCGAGGAGGCGCGGGTCGCGTCGCCGAGGACGCCGGGGTCGAGGGGTCGGGTGGTGATCATCGCGTGGCCTCCAGGGTCAGGTCGAGCAGGTCGTCGGTCGGTTCGGTCAGCGGCGCCGCCGCCGACCGGGATGTACTTCCCTCTTCACCTGATCCGGTACGTACCGGATCAGCCCGGGAGGGGGATGTAGTCCGGGACACGTCGAGCGTCGCGGGTGCGGCCTCGTCGGCCGAGCCGGAGGCGGCTCGGGCCGGACGGGGCAGGGACGGGGGCGTTCCTCCGGCGAGGTGCTCGAGCAGGCGGACGACCTGGCAGCTGTAGCCGAACTCGTTGTCGTACCAGACGTAGAGCACGACGCGGCGGCCCGAGCCGTGGCCGCCCGCCCCGTCGCCGCCCCCGTCCTCGTCGCCGTCGCCGTCCCCGGACACCACCGTCGCCAGCCCGTCCACGACGCCCGCGTGGCGCGAGCCGACGAAGTCCGTCGACGCGACCTCGGGCGACTCGACGTAGTCGATCTGGCGGCGCAGGGGCGAGTCGAGAGAGGCCCGACGCAGGTGTGCGTTGAGCTCGTCACGGTCGACGGGCGTCCTCAGCCGCAGGTTCAGCACCGCGACCGAGACGTCCGCCGTGGGCACGCGGATCGCACTGCCGGTCAGGCGCCCGGCGAGCTGCGGCAACACCTCGGCCACGGCCTTCGCCGCCCCCGTCTCGGTGAGCACCATGTTGAGCGAAGCCGACCGCCCCCGCCGGTCACCGGGGTGGAAGTTGTCCGTCAGGTTCTGGTCGTTCGTCACCGCGTGCACGGTCTCGACGTGTCCCGACTCGACGCCCCAGCGGTCGTCCAGCACGGCCAGCACCGGCGTGATCGCGTTCGTCGTGCAGGACGCCGCGGCGACCACGACGTCGTCACCTGCCGTCTCGTGGTTCACGCCGAACACGACGTTCGGGATCGCGCCCTTCCCGGGGGCCGTGAGCAGCACGCGCGACGTGCCCCGCGCCTCCAGGTGTCGTCGCAGCGACGGCTCGTCGCGCCACCGACCCGTGTTGTCGACGACGATCGCGTCGCGGATGCCGTACCGCTCGTAGTCGACCGTCGCGGGGTCGTCCGAGTAGATCACCTGGATCGTCGTGCCGTTCGCCACGATCGTGTCGGCCGCCTCGTCGACGACGATGGTGCCCGCGAACGGGCCGTGGATCGAATCGCGGCGCAGCAGGCTGGCCCGTTTGACGAGGTCGTCGGCCGAGCCCCGACGCACGACGACCGCCCGGAGCCGCGCACCGCCGCGGTCGCCGGCGTGCTCGATCAGCAGCCGTGCGACGAGCCGACCGATGCGGCCGAAGCCGTAGAGCACGACGTCGCGGGGCGGGGGCCCGCCGTCGCCCCGGCGTCCGACCACGTCGGCGAGTTCGGCGTGCACGACGTCGACGAACGACCGGACTGGCTGCTCGTCGCGGGCGGCCCGGTGCCGAGCGCTCAGCCGGGCGAGGTCGATCGACGCCGGGCCGAGCTCGAGGCCGTCGAGCAGTTGCAGCACCGCCAGGGTCTCGGCGGGATCGAGCACGTGGTCGTCGAGCTGGCGGGCGAAGCGGTGCAGCTTGAGCACGCCGACCGGCGACCGGTCGAGCAGGCTGCGTCCGTGGATCGACACGACCACGCCGTCGCGGCGCCACAGCCGACCGATCACCGGGATCATCGCCTCGGCGAGCGCCATGCGCCCGGCCCACTCGGCCTGGCGGTCGTCGTACCGGGCGGTGGTGTCGCCGAGCGGCTCCGGGTCGGCGGTGGGGGTCGGTGCCATCATCTCTTCTCTCGTCGTCGAAAGGGGTGCTTCTCCACGATGGAGGCCCGCTCTCTTGATCTGCAGATGCCCGGTGCGTAAAGATCAGGTGTTCTTTCGCGATCGTCAAAGAAGACCGCCCGAGAGGGGTGCCCCGTGGTCGATGCCGACCCCCTGCTGCTCGGCCAGGCGGTGCGGCACGCCCGCACGGCCCGTGGCCTGACCCTTGACCAGCTCGCGGCGCGGGTCGAGGTCAGTGCCAGCCAGCTGTCGCTGATCGAGACAGGTCGTCGCGAGCCCAAGATCGGGCTGGTCCGAGCGCTGGCGACGGCCCTCGACGTGCCCCTCGCGACGCTGCTGGCCGCCGAGCCGCCGAGCGAGCGGGCGGCCCTCGAGATCGAGCTGGCTCAGGCGCAGCGCGGGACGCTGTACCGGTCGCTCGGCCTGCCCGACGTGAAGGCGAACAAGGGCATGAGCACGCCGGTGCTGCAGACGATCCTCGGGCTGCACCGCGAGCTCGCCCGCCGGCACAGCGAGGCCAGCGCCACCCCCGAGGAGGCGCGGCGGGCGAACACCGAGCTGCGGCTCTGGATGCGCGGGCGCGACTCCCACCTGCCCTACGTCGAGGAGGCGGCGGCCGACCTGCTCCGCACCGTGGGCCACACCTCGGGCGCCCTGTCGCACAGCAGCGTGAGCCGCATGGCCCGCAGCCTGGGGCTCGAGATCATGCACGTCTCCGACTTGCCGCACTCGGCCCGCTCGGTGATCGACCTGGCCAACGGGCGCATCTACCTGCCACCCGCCTCGATCCCGGGCGGTCACGGTCTGCGGGCGCTGGCCCTGCAGGCGATGGCGCACCGTCTGCTCGGCCACGAACGGCCCTCGACCTACGCCGAGTTCCTCAAGCAACGGCTCGAGATCAACTACTTCTCGTCGGCCTGCCTCATGCCGCTCGGTGCGGCGGTCGAGTCGCTGCAGAAGGCCAAGGCACAGCGCGACCTGTCGGTCGAGGACTTCCGCGACGGCTTCGGCGTCACCCACGAGGCGGCCGCGATGCGAATGAGCAACCTGCTGACGTCGCACCTCGGCATCCGCATGCACTTCCTGCGGGTGACGGGCGACGGCGCGATCGCCAAGGCGGCTGAGAACGACGGGCTGCCCCTGCCGACCGACGTCACCGGGGCCGTCGAGGGGCAGCTGGTCTGCCGCCACTGGGCCGCGCGCACGGCCTTCGCCCGGACGAACCGCACCACCGAGCACTACCAGTACGACGACACCCCGGCCGGCACCTTCTGGTCGGCGTCGCAGACCGGCACGACCGAGCACGACGAGTTCTCGATCACGGTGGGCGTGCCGTTCGCCGACGCGAAGTGGTTCCGCGGACGCGACACCGAGCGTCGCGAGACCTCGACCTGCCCCGACGAGTCGTGCTGCCGTCGTCCTCCGGCCGGACTCACGGCGAGGTGGCGCGACGCGGCCTGGCCGAGCGCCCGCCTGCACGCGCACGTGCTGGCACCGTTGCCGTCCGGCACCTTCCCCGGCGTCGAGGACACCGAGGTCTACGAGTTCCTCGACCGGCATGCCGGCTGAGACGCTCGCGCTGCTGCTCGGCCGGTGGGCCGTCACGCGCGAGATCGACGACCACCGCACCGGCGAGCGCGCCCGCTTCGACGGGACGGCGACGATCGAGGAGGCGCGGGCGGGTTCCGACCTCGTGGCGACCTACGACGAGGCCGGCGAGCTCGTCGTGGCCGACCGGCGGACGCCCGCCACCCGGCGGCTCGGCTACGCGGCCCGGGGTGACGGCTCGCTCGACGTGCGGTTCGCCGACGGCCGGCACTTCGTCGACCTCGACCTGCGGTCGGGGGCCTGGGAGGCGCACCACCCGTGCGCACCGGACAGCTACCTGGTCGAGACCCGGGTGCTCTCGCCGGTGTCGTTCAAGGAGCGGTGGACGGTGCGCGGCCCGGCGAAGTCGTACGACGCGCTCACGACGTACGAGCGGCTGCCGACGCACCCCGCCACGAACTGAACAACCCGCCACACGTTTGCGTGGCGGGTTGTCTACTTCGTGGCGGAGTGGCGGGCCGGCGCGCGGAGTGGCGAGTCGGCGCGGGGTGGAGGGTCTGCTGCGGCGCGGCGGTGCCGGGCTAGAGCTTGGCGGCGAGCTCGGCGTCGGTCGGCTCGACCAGGTGGCTGCCGTCGGGGAACACCACGACGGGGATCTGCGTGCGACCGCTGACGGCGTAGGCGCGGTCGGCCCCGTCGGCGACGGCCTCGAGGTCGACGTAGTCGTAGGCCACGCCCTCACGGTCGAGCAGCGCCTTCGAGCGGCGGCAGTCACGGCACCACTCGGCGCCGAACATCAGGATGCGGTCGGGGGCGGTGTCGGTGCTCATGGCGACCAGGGTACGCGCGGTGACGGGGCGCGGGCACGCCACCCGCGCCTCCTCGTCCTCGACGGGCGGCGACGATCGCCCGATCGCCGCTCGCCGCTCGCCGCGAGCGAACGGCGTTCGGTTTCTCGTTCGGGGGCCTTGCGAGCCCCGGGGGGTGGCATGTCACACTGGATGAGCGCCCTCGTCGTGGAGTGGCAATCCCCCCAATCCACCCGCCAGCAGCATGGCCCGCGACGAGTGTGCTGCATCGTGCAGACCGGGGTCGACCACGAGTCGGCCGCCGACGTCCACGATGCCCCCGACGAGATCATCGTCGTGCGCACGCGCCACGGGCCCGGAGGCAATCCCGTGACCGACACCCTTCAGCGCCCGCCCGAGACCTCGAGCACGCCCGCCGTGCGTACGCCCGCCGCGGGCACGTCCGCCGCCGCGCCTCCCCGACGCTCGTCGACCGGGCACCCGCGCGACACCCGCCCCACGCCTCAGCCGCACCGCCTGACCGCCTCGGGCGTCGTCGGCATCGCCGTGCTCGGCCTGGCGACGTTCTTCGCGATCACCACCGAGCTGAGCCCGGTCGGACTGCTCTCGACCATGAGCGCCGACCTCGGCGTGAGCGAGGCGCGGATGGGCGTCGTCGTCACGGTCTACGCCGTGGCCGTCGCCGCGCTCGCCCTGCCGCTCACCTGGGCCACCGCGCGGTTCCCCCGCAAGGCCGTGCTCGTCACGACCCTGGTCGGCTACACGGCCTCGAACCTGATGGTCGCGCTCGCGCCGAGCTTCGGCGTGCTGCTGACCGGCCGCGTGGTCGGCGGCATCGCGCACGCCCTGTTCTTCTCGGTGGCGTCGGCCTACGCGACGCGCATCGTGCCGCCGCGCCTGGCCGGACGCGCGATCGCGTTCGTCTACTCGGGCAGCTCGCTGGGCTTCGTCGTGGGCGTGCCGCTCGCGACGACGGTCGGCGACCAGCTCGGCTGGCGTCCCGCCGTGGGCGCGGTCGCCGTCGCCACCGCGGTGCTGGCCGTCGTGGCCGCGCTGTTCCTGCCGCACGTCCAGGGCGAGTCGTCGCCGCACGTCGGTTCGGTGCGGTCGTGGGCGCGCTCGGGACTGTTGGCCGTGGTCGTGGCCGACCTCATGCTCTTCGCCGGTCACTACGTCGTCTACACCTTCATCGGTCCGTACCTGACGGGAGCCGGCCTCGGCGAGGACCTCGTCGGCGGCGCCCTGCTCGTGCTCGGCGGTACGGGCGTGGTCGGCCTGCTCGCGGCCGGCGCGTTCGTCGACCGGGCCCCTCGCCAGACCCTGATCGTCGCGGTCGCCGTGATGATCGGCGCCCTCGCGGCCCTGCCGTTCGTGCACGGCTCACTCGTCGGCACCTTCGTCGTCGCCGGCCTGTGGATGGCCGCCAACGGCACGACCGGCACCCTCTTCATGGCCGCGGCGATCCGCACGGGCGGGGTCAGCCCGGACATCGCCGGCGCACTGATCAACGCGGGCTCGAACGTCGGCATCGCCGCCGGTGCCGCGATCGGCGGTCAGGTCTACGGGATGTCGGGCCTCGCCACGGTGCCGTTCGCGGCCGCGGCGATCGTCGCGATCAGCCTCGTCGTGATCGTCGCGGGCCGACGTGGGTTCCCGCGGACCGGTCACGCCCAGGCGAACCTGTCGACCTCCTCGCTCGCGGTCATCACGTCGTCGGTGGCGGTCGTCACGACGTCGATCCCGACCGTCGGCCAGGGCCGAGGCGGGCGTCGCCCCCGCCGCTAGGACACCAGGAGGCGCGGGTCGCGTCCTCGGCACCGCGACCCGCGCTCACTCTGCCCTTGTACCCCGATGTCCCCCACAAGGCGGACGAAATCACCCCTGCTCTGGGGACTCCATTCGACAAACAAGAAGCTTTATTGTCGAAACATCCACTTCCGTGGAGCCCCCGTTCCCGTGGGGGCGACGCGCGGGCGCCTGAACCCCCGCGTGTCGAGCAGGACCGACGTCCGACCGGATCCGACCCGGCCGGACGCCCCCACCCGAGGACACCACCAGCCCATGTCGCTTCTCCGCGCCTCCGTGCGCCCCCGTCGTCGCGCCCTCTCGTTCGCGGCCTTCGCCACCGCCTCCCTACTGGCGGCCGTCGCCGTGACGCAGGCCGTCGCGCCGGCACCCGCGCTGGCCGCGGCCGCGCTCTCGTGCGACCAGAACACGATCTACGCCACGGCGGGCCAGGGCCAGTTCGTCGCGATCAACGTCGCCGCGAACACGGTGTCCGACGTGATCGCCGGGTCGGCCACGCCGTTCTCGCCCGCGAACAACGGTCTCGGCGTCGGACGCAACGGCCTCGACGCCTACGCCTTCACCAACGGCCAGGCGAACAACTCGAACGGCAACACGCTCGCACGCTACGACTCGGCGGCCGGTGCGGTCACGACCGTCGCCAACGCCAACCCGTCGGGCGCCCCCGCCTCGACGCTGCGCGGTGCGGTCAACCCGGTCACCGGCATCTACTACTACGCGACCGGTGGCGACCCGGCCACGATCTCGGCCTACGACCCCAAGACCGGTGACAAGATCGGCGTCGTCGGTCGCATCCCCGGCCTGCAGGCCGGCAACGGCGACTTCGCCTTCAGCACGCAGGGGCTGCTCTTCGTCGTGGCGAGCAACGCGGTCTACCGCCTCAACGACGAGACGATCCCGACCACGGCCGGCACCACCTCGCTCGCCGCCACCAAGCTGACCGACCTGCCCACCGGCACCAACAGCCCGGGCATCGCGTTCTCGTCCGACGGCTACCTCTACGTCTCGTCCGGCATGCAGATCATCAAGCTCGACTCGAGCTCGGGTGCCGAGGTCAGCCGCATGACCACGCCGGCGATCAGCAACATCGCCTCGTACACCGACCTCGCGAGCTGCAACTACGCCAACACCCTGACCGGCAAGGCGGATGTCACGGGCCGCTGGAAGTCCGGCGACCAGTTCGCGCTCAAGGTCGACGGCGGCAACCTGTCAGCGCCCTCCACCGCGACGACGTCCGGCAACGCGACCGGGGTCCAGGCCCAGAAGGCCGGCGCCGCACTCGCTATCCCGGCCCGCACGTACACCGTCTCGCAGACGGCGGGCAACAGCACGACCCGCCTCGCCGACTACTCGACCACCTACCGGTGCGCGAACGTCAACGACGACGCGACCGTCGCCTCCGGCTCGGGCAACACCGCGCAGTTCTCGTTCCCCGCCGCGACGAGCGCCGACGGCACCGACGTCGTCTGCACCTTCGTCAACACCGTCTCGGCGTCCTCGGCCGCAGCCTCCGACGACTCCGGGACCACCGCCTCCGGAACCACCCTGACCGTCGGCGCCCCCGGCGTCCTCTCCAACGACGCCGGCACCGACCTGACCGTGACGTCGAACACGCAGCCGGCGAACGGCCGGGCCACCGTCGCGGCCGACGGCTCGTACACCTACACGCCCGCGAAGGGCTTCTCGGGCACCGACACCTTCCAGTACACGACGACCGACGGAGGCGGTGGCACGTCGACCTCGACGGTCACGATCACCGTCACCCCGGCCGGCAGCGACGACGTCGCGACCGCTCGCGCCGGCCAGGCCCTCGTGGTCGACGCCGCCTCGGGCGTGCTGTCGAACGACTCGGGCAGCGGTCTGACCGCCGCCGTCGCGACCGGACCCTCGCACGGCTCCCTCGTACTCGGCCGGGACGGCTCGTTCCGGTACGTCCCGGCGGACGGCTTCTCGGGCACCGACACCTTCACCTACACGGCGACCGACACCGAAGGCCGGAGCACCACGAGCACCGTGACGCTCACCGTGCTGCCCACCGCCGTCGACGACACGGCCACCGCGGTCGCAGGGACCCCGACGACCATCGCCGGCAGCGCCCTGACCGCGAACGACGACGGCATCGACACCAAGGTCACCGCCGTCGGGACGCCGGGTCACGGCACCGCGTCGGTCACCCCCGCGGGCGACGTGCTCTACACACCGGCCGACGACTTCTCGGGCACCGACACCGTCGACTACACCGTCACCGACGGCAACGGCGGCACCGACACCGGCACGGTGACCGTGACCGTCGCGCCTCGCGCCTCGGCCGACACCGTCGACGCCGTCGCGGGCTCGCCCCTGGACGTGCCCGCCGGGCGTGGACTGCTCAGCAACGACGGGGGCAGCGGCCCGCTCAGCGCGGCGCTCGCCACGGCCCCGACGAACGGCACCGTCGTCGTCAACCCCGACGGCTCGTACGTCTACACGCCGGTGAAGGGCTTCTCGGGCACCGACACCTTCACCTACACGCTGACCGACACGAACGGCGTGACGAGTACCGGGACGGTCACCGTCGCCGTCGCCCCGAAGGCCGTCGACGACACCGTCACCGTCGTCGCGGGTGGCAACGCTCACGTCGACGGTCCCGGCGTCCTCGGCAACGACCTCGGCACCGGCCTCAGCGCCGCGATCGTGACCGGCCCGCAGCACGGCACCGCGACCATCGCCCCGAACGGCGAGTTCGGCTACACGCCGACGCCCGGCTTCTCGGGCACCGACACCGTGACCTACCAGGCCACCGACGCCGCCGGCCGCACCGCGACGGCGACGGTGACGATCACCGTGAAACCGGTGGCCGTCGACGACGAGGCGACCACGCCGAACGGCACCACGGTGACCACGCCCGCCTCGGCCGGACTGCTCGCCAACGACCTCGGCACCGGGCTGCGCGTGACCGACCACGGCACGCCCGCGCACGGCACCGTGACGGTCGACCCGGACGGCACCTGGAGCTACACGCCGGATGCCGGCACCTCGGGCACCGACTCGTTCGAGTACCGGGTGACGGACGCCGCAGGGCAGACCGCGACGGCTCGCGCCTGGGTCGTCGTCGGCGACCTGGCCATGGCCGACCGGGGCACCGCGACCGCCGGTCGCGACCTGACCGTGCCGGCGAAGGACGGCCTGCTCTCGAACGACCGCGGCACCGGCCTGACGGCCGCGCTCGACGGAACCCCGCGTCACGGCGACGTGACCGTCGCGAAGGACGGTTCGTACGTCTACACCCCGACGAAGGGCTTCTCGGGCACCGACAGCTTCACCTACACCGCGACCGACGCCGAGAACCAGACGAGCACGGGCATCGTGACGATCGTCGTCCTGCCCGACGCCGTGGACGACACGACCTCGACGAAGGCCGGCACCCCGGTCACCGTCGCGGCGCCCGGCGTGCTCGGCAACGACCTCGGCACCGACCTGCGCGCCGAGCTCGTGGAGGCCCCGGCGCACGGCACCGCGACCATCGCGGCCGGCGGCACGATCAGCTACACGCCCGCCGACGGCTTCTCGGGCACCGACCAGCTGACCTACCGCGCCACCGACGCGTCCGGTGGGTCGGACGTCGCCACGGTGACGATCCACGTCGGACCGATCGTCGTCGACGACTCCCCCGCGGGCGGCACGACGGCCGACCAGCCCCTCGTGGTGGACGCCGACCACGGCGTGCTCGCGAACGACAAGGGCACCGGCCTGACCGCCGTCGTCACCGACCAGCCGAAGGCCGGCACGGTCACGATGGCACCCGACGGCTCGTACACCTACACGCCGAAGCCCGGTACCTCGGGCAAGGACTCGTTCGGCTACGAGGTCACGGACGGCAACGGTCAGACCGGCACGGGCATCGTGACGATCGTGGTCAGCCCCAAGGCCGCCCCCGACGTCGCCACGGTCGTGGCCGGTGACCGTGTCACGGTCGCCGCACCGGGTGTGCTCGGCAACGACGTCGGAACCGGCCTGACCGTCACCGCGGCGACCCCGGCCGCGCACGGGACGGCCACGATCGCGCCGGACGGCACCGTCGACTACACACCGGCCCCCGGCTTCTCGGGAGACGACATCGTGGTCTACACGGTCGGCGACCGTGACGGCGGCAGCGCCACGGCGACGGTCACCGTCACGGTGACGCCCCGCGCCCTCGACGACCGCTACTCGACGCCTGCCGGCACCGCGCTCTCGGTGCCCGCCCCGGGTCTGCTGGTGAACGACCTCGGCACCGGCCTGACCGTGACGGGCGTCGGCACCCCGGCGCACGGCACGATCGACACCCGGTCGAACGGGTCGTTCGTCTACACGCCGGTCGCCGGTTTCTCGGGCACCGACCGGGTCGAGTACACCGTGACCGATTCGGCCGGCCGGTCGACGAAGGCCACCGCGACCGTCGTCGTCGGTGCCGTGGCCGTCGACGACACCGGCAGCACGCGCGCCGGCACCCCGCTGACCGTCGACGCCGCGCACGGCCTGCTCTCGAACGACGCGGGCAGCTCGCTGACCGCGACGCTCGACGCGTCGCCGACGCACGGCCTGGTCGAGCTCGCTCGCGACGGCTCGTACGTCTACACGCCGAAGGCCGGCTTCTCGGGCACCGACGCGTTCACGTACACGGCGACCGACGGTGAAGGACAGACCCGCACGGGCGCCGTCACCATCACGGTGCTGCCGACGGCGGTCGACGACGCGGCCTCGACGCCGGCCGACACGATGCTGACCGTCGACGCCCCGGGCGTGCTGGCCGACGACCTCGGCACGGGCCTCCGCGTCACCTCGACGGGCCCCGCCGCTCACGGCACGGTCACGATCGACCCCAGCGGTCGCCTGGTCTACGCGCCGACCGCCGGGTACTCGGGGAAGGACCCCGTGACGTACACGGTCACCGACCGCGACGGCGGCACCGCGACCGCCACGGTCACCATCACCGTGCGCGTCAAGGCCGTGAACGACTCGAACAGGACGATCGCCGGCAAGCGACTCGTCTCGGGCAGGGTCGGCGGAGTGATGCGCAACGACGACGGGTCGGCCCTCTGGGTCGCCCTGGCGTCCGAGCCGTCGCACGGCACCGTGTCGCTCGACCTCGACGGCGCATACGACTACATGCCGAACGCCGGCTTCGTCGGGGTCGACACCTTCGACTACACGGCGACGGACGAGGCGGGACAGACCGCCCGCGCGACCGTGGACATCACGGTGCTGGGCGCGGCCGTCGCAGTCGACGACGAGCAGCGCGGCACGACCGACCACCCGGTCACCGTCGACGTCACGGCGAACGACGCCCCCACCGAGGGCGCGACCTTCGACCGCGGCACCGTCGTCATCGTCGACCCGGCGACCGGTGACGGGGTCAGCACGCTGACCGTGCCCGACCAGGGCACCTGGACGGTCGTCGACGGCGACGTCGTCTTCACCCCCGCGGCGGGCTTCGACTCGAAGGCCTCGGCGCAGTACCGCGTGACTGACACGGCCGGCGAGACGGTCCAAGCCGTCGTCACGGTGTCGTTCCCGATGATCCTGTCGGCGACGCAGCTGGCCTTCACCGGCAGCGCGTCGGTGCTCGGCATCGCCGCGATGGCCCTGCTCGGGGTCGCGCTCGGCCTGGCGCTCTCGCGTCGCGGTCGTCGCGTGGTCGGCCCGATCCGCGGTCGCCGCCGGGCCGAGTAGCCCTCGCCACACCGACGTCCCCGTCCGCTCACCCCTCCTCCCGAGGCGGCGAGCAGGCGGGGACGTCCGTCGCGCAGGAGGCGCGGTGCGAGTCCCCGAGGACGACGACGCGAATTCTGCGACCTGGCCCGTGGGCTGAGCCGCTAGCGCTGGCTCGTCGCGGCGTACCGCTCGGCGAGGGCGGCGAACGCGTCCGCCAGTTCTGGTGGACCGAGCACGTCCATCGCCACGTCGAACCGCCCGAAGGACGCCGCGAGCGAGCCCCACGACCAGGAGCCCGCCTCGAGGGTGCACCGCTGGTCGTCCACCGCGATCACGGTTCCGTCGCCGGCGAACGGCAACACGTCGTGTGCCGGCAGGTGCAGGACGACGGTGCCGCGGCAGGCCCACTCGTCGACGTCCGACCCCTTGAAGCGTGCCGACACGAAGGCGTCGACGTTCCCTCCCGGGACGGCCCTCGGAGTGAAGCGGGGCCCGTTCGGTGTTCGCGGGCGAACACGGTCGACGCGGTGGAGCCGCCAGTCGTCGCGGTCCAGGTCCCATCCGACGAGGTACCAGCGGCCGTGGGACGCGACCAGGTGGTGCGGCTCGACACGGCGGGGCGGGCGGAGCTCTCGACCTCCACCGACCGCTTCGTCGTCACCCGCGGCATCGCGTGCCGGGTAGTCGAAACGGAGGGTCTCGTGGTCCCTGATGGCGTCGGACACCGTCACGAGTACGTCGAGGGAGACGGGGTTCGGGGGCGCGTCGCCGGGACGCCCGACGGTGGTGACGTGCAGGGCGTCGAGGCGATGACGCAGCCGGGAGGGCATCACCTGCCGGATCGTGGCGAGGGCACGGATGGCGGCCTCGCCGATGCGGGCATCGATGCCGGGTGCGGTCTGCAACGCCACGGCCAGGGCGAGGGCCTGGTCGTCGTCGAACAGCAACGGGGGCAACTCGCTGCCGGCGTCCAGTCGGTAGCCGCCGTCGACGCCCATCGTGGCGTGGATGGCGTAGCCCAGCTCGCGGAGTCGGTCGACGTCCCGGCGCACCGTTCGGTCGCTGACGTCCAGACGTTCCGCGAGAAGCGACCCCGGCCAGTGCCGCCGGGTCTGGAGCAGGGACAGCAGGTTCAGCAGGCGCGAGGTCGTCGTCACGGTGCTGACCTTATGCGCCATCTAGGCCAGAACCTGACCTACAGGGGCGGGACGCTTGACCCGTCGAGCCGCACCGGCCCGATCGACGAAGGAGCAGAGATGACCATCCAGACGACCACCCACCTCAACTTCCGTGGCGACGCGCGCCAGGCGCTGGAGTTCTACCACTCAGTGTTCGGCGGCCACACCGTCGTCAACACCTACGCGGACTTCGGCATGCCGGCCGAGGTGCCCGGCTCGGACAAGGTCGTGTTCGGCCTCGTCGCCGCCGAGAACGGCTTCCGCGTCATGGGTTACGACATCCCCGGCGAGACCGAAGGACCGATCGCCGGCGGCGGTTCGACCCGCCGGGAGAACGGCATCACCATCACCGACCAGGCCCTTTTCGTCTCGCTCGGCTCGGACACCCTCGAAGAGCTCCGGGGCTACTGGGACGCCCTCGCGGTGGACGCCGTGATCGTCGAGCCGTTGGCCGCGTCGGCGTGGAGCTCGGGCTTCGGCATGCTGACGGACCGGTTCGGTGTGACCTGGAGCATCAGCGTCACCGCCTGACGCCCGCCCCGCAGCCGCTCGGGTCGCGGCACGGGCACGGCCCGCCCGTGCCGCGGCCCCTCTTCCCCGGCCACCCAGGAATTCCTTCGTCAGAAGGACGTGACGTCCTCGCCCCACTCGTCAGCGGCCGATCTGCCGACATGGTTCCGCGAGCGACCTGGCGGATGATGGGTCGGTGAATCGGACCGATCGGCTCTATGGCCTCGTGGAGGAATTACGTGCCGTGTCACCGCGGCCACGAAGCGCGCGTCGTCTCGCGGAACGGTTCGAGGTGTCGGTGCGCACGATCGAGCGGGACCTCGCTGCGTTGCAGCAGTCGGGCCTACCGATCTGGGCAGAGCCCGGCCGAACCGGTGGGTACGTGATCGACGCGTCAGCGACGCTCGGTCCAGCGGCGTTCACGGTGGACGAGGCCCTCGCAGTGCTGATCGGGCTCGGATCCCTTCGACACAGCCCGTTCCGGCAGCCCGCCCAGACCGCCGCCCGGAAGTTGCTCGCGGTCATGCCGGACCGGGACGCTGCACACGCCCGCGCGCTCGCGTCTCGGGTCCATTTCCTGGAGGACGAGGATGACACGGTCGTGCCGGCCGAGTTCGCGGCGGCCCTCCGTGCGGACCGTGTCGTGCGGCTTCGGTACCGGGACGCCAGCGGTGCAGACTCCACCCGAGACGTCGAACCGTTGGGGTCGATCGGGAAGGACCGGCAGTGGTACCTGATCGCGTGGTGTCGACTCCGCGACGGGGTGCGAGCGTTCCGGGGAGACCGGATGCTCTCGGTCGAGGTGACCGACGAGCGCCCGCCCCGACGAACGCTGCGATCAGAGGACCTCGCGATTCCCTCCGGGCGGCTGCGATCCGTCATCGACGACTGATCCGCGACCGGCGATTGCCGGAATCACCGACAGGACGCTGTCGCGAGGCTCGGTGACGCTGATGCTCACACCTCGTCAGCTCCTCGAGAGGAACCCCATGTCATTCACCTCCATCCGCATCGTCACCGACGACGTCGACGGCCTCGTCGCCTTCTACGAGCAGGTCACCGGCCAGCAAGCCGAGCGCCCCGTACCGGCCTTCGCCCAGTTCAGCGGCCCGGGCGCGAACCTCGCGATCGCGAGCACCGCCACCGTCGCCGTGCTCGACGGCGCACTGGCCCCTGCGACGAACAGATCCGTGCTCATCGAGTTCGAAGTCGCTGACGTCGACGGCGAGTTCGCCGAGCTGCAGCCCAAGGGTGAGGACGTCGTCCTCGAACCGACCACGATGCCGTGGGGCAACCGGTCCGCACTGTTGCGCGACCCCGACGGCAACGTCGTCAACCTGTTCAGCAAGCCCGCCACGAACTAGCGCCGGTGGCGTCCGGACGCCGATCGGCTATCGGGCAGCGCAAGCAGGTCCAGAGCTGCGGCTCGTCCCGCAAGATGGACGATGATGAGACGTGATCTTCCGCAGACGGCAACTGCAGCCGGGAAGCCCGCCCACGTCAGGTGATACAGGGCCGGTCATCCCGCGAAGCGCGGCCGTGCCACGTTTCGAGACATGGCCTGACGCCGGTATCGGCGGACGCATCGGGCGGGGTGACTACGCGGGCTGCTGGGTTGTCGCGGAGTGCGACCAGGTCCCGTTTCTTTCGCCGTTCGAGTATCACCTGATGCTGCCGGCCACCGAGCTCCTCAAGGAAGACGGTTCCTTCCTCCTCGTCTCTGGATGCGAGGACCGATTGAACCCAGACGGCGGCGGTCTCATCGACCTCCTCACCGACGAGCTAGGCGTGGCCTGGAGCACTGAACGCGCTGACTACCTCGCTGCCCTCGACGCTTGGTCTGAAGACCTGGAGCATCGCATCGATGAGGAGAGGAAGCAGCAGGGCCTCCGACCCTTCGACTGGGCCGCCCCCGGAGGGGCACGCAGACATGGCCGCTGGTGGCAGGGCTGGCTGAGCTCCCGACGACCGTAAGCTCGGCCCTATAAGCGATCGGCTATCGGGCGCCTACAGCCGAAGGAGAGGTCGCCTCATAACCAGCGAAAGAACAGCTGCTCCAGCACGTTCTTCGCTACGCCAACTGGCCCGCTGACCGGTTCGCCGCTGTCCTTGCCAATGGCCCGCAGCAACGCCGCCTGCGCGTCGGCATATTCCTCGGCCTCCTCCTCGGTGAACTGGCCAGGGGCGGCACTTTTACTCGCGCTCAGAGACTCCAGCTGCTTGAGGCTGTACTTGTAGCCAACGGGCTGGGGAGCGGATTCGATCATTTGCTGAAGCTCGAGATCGGATCGGCGGCCCCCTGGATCGGTAGCAGCACGAATGAGATCAGTCAGGCCTTGGAGGCTCGCCTCTGATCCGCCTGATCTGAACTGAACTCGGCGCGCACGACTACACAAGTCGTACATCAATCCCTCATCCATGAAGCCCCCTTCGATACAGCTGAGCTTGGCAGAACGAGCCCCTGAGAAGAACAAGGCACAAGACAGAGCAGCAGATTGCGGAACCATGCGAGTCAAGAGCCGATCGTTCACCGGGCCTGACAATGGGCGGTCAGAGCCGCCGCGGGGATGACTTCCGTGCATCCCCACCGAGCACGAGCCATGCGAGGGCAGTAACGGCCGGCACAACAAAAGCACAAACAACCCACAAGGCCTTGGCGCGATCAGAAAGAGACGATCGGAGCACAGTCACCAGCGTCCACACCACCGCCAAGATCGACCCCGCGATGACCGCAACCCAGAACATGTCGTAGCCAGCCGGAAAGAAAACGGCCTCCCCCTCCGTTGCAAGAGCGATACCCAGGGAGAGACGTCGGTTCACAGGCCCACCGTAAGTGGGGCATTCCGAGAAGTCGAGCTAGATCACACTCGTCAGCTTCACAAGGCCCGCTGGCGGATCCCCTATTGGGACTCCTGATTGCGGCCCTTTGCACCGAGGTGGAGTCTGG
>NZ_MJGS01000017.1:312624-312867 GCF_001864945.1 Frigoribacterium sp. MCBA15_019 | reverse complement strand
GGGGGGGGGGGGGGCGGGCCGATGCGGGTTGGGCTACCGACGTGGGCGGGGTTTCGGACGCGGTGCGGGTGCGGGTGCAGCGCGGGTGCAGGCGCGGCGCAGGCACAGGCGCGGGTCTTTGGCGTGATGGGTGCCGGTGTGCCGGTCAGCCGGTGAGCCACGGTGCGGAACGCCCCGGCCCCAGGTCGCGCGAAGCCGTCCTTGTCCACCGGCGGGCTCTCACGCACCGCCGAGGAGGCGCGG